>NZ_MKXB01000029.1 GCF_001865245.1 Streptomyces sp. CC53 | reverse complement strand
CGGCAGCAGACGTCACGGCGGACGCAGGCGCGCGGGTGCAGGATCGAGTGCCACGGGCGCACTGGAGCCCCGGCCGCGCAGGGCAGCGGAAGCCCCGCGGGCACGGTCGGCCGGCACGCCCGGCGCGGAACCCTCCGGGGGCTCCGCGCGTCCCATCGCCGCCCCGCGGACCGCTTCCCGTTGACGGCGGGCCCCACGGAATCCTACGGTCATCCATAGGATTCCATGAGCAGCAGGAGCATGCCATGACCAAGGGCGGCGTCGCCGGATCGGCGAACGAGCGAACCAACAAGATCGCCGACAGCCTGGAGTACCTCTCCGGCTTCGGCAACGAGCACCAGTCGGAGGCCGTCCCCGGCGCCCTCCCGCAGGGCCGCAACTCCCCGCAGCGCGCCCCCCTGGGGCTGTACGCGGAGCAGCTCAGCGGCAGTGCCTTCACCGAGCCCCGGGCCGGCAACCGCCGGTCGTGGCTGTACCGGATCCGCCCCTCGGCGGCGCACCCGCCGTTCACCCGCGCCGACAACGGCGCCCTGCGCTCGGGCCCCTTCACCGAGACGGTCCCCGACCCCAACCGGCTGCGCTGGAACCCGCTGCCGGACCCGGCGCCCGGCACCGACTGGCTCGCCGGCCTGTGGACCCTCGGCGGCAAC
The DNA here is from genome assembly GCF_001865245.1 of Streptomyces sp. CC53. Classification (GTDB taxonomy): domain Bacteria; phylum Actinomycetota; class Actinomycetes; order Streptomycetales; family Streptomycetaceae; genus Streptomyces. The sequence continues at coordinate 9,515 of NZ_MKXB01000029.1, read as the reverse complement.
GGCGACGCGGCCCAGCGCACCGGCATGGCCGTGCACCTCTACCACGCGAACACCTCCATGGAGCGGGTGTTCAGCGACGCCGACGGCGAGCTGCTGATCGTCCCCGAGCGGGGCGGGCTGCTGCTGCGCACCGAGCTCGGCCTGCTCACCGCCCGCCCCGGTGACGTGGCGCTCGTCCCCCGCGGCGTCCGCTTCCGTGTCGAGCTGCTGGACGGGACCGCCCGCGGGTACGTGTGCGAGAACTACGGGCAGCCCTTCCAGCTCCCCGACCTCGGCCCCATCGGTGCGAACGGGCTCGCCAACCCGCGCGACTTCCGCGCGCCCGTCGCCGCGTACGAGGACGTCGAGGGGCCCGTCGAGGTCGTCAGCAAGTACTGCGGGAACCTGTGGCGGGCCACGTACGGGCACTCCCCGCTCGACGTCGTCGCCTGGCACGGGACGCACGTGCCGTACGTGTACGACCTGCGCACGTTCAACGTCATCGGCACCATCAGCTACGACCACCCGGACCCGTCCATCTTCACGGTCCTGACCTCCCCGACCGACACCCCGGGCCTCGCGAACGTCGACTTCGTGGTGTTCGCCCCGCGCTGGCTGGTCGGCGAGGACACCTTCCGCCCGCCCTACTTCCACCGCAACGTGATGAGCGAGTACATGGGCCTCATCGAGGGCGCGTACGACGCGAAGGCGGAGGGCTTCGTGCCCGGCGGGGGCTCGCTGCACACCATGATGTCCGCGCACGGCCCCGACCGGGAGACCTTCGACAAGGCCAGCGCCGCCGAGCTGGCGCCGCAGAAGGTCGACGACGGCCTGGCCTTCATGTTCGAGACCCGCTGGCCGGTGACGGCGACGGCCCAGGCCGCGAACGCCGACCACCTTCAGCGGGGGTACGACGACGTGTGGCAGGGTCTGGAGCGCCACTTCCGCTCATAGCACCGCGTCAGCGCAGTACGGAGATGCCGTGTCCGCCTTCGCCCCCGACTCGCTGGTCCTGAACCGCAAGCTGCCGCTCTGGTACCAGGTGTCCCAGTCCCTGCGCGCCTCGATACTGGGGCGCTCACCGGACGCCTCCCTGCGCCTGCCCACGGAGGAGCAGCTCGCGGCCCACTACGGGGTGAGCGTGCTGACCATGCGGCAGGCCCTCAAGGAGCTGGAGGAGGAGGGCCTGATCAGCAGGCACCGGCGGCGCGGCACCTTCATCGAACCGGGGGCGCGCCGCAGCGCCCCCCGGCGGCTGCTGGGCTCGATCGACGCGATCGTGGCCCAGCAGTCGGGCGAGCGGACGACGATCCTCGGGCACGGCACCGTCCGGGTGGCCGGCGACCTCGCCGAGCACTTCCCGGACGCCTCCGAGGTCGTCGCGTACCGGCGGCTGCGCCGCGACGCGGACACGGGCGAGCCGACGAACTGGGCGGAGAACGCCGTGCGGCCCGAGCTGGCGGCCGCCATCGACCTGGCCGACCTGGAGCGCTGGCCCATGACGAAGGTGCTGCGGGACACGGTCGGGGTGCGCATCAGCCGCATCACGGACACCGTGGAGGCCAGGCTCGCGGACCCGGAGACCGCGGAACTGCTCCAGGTGCCGCTGCTGTCGCCGATCCTGCACTACACGGGTGTGACCTACGACGAGGACGGCCGCGTCGCGGACGTGGCCAGGATCCGCTACCGGGGCGACCGCTTCTCGTTCACGGTGACGGTCGAGGCGGACTGAGCGCGGTCACTACCATGCGGCCCGTGACCGATGAGACGCCGCTGCTGGACGACCTGATGCCCTGGTCCGTGGCGCCGCTGCGGCTGGGGCGCGACTGGGTGGCCGCCCCCGACGCCCGCACGCTGCGCACCCGCTGGGACACGCTCGTCGCGGCCGGGGGCGCGCGGCGGGAGGAGCTGTTCCGCCCGACCCGCTCCAGGGGCCAGCACAGTGCCGTGGCGGCGCTGCCGGGGCAGCGGACCGGCACGGTGCGGTTCACACGGGAGGCGGGGCCCTGCCCGGAGCCGGTGCGGGTGGCGTACGGGCCGTTCGACGAGCAGTGGCTGCTGCCGGACCACCGCCTCATCGACGCCGCACGCCCCGAGCTGTGGCGGGTCGCGGACGCCCACCAGCTGTTCGCCGTCGAGCAGGGCCGCGTGCCGCTGCCGCAGGACCGGGCGGAGGCGGCGGGCCCCGCCCTGCTGGTGACGGCCGCGCTGCCGGACGGCCGCCCCGCGGCGGGCCGGCCCGGCCGGATCCGCCCCCTGTACCGCCGCCCCGGCGGCCACGAGCCGAACGTCACGCCGGGCCTGCCGGAGCTGCTGGCGGCGCGGTACGGGATGCCGGTGTCGGCCGCGGACCTGCTGGCGTGGGCGGTGGCGGCCGCGCGGCCCTCGCCCGCCGGATGCGCGGTACCGCTGCCCGCCGACCCCCAGGTGTGGGCCGCGGGCGTGGCACTGGGCCGGCGGCTCACGGACGTGCAGCTGCGGGGCGCGCGGGGCGGGGAGCGGCCGCGGCTGCCCGGAGGGCGGCGCCCCTACGTGCGGGCCGCGCTCCCACCGCACCCGGACAGCCTCGCGTACGACGCCGAGGGGGAGGCCCTGCTGGTGGGCGGCACCGGACGGGTCGCGCCGGTGCCGGTGGAGGCGTGGGACTTCCACGTGTCGGGGGTCCGCGTGCTGCCGCTCTGGTTCGAGCGGCGCACGGCACCGGCGGAGCCCGGCACGCTGGAGGCGATCCGCCCACCGGTGTGGCCCCCGGAGTGGACGTCGGAACTGCTGGAGCTGGTCACGGTCCTGGCGCTGCTGGGCGGGATGGCCGCCGAGCGGGCGGCGCTGCTCGCCGACCGTGAGCAGCCGCGCCTCGGCCGGGCGGACCTGCGGGCCGCCGGGTTGTGGCCGCCGCCCGCCGCCGCCCGCAGACCGGCATCCGTCCTGGAGCTCCCCGAGGAGGGGCCGGAGGGCCAGTGCGCGCTGCTGTAGGCGTCACACCGGCAGCCGGCGGACGCGTCCCGGCCCCCCACCGGTGTCGACGGGCTTCCCGCGCCCCCGGTTCGGCACCCGGTCACCGGGCCGGCCCGTCGAGGCCGGTCCCTGCCACGGGCCGTACCGACGGCCGCCGGGATCGGTCTAGGCTGAGCCGACGCAAGGTCACGACGGAGAGCGGAGGTGGACGGTGCACGTCACCGGACCGTCCTCCGGCCGCGTCCTGGCCCGACTCCTGCCGGCGCTGCTCTGCGCGCTCTGCGCGTTCCTCGTGCCGCCCGCGAGCGCCCCGGCCGGCCCGCCGGCCGCCGTCGCCGCCCCCACCGCGGAGCCCGGCTCCCCCACGGCTGGTGCGGCATCCGGGGAACTGCCCGCCGCCGGACAGCCCGTACCGCCGGCGGCGGCGCCCACGCGCACCGATGCGGACCCCGCCGCGGGGTCCGGCCCGCGCGTGACCGGTGCGGAGGCCGTGGAACTGCCCGCCGCCGTCGAGCAGTCCGTGCGGCTGCCCGCACCGCCGCCCGCGGCGCCGCAGGCCGTCCGGGGCGCGGACCAGGCCCCCGGACGCGGGCCCGTCGAGGGGGACCCGCGCCGCGAGCGGGCGCCGCCCGGCCTCCCGTACGACCCCACCGCCCCGCGGGGCCCACCCTCCACCCGGCACAGCTGACGCCGTTCCACCGCGCCGCCGCCCGGGCCGTCGGCCTGCCCGCCGCCCGGCCGGGGCCGTGTCGACGGGATCACGCGGGGCTCACGCCGTCCCCCGGCCACCGCCGGGACCGGCGCAAGCCGCTCCGCCGCGTCCCGCGAGCACGGTCACGCGCGCGTACCCAGCTCGCCCCGCACGGTCCGCCGCCCCGCGTCGCGGCCGTGCACCGCCCGTGGAGATCCCATGCCGTCATCCCCGTCGTCCGCCGCCGTGCTCCGGCGCGCACTCCTCGCCCTCGTCGTCGTCGGACTCGCCCTCTGGACCGCCCTCACCACTGCCCCCCGCCTCGGTCTCGACCTGCGCGGCGGCACCCGGATCGTGCTGGAGACCCGGGACGCCCCCGGGGTCCGCGCCGACGCCGAGGCCACCGACCGGGCCCTCGAAGTGCTCCGGAAGCGGGTCGACGGGCTCGGCGTCGCCGAGCCGACGCTCGCCCGCTCCGGCGAGAACCGGATCGTCGTCGAGCTGCCCGGCCTGCGCGACCCGCGCGAGGCCGCCGAGGTCATCGGCCGCACCGCCCAGCTCACCATCCACGCCGTCACCGGCGCGGCCGACGGCCCGGCGACACCGTCCGCCGCCGACGGCACGCTGGTCCTCGCCGACCCCGACGCTGCCCCGGGCTCCGCCGGCTTCCTCGCCCTCGCCGCCCCCGCGCTCACCGGTGACGGCGTCGAAAGCGCCGACGCCGTCCTCGACACCACGGGCGGACGCGGCTGGACCGTCGACCTCGCCTTCCGCGACGGCGCCGCCGCCGACTGGGCCCGCCTCACCGGAGAGGCCGCCTGCGCCCCGCCCGGCGACCCCGCCCGCCGGGTCGCGATCGTCCTCGACGGACGGATCGTCTCCGCCCCCGCCATGCAGACCGGGGTCGCCTGCGGCAGCGGCATCGTCGGCGGCGCCACCCAGATCACCGGCGGCTTCTCCGCCCAGGAGGCCCGCGACCTCGCCGCCCTCGTCGAGGGCGGCGCACTGCCCGTCCCCGTCACCACGATCGAGCAGAGCACCGTCGGCCCGACCCTCGGTGCGGAGGCCATCCGCGCCAGCGCCCTCGCCGCCGTCATCGGCCTCGCCTGCACCGGCCTCTTCGTCATCGCCGTCTACCGGCTGCTCGGCCTCCTCGCCACGGTCGCCCTGCTCCTCTACGGACTGGTCTCGTACGCGGCCGTCGTCGCCCTCGGCGCCACCCTCACCCTCCCCGGCCTCGCCGGATTCGTCCTCGCGGTCGGCATCGCCGTCGACGCCAACGTCCTCGTCTTCGAACGGGCCAGGGAGGAGTACGCGTCCCTCGGCCGCTCCGCCGCCGCCCGCGACCCGCGGCGGCCGCTCGCCGCCGCCTTCGGCAAGGCGTGGAGCGCCGTCGCCGACTCCAACATCACCACGCTCCTCGCCGCCGGGCTCCTCTTCGCCTTCGCCACCGGCCCCGTGAAGGGCTTCGGCGTGACCCTCGCCATCGGGGTCCTCGCCTCGATGGTCACCGCCATGGTCATCACCCGGCTGCTCGCCGACGCGGCCCTGTCGCTGCCCGCCGTCCGCCGAAGGCCCCGGCTGACCGGCATGGCGGGCCTCGGCCGGCTCCGCACCCGGCTGGCCCGGAAGGCCCCCCGGCTGATGGTCCACCGGCGCCGCTGGTTCACCGTCAGCGCCGCGCTCCTCCTCGTGGCCCTCGCCGGGATCGGGGTGCGGGGGGTGGAACTGGGCGTCGAGTTCACCGGCGGCCGGGACGTCCAGTACACGGCCACCCGCCCGGTGGACGCGGACGCGGCCCGCGCGGCGGTCGCCGAGGCGGGCTTCCCCGACGCCGTCGTCCAGACCACGGGCGACGGCGGCCGGGACGTCACCGTCCGCGTGGGGGAGACCGGCGACGCGGCGCAGGCCCGCATCACCGAGGCCCTCACCGAGACCGCCGGCCCCGTCACCGTCGAACGGGACGACCTGATCGGCCCGAGTCTCGGCGGGGAACTGCGCACCCACGCGCTCATCGCGCTCGGGCTCGCCGTCGCCGCGCAGCTCGCGTACCTCTCCGTCCGCTTCCGCTGGACGTACGCGCTGGCGGCCGTCGCCGCGATGGCCCAGGACGTCCTGCTCGTCGTCGGTCTCTTCGCCTGGCTGGGCAAGCCGGTGGACAGCGTGTTCCTCGCCGCGCTGCTGACCGTCGTGGGCTACTCGGTCAACGACTCGGTCGTCGTCCTCGACCGCCTGCGCGAGCTGCGCCGCAAGGGCGGCCGGCTGCCGCTCGCGGAGCTCGCCGACCGCGCGGTGGCCCAGACCCTGCCCCGTACGGTCAACACCGGCGTGGGCGCCCTCTTCGTCCTGGCCGCTCTCGCCGTCCTCGGCGGGGACACCCTGACGGACTTCTCCGTGGCGCTCCTCGCCGGTGTCGTCCTGGGCATGGCCTCCACCGTCTTCACCGCCCTCCCGCTGACGGTCGCCCTGGAGACCCGCGCCCCGGCCCCGCCCCGCCCCACCCGGGCCAGGGCCGCCGACCCCGCGGGCGCGGTCGTCTGACGGGCCCCACGTCGCCGCCGGCCCCGCGCCCCGGGGCCGGTGAGCGCCCGGCCGGCGGACGCGCAGGCGAGCCCCCGGGCCCGCACCGGTCCGGGACTCACGGGCCCGTTCGCGGCCCGGCGCGTCCTGGACGGGGCGGGCGGGTCGGTCCGCCCCGTGCGGACCGCAGCACCGGAGCAGCTCCGCCCCGCAGCGGGTCGCTCGCGGGGCCGCAGGATGCGGCGCATCGCCCCCGCCGGGACCGCGCTCGGCACCCGTGTCCGCAGCGAGGTCTGCGAGGCGGCAGGGGCCGGGTGGTGACAAGGGGGTCCGGCACACGGTAGGTACGGCTGTCATGAGCATCCTTCCGCAACCCCCCGCGAGCCCGCCCCTCCCCCTCGACGGCGTCACCGTGGTCGCCGTGGAGCAGGCCGTGTCCGCGCCGTTCGCCACCCGGCAGCTCGCCGACCTGGGCGCCCGCGTGATCAAGGTGGAGCGCCCGGACGGCGGCGACTTCGCCCGCGGGTACGACACGGCGGCGCGCGGTCTCGCCTCGCACTTCGTGTGGTGCAACCGCGGCAAGGAGTCGCTGGCAGTCGATCTGAAGGACCCGCGCGGCCACGCGCTCGTACGGCGGCTGGTCGCCGGCGCGGACGTCTTCGTACAGAACCTGGCGCAGGGCGCCGCCGCCCGTCTCGGGCTCGACGCGGCGACGCTGTGCGCGGCGCACCCCCGCCTGATCGCCGTCGACATATCCGGCTACGGCACGGAGGGCCCCTACGCGCACAAGCGGGCCTACGACATGCTCGTGCAGTGCGAGGCCGGCCTGGTGTCCGTGACGGGGACACCGGAGCAGCCGGTGAAGGCGGGCGTCCCGGCGGCCGACATCGCGGCGGCGATGTACGCGTTCTCAGGGGTGCTGGCCGCTCTGCTGCGCCGCTCGACGACGGGCCTCGGCGGGCCGGTGGAGGTGTCCATGCTGGACTCGCTGGCCGAGTGGATGGGCCACCCCCTGCACCACGGGATGCACGGGGGCGAGGCCCCGCCCCGCACCGGTGTGGCGCACGCCGTCATCGCGCCGTACGACGCGTACGGGACGGCGGACGGCGGGCAGGTGCTGCTGTCGGTGCAGAACGACCGCGAGTGGCGGCGGCTGGCGGAACAGGTGCTGGAGCGACCGGAGCTGGGGGACGACCCGGACTTCGCGACGAACCGGGCGCGGGTCGCGCACCGGGAGCGGACCGACGCGGTGGTGGCTCAGGCGCTGGCGCGCCTGGGGACGGCCGAGGCCGTCGGGCGGCTGGAGGCCGCCGGCCTCGCGTGTGCCCGCCTCAACTCGGTGGCGGACGTGGCCGCGCACCCGCAGTTGGCGGCGCGGGACCGGTGGCGCGAGGTCCCGTCACCGGTGGGCCCGTTGCGTGCCCTGCTGCCCCCGGTGACCTTCCCCGGCGGTCCCGGGGCCCGTATGGGCGCGGTGCCGGGGCTCGGGGAGCACACGGACGCGTTGCTCGGCGAGCTGGGCGTGCCCGAGCGGGAGCGCGAGGCGCTGCGCCGGGACGGCGTGGTCGCCTGAGTCCGGCGGGCGGTCGGGGGTGGCCGCGGGTCGTCGTGCCGGAACGGAAGCGGTGGTGCCGGGCCGTGGGGGACGGGGACCTGAGCGGGTGGCGGTACCGGGGACTGCGGGGCCGGGAAGGAGGGGACGGGGCGGCGGAGGGGAGGCCGGAGGGGCGATGAGCGGTGGGGTCGCCCCCGGGGTCCTCGGAGCGCGGGACCCGGGGGGTGGGGTGCGTCGTGGGCGCGCCCCCGGACCGGCCTTCCCCGGTGCCGTCAGCCGTGGCTGCCGAACAGCGAACGGCGGAGGCGGCGCAGCGGCGCGAAGAGCGACACGCGGACGCTCTTGCCCCGGTGGTCGCGGACGACGTCACGGTTGGTCAGTTCACGCATGAGGGACGTGGCCTCCGCAGCGTCGCGCTGCGGGATGGCGGGCCCCCCGAGGACCGCGAGGTGGCGGTCCAACCGTGAACTGGTCGCGCTGCTTTTGCAGGTGATCGCAGGCACACGTGGCCTGCTGCGCATCGTTATCTGTTCCATGTCACTCCCCACCCGTACAAGGGCACCCGGCCCGGGCCACGTTAAGCCTATCGTCCCCGCATCGCAGCCAGGTATCCCGGTGTCGGGATTCACCACACCCGTACGAGGGTTGACAGTTACTCTCCGAATATGTCTGATTCCAGGGTGAGTTGGACACTCTCCTCGTAGCCGGATCGTGGGCGGCGGCGAAGCGAAGGGGGACGCTCGGTGAGCGAAGGACGGCGCAGCGAACGGCTGGTGACGGGGCGATACCGACTGCTCGGTCCGCTCGGCGAGGGCGGGATGGGCGTGGTGTGGCGCGCCCGGGACGAGGTACTGGGACGCGAGGTCGCGGTGAAGGAGGTGCGGGCCCCGGCGGGGCTCGGCGCGGAGGACGTGCGGCGGCTGTACGCCCGGCTGGAGCGGGAGGCGTGGGCGACGGCGCGGATCGCCCACCGCAACGTGGTGACAGTGCACGACGTGGCCGCGGAGGACGGCCGCCCCTGGATCGTGATGGAGCTGGTGCGGGGACTCACCCTCGCCGAGGTGCTGCAGGCGGAGGGGCCGCTGCCGCCGCGCCGGGCCGCCCGGATCGGGGCGGAGGTGCTGGCCGCGCTGCGGGCCGCGCACGAGGCGGGTGTGCTGCACCGGGACGTCAAGCCCGGCAACGTGATGCTGGGCAACGACGGCCGGGTCGTGCTGACGGACTTCGGCATAGCCCTGGTGGAGGGCTCCCCGCAGCTCACGGTGACGGGCGAACTCGTGGGGTCGCCCGAGTACCTGGCGCCGGAGCGGGCGATGGGGCGGGCCTCGGGCCCGGCGTCGGACCTGTGGTCGCTGGGGGTGCTGCTGTACGCGGCGGTGGAGGGCGGGACGCCGTTCCGGCGGGACACGGTGCTCGGCACGCTGCGGGCGGTGGTGGACGACCCGGTGCCGCCGCCGCGGAGTGCGGGGCCGCTCGCGGAGGTCGTCGAGGGGCTGCTGCGCAAGGACCCGGAGGAGCGGCTGACGGCCGGGGCCGCGGCCCGGCTCCTGGAGGCGGCGGGCAGCGCCGCGCATCCGGCTCCCACTCCCCCGGGCGGCACCCGGCCCACCCTCCCGTACGTCCGCGGGCCCGCACCCGACGGCCTTCCGGCCGGCGCGGGCGCCCCCTGCGGGCCGGACGACGGGCCCGGCGGCGGCATGCACGGCGGCGCGGACGGCGGCGGTACGGGCGGGTGGGCCGAGCGCGGCGGTGCGGACGGCGAGGCCGGCACGGGCGGCGCCGGCACGCGCGACGGCATCGGCGGGGCCCGCGCCC
>NZ_MKXB01000028.1 GCF_001865245.1 Streptomyces sp. CC53 | reverse complement strand
CGCCCATGCCACACGCCACCTCCGCGCCCGCACCCGAGCCCGCGGCGCCCGGCGTCCCGCACGTCGCGATCGTCGGTGCCGGCCCCGTCGGTCTCGACGCGGCGCTGGCCTGCGCCGACGCCGGGTGGCCGTTCACCGTGTACGAGGCCGCGGACGGTCCGGCCGCGCACGTCGGCGCCTGGGGGCACGTGCGGCTCTTCACCCCGTGGGACCTGAACGTGTCGCCGCGGATGCGCGCCCACCTCGCCGAGGCGCCCCGCGGGGACGACTGCCCGACCGGCGCCGAACTGGTCGCCCGGCTCCTGCGGCCCGTCGCCGGACTGCCCGTGCTGCGGGACCGCATCCGCTACGGGACCCGCGTGGCCGGGATCGCCCGGACCGGCCTGCTCAAGCACGAGCACATCGGGACGCCCACCCGGGCGGGCGCACCGTTCACGCTGCTGCTGGACACCCCGCACGGCGAGGAGAGCACCACGGCGACCCTCGTCCTGGACTGCTCCGGCACCTACGGCCATCCGAACACGCTCGGGGACGGCGGCATCCCCGCACCCGGCGAGCGGTCCCTGGACCACCGCATCACCCGCACCGTCCCCGACACGTCCGACCCGGGCCGCTGGGCGGGCAGCGTGCTCCTGGTGGGCGCGGGCAAGTCCGCGCAGACCGCCGCCCGTGACCTCGCCGCGCTCCCCGGCACGCGGCTCGTGTGGGCGGTGCGCAACCCCGCGCCCGACTGGGGCGAGGTCCCCGAGGACACCCTGCCCGCCCGGCAGGGGCTCGTCGACGCGTCCCGCACGCTCGCGGGCGGCGGCCACGACCGCGTCACGGTCCACACGGGCGCCCGCGTGGTGTCCCTGAAGGAGTCGCCGGACGGCCGGGTGGCGGTGATCCTGGACACCGGCGCAGGGCCCCGGGAAGTGGCAGCCGACCACGTCGTCTCCCTCACCGGCTACACGGGCGACCCGGCACTGCACCGCCAGCTCCAGGTCCACGAGTGCTACGCGACGGGCGCCCCCATGGCCCTGTCGGCGGCGCTGCTGTCCGCCGGCGGCGCGGGCGGCGACTGCCTCACGCAGCCGGCCGCCGGCATCGACCAGCTCCGCAGCCCGGAACCGCACTTCTTCGTCCTCGGCGCCAAGTCGTACGGCCGCCTCAACACCTTCTTGCTGCGCAGCGGCTACGAGCAGGTCGGCGAGGTGGTCGGCGCGTACGCGACGCCGCCCGGCAGCACGGCGCCGGCCGGGTCGGCGCGGTAGACCCGGCCCCCTCGGGTCCGACCGGGCCGACCGCCCGCCCGCCCGCCCGCCACGAGTCGGCGGCGAGCAGTCGACAGCCGCCGGTCGGCCGGTCCGCCGCCGCTCGGCGGGTACGCGTGGTGCGGCGGGTAACCGTGGTGCGGGGGCGCCGTCACCGGCCGCCGTGCACCGTGGAGGCGTGAGGGGCGCCCCGGGTGGGGGCGTTGCGGGGCACCGGGTACCGCGCGGGGCCCGCCGCCGTGGCGCGGGGCGTCCCGTGCGGCGGGCCGGCCGGCGGGGACAGCGGCGGGGACGACGTCACGGCGGGGGACTTGGCGACGGGGCGGACGTCGGCCAGGCTCTGCTGCGGGGCGATGACCGCGTCGGTGCCTGCCGGATCCAGGCGTTCCAGCTCCTCCGGCGTCGCCAGCCGGGGCAGCAGGAGCTGCCAGAAGCCGGTGACCGAGGACCGGGACAGCCACTCCTGGTTGCCACGCCCCAGCACCTCGAAGCCGATCGTCGCGGCGACCACGGCGGCGGCCATGTCCCTGCGGTTCACGCCCGCGGCGAGGCTGCCCTCACCGGCGGCCTCGGCCAGCATCTGCTGGACGAAGTGCTGCCACTCGCGGCGCAGGTCCACCTCGCCGGTCCGGGTGGTGTCGCAGCTCAGCCGGAAGCCGGCCCGGGTGACGGTGTCCCGGCGCAGCAGGTGCGCGAGGGCGTGCGCGGCGTCCGTCAGCGCCTGCAGCGGGGGACTGGCGACGCGCCCGCCGCGGGCTGGGCGCCGCACCGCGCGGTAGGCGGAGCCCAGGGCGCGCGACGCCTCCGTCTCGACGGCCGCGGCGACGGCCGCCTTGTTCTCGAAGTGGAAGTGGAGGGCCCCCGTGCTGACCCCGGCCCCCGTGGAGATCAGCGCGAGCCTCGCCTGGGCGTAGCCGTACTCCTCGAACACCGCGGCAGCCGACTTGATCAGGGCACGGCGGGTGCGCTCGGCCCGTTCCTGCTTGCTCAACGGAGCCTCCCCTCGACAGTGGAGGGCCGGGTGGGGCGGCCCGGACGGGTGGGCGCGGGAGTGGGGGTCTCCTGCACGCAATGGGACTGCAGCATGCACGTATCAAACCATCTCCCTGGTTTGTTTTCTAGTGGACGGCTTCGCGTGTGACGCAATCAGTGCGCTACCCCCGCGCGGCGCGAGAGAGCCCCTCCACCTATCGCTACCACCGATAACACTCCTACACTGGCGGCAGATGAGGCACCCCGACGAGATGTCCGAGGCGAGGCTGCTTGGCGCAGAGCAGGCCGAAAGCGCCTGTCGAACCTTTGACAAACCGCCGCAGCGGTTTGTATTCTTCTGGCGAACGGTCGGCTAGCGGCACTCCAGGCCGCGCGAACGTGCAGGAGCCAGCAGATGAACCAGCAGACCGCAAGTCTCCTCGAAGCCCGCATACTGCACCAGCAGCCCGCCCGGCGCGCGCCCACGCCGCCGCACGGCCCCGCCCCGGACGCCCGCACGGGCCTGCGCATCCTGGTGGTCGAGAACGAAGCGCGTGCCGCCGAGTCCCTGGTCATGGGCCTGCGCCGGCACGGGTACGAGGCGGAGAGCGTCAACACCGGCGCGAGGGCCCTGCAGGCCCACACCGAGACCGACCTCGTGCTGCTCGACCTCGACCTGCCCGACCTCGACGGCCTGGAGGTCTGCCGGGGCATCAGGGCGGCCTCCGACACCCCGATCATCGCCATCACGGCACGCGACACCGAACTGGACCGCGTGCTGGGGCTTCAGGCCGGCTCGGACGACTACATGGTCAAGCCGTACGGGTTCCGCGAACTGATGGCCCGTATCGAGGCCGTCATGCGGCGGGTGCGGCCGCGTCCTCCGGCCGCGCACGTCATCACCAGCGGACCGCTGACCATCGACGCGCGCACCCGTCAGGTACGGCTCGACGGGCGGCCGGTGGAGGTCACCCGCAAGGAGTTCGACCTGCTCTACCTGCTCGCCTCCCAGCCCGAGACCGTCGTCTCCCGCAAGCAGCTGATGACGCAGGTGTGGGACGACTCCTGGTCGCGGCCCGGCCGCACCATCGACACCCACGTCAGCAGCCTGCGCGGCAAGCTCGGTTCCAGCAGCTGGATCATCACCGTACGGGGAGTGGGCTTCCGCTTCGGCCACGCCTGAGCGCGCCCACCGGCAGCCCGCCCGGCCCGCATCCCGCCGGCCCGCCCGTACGCACCCTGCCCCCGCGAATCCACCCGCCCACCACCGGCGGACCCGGCAGCCCGACCGCCCCGCCCCGAGGGCCCGCGGCAGCCCCACCCGGCCCCACACCGGAGACCCGCGCCGCCCCGCCGGCTCACTGCCGCACCCGTCTCGCCCGCCGGCCCCGAACATCCGGGCGGGCAGACCGACCGGCCGCCGGCGCCCGTCGAACGGGCGGAGCCGCCCCCTCCAGGGCACCCCCCGCGGAGTTCGCCGACTCTGCGACCCGGCTCCCCCGGGTGCCCGCCCCGCGACGACCCCGCAGCGCGGTCCGGCCGGCGGCGACCGCAGCGGACCCGCGAGCCTCGGCGCGACCCGACGCGACGACCTCTCCTGCCCGCGCGAGCGGCCCGGACGGGCGCCGCACGAGCCCCCGCGAACCCGGCCGCCGGTACGGACCTGCGACGCACTCCGGTACCGGCACCCAGCGCCTGCACACCCGCTTCCGCCGTGCACGTGCGCCTCGCACCATCCAGGCGTTCGACAGCACCGATCGAACCGCCGACGCCCGGCAGCGCGCGCCCGGCACGACGTCGCCCCACAGTCACGGGCCCGTACGCCCCGGGTCCCCTACGCCTCAAGCCCGCCCGGCACCGGCCGCCTCAGGCCCGTACGCCAGAGGCCCGTACATCTGAGGCCCGGTACGTCTCAGGCCCCGTATGTCTCAGGCCCCGTACGCCTGAGACCCGGTACACCTCAGGCCCGAAGGCGGCCCGTACGCCTCAAGCCCGGTACGCCTCAAGCCCGCTCGCGGCCCGCACGGTCGGGGCCGCACACCGATGTCCGCACCGCACCGGCGGCCCCTCATCGCCGGAGCACCGCACGGCTCCCGACCGCCCACATGCGCCGACGGCCTGCACAACCCCAACCGGGTCGCGCAGGCCGTCGTCACGCAGGCCCCCGGATCAACCAACAGCGTCCCTCCCGGGCGGGGCCGTCCCGTGCTTCGGCGCCTCTACCGCGTGTTCTGCCGGCCCCCCGCCGCGAGACGGCTCATCTGCAGCCACTCGTGGCCCAGCCACCGGTGGGACGGGTCCACGTCGCACACGATGCGGGCGGGCAGCTGGGGCCGGTCCGGCTGGACGGCCGCCGTGAGACCGCCGGGGCAGTCCGGCTCGACGCACGCCCCGATCGGCACCCGGCGCCGCGGACCGGGGTCCACGACCTGCCGGGCCCGGCGCACCAGCCGGGCCACCTCCTCCGTGACGTCCGCCGCGGCAGCGTGCGCGGCCAGCCAGGAGGAGTGGCGCACCAGGAAGGCCGACAGTTCGGCCACCGTGCGGGCCGTGCGCGGGGCCCCGTCGTGCGCGCCGCCGCCGGCCGGGGCCTCGTCGGCGACCACGGTCGCCCACGAGCGCAGGACGTCGACGATGGAGGCGCGGACTTCGGCCACCGCGCCGTCGCCCGGCGCGCCGGGCAGCGTCCCGCACTCGTCGTACAGGGCGGGCAGCCGCTCCAGCTCCCCTGCGAAGCGGTGCCCGCAGGCGGAGCACAGGCGGGATCCGCCCTCGGCGATGCGCCGGGGACGGCCGGACGCCTCCTGGCGCCGGCAGCCCGCCCCCTCGCACTCTTTCGTGACCGTGGGCGACGGAATCGTTCGCTGACTCACCTGTACCCCCCATCATCGAATATCCGCCAAGGTAAGTGGCCGCCCTGAGACGGGACAAGACGATCCGTTCACCTTTGTGGACTTCTTTTCCCGCCCCGCACGGGCCTGAAAGTCCCTGACAGAACATGACAGAGATCTGACACGTCTTCCGTTGACTCCCGTGACGGGAGCGGACAGTCTTCTCCGCAGCCTCCGCTGGACCGTGCCGAGAACCCCGATCGCGTCGTCCACACGGACGGGCCCCCTCTACAGAAGGAAAGGGAACGGGCATGTACAAGCACGAGTTCACCCTTGAGGCCTTCAGGCTGGTTCTCCTGGAGGACGCGGGCCCCGACCAGAGCGTCGACCTCGACCGGGACATCCTCGACGTCGAGTTCGCGGAGCTGGGCTACGCGCCGTCGGCCCTCGCGGAGACGGTCGGCCGGATCGAGCGGGAGTACGGCGTCGTGCTGGACGAGGACCTGTGCAGCGACCACCCGACCCCACGCGGGCTGATCGCCGCCGTCAACGCACAGCTGGAACTGTCCGTCCCGGCCTGATGCCAGGTGTGGCCGAACCCTGTGGACCGGCCGCTTCCCCTTCCCCCCACACCCCACAGCACCGCGGCTGCCGTGCCGACCCGAACCCTCCCCCCAGGCACGGCGGCCGCGGTTCCCCAGCACACGCCACGGGTGGCGGACGACCCGTCACGCCCGAGCGGACGTACCGGCGGACGACGGTGACCGGGAATTCCCGCCCTCCGTCGTTTTCCCGGCAGTCGCCCCACGGACCCCCGGAATTCACCGTGCGTGAAAGGTCCTTTCCGCACGAGAGGGTCGCGGCCCTCCCGCGGCCGGAAGCGGAAGGGCCCGACGGCGGACTCCGCTCCCCCTGCACGGTGTGCCGCACGCGGAAACGCGGACAGCACGCGGCCCCTTCCCCGCGACACCCCCGGCCACCTCGGAATTCTCAGTTCCGTGCGGAATCCGAAGGAATTCCACACCGCATCCGGCGCCTCGGCCCTGCGCGGGGCACCCGGCTCCCCCTGCACCCG
>NZ_MKXB01000027.1 GCF_001865245.1 Streptomyces sp. CC53 | reverse complement strand
TTCGCGGCGGCGGCCGGTCCGGCACCGCCCGGCGGGCCGTCGGCCCTCCCCGGCGGGTGGCCGTCACGAGGCCCGCGGGGGCGCGCCCCCGGACACGGCCCCGCCGCCGGGGCGCCACCCGTCTCGGCTCGGCCTCGACCGGACACCCGGCGAGCCACCGCGCACGGGACGGACGCTGCCCCCGGCCCCGACCGGGCGCCCGGCGCGCCCCGCACACGAAGCGGACGCCGCGGCCGCGCACCGCCCCCGGGCGGGAGCTTGCGGCGCCTCCCGGGGGTCGGGCCGGTCGGCGCCGCCGGCCCGGCCACCGGGCGGCCGGGCCGCTCACGGCACCGACACCGGCGGCCTGCGGCGTTCCCCGGCGGCCGGGCCCGGAGAGACGTGAATCACGCGCGGGACGCTGAACTCGGGAGGGTTCCGGCGGGTCTTCGAGCGTGCGCCCGGTCGAGCGAGTCGCCGTACCGGGCCACAGGACGTGCCGAGCGACGTGGGGGCCGCGGCAGATGCTGTTCGAGAGGGGCGCCGGCCCGGCAGTGCGGGGCTTCGCCGTGCGCGAGTGGGGACCGCTGTTCGGGACGGTGCGCGCCGGGCTCGCGGCCCGCAGGTGGCGGGCGGTGCCGCTGACGCTGGCCGCGGTGTGCCTGACGTCGCTCTTCCAGTGGGTGCAGAACCAGCCGTGGGGCTACGGCCCGGTGCAGGCCGTCGGGGCGGTGCGGGCGGAGGAGCCCCTGTGGCTGGCGCTCGTGCGGACACCGCTGTCGCTGTTCGTGCCCGCGCTGGACCTGCCGGTGTGGGGGGCGCTGGCGCAGATCCTGGTGGTGTTCGGCATCGCCGAGGTGTGCCTGGGCCGGCGGCGGACGCTGCTCGTCGCCTACGCGGCCACGCTGGCGGGCACCCTGTACGCCCGTGCCGGTGTCGCGCTGGGCCCGGACGGCGTGCTGGGGCCGGTGGGGCTCCCGGCGTCGGACGCCCGGGTGGTGGACACCGGTCCGTCGGCGGCGGTGGTCGGGCTGGCCGTGTACGTCTGCCGGCGCCACCGGGCGCGGTGGACGGCGTGGCTGGTGGTCGCGGCGATGGTGGTCGAGGTGGCCGTCAAGCCGAACCTGGCCGGCAAGGAGCACCTCGCCGCGATCGCGGGTGTGGCGGTGGCGTACGCGGTGGCTGCGCGGTGGCGCCGCCGGTCAGCGGGGGCCACCGCGGCGACGGCGACTCCGGCTGCCGCCCCGGCTCCGGCTCCGGCTCCGGCTCCGGCTCCGGCTCCGGCCAACGTCACGGCCACGTCGTCGGATCCGGCCGAGGCCGACCCGCCCTCGGGCGCGCGGCCCGGCGTCAGTCGTCGGGCGTCCCGCCGATCAGGTCCTGGAAACGGCGGCTGAGGCGCGTCCAGCGGCGGTCGTGGTGGTAGGCCCGCAGCCCCGCCCTGGCCCGGGCGCGGGGGCGGCGCCGGTAGGCGCGCCGTGACCAGGGCGATCCCGGGCGGGCGAGCCGTACGGCGGCGAACAGCGCCACGAACGGCACCAGAACCCCGATGACCGCGAGGCGGAACTTCCCCTTCAGGAACGCGACGGCGACGAACACGAAGTTCACGGCGAGCGTCAGCACGAGTCCGGCCCGGTTCTGCCTCTCCTCCGGTGTCAGCGCGTCCACGCCGAGGGGGGAGAAGCCCGCCAGGACGAGCATCAGGAGGGCGGCGGTGAGCACGACCGCCTCCACGCTCTGGCGGCCCTGTTCGGTCCAGTAGACGTCGTCGAGGTGGAGGATCAGCGCGAACTCGTCCAGGACCAGTCCGGCGCCGATGCCGAAGAGGACGGCGCAGGCCGTCGCGGTCGCGCCGCGGTCGTCGGCGGCGACCCCGCCGAAACCGCCGACGAGGGTGAGGACGACTCCGGGCACGACGTGGTGGATGTGGACGCCGCTTCCGGTGCTGATGTTCCTGAAGGGTCCACGACCCGCGCGGATCATGCGGGTGACGGTCCGGGTGGCGAAGAACGTGAGGAGGAAGGAGGCGAGGGCGATCAGCAACGGCAACTTCCCGGGCTCCACGATGTTCCGGGTGAACCAGTGACCCATGCCACCTCCGTCCGTTATGCGGCGCTATGCGCAATCTACCGGCGGAGGGCCGCGGACGGCAGCGACTAGTGTGCGCGCGGTGACGACTTCCGACGCCCCGGCACGCCTCCACGGCCTTCGTTTCGCCTTCGGCACCCTCACGGTGCTGCCCGCGCGCGTCACCCGCTGGGACCGGGAGGCCGCCCGGTCCGGAATGGTGTGCGCCCCCGCTGCGGGGCTGGTGGTGGGCCTGTGCGCGGCGGCCGCCGGCGTACTGCTGCTGGCGCTCGGCGCGGGTCCGCTGCTCGCCGCCGTCGCATCGGCCGCCGTCCCGGCGCTGCTGACCCGGGGCCTGCACCTGGACGGCCTCGCGGACACCGCCGACGGACTGGGCAGCGGCAAGCCCGCCGAGGACGCGCTGCGCATCATGAAGCAGTCCGACATCGGCCCGTTCGGGGTCGTCACCCTGGTGCTGTGCCTGCTCGCCCAGGTCGCGGCACTGTCCGAGCTGTACGGGCAGGGGTGGGCGCGCGGCGCGGTCGCGGCGGTCCTCGCGGGCACCGTCGCCCGGCTGGCGCTCACCCTGGCCTCCCGCGCCGCCGTCCCCGCGGCACGGCCCGAGGGGCTCGGCGCGGTGGTCGCGGGCACGGTCCCGCCGCGGGCCGCGCTGGCGGCGGCCGCGGTCGTCCTGGCCGGGTGCGCGGCGGCGGGTGCCGCGCTGCCCGGGGCGTACGACGCGGTGCGGCACGTGCTGGCCGCCCTCGTGGCGCTGGGCGCGGCCGAGGCGCTGCTGCGCCGCTGCGTGCGCCGGTTCGGCGGCGTCACCGGCGACGTGTTCGGCGGGGTGGCGGAGATCGCGACGACGGCGGCGCTGGTCGCGCTGACGCTCGGTTAGCCCGGGCATCCCGCCCGTCGGCCGGGAGCGACCGCCTTCGGAGCACGCCCGCGGTGCGGCCGGGTGCGATGAAGAGCCGGTGCCCGGCGAAGGGCCGCCGTGTCGGCGGCCGGTTGGCGCCGCTTCCCCGGCGAGCCCGGCCCCGGCTCGGAACCCTCGGGTGCAGGGCGGGCGGAGGCCGGCTCGCCACGGGGCCGCCGAAGGGCCGTCTCCGCCGCGTACCGGCCGGTGGGCTGCTGCTCACCGCTCCCTCCCCCGCGTACGGGACGGGCCGGAACGGGGGCGCGGCGGCGCCTCACGGCCCGGAGGCGGTACGGCGGCCGGCCGCCGGGACGGGCGGCCCCCGCGCGGGCGGTGCCGCCGTTCGTGGGCTGATCCGCCGAACATGAAAGAGACGCTGCGGAAGAGTGAACATCCGGCCCCCTGAACGAGTCGGACGGGCACGCGTAGGCTCAGCCCTGCTCCATCCGGGCCGCACCGTGACGCCCTGACAAGCCCGTCTACGATGCGGCGGGCACGGTCGGCCCACCCCTCGACCGCTCACATGACTCAACGGAAGCGAGATCTCACTACCGTGACTGCTCTCACTCTCAGCACCGCCGGGGCTGCGACGCTGCGCGCGGACGCCCTCGTCGTCGGTGTCGCCAAGCCCGCCGACGGCGGCAAGGGGCTCGTCGCCGCGCCCGGCGCCGAGGCCGTGGACGCGGCGTTCGACGGAAAGCTCGCCGCCGTCCTGGGAACCCTCGGTGCGTCAGGTGCCGAGGGTGAGGTCGTCAAGCTGCCCTCCCCGGACGGCGTGAAGGCCCCGCTCGTCGTGGCCGTCGGCCTCGGCCAGGCTCCCGAGAAGGACGCGGCCTTCCCCCGGGAGACGCTGCGCCGCGCCGCCGGCGCCGCGGCCCGCGCCCTGCACGGCACGAAGAAGGCCGCGTTCGGGCTGCCCGTGGACTCCGCGGAGGACGCGCAGGCCGTCGCCGAGGGCGCGCTCCTCGGCGCGTACGCCTTCACCGCCTACCAGGACCGGGGCAAGGACGCGAAGGGCCCGCTGGCGGAGGTGGCGCTGCTCGGCGGCAAGCCCCGCGACAAGGCGTACAAGGCGGCCGCCGAGCGCGCACTCGTGCTGGCCGAGGAGGTCAACCGGGCCCGCGACCTCATCAACACCCCGCCGAACGACCTGACTCCCGAAGCGTTCGCCGCCGTCGCCACCACGGCCGGCAAGGAGAACGGCCTCAAGGTGCAGGTCCTCGACGAGAAGGCGCTCGCCAAGGGCGGCTACGGCGGCATCCTCGGCGTCGGCGCCGGCTCGCAGAACCCGCCGCGCCTCGTCCGGATCGCGTACACGCACCCGGAGGCGCAGCGGACCCTCGCCCTGGTCGGCAAGGGCATCACGTACGACTCGGGCGGCATCTCGCTGAAGCCCGCCGGCCACAACGAGACGATGAAGTGCGACATGAGCGGCGCCGCCGCCGTGTTCGCCGCCGTCGTCGCGGCGGCCCGCCTCGGCCTGCCCGTCAACGTCACCGGCTGGCTGGCGCTCGCCGAGAACATGCCGTCCGGTTCGGCCACCCGCCCGGGCGACGTGCTGCGCATGTACAGCGGCAAGACCGTCGAGGTGCTGAACACCGACGCCGAGGGCCGCCTGGTCCTGGCCGACGCGATCACCCGCGCCTCGGAGGAGAACCCGGACGCGATCGTGGACGTGGCCACCCTCACCGGCGCGATGATGGTGGCACTGGGCAGCCGCACGTTCGGCATCATGGCGAACGACGACGCCTACCGCACCGCGATCCACGAGGTCGCCGAGGAGGTCGGCGAGCAGTCCTGGCCGATGCCGCTGCCGTCGGACCTGCGCAAGGGCATGGACTCGCCGACCGCCGACATCGCCAACATGGGCGAGCGGATGGGCGGCGGCCTGGTGGCCGGCCTGTTCCTGAAGGAGTTCGTCGGCGAGGGGATCACCTGGGCCCACCTGGACATCGCGGGCCCCGCCTTCAACGAGGGCGGCCCCTTCGGCTACACCCCGAAGGGCGGCACCGGCTCGTCCGTGCGGACCCTGGTGCGACTGGCGGAGCGCACCGCGGCCGGCGATCTCGGCTGACCTCGCCCCGGCACCGCACACGGCTTGACGCACACCGCCCCGGGGAGGGCTGCCGGCCTGCTCGACAGGCCGGCAGCACGGGGTCCGCGGCCGGCCGCCCGTACGGTCCGCAGCGTGCACCACGGCCCCGGACGTCACTCGTCCGGGGCCTTCGCCGTGCGCGCTCCGTTCGCTCTCAACGAAATCCGTACGCCAGTACGCCGCCCCCACCTCGGGTGGTGGATCATCCTCCGTCTCAGGACCCGGCCCCGCGTCCCGGTGTGGGTCGACTAGTGCGAAGATGGGTGACCGGCAGGACAGGGCCCCCACCACAGGGCCGAACATCGACAGCGGCCGAACACCAGCCGCCGCAGGTCACTGAGGACCGGCGACCGGCGCTCATGCATGGAGGACGTGACGTGGCGAACGACGCCAGCACCGTTTTCGACCTAGTGATCCTCGGCGGTGGTAGTGGCGGCTATGCCGCCGCCCCGCGGGGCGCGCAGCTTGGCCTGGACGTCGCACTCATCGAGAAGGACAAGCTGGGCGGCACCTGCCTGCACCGCGGCTGCATCCCCACCAAGGCCCTGCTCCACGCCGGCGAGGTCGCCGACCAGGCCCGCGAGGCGGACCAGTTCGGTGTCAAGGCCGTGTTCGAGGGCATCGACATCAAGGGCGTCCACAAGTACAAGGACGACGTGATCAGCGGCCTGTACAAGGGCCTGCAGGGTCTGGTCGCCTCCCGCAAGGTGACCTACATCGAGGGCGAGGGCCGGCTGTCCTCCCCCACCTCCGTCGACGTGGACGGCCGGCGCATCGAGGGCCGCCACGTGCTGCTCGCCACCGGCTCCGTGCCGAAGTCGCTGCCGGGCCTGGAGATCGACGGCAACCGCATCCTCTCCTCGGACCACGCGCTGGTCCTGGACCGGGTCCCGGAGTCCGCGATCATCCTCGGCGGCGGTGTCATCGGCGTCGAGTTCGCCTCCGCCTGGAAGTCCTTCGGCACCGACGTCACGATCATCGAGGGCCTCAAGCACCTCGTGCCGGTCGAGGACGAGAACAGCTCCAAGCTTCTTGAGCGCGCGTTCCGCAAGCGCGGCATCAAGTTCAACCTCGGCACGTTCTTCCAGAGCGCCGAGTACACCGACAGCGGTGTGAAGGTGACCCTGGCGGACGGCAAGACCTTCGAGGCGGAGGTGCTGCTGGTCGCGATCGGCCGCGGCCCGGTCTCCGCGGGCCTGGGCTACGAGGAGCAGGGCGTCGCCATGGACCGCGGCTACGTCCTGGTCGACGAGTACATGCGCACCAACGTGCCGACGATCTCGGCGGTGGGCGACCTCGTCCCGACGCTGCAGCTCGCGCACGTCGGCTTCGCCGAGGGCATCCTGGTGGCGGAGCGACTGGCCGGTCTGAACCCGGTCCCGGTCGACTACGACGGCGTGCCCCGGGTGACGTACTGCCACCCCGAGGTCGCCTCCGTGGGCATCACCGAGGCCAAGGCCAAGGAGATCTACGGTGCGGACAAGGTCGTCGCCCTGAAGTACAACCTCGCGGGCAACGGCAAGAGCAAGATTCTGAAGACCGCGGGCGAGATCAAGCTCGTCCAGGTCAAGGACGGTGCCGTGGTCGGCGTCCACATGGTCGGTGACCGCATGGGCGAGCAGGTCGGCGAGGCGCAGCTCATCTACAACTGGGAGGCGCTGCCGGCCGAGGTGGCCCAGCTCATCCACGCGCACCCGACGCAGAACGAGGCCCTCGGCGAGGCCCACCTGGCGCTGGCCGGCAAGCCCCTCCACTCCCACGACTGACGCACCAGTCACCGGGCGCGACCACTTACCGCACAGATCTGTTAGGAGCTAGTGAAACCATGCCGGTTTCCGTAACCCTGCCGGCGCTCGGCGAGAGCGTCACCGAGGGCACCGTCACCCGCTGGCTGAAGGCCGAGGGTGAGCGCGTCGAGGCGGACGAGCCGCTGCTCGAGGTCTCCACCGACAAGGTCGACACCGAGATCCCCGCCCCGGCCTCGGGTGTCCTGTCCCACATCAAGGTCGCCGAGGACGAGACCGTCGAGGTCGGCGCCGAGCTCGCCGTCATCGACGACGGCACCGGTGCCCCCGCCGCGGCCCCGGCCGCCGAGGCCGCCCCCGCCCCGGCGCAGGAGGCCCCCGCGGCCCCCGCTCCGGCCCAGGAGGCCCCGGCCGCCCCGGCGCCCGCCGCCGAGGCCCCGGCCGCTCCGGCCGGCGGTGCCCAGGGCACCGACGTCACGCTGCCCGCGCTGGGCGAGTCGGTCACGGAGGGCACCGTCACCCGCTGGCTGAAGGCGGTCGGTGACAGCGTCGACGCCGACGAGCCGCTGCTGGAGGTCTCCACCGACAAGGTCGACACCGAGATCCCCGCCCCGGCCGCCGGTGTGCTGCTGGAGATCACGGTCGGTGAGGACGAGACCGCGGAGGTCGGCGCCAAGCTGGGCGTCATCGGTGCCGCGGGTGCGGCTCCGGCCGCCGCCCCGGCGCCCGCGGCCCCCGCCCCCGCCCAGGAGGCCCCGGCCGCCCCGGCGCCCGCCGCCGAGGCCCCGGCCGCCCCGGCTCCCGCCGCTGCTCCGGCCCCGGCCGCCCCGGCGCAGGCCCCTGCCGCCCCGGCTCCGGCGCCCGCTCAGGCTCCCGCCCCGGCGGCCCAGGCCCCGGCCGCGGCCCGCGCCACCGACGAGGGCGCGTACGTGACCCCGCTGGTGCGCAAGCTCGCCTCCGAGCACGGTGTCGACCTCGGCAGCGTCAAGGGCACCGGTGTCGGCGGACGCATCCGCAAGCAGGACGTCCTCGCCGCCGCCGAGGCCGCGAAGTCCGCCGCCGCCGCGCCGGCTCCGGCCGCCGCCCAGGCCGCGCCCGCAGCCAAGGCCCCGGCGCTGGAGGTCTCCCCGCTGCGCGGCCAGACCGTCAAGATGACCCGCATGCGCAAGGTCATCGGCGACAACATGCTGAAGGCGCTGCACGAGCAGGCGCAGCTGTCGTCGGTCGTCGAGGTCGACATCACCAAGCTGATGCGGCTGCGCGCCCGCGCCAAGGACGCCTTCGCGGCCCGCGAGGGCGTGAAGCTGTCCCCGATGCCGTTCTTCGTCAAGGCGGCGGCCCAGGCGCTGAAGGCCTACCCGGTCATCAACGCCCGGATCAACGAGGCCGAGGGCACCATCACGTACTTCGCCTCGGAGAACATCGGCATCGCCGTGGACTCCGAGAAGGGTCTGATGACGCCAGTCATCAAGAACGCCGGCGACCTCAACATCGCGGGCATCGCCAAGGCCACCGCCGACCTGGCGGGCAAGGTCCGGGCCAGCAAGATCACCCCGGACGAGCTGTCGGGCGCGACCTTCACGATCAGCAACACCGGCTCGCGCGGCGCGCTGTTCGACACCGTCATCGTGCCGCCGAACCAGGTCGCCATCCTGGGCATCGGCGCCACGGTCAAGCGCCCGGTCGTCGTGGACCACCCGGAGCTCGGCGAGACCATCGCCGTGCGCCACATGACGTACCTGACGCTCTCCTACGACCACCGCCTGGTGGACGGCGCGGACGCCGCCCGCTACCTGTCGGCGGTCAAGGCGATCCTGGAGGCCGGCGAGTTCGAGGTCGACCTCGGCCTGTAGGACGACCCCGGTCCTCGCACACAGCAACGCGGCGCCCCCGCCCGGCACTTGGCCGGTGCGGGGGCGCCGTCGTACCGGCGGGTCACCCCGGGCGGAATAATGGCCTCACCGGCATCAGCGAAGGAGTCCCCTCCATGACCACCCCGCCCCCCGTCGTGCACTCGCTGCGCGAGCAGATCCGCGAGCACATCGTGGAGGGGATCGTCAGCGGCCGCTGGAAGCCGGGCGAGCGGATCGTGGAGCGGCGGATCGCGACGGAGCTCCAGGTGAGCCAGACGCCCGTCCGCGAGGCGCTGCGCGAGCTGGAGTCACTGCGGCTGATCGAGTCGGCGCCGAACAAGGGCGTGCGGGTCCGCAACCTCACGGCGGCGGACCTGGAGGAGTCCTACCCGGTGCGGGCGGGCCTGGAGCAGATCGCGGCGGAGCTGGCGGCCCTGCGGCTGGCGGACGACTGCTCGGCGCTGGAGCCGCACGTGGCGGCACTGTACGAGGCGGACGCCCGGGGGGACGACACGGCGCAGGTGCGGCACACCGTGGCGTTCCACCGTGAGCTGGTGCGGGCGGCCCGCAACGCGGTCCTGCTGCACACCTGGGAGGGCCTCGGCATCGAGGTGTTCACGGCGCTGTCGATCCGCTGGCTGGGCACGGTCCAGAAGGAGTACGCGGAGGAGCACCAGGAGCTGGTGGACGCGTTCCGCCGCCGGGACCCGGAGATCGGCTCCCTGGTCAAGGCCCACGTCCTGGGCTGCGCGCCGCGCGCCTGACGCACCGCGCTCACCGCCGTCGAGGCGCCGCACGTCCTCCTGCCCGACGTCCTTCTTCGTCTTCGCACCGAGGAGCCTCGCGGCCCCGGCCAGTACGTCGTCATCCCGGTCCACGTCGGTCACGCCCGTGATCCACACTCCTGCATGCCGTGTGGGTCCTCCGCCACCACGCCCCACGTAATAGCGCGCCTCACCGGCGTCGCGCGGGCAGCTGCTACCGTGCGCGACGAATCGGACGCGTAAAGCCACCGAAGGGCCGTACATGAAGATCGTCTGTGTCGGCGGGGGCCCCGCCGGGCTGTACTTCTCCGTGCTGATGAAGCTGCAGGACCCGTCGCACGACGTCACCGTCATCGAACGCGACCCGGCCGGCTCCACGTACGGCTGGGGCGTGACGTACTGGGGCGGGCTGCTGGAGCGGCTCCGCTCCGGTGACCCGGAGTCCGCGCGGGCCGTCGAGGCGGCCTCGGTGCGGTGGAGCGACGGCGTCGCACTCGTGCGCGGCCAGCGCACGGTGCACCGCGGCGACGAGGGCTTCGGCATCGGCCGCCACCGGTTGCTGGCGCTGCTGGCCGAGCGGGCACGCACCCTGGGCGTGCGCCTCGTGCACGGGCAGGAGGTGGCGGACGCCGACAGCCCCCTGCTGCGCGGCGCGGACCTCGTCGTGGCCGCGGACGGGGTCGGCAGCCGCCTCCGGCAGAGCCTCGCGCCGCGCTTCGGCCCGCAGGTGCGCACCGGCCGCAACCGGTACGCGTGGCTCGGCACGACCAAGGTCCTCGACGCGTTCAGCTTCGCCTTCACCGAGACGGAGCACGGCTGGATCTGGGCGTACGGCTACGGGTTCAGCGGTGACCGCTCGACCTGCGTCGTCGAGTGCGGGCCGGAGACGTGGCGGGGCCTCGGACTGGACCGGCTCGGCGCGGACGCCGCCCTGGCCCTGCTGGAGGGGCACTTCGCGGAGCTGCTCGACGGGCATCCGCTGATCGCCGGCGACGAGGGCGGCGACGCGGTGCGCTGGCGGGCCTTCCGGACGCTGAGCAACCGCACCTGGCACCACGGCAACCTGGTGCTGCTCGGGGACGCCGCCCACACCACGCACTACTCGACCGGCGCGGGGACGACGCTCGCGCTGGAGGACGCGCTCGCCCTGGCCGGGGCGCTGGGCGGACGGGGCCGCGGCGGCCTCCAGGCGGCCCTGGCGGGCTACGGGGAGCGGCGCCGCGCCGAGCTGCTGCCGGCGCAGAGCGCCGCCCACTACAGCGCCCGCTGGTACGAGGACCTGCCGCGGTACATGGACCTGGCGCCGGAGCGGATGTTCGCGCTGCTGGGCCAGCGGCACTCCCCGCTGCTGCCGTACGTCCCGCCGCAGCTGTACTACCGGCTGGACCGCGCGGCGGGACGGCTGGAGCCGCTGCGGCGCCTCAAGCGGTGGATCGGTCCGCGGCTCGGCGGCTCGCTCCAGGCGGCGCGCGCGCAGGACTGACCGGGCGAGTCATCGGACGACTGCCCGGCCCGCCCGCACGCTCATCCTCCGGGGCGCCCGCTCATACGGGCGCCGAAACCTGCGAAAACACGGCACGGGGTGCCTGCTTCTGTGGCACCCGATGCCTACTTTGGCTTTGGGCATAGGAAAATGCGATACCCCCTTTGATCGATCATCGATCACGGTCGTACAGTCGTCGGCGGACTACACCAGAGTCCGCCGCCCTGTCCTGCCAAGACCAAGGGCACCCCCACCCCCCTTCGACTCCGGAAGGCGGCGCATATGACCGACCCCCACCGCATCCAGCCGAGCGAGCTCGACCAGCTCCCGGACCGGGACCCCGAGGAGACCGCCGAGTGGCAGGCGTCGCTCGACGCCGTGGCCGCCGCCGCGGGGCCGCACCGCGCCGCCTACCTGATGCGCCGCACCCTGGAGCGGGCCGAGGGCGCGGGTGTCGCGCTGCCCAAGCTGCTGGAGACCGACTACGTCAACACCATCCCGACCGCCGCCGAGGGCTCCCACGGCTTCGACGGCGACGAGGAGATGGAGGCGCGGATCACCGCCTGGAACCGGTGGAACGCCGCCGCGATGGTGACCCGCGGCTCGAAGTACGGCGTCGGCGGCCACATCGCCACCTTCGCCTCCGCCGCCTGGCTCTACGAGACCGGCTTCAACCACTTCTTCCAGGGCAAGGAGCGGGACGGCTCCGGCGACCAGCTCTTCATCCAGGGCCACGCCTCCCCCGGCATCTACGCCCGCGCCTTCCTCGACGGCCGGCTGACCGAGGCGCACCTCGACAACTTCCGGCAGGAGTCCGGCGGCAACGGCCTGCCCTCCTACCCGCACCCGCGCCGCCTGCCCTGGCTGTGGGAGTTCCCCACCGTCTCGATGGGCCTCGGCCCGCTCTCCGCGATCTACCAGGCACGGTTCAACCGGTACCTGACCAACCGCGGCATCAAGGACGTCTCCGCCTCGCACGTGTGGGCGTTCCTCGGCGACGGCGAGATGGACGAGCCCGAGTCGACCGCGGCGCTCGCGCTCGCGGCCCGCGAGGGCCTCGACAACCTGACCTTCGTCATCAACTGCAACCTGCAGCGCCTCGACGGCCCCGTCCGCGCCAACTTCAAGATCGTGCAGGAGCTGGAGGCCCAGTTCCGCGGCGCCGGCTGGAACGTCGTGAAGACGCTGTGGGGCTCCGCCTGGGACGAGCTGTTCGCGCTCGACACCACCGGCGCGCTGGTGCGCCGCCTGCGCGAGGTACCGGACGCGCAGGTCCAGACGTACCAGACCCGCGACGCCGCCTACATCCGCGAGGACTTCTTCGGGAAGGACCCCGCGCTCGTCGAGATGGCGAAGCTGCTGTCCGACGACAAGATCATCGAGTGCTTCCACTTCTCGCGCGGCGGCCACGAGTCCCGCAAGGTCTTCGCGGCGTACAAGGCCGCCGTGTCCTTCAAGGGCGCACCGACGGTGATCCTGGCGCAGACCGTCAAGGGCCACACCCTCGGCAAGGGCTTCGCGTCGAAGAACGCCAACCACCAGATGAAGAAGCTGTCCGACGCCGAGTTCAAGGAGATGCGCGACCTCCTCGGGCTGCCGATCCCGGACAGCGCCTTCGACGGCGGCCAGGTGCCCTACGGCCACCCGGGCGCCGACTCCCCCGAGGTCCGCTACCTCCAGGAGCGCCGCGCCGCCCTCGGCGGCCCCGCGCCGGCCCGCCGCGTCCACCCGGTCGCGCCGCTGCCGGCCCCGGCCGACAAGGCGTTCACCGCGTTCGACAAGGGCTCCGGCTCGCAGGCGGTCGCCACCACCATGGCGTTCGTCCGGCTGGTCAAGGACCTCGTGCGGGACAAGGAGACCGGCAAGCGGTGGGTGCCGATCGTCCCCGACGAGGCCCGCACCTTCGGCATGGAGAGCCTCTTCCCCTCCCTCGGCATCTACTCGCCGAAGGGCCAGACGTACGAGCCGGTCGACCGCGACCAGCTCATGTACTACAAGGAGGCCCAGAACGGCCAGATCCTCAACGAGGGGATCACCGAGGCCGGTTCGATGGCCGACTTCATCGCCGCCGCCACCGCGTACTCCACGCACGGCGAAGCGATGATCCCGTTCTACATCTTCTACTCGATGTTCGGCTGGCAGCGCACCGCCGACCAGATGTGGCAGCTCGGCGACCAGCTCGGCCGCGGCTTCCTCGTCGGCGCCACCGCGGGCCGCACCACGCTGACCGGTGAGGGCCTCCAGCACGCCGACGGCCACTCCCCCGTCATCGCCGCCACCAACCCGGCCGCGCTGACCTACGACCCGGCGTTCGCGTACGAGGTCGCCGCCATCGTCAAGGACGGTCTGCGCCGCATGTACGGCGAGGCGGCCCCGGGCGAGGACCCGAACGTCTTCTACTACCTGACCGTCTACAACGAGCCGATGCCGCAGCCGGCGAAGCCGGACGTCCCCGGCATCGACGAGGGCATCGTCAAGGGCCTCTACCGGTTCAGGCAGGGGCAGGGCGCCGAGGGCGCGCCGCGCATCCAGCTGCTGGCCTCCGGCACGGCCATCCACTGGGCCCTGGAGGCGCAGAGGCTGCTGGTCGAGGAGTGGGGCGTGACCGCCGACGTGTGGTCCGCGACCTCGTGGACCGAGCTGCGGCGCGACGCGCTGGAGGCCGACGCGGCGCTGCTGCGCGGCGAGGAGCGGGTGCCGTACGTGCGCCAGGCGCTGGCCGACGCGCAGGGCCCGGTGCTGGCCGTCAGCGACTACATGCGCCAGGTCCCGGACCAGATCGCGCAGTGGGTGGAGCAGGACTACACCTCGCTCGGTGCCGACGGCTTCGGCCTGTCC
This sequence comes from Streptomyces sp. CC53, assembly GCF_001865245.1. Lineage (GTDB taxonomy): Bacteria > Actinomycetota > Actinomycetes > Streptomycetales > Streptomycetaceae > Streptomyces. The sequence goes on along the minus strand of NZ_MKXB01000027.1, from coordinate 7,569 downwards.
GACACCCGCGAGGCGGCCCGCCGCCACTTCGGCGTCGACGCCCAGTCGGTCGTCGTCGCCGCCCTGGCCCAGCTCGCCCGGCGCGGCGAGGTCGCCGCCTCCGCGGTGAAGGACGCCCGGGAGCGCTACGGCCTCTGACGCCCCGCGCCCCTGCCCGTGCCCCCGGTCCGCCTCCCCGCGCCCGGGGGCACGGGCACGTCCGGGCATCATGGCGGTATGCGTGCCGCCCGACTGATCACGATGGTGCTGCTGCTCCAGTCCCGGCCCTCCATGACCGCCGCCGAGCTGGCGCGGGAGCTGGAGGTGTCGGAGCGCACCGTGCAGCGGGACGCGCAGGCCCTGTCCGAGGCGGGCGTCCCCGTGTACGCGGACCGGGGCCGGGCCGGCGGCTACCGGCTGGTCGGCGGCTACCGCACGCGGCTGACCGGGCTGGCCCGCAGCGAGGCGGAGGCGCTGTTCCTCTCCGGCGTGCCGGGCGCCCTGCGGGAGATGGGCCTGGACGACGCCGCGTCGGCGGCCCGGCTGAAGGTGTCCGCCGCGCTGCTGCCCTCCCTGCGGGACGCCCCGGCGTCCGCGGCGCAGCGCTTCCACCTGGACGCGCCCGCCTGGTACCAGGAGCCCGGGACCCCGGAGCTGCTGCCGGCGGTCGCCCGGGCGGTGTGGGCGGACCGGTGCGTGCGGGCCCGCTACCGGCGGGGCGACGCCGAGGTGGACCGGGAGCTGGCCCCGTACGGGCTCGTGCTGAAGGCGGGCGTCTGGTACCTGTGCGCGCGGGCGGACGGCGGCGCCTTCCGGGTGTACCGGGTGGACCGCTTCACGTCCGTGGAACCGTCCGGGGAGACGTTCGTCCGGGACGAGGGCTTCGACCTGCCGGCGTTCTGGGAGGAGCGGGCGTCGGCGTTCGCCCGCGCCCTGCTGCGCACGGCCGTCGTGGTGCGGCTGTCGGAGGCGGGCGCCCGGAGCCTGCCGTACGTCACGGACCGGGCGGCGGCCCGTGAGGCGCTGGCCGCGGCCGGCGGGCCGGACCCCTCCGGCCGGGTGACCGTCACCCTTCCGGTGGAGTCCGACGACGTCGCGTACGGCCAGCTGCTGGCCCTGGGCCCGGAGGCCGAGGTGCTGGAGCCGGCGTCCCTGCGGGCCAGGTTCACCGAGGCCGCGGCGCGACTGCGGCAGCTGTACGCCCCCGGCGGCGGCCCGGACACCGGCGGCGAGCCGTCCGGCGGCTGAACCGACCGGCTCCGGGGCCGGGGGCCCGCGCCCAGGCGTCACGTCTGCCCGCCGCCCCGCCCGCCTCCGGGGAGGACGGCGCCACCGCACCGGAGGAACCCCTAGCGGTAGGCGTCCGCCGACGCCTGCTTGCCGCCGTGGACGACGTCGCGGAAGTAGGCCCAGGCGTCCGGCCGGGAGCCGTCCGCATCGGTGAAGCCGTACTCCTGGGCGAGTTGGGCACTGTTGAGGGACTGGCCGCTCCAGCGGGACTTGCCGGGGTCGGCGGCGAGCGCGGCGACGCCGCGACCGACGTACACCGGCGACTCGGCGATCGCGAAGTGCGGTTCGCGGGCGCACGCGTCGCGCCAGTTCTCCTCCCGTACGCCGAAGTGGTCGAGCATCTCCTCGGAGCGGAGGAAACCGGGGGTGAGGGCGACCGCGGTGCAGCCGGCGTCCTCCAGGTCGTGCGCGAGGGCGAAGGCCATGCGCAGGGGCGCGTTCTTGGCGAGGTCGAAGAAGAAGTTCTCCCGGAAGCGCCGGTTGTACTCGGCGGTGCCGTCGGTCATCTCGACCACGAGGCCGCCGGGGCGCCGGATGAGCAGCGGCAGCGCGATGTGGCTGGTGATCGCGTGGCTGCGGATGCCGAGGTCCAGCATGCGCAGCCCCTCGTCCAGGTCGGTGTCCCACATCTTGACGCCGAACTTCAGCAGGTGGTCGCCGCCCCAGAGGCTGTTGACGAGGACGTCGAGACGCCCCTGCTCACGGTCCACGCGGTCCACGAGGGCGCGGACCTGCTCGGGTTCCAGGTGGTCGGTGGGGACGGCGACGCCCTGGCCGCCGGCGGCGGTGACCAGCTCGGCGGTCTCCTCGACGGTCTCGGTGGGCCTGCCGACCTCGCTGGTGTGCCTGCGCGTGGTGCGCCCGGTCGCGTAGACGGTGGCGCCCGCGGCGCCGAGCTGCACGGCGATGGCCCGGCCGGCGCCCCGGGTGGCGCCGGCGACGAGCGCGACGGTACCGGCGAGGGGGCGGGACGGGACGGTGGTGTCGGTGGTCATGCAGCAAACCTGCCACCCGAAGGCGACATCTTCTGTCGGGTATTCCGGGGACTTCCGGGGCGTCCCCCGGTCGGGCCCGCCCCCGGCGGCGCGTGGGCGGGACGCTGCCTGCCGGGCGCCGCACGTGCTCCGCGCCCGTGCCCACCGCGAGGTGACGCGCCCGCTCGGCGCCCCGCCGGGCCGCTCCGCGTGCGCGGGCGCCCGTCCGGCTCGATGCTGGTCCCGTGATGGACGAGACGGAGTTCTGGGAGATCGTCGACAGCACCCGCGAGGCCGCCGAGGGCGACCCCGACGATCACGCCGAGCTGCTGGTAGAGCGGCTCGTGCAACTCGATCCGGAGTCGGTCGTCGACTTCGCCCGCCATTTCGAGGCCCGCTACAACCGGGCCAACTCCTGGGACCTGCTGACCGCCGCGGCGATCCTGCTCGGCGAGGCGGGCGACGACGCCTTCGACTCCTTCCGCTGCTGGCTGATCGGGCAGGGCAGGGAGGTGTTCGAGGGGGCCGTGCACGACGCGGAGTCGCTCGCCGAGCTGCTGGAGGACTTCGACCCGGCGGTGGACGGGGACGGGGAGGAGCTGGGGTACGCGGCGGACGAGGCGTACGAGCAGCTCACCGGGCTGGAGACGCCGGACCTGGGGCTGCCCGCGCCGCCCGCCCAGCCCGACGGCACCCCGCTGGACCCGGACGACGACGAGGCCCTGGCCGAGCGGCTACCCCGGCTGTGGGACCGCTTCGGGGGCTGACGGGCTCACGCCGGGTCCACGAGCGTGCGCCCCATGAGCACGTCGTCCACGTACGCCCCGTCGAGGAGGAACTCGCCCGGCAGCACACCCTCCACGGTGAAGCCCTCCGACTCGTAGAGGCGGCGGGCGGGCGTGTTGTGCCCGAGCACGCGCAGCGTCATCCGGACGGCGCCGCGGCGCAGCGCCTCCTCGCACGCGGCCCGCAGCAGGGCCCGTGCGAGCCCGCGGCCCCGTGCCGGCTCGGCGACGGCGAGGCCCTGGATCTGGCGCACGTGCGCGTTGCACGGCATGGGGGTGGGCAGGACGAACCGCACGTAGCCGACCGGGCGTCCGTCGCCGGGGTCCGCGACGAGAATGTCCTCGGGCACGTGCCGGTCGTCGAAGAACGGGGCGAACGGCGGCTCGGGCCGCGGCATGACGGCGTGCAGGGTGGACCAGGTGGCGTGGTCCAGCGCGCTCAGTGCGTCGCCGTCCGCCGCGCGAGCGGGCCGTATGAGGAAGGAGCCGGGTGCCGGTGGGGTGCTCATGGCCGCCACTGTGCCACGGGGGGCAGGATGGGCCCATGACTTTTCGCGAGCGCTCCTCCACCCCCCGGGGCCCCGTCCGGCGGGTGGCCGTGACCGGCTCCCACGGACTGATCGGCGCCGCCCTCGTGCGGTCGCTGCGCGCCGACGGCCACGAGGTGGTCCGGCTGGTGCGGCACCCGGCGCGGACGGCGCACGAGGTGGAGTGGGACCCGAAGCGGCAGTACGTGGACGTGGCGGGGCTCGCCGGCTGCGACGCCGTCGTCCACCTGGCGGGCGCCGGGGTGGGCGACCGGCGGTGGACGGAGGCGTACAAGCGGGAGATCCGGGACAGCCGGGTCCTGGGCACCGCGGCGATCGCGGAGGCGGTGGCGTCGCTGGACGTGCCGCCCGAGGTCCTGGTGTGCGGGACGGCGCTCGGCTACTACGGCGACACGGGCACGCGGGCGGTGGACGAGTCGGCGCCGGCCGGCGACGGCTTCCTCCCCTCGGTGTGCGTCGAGTGGGAGGAGGCCGCCACGGCGGCGGAGGAGGCCGGCATCCGCGTGGCCTACGCCCGCACCGGCCTCGTGGTCGCCCGCGAGGGGGGCGCGTGGGGGCGGCTGTTCCCGGTGTTCCGGGCGGGTCTGGGGGGTCGCCTCGGGGACGGCCGCCAGTACTGGAGCTTCATCTCGCTGCACGACGAGGTGGCGGCGCTGCGGCACCTCGTCGACACCCCGGAGCTGTCGGGCCCGGTGAACCTGACGGCCCCCGAGCCGGTCACCAACCGGGAGGTGACGGCGGCGATGGGCCGCGTCCTGCGCCGCCCCACGCCGTTCCCGGTGCCGGCCGCGGTGCTGCGCCTGGTGCTCGGCGACTTCGCGGACGACATCGTGGGCAGCCAGCGGGTGCTGCCGGCCCGCCTGCTGGAGTCCGGCTTCCGCTTCGCCTTCCCCACGGTGGACGCGGCCATCCGCGCGGCCGCCGCCTAGCGGCCCCACCGGGCGTAGCGGCCCCACCGGGCGGGCGCACGCCTCCGGCTGGCCGCCGCGACGGCCCCGTCAAGCGGGGCCCCGGCCGCCGGTCGGTCCCGGGCCCGTCCGTGCCGCGCGGCCCGCGGACCACCGGCCCGGCTCCCCGCCGCGACGCCCGGGCGGGAGGGCCGCGTCCGCTCCGGGCGGCGCCCGCGCGCCCGTCTCCCCGTGCCGCCCCGGGGGGGTGCACACCGGGCAGGGGCGACGGGAGCCCCCGCGTCCGCCGTACGTGCGATCCCCTTCCGCGTCCGCCGACGCCCCCTGCGCGTCCCCTTCGCCCCCGACCGCCGCCCGTGCCCGGCTCCGCGCGACAGCACCCGTGCGGCTGCACGCCTGTGCGACCTCCGTGCATCGGTGACCCCCTCCACGCGCGACTGCCCAACACCCGTCGCGGCCCCCTACGCTCGGGTGCCGCAAGGGACGCTCGGGCCCCGAACTCGGGCATTCCGGGGGCCTGTCCAGGGCATGAGCCACCCACGCACCGAACCGTCACCCGGGGAGGGTCACGTGCTCAGTACCACAGATCAGCACGCGGACGTCGTCATCGTCGGAGCGGGGCTCGCGGGGCTGTCCGCGGCCCACCACCTCACCGGCGCCGGCCTCGCCGTACGCGTCCTGGAAGCCGCTCCGCAGGCCGGCGGCCGCATGGCCACCGACCACGTCGACGGGTTCCGGCTGGACCGGCTCTGGCACCTGCTCACCACGTCGTCAGCGGAGCTCCAGCGCGCCCCGGGAGTCGACCCCGGCCTGCTGCGCCGTTTCCTCCCGGGCGTGCTGGTGCACAGCGGCGGCCGGCTGCACCGCACGGGCGAGGTGCGGGGCGGTGCCCGTGCGGCCCTGACCCGGGCCCGTGCACTGGCGGCGGCGCCGCGGCCCCTCGACCACGCGCGGCTCGGCGCCTCGCTGGCCCGTCTCGCGGGCACGCCGACGGAACGGCTCATGGCCCGCCGGGAACGCCCCGCGATGGAGGCCCTGTTGGCGCGGGGGCTGCCACCGCGCACGGTCGGAACGTTCCTGCGGCCGCTGCTCACGGCGCTCCTCAGCGACCCGGAACTGATCACCTCCAGCCGCTGCGCGGACCTGGCGCTGCGCGGCTTCGCCCGGGGTCGGCTGTGCGTCCCGGGCGGTGGCTCCGCCGCGCTGCCGCAGCGGATGGCGGCGGCGCTGCCGGACGGCACGGTACGGACCGGCGTCCGCGTCAAGGACGCCTCGATCAACCGGGTCCTGACCGCGGAGCACGGCGAGTTCCGCTGCCGCTCGCTGGTGGTGGCGACGGGCGCGCGGGCGGCGGCCGAACTGCTGCCCGGCCTGCGCGTGCCCGGCTTCCACCCGATGACGGTCCTGCACCACACGGCGCCCGAGGCGCCCGCGACCGCGGCGTCGCTGGTCCTGGACGCGGACCGGGCGGGTCCCGTGTCGCACACGGCGGTGATGAGCGAGGTCGACCCGTCCCGCGCGCCGAAGGGCCGCACGCTGATCACGTCGACGGTCCTCGGCACGCCGCCGGACGACCTCGACCGCCGGGTCCGGCGCCACCTGGCGTCGCTGTACGGCACGGCCACCGGCGACTGGGAGCTGCTCGCGGTGCGGCACGACCCGGAGGCCGTGCCGGCCATGCCGCCACCGCACGACCTGCTCCGGCCGGTGCGCCTGCTGGCCGGCCTGTACGTGTGCGGCGACCACCGGGACGTGAGCACCCCGCAGGGGGCGCTGCACTCGGGCCACCGCGCGGCGCAGGCGATCCTCCGCGACCTGGGCCTGCCCCCGGCCCATCCGGGCTCCGGCCTGGAGGAGGCGGCCTGACCGACGGGGCGCCGGGGCCGGCGCCCGCCCGGCCCCGGTGAGCGCGCCGCCCGGCGGAGGGGGACGGGCCGGCGCGCAGGGGGGACGGGGCCCGGGGACGGCACGGGGGGCCGTCCCCGGGCCCCGCGCGTCCGGACCGCGCTCAGGCCAGGGCCGACACCCGGTCGCGGTAGGTCCGCACGGCCGCGGCCTCCCGGTAGGGCTCCAGCCGCCGCTCGAAGTCGCGTACGTACTCGGCGGCCCGTGCCGACCGCATCTCGGACGCCTGCTGCGCCGCCTCGGCGCCCAGGGCGCATGCCTGGTCGAGCTCGCCGAGGCCGAGCCGGGACGCGGCCAGCACGACGCGGCAGAACGTGCGGCTGCGCGTGTAGCCCGCCCCGTACAGGCGCAGCGCCCGCTCGGCGTGCTGGGCGGCGGCCCGGTACTGCTGGAGGTCGCGGTGGCAGTGCGCGAACTCGTCGGCGAGCTGCGCCTCGTCGAAGGGCCGCGCCCAGTACGGCACCTCGTCCCCGGGCCGGGACGCGTCGAGCGACCGCTCGGCCCGCACAAGGGAGGACGTGCAGGCGCGGACCTCGCCCAGCACCGCGTGCCCCCGCGCCTCCACCGCGTGCAGGAGGGCGAGGACGACGGGCGGCGCGGAGGAGCCGATGCCCTGCTGGGCGACGCGGGCGAGCTGCACGGCCTCCCGCCCGTGGCCGAGGTAGACGGCCTGGCGGCTCATGGTGAGCAGGACGTACGAGCCGTAGGCCCGGTCCCCCGCGGCCTGCGACAGCCGCAGGGCCTGCACGAAGTACCGCTGGGCCAGGCCGTGGGCGGCGATGTCGTACGAGGTCCAGCCGGCCAGCCGGGTCAGGTCGGCGGCGGCGCCGAAGAGCCGCCGTCCGACGGATTCGCCGTAGCAGCCGCGCAGCATCGGCTCGGCCTCGTGCTCCAGGTACCGGACGAGGGCCTGCCGGGCGTGACCGCCGCCGTAGGCGTGGTCGAGGGTGCGGAAGAGCTCGCCGACGGAGCGCAGGGCGGCGATGTCGCCGCTGGTCACCCGCTGGCCGGGGCCGCGTTCCGTGCCGCGCTGCCGGGGCACCGCGAGCGCCGTGCCGGCGCGGCCGGGGGCGCCGGTCGGTCCGGGGGCGGCGCCGGGTCCCCCGGACGGACCGTACGGGGCGCTGCGGGCGCCGGTCGCGGAGGCGCCCTGCGCCCCGGCGGGGCCGGCGGGTGCGGC
>NZ_MKXB01000026.1:31628-44456 GCF_001865245.1 Streptomyces sp. CC53 | reverse complement strand
AAGGCGTCGGCGCCGTCGGCCGCCCCGCCACGCGCCGGTCGCCTGCGCGCGGGCCGGGCCCGCCGGGCGGCCGACGGCCTCCGCCCCGCCGGTGTGAGCCCGGGAAGCGGCAACGCGGCGGGCCGTGCCGCTGCCCCGGGTGGAGGCGCGGCACGGCCCGTGGTGGTGCGGTGCGCGCTGTGCGTCGGGGGCCGGGGTGAGGTGCGCCGGCCGCCCGGGACGGCTCAGCGGCGGGCGACGCCCTCCGCGCGGGCCGCGGCGGCGACGGCCGCCGTGACCGCAGGGGCGACGCGCTCGTCGAAGGGGGACGGGATCACGTAGTCGGCGGCCAGGTCGTCGCCCACCACGTCCGCCAGCGCGTTCGCGGCAGCGATCTTCATGCCCTCGGTGATGCGGGAGGCCCGCACCTGGAGGGCGCCGGCGAAGATGCCCGGGAACGCCAGCACGTTGTTGATCTGGTTCGGGAAGTCGGACCGACCGGTGGCCACGACCGCCGCGTACTTGTGGGCGATGTCCGGGTGGACCTCCGGGTTCGGGTTCGCCATGGCGAAGACGAACGCGTCGGGTGCCATGGAGGCGACCGCCGGCTCCGGGACCGTACCGCCGGAGACGCCGATGAAGACGTCCGCGCCGGCGAGGGCCGACTCCAGCGAGCCGGACAGGCCCGCCTTGTTGGTGAGCTCGGCGAGCTCCCGCTTGACCGGCGTGAGGTCCTCCCGGTCCCGGCTGACGACGCCCTTGCGGTCCGCGACCGCCACGTCGCCGATACCGGCCTCCAGCAGGAACTTGGCGATGGCGACACCCGCCGCGCCGGCGCCCGAGATCACCGCGCGCAGGTCGCCGAGGCCGCGCCCGGTGAGCTTCGCGGCGTTCCGCAGGGCGGCCAGCGTCACGATGGCCGTGCCGTGCTGGTCGTCGTGGAAGACCGGGATGTCCAGCCGCTCCTGGAGCCGGCGCTCGATCTCGAAGCAGCGCGGCGCCGAGATGTCCTCCAGGTTCACGCCGCCGAAGGAGGGGGCGAGCCGGACGACGGTGTCGACGATCTCGTCGGTGTCGGTCGTGGCGAGCGCGATGGGCACCGCGTCCACGCCGCCGAACTGCTTGAAGAGGATGGCCTTGCCCTCCATCACCGGGAGGGACGCCTCGGGTCCGATGTCCCCGAGGCCCAGCACCGCCGTGCCGTCCGTGACGACTGCGACGACCTGCGACTTCCAGGTGTAGTCGTGGACCAGCTCGGGGCGCTCGGCGATGGCGCTGCACACCTTGGCCACGCCGGGCGTGTACGCGAGGGACAGGTCGTCCTTGTTCCTGACGGGGACGGTGGACTGCACCGCCATCTTGCCGCCCCGGTGGAGGGCGAATGCCGGGTCGAAGGGCTCGTCCGACGGGGCGATCGGCGTACCGCTGCCGGTATCGCTGTCGCTGTGAGGGTTGACGATCTCCGCTGCCATATTGGGTTGACCCCTTAAGTCTTCATCGTTTGAGGGTTGCCACTCCTGGTTGAGGAGGGGTGGGCGGGCACCGCGTCCGCGCCCTGCTCCAGGCGGTTGGACCGCCCGGCAGGGGTGGGTACGGACGCGCGGGCGCGCCGCACAACGCGCCCTGAGCCCCGGATGAGGGGTGTAAGGATCCTTCTTACCCGACGAAGGGCACTACCGACGAGTAGGTTTCACGCGATCCCGCCCACAGGAGCGGACCCCCGCCCACAGGAGCGCCACGCGCCGGACGGTTCCGCGAAGGGCGGCGACGCGACCCTCCGCGGGGGATCCGGTCACCCTCCGTCACCTCGCGGAGCCGCCGGAGGGCCTTCCGCCGTGCGCGGAACACAGGAGGGCGGTGACATGACTCATAGGCGAATATCTGGACAAGTCAGCAGTACTTCCGGATTGCGGTCGCAATCCCGTCCGGATCGCGAGATCAACCGGAGGATTTCCGGCTGACCAGCCCCTCGTCCGCAGAAGGTTCGGCCTTGGTGGGCCGGGATGTTGAGGTTCAGGTATCACCCGTTACCCGATTTTGACATGCGTGAGCCCTTGTTACGGGTGGTCCGAATGGCAAGATGCCGTAATCACACGAGGTCGCGACACTCGAAGGTGTGTGCCCGACCTATAGGCATTCCTTTCACCCGCCGGAGGAACCCGACCATGACCGCAAGCACCACCCGCCGCTCGATCGCCGCGAAGACCCGGACGCTGCGGACGTCCCGGACCGCCGCGCTCGCAGCGACCGCGGTCGCCGGCGCCATGCTGCTCACCGCGTGCGGCGACCAGACCGCCAACAACGGTGCCTCCGACAAGGAGACCAAGGGCGCGGAGACCTCAGCCGCCCCGCTCGCCGACAAGCTGCCGCAGGCCATCCGCGACAAGGGCGTCATCAAGGTCGGATCGGACATCGCGTACGCCCCGGTCGAATTCAAGGACGAGGACGGCAAGACCGTCGGTATCGACCCCGATCTCGCCGCCGCCATGGGCAAGCAGCTCGGCGTGACGTTCGAGTTCGAGAACGGCACCTTCGACACGCTGATCACGGGTCTGCGCGCCAAGCGCTACGACATGGCGATGTCCGCCATGACGGACACCAAGGACCGCCAGGAAGGTGTCGACTCGGAGACCGGCAAGAAGGTCGGTGAGGGCGTCGACTTCGTCGACTACTTCAACGCCGGTGTCTCGATCTACACCAAGAAGGGCGACGACAAGGGCATCAAGGGCTGGGCCGACCTCTGCGGCAAGAAGATCGTCGTCCAGCGCGGCACCGTCTCCGAGGACCTGGCCAAGGACCAGTCGGAGAAGTGCACGAAGGACAAGAAGGACGCGATCACGATCGAGGCCTTCGACACCGACCAGCAGGCCCAGACCCGCCTGCGCGCGGGCGGCGCCGACGCCGGCTCCTCCGACTTCCCGGTCGCCGCGTACACGGTGAAGACCTCCGGCGGCGGCAACGACTTCCAGATCGTCGGCGAGCAGGTGGAGGCCGCCCCGTACGGCATCGCGCTCGCCAAGGACAACGCCCAGCTGCGTGACGCGATCAAGGCCGCCATGGACGCGATCATCGCCAACGGCGAGTACCAGAAGGTCCTCGACAAGTGGGGCGTCGCCGAGGGCGCCGTGACCGAGGCGAAGATCAACGGTGGTTCCTGAGTCAGGGCCCGGCATCCGCAGCACAGGCCACTGAGAGGCACCACCCGTGACAATCGACATCGAGAAGAAGGGCCCGGAGGGCGCCACCCCGCCCTCCGGCCCGGAGGCGATCAAGGCGATCCCCGTCCGCCACTACGGCCGGTACGTCACCGCCGTCGTCGCCATCGCCCTGTTCGTGGCGATCGTGTACGCGTTCGCCCAAGGCAAGATCAACTGGGACGCGATCCCCGAGTACTTCTTCGACGACCGCATCCTTGAGGGCGTCGGCCAGACCCTCCTGCTGACCGTCCTTTCCATGGCCATCGGCATCGTCGGCGGCATCGTCCTCGCCGTCATGCGGCTGTCGAAGAACCCGGTGACGTCGTCGATCGCCTGGTTCTACATCTGGTTCTTCCGGGGCACCCCGGTCCTCGTCCAGCTGATGGTCTGGTTCAACCTGGGCCTGGTCTTCGAGTTCATCAACCTCGGGCCGTTCTACAAGGACGAGTGGTCCGACTTCATGACGCCGTTCCTGACGGCGCTCCTGGGCCTCGGCCTCAACGAGGCCGCGTACATGGCCGAGATCTGCCGCGCGGGCCTCCTCGCGGTCGACGAGGGCCAGACCGAGGCCGCCCACGCGCTCGGCATGAGCCACAGCAGGACGCTGCGCCGCATCGTGATCCCGCAGGCCATGCGCGTCATCGTGCCCCCCACGGGCAACGAGGTCATCAACATGCTGAAGACGACCTCACTGGTGGCCGCGGTCCAGTACTACGAACTGCTACGCAACGCCCAGGACATCGGCCAGACGTCCGGCGCCCCGGTGGAGATGCTGTTCCTCGCGGCCTCCTGGTACCTGCTGATGACGTCGATCCTCAGCGTCGGGCAGTACTACCTGGAGCGGTACTACGCGCGCGGCTCCTCCCGCACGCTGCCGCCCACCCCGTGGCAGAAGGTCAAGAAGAACCTGCTGTCCTTCTCCAGCCGTCAGGGAGTCAAGGCATGACCGCCATGGTGAAGGCCGAGGGCGTCCACAAGTCCTTCGGCGCCGCACACATCCTCAAGGGCATCGACCTGGAGGTGCAGCGGGGCGAGGTGTTCTGCCTCATCGGCCCGTCCGGCTCCGGCAAGTCGACGTTCCTGCGCTGCATCAACCACCTGGAGCAGATCAGCGCCGGACGGCTCTACGTCGACGGCGAGCTCGTCGGGTACCGCCAGAAGGGCGACAAGCTCTACGAGCTCAAGGACAGCGAGGTCGCGCTGAAGCGGCGGGACATCGGCATGGTGTTCCAGCGCTTCAACCTGTTCCCGCACATGACGGCCGTCGAGAACGTCATGGAGGCGCCGGTCCAGGTCAGGCGCGAGTCCCGGTCCACCGCACGGGAGCGGGCGCTGGAGCTGCTGAACCGGGTGGGCCTGGCCGAGCGGGCCAACCACTACCCCTCGCAGCTCTCCGGCGGCCAGCAGCAGCGGGTGGCGATCGCGCGCGCGCTGGCCATGGAGCCGAAGCTGATGCTGTTCGACGAGCCGACGTCGGCGCTGGACCCGGAGCTGGTCGGTGACGTCCTCGACGTCATGCGCGACCTGGCCGAGTCGGGCATGACGATGGTGGTCGTCACCCACGAGATGGGCTTCGCCCGGGAGGTCGGCGACTCGCTGGTCTTCATGGACGGCGGCGTGGTCGTGGAGTCGGGCAACCCGCGCGACGTCCTGACCGACCCGCAGCACGAGCGGACGAAGGCGTTCCTGTCCAAGGTCCTGTGACGACGGCGAAGAGGGGCGGTACGGGTGCCGGGCACCCGTACCGCCCCTCTTCGCGTGCTCGGGGCCTCCGCCTACCGCAGGGCCAGGACCAGGGCGTCCGACGGCGACGCCCACACCGTCCTGGCCTCCCCGAAGCCCGCGTCCAGCAGCGCGCGGGTGTGCCACTGCGCCGAAGGGGTCTCGCCGTCCGCGTGCTCGCCGTAGATCGCGAACCGCTCGGCGGTCGGCCCGGCGAGCACCGGGTCCTCGGCGGCCAGCCGCCACCACTCCGCCCAGTCGGGCACGCCGTGCGCCTTGGCGCGGTCCATCGCGGCGTGCCGGTGGGCGCGTTCGGCCGCGTTGATGCGGGGAGTGGTCCCGTCGATCATGCGGTCGGCGTTCATGAACGCCCCGCCGTCCCGGACCACGCCGGCGAGCTGCCCGTACAGGGCGGCCAGGGGCCCGACGTTCAGCCAGTGCAGCGCGGTGGCGGTGAGCACGGCGTCGTACGGCCCGTCCGGCAGGAGCGCGGTCCAGCCGGGGTCGGTGAGGTCGGCCCGCACGAACCGGACCCGGCCGTCCCCGGCGAAGTACCCTTCCGCGATGGTCAGCAGGGCGGGGTCGAGGTCGACTCCCACGCTGGTGGCGTTCGGGAACCGTTCGAGCAGCCGCTTCGTGATACTCCCCGTGCCGCAGGCGAGGTCGAGCACCCGGGGAGCGGTCCCCACGCACGCCTCGACCATGTCGAGCATGACCCGGAAGCGCTCCTCCCGGTCAGGCATGTACCACTCCTGCTGGCGGTCCCAGCTGTCCTGCCAGGCCGCCCAGTCGGTGGTCGCGACGGCTTCGCCCATAACATCCTCCGTAACACCCCGATAGCGAGCGCATCCCTTACGCTTGACGTGTGGAACCCTAACCCGCCCCGGTAAGGACTACAAGTGGAACTGGCCCATTACTCGGACTACGCCGTGCGCCTGGTGAACACCGAGGAACCGGCACGCAGCACCGACGCGCTGACCTCCGTCGACGCGGTCCGCGCGCTCTTCGGCGAGATGACCCAGATGTCCCGTCGGGTGACGGACGCCGACGTGACCCGCTTCCGCGCGGTGCGGGGCAGGCTGCGGGCCGTCTTCACCTCCGCCGACGCGGGCGACCACACCCGCGCCGTCGACCTGCTGAACTCCCTGCTGCTGGAGTTCCCCGTGAGCCCGCAGATCTCGGGGCACGACCTCCTGGACGACGAGGGCCGCCCCCGCTGGCACCTCCACCTGGCGGAGCACCCGTCCAACGCGACCGCCGGGTACGCGGCGATCGCCGCCATGGGCCTGGCCTTCCACCTGACCGAGTTCGGCGCCGACCGGCTCGGCCTGTGCCAGGCGCCCCCGTGCCGCAACGCCTACCTCGACACGTCCACCAACCGCTCCCGCCGCTACTGCTCCGACCGCTGCGCCACCCGGGCGAACGTGGCGGCCTACCGGGCCCGCAAGCGCCTGGAGAGCGCCGGCACGGGCCGCACCGGCAGCGAGACGAGCCAGCCGAGCACCGCGAACGGCGAGCGCTGACGGCCCGGCCGGATCCCCCGGTACCGCAGCAGTGCCCTCCCCAGCAGCAGTTCGTCGGGCACCACCCCGAACACCCGGCTGTCGACACCCTCGGCAGCGGGGTTGTCGCCCAGCCCCCACCAGCCGCCGTCCCGCCGCTCCGCGAGCCGCTTGACGATCAGCAGGTCCTGCTGGAGCGGGTGCCGCAGCACGACCACCGCCCCGGGCCGCAGGGCCGCCCCGTACCGCACCAGCAGCAGGTCCCCGTGGCGCAGCGCCGGAAGCATGGAGGGCCCGGCCACCTCCGCGACCCCGAAGGGCAGCAACGGCCCCCGCGCCGACCGCTCGTCCTCCAGCGCCATGCGCACCTCCCGGCTGTCCCGTTGTCCGGTTCCTCCACGAGTCCCATGATCAACCCGGACTTTTGTCCTAAGCCCCCGGGGGCACTCGCGTAAACCCGTCTCTCACCGAGTAATGTCCCACCTGAGAAGACGATCACGAGGAAGGACAGCTTCATGCTCTCCCGCCTGTTTGCCCCCAAGGTGAAGGTCAGCGCGCACTGCGACCTTCCCTGCGGCGTCTACGACCCGGCCCAGGCCCGCATCGAGGCCGAGTCGGTCAAGGCCGTCCAGGAGAAGATGGCCGCCAACGACGACCCGCACTACCAGGCACGCGCGACGGTCATCAAGGAGCAGCGCGCCGAGCTGGCCAAGCACCACGTCTCGGTGCTGTGGAGCGACTACTTCAAGCCTCCGCACTTCGAGAAGTACCCGGAGCTCCACACCCTGGTCAACGACACCCTGAAGGCCCTGTCGGCCGCCAAGGGATCGACCGACCCGAAGACCGGTGAGAAGGCCCTGGAGCTCATCGCCGAGATCGACCGGATCTTCTGGGAGACCAAGAAGGCTTGATCTCCCTCCGGACGGCCCGACCCGCATCCCGCGGGTCGGGCCGTCCGGCTGTGCGGCCCCGCTGCACAGTCCGGCGCGCGGCCGCCGCTCGGGGCCCGGGTGGTGAGCCGCAACGGGATGACGGCGGAGGCATCGCCGGGGACCATGCGGGCTGCCTGGATCTCGGGCTGCCGGTGGTGACCGGCCTGGGCTCGGGAAGC
The DNA here is from genome assembly GCF_001865245.1 of Streptomyces sp. CC53. Lineage (GTDB taxonomy): Bacteria > Actinomycetota > Actinomycetes > Streptomycetales > Streptomycetaceae > Streptomyces. Next base: position 36,945 of record NZ_MKXB01000026.1, on the reverse strand, counting down.
AGGCGGACTTGCCGTCGCTTCTTGGTCCTCAGCACCGTGACTCTGGGCCAAGCCGCCACCCAACAGATCGGCGCCCGAAGCCGTCGACCCCGACAGCAGACGCTGCTGCCCCCACTGCAAGTGACGGCCTGGGCGTCCGTCACCGGGCACGTGCTCCCAGGAGCCGCGAGGCCCAGCACCTGACCTCGGCCAGGTGCTCAGGTTGCAGTCCGAGCAGTGGGTCCGGCTGCACGAGGGAGGTTGCCGCACCGCGGGCGGTTCGCTCCGCGGCCCATTCGTGATCGAGACTGGTGAAGTCGTCGTCGATCCAGACGGCAGGGGCCTCGCCCAGCCAAGCGTCGACGTGGTCGCGCTTCCACAGGTAGCCGTTGGGGTGGCTGGTAGCGATCTGCGGACGCGGCAGATCGAGGTGCGGCAGCGTCGGGAGGCCCAGGAGAGGCCCGATGAGGGCGGTGGCGTCCTGGCGCCAGCTGGTGCACCAGACGGGGTTGAACAGGCCGGTTCGGATCACGTCCGTGAGAAGGCGGCCGTGGTCGGGGTTGAGCCAGACGGTGACCGGGCTGTCGGCGCTGCGGCCGGTGGGGACGACGTCGTGGCGGGCGTGGCTGGCCGGGGTCGAGCCGTCCGCGTTGGGGAAGGGTATGAGGACGCCGTCGATGTCGAGGAGGAGGTAGGGCGGGCGCATCGGTTCCTCCGGGGGAGCCAGGGCGAATGACTGGGTCAGAGCTTGCGGGCGCGGATCAGCAGCGTGGTGGGCCAGTGGCCCATGCGGGGGTCGTTGAAATCATGGGCTGAGGTGAGCCAGAAGCCCGCCTGACTGAGGTGCTTCTCCCACCGGTCCGTGGAGAACTCCCAGCGGGCGATGGGTAGGCGGGTGCGATCGGGAAGAGTGACGAAGTCGCGGCGGGGCCGGTCGTCGCCCGAGGGGCTTCGACCGCCACGCTGCGGGTGCGGGACGGAGAAGGCGAGCACCCGGCCGGGCGTGAGGCGCTGGGCGATGGCCGGGAGCAGGAGCTCGGGGGCGACGAGGCCTACGCCACCGAAGACGGAGTAGATCGCGTCGAACTGCTCGTCGGAGGCGTGCAGGTAGTGCAGGGCGTGGCCGGCGACGAAGGTGAGGTTGTTCAGCCGTCCGTAGTGGGAGCGGGCGCGGCGGACCTGGAGGCCGACCAGGTCGACGCCGGTGACGTGGGCTCCGTGGCGGGTGGCGAGCTGGGCGGCGTTGTGGCCGGGGCCGCAGCCGAGTTCCAGGACTCGCTTGCCGCGCAGGTCGGGGCCGAGGATCTCGGCTCCGGGCCCTTGGCCGGGTCTCGTGGTCCATTCCATCCGAGCGGGTACAGCCAGGGGTTCGGCGAGTCCGGTGGCGGTGCGCTGGAGGGCGTGGGCGTGCCAGGGGGATGCCTGGGCGAGCACGTCAGATCTCCAGGAGGTGGAGGACGTCGGTGAGGTGGTGGCGAACGGCCTTGGTGTAGGCGGGGTCGGTGGCCGGGTCGTCGATCCAGCGGATGGACTGCTCCATGAACCACTCGACGGCCCACATACGGTGCCAGCCCAGGGCCCAGTTCTCGGCGGTGAGCCCGCCGCGCGGGACGAGGGCGTCGGGGGTGCCGCCTGCGGTGACGTACTGCTCCAGGAAGACGCGCAGGCGCACGGGGTGCGGCGGATCGATGGTGCCGTGCCAGCTGGCGAGGTCGAGCAGGCCGGGGCCGGTGAAGGCACGGGCGAAGTCGAGCAGCCGCCAGCCACGCTCGCCGATGTGGAGGCTGGTGGGGTGGAACTCCGAGTGCACCCAGCCGAACGGTTCCAGCGTCGCTCCGGCCGAGCGGGCCTCGGCGGCCTGGGCGATACGGTCGAGCGCGTCCTCGACGTCGTCGGCGTCCTGCCACCGGTCGGCCTTGCGCAGCCGTTCGAGGTGCTCCAGCGCCCTGGCCGGAAGTGCGCGCAGGCGCTCCTGGCCGAGGACGGGCAAGGGCGGAGCCGTACGGGTTCCGTGCAGGACCACGGCCGCGGCGACGCCGTCGAGGTCGTCGGCCTCGCGTACGGACGGTCCGAGGTCCTCCATGAGCATGCCTAGCCAGCCGTCCAGGACGGCGGAGGCGTGGACCTGGGGGACGGGGACGCCGAGGGTGTGGGCCAGGCGGCGGGCCTGGTCCTCGCTGTCGAAGGGCTTCTTGGCGTACTTGAAGATGGCGGTAGCACCGTCGGGGAAGGTCACGCGCTCGACGCCGGACATGGACCACACGCGTACCTCCTCCCGTACGGCGGTGGTCTGGCTGGCCACGGTGAGCAGGTTGTCGAGGAGTTCGGCGCTGGGGTTCGTGGTCACGGGAGGGCTCCGGGGATGGGTGGTGGCGTCCGGGGCGGGCGAGGGATGCCGGCCCGCCCCGGAGCCTGATCGAGTGGGTTACGCAGCGGGGTTCACGCGGTGGGCGTAGACCTGCTCGATCCAGCCCGCCTTGAACGCGGCGAGGTCGTCGCGGAAGGTCGCCATCGAGGCACCGTAGGGCGCGACCACGCCGCCGGACTGGTCCGGCACGGACTGGCAGCCGTGCACGAGCCGGCCGCCGAGCGCGGCGTGGGCCTTGATGGACTCGATCCGGCGGTGCTCGTTGAACCAGCCGCCGTGGTAGACCTCGTCGAGCATCCCGCCCATCTCGTCGTCCAGGTCGAAGACGACGGAGGTGGCGGCGGGGAAGAACCAGCACGGGCCGACGTTGGAGATGTGCCCGTCCAGCTCGACCTTGTTGAGCGCCATCAGCGTGGCGGCTTCGCGGAGCATCCGCAGGTGGTCGGCGGTGATCTGCGGCAGGCCGAGGCCGGCCAGGTGCTCGTCGCGGAAGAGGTACGCGTACACCTCGTACGCGGTGGTTAGGACGCGGGCGGCGTCGGAGGTGGACTCGCTGTGCTGCTTGATGAAGTCGAGCGCGAGCTGCTCGACCGCGCTCTCGGTCGTCTCGTCCGCGCCCAGGAGCTGGGACTTGACCAGCTCCCAGTCGGCGACGAGCCAGGTGTTCGACTCGAAGCGGAAGAAGTACTCGGCCGGGTCGATGGTGATGCGTCGGCCGTCGACCTGGATGCCGGGCAGGCGGCTCCAGCGAGGGTCGAACGCCTCGGGCAGCTCGACCGTGATGGCCGTGGTGTCGATGGTGGTCACCGTGTCTCCGTCTCTGATTGGCCGGGTTCGGGCATAGGGATGCCCGAGCCCGGTGTGGGTGTACGGAACTTCGGGGTGCCGCCCGGACCAAGGGGGAGCCTGGATCACGGTCGCGCCGTTCCGGGCGGCTGCTGATAAGTGAACCGGTGGTCACGCTCAGTGGGGTGGAGGGCAGTTGAAGCGGTATACGCGGTTTACAGCTCCGGAGTGGAGGCGATCGTGGCGGCGCAGAGAGAACCCAACTCCCGCCTGAGCGACGTCATCGCGGCGGTCGACTGCACCTACGAGGGCCTCGCCAGAGACGTGCGGCGCATCGCCGCCGAGAACGGCGAGATCCTCCAGACCAACAAGTCGGCCATCTCGCACTGGGTGAACGGCACCCGCGCCCCGTCCGGGCGGGTAGGTCAGTACCTGGCCGAGGCGCTGTCCCGCCGCGCGGGGCGCACGGTCACCCAGACCGAGATCGGCCTCCAGACCAGCGATGACGAAGCGCCGGCGGAAGCCGACCCCGTCCTCGCCGCCACCGACCTGGGCCGCGCCGACGTCGAGCGCCGCCGCTTCCTCGCCATCGCGGCCTTCACCACCGCTGGCGTCGCCATGCCGCTCGGATACGACCACGAAGCCACCGCCGCATGCTCCGCGCCCGTACCGGCACGTCCCTGGTCGGGGCGGAGGACGTGGACGTCGTCCGGCAGATCACCGCGGCCTTCAGTGCGGCCGACGAGCGCCTCGGCGGCGGGCATGGCCTGACCACCGTCACCGCGTACCTCGCCGACACCGCCGCCCCCATGCTGCGCGGACGCTTCCCCAACGAAGCCTTACGCCGGGCCGCCTTCGGCGCCGTTGCCGAACTCGCCTACCTCGCAGGCTGGAAGCACCACGACCTCGGCCAGGAAGGCGCCGCCCAGCGCTACTACCAGGTCGGCTACAAACTCGCCTGCGAAGCCGACCCCCACGGCCACGCCGCCTGGATGATGCGCGTCCTCGCCCACCAGGCCCTGAGCCTCAAGCAGCCCTACCACTGCGTCGACCTCGTCGAAGGCGCCCTACGCACGGGCCTCGGCCACGTCGACGGCCAGACCGAGGCCCTCCTCCACATCACCCACGCCCGTGCCTACGCAGCCACCAACGAGCACCCGTCGGCCGCACGCGCCCTACTCGCCGCCGAAGACGCCCTCCTCCGCGACGACGGCCCCCAGCCCAGCTACTCCCGCGTCAGTGGCCCCGCCGCCGGCACCGTGGCCAGCCACACCGCCCGCACCCTGACCGACCTCGCCGACCACGTCGGCACCGAACAGCAGCACCGAGACGCCCTCACCCGCTGGGACCCTGTGAAGTACAAGCGCGTCCACGCCCTCACCCACGCCGACCTCGGCGACAGCCTCGCCGCCCAGGCCCGCGCCGACGAGGCGGTCGCCGCCTGGACTCAGGCCCTGGTCCTGATGGAGGGCATGACCTCTGACCGCACCCGCAAGGCGATCACCTCGATCCGCTCCACCCTCGCGGTCTACCAGCGCCGCAAAGTGCCCGGCGCCGCCGATCTCGCCCGCCGCGCCCGCGAAGCCCTCGCCTAACATGCCCAACAACCTGCCCGACGAAGGGAACACCGTGATCCAGCAGACCGACGACCAGCCGAAGGCCCTCAAGCCGGCGCTCGAATCCATGACCCTGCTGGTCGCCGCCGTCATCGTCCACGACAAGACCACCAACCGCGTCGTTCTCCTCCAGCGCAGCGAAAACGCCAAGTTTGCCCAGGGCCTGTGGGACCTCCCCGTCGGCAAGAGCGAGCCGGGCGAACCGATCACCGAGACGGCCGTCCGAGAGCTGTACGAGGAGACCGGCCTCACGGTGAAGCCCGAGTCCCTCAAGGTCGCCCACATCATCCACGGCGCCCGGGGCGTCGAAGCCCCCAACGGCTTCCTCACCGTCGTCTTCGCCGCCCACGAATGGACCGGCGAACCCGAAAACCGCGAACCCCGCAAGCACTCCCAGGTCCGCTGGGTCGACGCCGACGCCATCCCCGAGAACTTCGTGGACACCACTTCAAGCGCCCTCCATCGGTACCTCGCGGGAGGCCCGGAGGTTTCCCTCAACGGCTGGAGGTAGAGGAGGACCCGTACCCCCGTAGGGACTGAAGGGACCGGTGTTGAATCTCCTCATTCA
>NZ_MKXB01000026.1:28752-31618 GCF_001865245.1 Streptomyces sp. CC53 | reverse complement strand
GCTGCCGAGGCCGCCCGCCGCCGCCCGTCCCCGGCGAGCACCTGTGCCGGCCCGTCCCCGGGCCTGGTCAGACGCGGGCCGGGCAGGTATCCCTGTGGCCATGCCCGAAGAACCCGTGACGCCCGACGGGGCCACCGCAGCCCCCTACGCCTCCTACCTCGACCTGCTCGCACGGGGCGCGGCCGTGGACGCGTACGACCGGCCCGTGGCGCGCGCCCGGGCCGGCGGGGCGGCACCCGCCGTCCTCGCGGACCTCGAACAGGCCAAGCGGCTCGCCCTGCGGGTACGGGCGGAACTGGAGGGCCGGCGGCGCCGCGAGGCCGAGCTGGCGGCACTGTTCGAGACGGCCCACGACCTGGCGGGCCTGCGCGACCTGGACGCGGTGCTGCGCGCCATCGTGCAGCGCGCCCGCTCCCTGCTCCGCACCGAGGTCGCCTACCTGAGCCTCAACGACCCGGTGCGCGGCGACACGTACATGCGGGTGACCGACGGGTCCGTCTCCGCGCGCTTCCAGCAACTGCGCCTCGGCATGGGGGAGGGGCTCGGCGGGCTGGTCGCACAGACCGCCCGGCCGTACGTGACGGACAGCTACTTCGACGACGAACGGTTCCGGCACACCCGCTCCATCGACGCGGGCGTGCGCGACGAGGGACTGGTCGCCATCCTCGGCGTGCCGCTCACCCTCGGCAGCCAGGTCATCGGCGTGCTGTTCGCGGCGGACCGCAGGGCCCGGGTCTTCGAGCGGGAGCAGATCGCCTTGCTCGGCTCGTTCGCGGCGCACGCGGCCGTCGCGCTGGACACGGCCAACCTCCTTGCGGAGACCCGCAGCGCGCTCACCGGACTGGAACGGGCCAACGCCATCATCCGCGACCGCAGCGCGGTCATCGAGCGGGCCTCGGAGGTCCACGACCGGCTCACCGAACTGGTGCTGCGCGGCGGCGGCGTCGACGACGTGACGACCGCCGTGTCCCACGTCCTCGGAGGCGCCGTCGCGTTCACCGACGCCGCGCCCCCCGCCGGGGCGGCGGACGGCAGGGCCGTGCGCGACGGTGACGCCTGGGTCGCGGCCGTGACGGCGGGCGGCGAGGTGTTCGGCGCGCTCGTCCTGCACGGCGACGCGGACCTCGACCCGGTCGACCGGCGCACCCTGGAGCGCGCCGCGATGGTGACGTCCCTGCTGCTGCTCGCGGACCGCTCCGCCGGCGAGGCCGAACAGCGGGTGCGGGGCGAGCTGCTGGACGACCTCATCGACGCGCCGGACCGCGACCGCAGACTCCTCAGGGAACGCGCCGCGCGCCTCCGCGCCGACTTCGACGCCCCGCACGTCGTCCTCGCGGCCCGACTCGGACGGCAACCGGCTCCCCCGGGTGACCGCGGTGGAACCCCGGCCAAGGACGGCACCGGCGCCGACCGCCGGCGCCTGTGGTCCGCCGCCACCCACCTGGCCGCCACCCGGAGGGGCCTCGCGTCGGCCCGTGACGGCGGCACGGTCCTGCTCCTCCCCCTGGCCCCGGGCGACACCCCCGCCGGCCTGGCCCGCATGACGGCCCGCCACCTGGGCGGAGCCCTCCACGAGCCGGTCACGGTGGGCGGCTCGTCGCCCGTCGGCGCCCCCGCCGATGACCCGGGTGCGATAGCCCCCGCCTACGCGGAGGCCCGCCGCTGCGTGGACGCCCTCACCCTGCTGGGCCGCACGGGAGAGGGCGGGGCGGCCGCCGACCTGGGCTTCCTCGGGCTGCTGCTGGCCGACACGCGGGACATCGACGGCTTCGTCGAGCGGACGATCGGCCGGGTCGCCGCCTACGACCGCCGCCGCGGCACCGAGCTGGTCCGCACCCTGCGGGCGTACTTCGACAGCGGCATGAGCCCCGCCCGCACCAAGGACCTGCTGCACGTCCACGTCAACACCGTCGCGCAGCGCCTCGAACGCGTGGCCCACCTGCTGGGCCAGGACTGGCAGTCCCCCGACCGCGCCCTGGAGATCCAGCTCGCCCTGCGCCTCCACACGCTGGCCCCGGCCCTCGCGAACCGGGGGCCCTCGCGCTGAACCCCGCCCGGCCGCACCCCGGACCCCGCCGCCACGGGGGCCGTCGTCCCCCATCCCCGCGCGGCGGGCCGACCGCCGCCCCCACCGCGCCCGGGCACGTCGCCCCGGGCCGCCGGACTCTGTGCCGGCGCGGCACCGATAACACCGAATGCCACGGCAGCCGCAGCGATACTCACTGCGACTCTCACCCGAATTCACTTGGAGGATGTCTCACGTGGCGTGATGTCTGTGCGGCATGATGCTGGTCGTGGGTGCTGATCTGTCGCAGCGGCTGGTTCCTGATGGCCTGTGGGAGCTGGTCGCCCCGTTGCCGCCGTCGTTCAAGTCCCGTCCGCAGGGCGGCGGGACCGCTCCACGTGACGAGCGGGCTGTGTTCACTGCGGTGGTGTACGTCCTGACCAGCGGGTGTGCCTGGCGGCATCTTCCGGAGACGTTCGGTGTCTCGCCCGCCACCGCGCACCGCCGGTTCACCGCGTGGACGAGAGTGGGGCTGTGGCGGCGGCTGCACCGCGTGGTCCTGGACGAGCTCGGCGCCCGGGGCGAGCTGGACTGGACCTCCGAGATCGTCGACGCCGCCTCGGTGCGGGCGAGAAGGGGGGTGCGCTGACCGGGCCGAACCCGGTCGATCGCGGCAAGAAGGGCAGCAAGCTGCACGTACTGTCCGAGGCCCGGGGCATCCCCCTGGCCGTCGCCGTGTCCGCCGCGAACACCCACGACAGCCTCGCCTTCAAGCCGCTGATCCGCGGCATACCCGCCATCCGCTCCCGCCGCGGACCACGCCGACGCCGCCCTGGCAAGCTCCGCGCCGACAAGGCGTAC
>NZ_MKXB01000026.1:28634-28742 GCF_001865245.1 Streptomyces sp. CC53 | reverse complement strand
GCTGATCTGTCGCAGCGGCTGGTTCCTGATGGCCTGTGGGAGCTGGTCGCCCCGTTGCTGCCGTCGTTCAAGTCCCGTCCGCAGGGCGGCGGGACCGCCCCACGCGAT
>NZ_MKXB01000026.1:25669-28624 GCF_001865245.1 Streptomyces sp. CC53 | reverse complement strand
TTCTCCGCCGACCACCTCGCCTGGCTGCGCGAACGCGGAATCATCCCGCGCATCGCCCGCCCGGGCATCGAGTCGAGCGAACGGCTCCGCCGGCACCGCTGGAAGATCGAAAGGTCGACGCCTGACTCTTCGGCTACCGCCGCCTCACCGTCCGATACGAGCGAAAGGGCTCGCACTTCCTCGCCTTCCTCGGCCTGGCCGCCGCTCTGACCTGCTACAAGAAGCTCACAAGGATCACCACGTGAGACACCCTCTAAGTCGGAGGGTCAGACCCACCCGCAGCGTCACCACGTCACATCCTCACTGTCAGTCGGAGTCCGGGCCGGGGGCGGGGTGGCGGACGGCTTTCTTGAGGGCCGTTTCGACCTCGTAGCGGTTCTGACCGGTGGCATGGGCGTGGGCGGTGACGGCCGCCTGCACCTTCGCCGCCGTCTCCACCGTGAGGGCGCCCGCCTGCTGTTCCGCCCAGGCCGCGCGCTCCAGTTCGATCAGCTCGTCCGTGAGTTCCACTGCCACGACGGGATAGTAAGGGCAGGTCGGGGCGGGGGCGCCGCACGGTGTGTGAGCCGATCGTGTGGTGGCTCCACCACTGTCCGCCGGTACGGGTCGGCAGCCGGCAAGGGGCGGGTGCTGCCCGGTCGGGCGGTGCACCGGCGCGTGCCGCCCCGAGCTCCTCCGGGCCCCGCTGCGCCCTGCCTCCGAGATCGCCACCGCGGCTCATCCCCGCCACCCCGTGTGAGCCCCCGGGTACGGCAGGGCGGCAGGGCGCGGGCTGGCCGCGGGGTACCGCGCCAGGGCTCACCCCGGGCACAGCAGCGGGGATCCGTGGCGCAGCAGCCACTGCCGGTACGGCCCGGCCTGCAGGGCGGCCTCGCGGTAGGCGGCGGCCAGTTCGGCGTACGCCGTGTCGTACGCGGGCTGCTGCCCGTCGGGCGCCCGGTGGTAGAGGAGCAGCCGTACGGCCAGCGGGTCGTCCCGCAGCGGCCGGATGGCCATGTCGTCGCGGGGGCCGGACGTCGGCTGGCAGGGGGCGACGGCCTCGCCGACGACGATGAGCGAGGCCGCCGTGTGGTAGTCGGCGCACATCAGGGGCGGGTCGATCCCGGCGGCGCCGAGGACCCGGCGCAGGCCGTCCCACTCGCCGTCGACGCTGGGGTCGACCATCCAGCGGTCCTGTGCCAGGTCCGCGAGGTCGACGACCTGGGCGGCGGCGGCCGGGTGGTCGGGGGCCATGGACACGAACTGCGGCTCCCGCTCGACGAGGACGCGTGCGCGCAGGCCGTGCGGGACGCGCAGCGGGCAGCCCTCCACCTCGTGGACGAACGCCAGGTCGAGCTGGCCCGCGGCGACGGCGTGGAGCAGGGCGCCGGCCGAGACGTCCATGTGCAGGGTGACGTCGGTGCCGGGCAGCCGCTGCCGGAGCCGGCGCAGCCAGCCGGCGAGGGCCCGGCTCGCGGTGGAGCCGACGCGCAGCCGGGCGCCGTCGGTGCGGGCGGCTGCCGTGCGGGTCTCGGTGACCAGCAGTGCCATCTGCGCGACGAGGGGCCGGGCGCGGCCGAGGACGGTGCGGCCGAGCGGTGTGGGGCGGCAGCCGGTGCGGCCGCGGGTGAAGAGGGCGCCGCCGAGGGCGTTCTCGATGCGCCGGAGCTGGGTGGTGAGGGACGGCTGCGTCATGCCGAGGTGGCGCGCGGCCTTGTGCAGGCTGCCCGTGTCCGCGATGGCGCACAGCGCCCGCAGGTGTCTCACCTCCAGCTCCATGCCCTGAGCGTAGGGGGGTGCCGGTGCGACGCACCAGACGCTCCCGCGCCGCCATTTCCGGTCAGTCTTAAGGGAGTTGAGGGGGGTGATGCGTTCGTGCTATCGCCACTTGGCATCATTCCGCACCGGCCGGGGCCTGCCCGACACTCTGTCGCAGCCGGACGCGCCCACCCAGCCGTCCGGGCGGACAGACGAAGGAGCCCCCCATGAAGCCCCCCACCACGTACCTGAAGTCGGTGTTGGCGACCGCGCTCGGTGTCGCCGCCGCGTGCGCGGCGCTGCCGGCCGCCTCGGCCACCGCGGCCACGCCTTCCGCCGCTGCGCCCTCCGTCGCGGCGGCGGGATTCGCCGCGTACGCCGGCTCCGCCGAGAACGCGCAGGCCAACAAGGCGTTCTTCGAGGCCGTCATGGAGTCGGTCGCGAAGAAGCGGGCGGCGAACCCGGGCGCGCAGGCGGTCACCGTGGTCTACTCGGCCGCGAACGCGCCCAGTTTCCGCACGCAGATAGCGCGCTCCACGCAGATCTGGAACAGCTCGGTCAGCAACGTGAAGCTCCAGGAGGGCAGCAACCCCGACTTCCGCTACTACGAGGGCAACGACTCGCGCGGCTCGTACGCGAGTACCGACGGACACGGCCGCGGGTACATCTTCCTGGACTACCGGCAGAACCAGATCTACAACTCGACCCGGGTGACCGCGCACGAGACCGGTCACGTCCTCGGCCTCCCGGACCGCTACTCGGGGCCGTGCAGCGAGCTCATGTCGGGCGGAGGCCCGGGGCCGTCCTGCCAGAACGCCGTCCCGAACCAGCAGGAGCGCCAGCGGGTGGACTACCTGTGGCGCTACGGCCTGGCGGCGGCGTCCCCGGCGAAGGTGTCCTGACCCGCGGGCGCCACGCCGGACCCGGCGCGCCCGGCGGGCGCCCCGCCCCGCGAGGGGCAGCACCGGACCGGCGCGCCCCTGCGGAGGCCGCCCGCGCTGCGGGGGTCGCGTCGGGCGGGACACGTCCCCGGTGAGGCCGCCCGAGCCGGCGGCACCCCGCCCGCCGGCGTGCGGCGCGGACCGCGCGGCAGCCGCCGCACGGCGATGCCGTACAGCGGCGGGACCGTGCGACGGGCGCGTCGTGCGGGCGGTGTCACGCCGCGGGCCCGCGCCGGAGGGGCTGCCCCTCCCGTACGGCGCACGGTCGCGGGCCCGT
>NZ_MKXB01000026.1:0-25659 GCF_001865245.1 Streptomyces sp. CC53 | reverse complement strand
TTCTCCGCCGACCACCTCGCCTGGCTGCGCGAACGCGGAATCATCCCGCGCATCGCCCCCCGGGCATCGAGTCCAGCAAACGGCTCCGCCGGCACCGCTGGAAGATCGAAAGGTCGATCGCCTGACTCTTCGGCTACCGCCGCCTCACCGTCCGATACGAGCGAAAGGGCTCGCACTCCCGTCCTCGTGCCAGGCCGAGTCCAGCGCTTTCCGCACCGTCGTTCAGGTCAAGCCGTGCTTGCGCCCAAGCTCCCGCATCGACATGCCGCCACGATGGTCACGCCGGATCGCTGCGAGGACCTGCCTAACTTGCCAGAACGATGTCTAGCGCGTTCACCTGCACCTTCGCTTGACAACCCTAGATAACGATCGCGGCTACCGGGGACGAAGACCCGCTCCGCAACGAGGTTCGCGGAGCGGGTCTTCCGCATCGAGGAGGGCGCCCCCTCGGAGGTCCGGGGGGGATCGACCTCCGGAAACACCCGGACCCGTGGGGCATTCCTGCAGGCCGGCCGGGGGGACAGGCGTAGCAACGGCCGACTTGAGGTCGGCTCCACCCTCACACCCAAGGTTCAGTTGTGCGACATCCCGTGGGTTGCCCTGGGGGGTCGCTGAGTCCACGACCCCGTGGCCAGGGGGGCGTCTTCTCCCCAAACGAGCGACACTTCCCGCCCTTGAGCGCGGCGAGGATCTCGCCGCGCTCCTTGCGGACGACGGCGGCCTTCTTCAGCGCCTCGGCACGGGCCTAGGCGGTCAGTACGGGCAGAGCCATGGGCGCCGCTCCTCCTCTCGTACGGGCGTGCGGCGGTCGTCATCACCCCGCCGTGCGGCTGGTGACCACCAGGTTTGTGGGGCCCGCGCCCCTCTGCGAGGGCGGTTTCGTGTCGGTGATGAGTCGCAGGGTGGGGCGGGCGGGGGCGAAGTCGCCGAGTTCCAGTGCCTCCTCGCGCCAGCGGGCGGCCAGATGAAGGAGACGCTCGCTGTCGTGCCGGAAGCCGGGTGGCGGGGCGCTCGGGATGGTGGGCCACAGGATGGTCGCGGCGAAGCGCAGCGCGTGCATGGCCGCGGTCGCGTGGGGGTCGACGCGGTGGTTTCAGCGCAGCTTGCGGAAGAACTCCCGCACGTCGCCGACGAGCAGGTCGGGGGCCTCCATGGCGGCGAAGTGGCCGCCGCGGTCGAACTCGGACCAGTGCACGACGGTGTGCTCGAGCTCGACAGTGCGCCGGATCGACACGTCCATGGGGAAGACCGCGACCCCGGTCGGCACCGTGGAACGCTCACTGGCACCCCAGGCTCCGGCATGAGCGGTCTCGTAATAGCTGTTGGCCGAGGACCCGGCGGTGCCGGTCAGCCAGTACAGCATCACGTTGGTGAGCAGCAGATCCCGGTCCACCGCGTCCTCAGGCAGCTCGGCAGCGGGATCGGTCCACTCCTTGAACTTCTCCACGATCCAGGCCAACTGCCCGACCGGGGAGTCGTGCAGGCCGTGCGCCAGGGTCTGGGGCCGGCTGATCTGGATCATCGCGTAGCCGGACTGCTCGGCCTCCAGGTACTGCAGGTGCTCCAGCCGCGCCCGCTCGGCCTCGGTCAGCTCGCCCGCCTCGTCCGGGTCGACCTCGGTGAACGCGCAGAGCCCGTTCGCGTGCACGCCGACGACCTTGTCGGGGCTGAGCCGGCCGAGTCCCGGGGAGATGACCGCTCCGGTGTCGCCGCCCTGCGCGCCGTAGCGGTCGTAGCCGAGCCGGTTCATCAGCTCGGCGAACGCCCTGGTCACGCGGTTGGTGTCCCAACCGGCCTCGCGGGTCGGCCCGGAGAACCCGCTGCCGGGAATCGACGGGATCACCAGGTGGAACGCGTCCGCCGGGTCGCCGCCATGCGCCCTGGGATCGGTCAGCGGGCCGATGACGTTCAGGAACTCCACGATCGAGCCGGGCCAGCCGTGGAGCAGGATCAGCGGCAGCGCGTCCGGCTCAGGCGAGCGCACGTGCAGGAAGTGGATGTTCTGCCCGTCGATCTCGGTGGTGAACTGCGGGTAGGAGTTCAGCTCCCGCTCGTGGACGCGCCAGTCGTAGCCATCGCGCCAGTACTCGGCCAGCCCCTTGAGGTAGCTCACCGGTACCCCGCGGCTCCAGCCGGTATCGGGCAGGTCCGCGGCCCACCGGGTCCTGGCGAGGCGATCCCTCAGGTCGTCCAGGTCAGCCTGGGGAATGTCGATGGTGAAAGGCCGGATGGCGCTGCTGTTGTCCATGCCGACAACCCTAGGAGTCGCTTAGGACAGATCCGGTCCTAGCCGGATGGCAGACTTCACACCATGTGGGAAACCTCGACACGGCTACTGCGACTGCTCTCGCTCCTGCAGACCCGACGCGACTGGTCCGGCGCCGAACTGGCCGAGCGACTGGAGGTCACTGCGCGCACCGTACGCCGCGATATCGACCGGCTGCGCGACCTCGGCTACCCCGTGCTGGCCACCGCCGGCACCGCCGGCTACCGACTGGGCGCCGGCGCGGACCTGCCGCCGCTCCTGCTCGACGACGACGAAGCCGTCGCGGTCGCGATGGGCCTGCGCACGGCCGCCAACGGTTCGATCACCGGCATCGAGGAGACCTCGGTGCGGGCCCTGGCCAAGCTCGAACAGGTACTTCCCTCCCGGCTGCGCCACCGGATCAACGCCCTGCAGTCGATGACGGTACCGATGGCCAACACCGGCCCCACCGTCGACCCGAGCACCCTCACCGCCCTCGCCGCCGCCTGCCGCGACTCGCTGCGCCTGCGCTTCGACTACCGCACCCACGACGGAACCACCGGCATCCGCACGACCGAGCCCCACCGCCTGGTGCACACCGGCAGGCGCTGGTACCTCATCGGCTGGGACACCGACCGCGAGGACTGGCGCACCTACCGCGTGGACCGCATCGCCCCACGCACACCCACCGGCCCCCGGTTCACCCCGCGCACCCCGCCGGACCCCGATCTCAGCCGCTACACCTCACGGGCGATCTCCACGTCCGCCTACCGCTACCAGGCCCGGTTCACCCTGCACGTCAACGCCGAGACCGCAGCCGAACGGATCACCCCCACCACCGCAGCCCTGGAACCGATCGACGAGCACAGCTGCACCCTGCGGACAGGATCCAACTCGCTGGACGAGCTGGCCATCTACGTGACAACCAAAGGCTTCGACTTCCAAGTGCACGAGCCCCCAGAACTTGTCGAGCACATCAAGACGCTGGCGGCCCGGCTCACCAGCGCGACGGATCAGCACCCACCGACCTCGTCGTAGCTGGTGACGATGCCGGCACGCGGTCCACGACGCGAGGCCACTGGAGTCTGGGCGCATCGGTACATATACGTCCCCTTCAGGTCAACGACCCGGCGCCTCCCGAACTCGTGAACAGCGACCTGGCCACCATCGGGATGCCTCCCGCACTCATCGACGAACGACTCCCGTTCCCTCTCGTGTACAAAGCCAGTGGCCCATGTTTCGGGACTGGGCAAGGTCCGTTGGGTGGTGGAGCGTGCGTTCGCCTGGCTGCACCAGTTCGAACGGCTGCGCATCCGCTACGAGCGACGCGCTGACCTACATCAGGGCCTGCTCGTTCCAGCCTGCAGCCTCATATGCCTGCGAACCTCGTCCTGAAGCGGTCCATTCCGGCGTTCTCGCGGTTCGGGGGTCTGTCCGCTTCATGGCGGAGCCCCAGGTCAGCGACCTGAGGCTCCGCTACTTCGGTTACTCCGGCCGGTAGGCGCTGATCGCGTCGGACATGGGCGTGCCAAAGGTCATGTCACCGGTCGGGACGGGGCGGTCGTCGAACGAGAGGACCATCCCGGCCTCGTCGGGACCGGCGCTGAGGGTGCAGGTGACCCCGTGGGCGTCGGCGCGTTCGAAGCCGAACCGCGGGTAGTAGGTGGGGTGTCCGAGGACGGTGACGGTGTGTTCACCCAGGGCGCGGGCGGCATCGAGGCCGGCTCGGATGAGGGTGCTGCCGATACCCGTGCCCTGGTGGGCCGGGTCGACGGAGACCGGGGCGAGGGTGAGCCCCGGGGTGGTGCCAATGCCGGCGCGGGTGAACAGGATGTGCGCGATGACGGTTCCGGTCTCGTCCTCGGCGACGAGGGAGAGTTCGGGGATCCAGCACGCGTCGGCGCGCAGGGCGTCGACGAGGTCGGCGTCCGCCGGGGAGCCGAAGGCTGCGGTGATCACCTCGTGCACGCGGTCGTTGTCGTGCGGGGTCTCGGTCCTGATCTTCACTGCTGGGGCGTTCCTCGTCGGTAGTGGTGACGTTCGTGGCTAGGGGGTGCCGTGGCCGGGCCACAGGGTGAGCAAGGCGCGGCTGGCGCGCTGGGGGTCGGCGAGGGGTCTGAGGGCGAGGCGGACCAGGGCGAGCGGGTTGTCGTCGCCGGCGATCCGGTTGGCGCTGAGCTCGCCGCAGGAGGCGCACTGGTGGATGATCATCCACTCGCCGTCCCGGCGGACGGACATCCCCAGCGCCTCCATCAGGCCGCGGCAGTCCGCGTCGCGGTCACCCGGGATCCTCCGGTCGACGTGCAGGCTCGCCAGGCAGTTGGGGCAGTGGTTGCGATGCGCGGTGCCGGGCGCGTCCAGGGAGACGTCGAGCCGGCAGAACGCGCACCGGAAGTCGTTCGCCCGGTGACCGCCCCGTGTGTGCAGGACGTCCTTGTGCCGCTGCGGACGACGCTGGCGCTGGCCGCGGCCGCGGCGATTGTTGCGTGACATGGCGGTGCTCCATTCCTCCTCGGGCGGTCAGAGGGTTCCGAACGCTTCGAGCGGGAAAGGCGGTTGGGCCAGCGGACGGACCGCCATGCGCATCAGGATGAGCTGGTTGTCGTCGACGCACGTCGGGCTTGAGGTGAGCTCGTCGCAGCGCACGCAGCGGTGGATCACCATCCAGTCACCGGTGCGGAGCACGGCGATGGCGATCGGGGACATCCGGCCCTCGCAGTCGCTCGCACCGCCCTCGACATGGTCGAGCACGTGCCGGGAGTGCAGGCAGGACGGGCAGTGGTTGCGCGGGGCGCCGTCGGCGGCGTACATGGACACGGTCAGCCCGCACCAGACGCAGGCGAAGGTGCTGAGGCCGAGGGTGTTGATGTCGGTGGAGGTGTGGCTGGACACCCGGGTGCTCCTTGCTGGAAGTCGATCAAGACAGCAAGAGCAGGCCGAGTGGCCTCGCCAGAAGCCAGCCCGAGCACACCGTGGAACGGCGGACAGGCAGGTCAGAGCACCGGAGGACACGTCCGGCGGCGGCCCGGAGAAACAGGCGGCGAAAGACAGCGGACGGTTACGCGGTACGGCAAGGCGCACTCGGCGCGGGCCGGGACATCAAACACCCATTTCTAGGGCACAAGGGCCCAGGAATAATCAGAACGACCCCTTGAGGCTAACAGGACACCTCCCCGGGGCGTCAACGCATTATTCTGCTGACGGGCCGCTGTGTGGTTCCGGTCGCACCTGCCCTGCGGCATGCCCCTCACCATGACACCCTCCGAGATGGTGTGCCGCAACGAGCCGACACGGACGGACGGCAAGGGGGCCCGGCAAGGCGAACCGAACGCGGGGCGCCGTCGGAGTCACCACAGGCCGGACAGGACATTGCAGGCCGCTCCCGAACCTCATTCTGAAACGATCAGTTATGGGCGTGCCGGATGACTGCGCCTCCAGGGAGAACAGCACGCACCGGCCCCCGGGCAGCGGTCACCGGCTCTGCGGGGCTCCCGCGCCGGGCCGTCCCCGGAGCGCGCCCAGGAGCCACGGCATGTCCCCCTTGTCCGCGAGGACGAGCACGCGGGCCCCGTCGTCCTCGCACTCCACGTCCCGTCTGTCCGCCTCTCCCGGGCACACCGGCCCCGCGCTGCCGCCCGGTCCGTCCGGTCCACAGCCTGGCCGGGAGCGGCCGGCGGGCAGGAGCCGACCCCTCCGCGCACCGTGCACCGCGCGCCGGCGGCTCCGCACGTCCGCACCCCGCTCCTCCGCGTGCCACCGCCCCCGGTTACGGGGCCCGCCCGCGACCCGGGCGACGGTCCGTGCCACCTCACCCGCCCCGGGTGATCCCCCACGGGCCGCCGCGCGGGACGCTGGGGGCCAGGAGGTCCGTCCATGGCCACGTCGCACAGCGCTCCCCTCTCCCCGGCGGAGCGCGCGGCCCTCGGCAAGGCCGCGCGCGCCCGCCTGCCGCGCTCCGCCCACGCCGCCTTCGAACCCGGCGGGAGACGCCGGGACCCCATCGGGATCATCGAGCGGCAGTCCGCCGCCCGGGTGCCCGAACTGGTGCCCGTCCGGTACGGCCGGATGCTCGAATCTCCGTTCCGCTTCTACCGGGGTGCCGCGGCGGTCATGGCCGCCGACCTGGGAGCCGCCTCGCACACCGGGCTGACGGTGCAGCTGTGCGGTGACGCGCACCTGCTCAACTTCCGGCTCCTCGCCTCTCCCGAACGCCACCTCGTCTTCGACATCAACGACTTCGACGAGACCCTCCCCGGCCCCTTCGAATGGGACGTCAAACGGCTGGCGGCGAGCCTGGTGATCGCCGGCCGGGCCAACGGCTTCACGGAGGCGGAGTGCGACGACGCCGTCCGCGCCTGCGTGCGGTCCTACCGCGACCGCACGCGTGCGTTCGCCGGGATGCGCACGCTCGACGTGTGGTACGCGCGGGACGACGTCGACCAGGTCGAGGCGATGCTCTCGCACCGGCTCGACAAGGACGTCCGCAGGCGGGTCTCGCGTGCCTCGGCCAAGGCCCGGGGCAGGACCAGTCTGGAGGCGGCCGGGAAGCTGACCCGCATGGTCGACGGTGTGCCCCGCATCGTCTCCGACCCCCCGTTGATCACCCCGCTCGACGAGCTGCTGGGCGGCGTCGAGCGCGACGCACTGGAGGAGCGCCTGCGCACGCTGGTCACCGGCTACGGACGGAGCCTCTCGTCGGAGCGGCGCCACCTCCTCGGCCGGTTCCACGTGGTGGACATGGCCCGCAAGGTGGTCGGCGTCGGCAGTGTCGGCACCCGCTGCTGGATCGTCCTGCTGCTGGGCCGTGACCGCGGGGACCCGCTCCTGCTCCAGGCCAAGGAGGCCGGCGAGTCGGTCCTCGCGGCCTCCTGCGGCCCGAGCCCGTACGTGAACCAGGGCGAGCGGGTCGTCGCCGGCCAGCGGCTGATGCAGGCCGCCGGCGACATCTTCCTCGGCTGGCAGCGCGTCACCGGGATCGACGGCCGCGGACGCGACTTCTACGTGCGGCAGCTGTGGGACTGGAAGGGCATCGCACGGCCCGAGACGATGGACCCCGCCACCCTGGCCCTGTTCGGCCGGCTGTGCGGCGCCACCCTGGCACGCGCGCACGCCCGCTCCGGTGACCCGGTGGCCGTCGGCGCGTACCTGGGCCGCGGCGACCGCTTCGACCGGGCGCTCGTGGAGTTCGCCCGGGCGTACGCCGACCAGAACGCCCGCGACCACCAGGCGCTGGCCGACGCGGTGGCGGACGGACGCCTCAGCGCCAGAGCCGCCTGACAGCGGCACACGCCCGGGCCGCCCGGGCCGGCCGCCCCTGGCCGTTGACCCGCCGCCCGTCGCGCGGCCGTCCGGTCCTGCGCCTCCGCCGTCCGTGGTCCGCCTTCCGCACGCCCCCCCCGTCCCGCCCGCCCCGCTCCTGCACCCGGTCCCGCCCGCCCCGTCCGGCTTCGGGGCGGGCGTCCGCACGCTCCCGCCCCGGCGGTCGGTCAGCGGTCCTCCGAGCCCGGCTCGGGGAGCCTCCGCAGCTCCACCACGCGCAGCCCGAGCGACTGGCACCGCAACAGCAGCCCGTAGAGGTGGGCCTCGTCGGTGACCTTCCCGTACAGCAGGGTCTGGTCCGGCACGACGACGCTGTCCAACTCGGGGAACGCGGACGTCATGGTGTCCGACATCCGACCGTCGACGCGGATCTCGTAGCGCATGAGCGTCCCTCTTCCACCGCCGTACGACCGTCCGTGCTCGTCGTTGCTCGTCGTTCCATGCTGCGGCGGCCCGCGGAGCGCCACATCACCCCGGCCAGGTGAACACCGGGCCGGCCGGCTCCCCGGTCACAGCAGGCCCAGCTCGCGGGCCCGACGGACGGCCTCGCCGCGCCGGGTGGCGGCCAGCTTGCGGTAGACGCTCTTCAGGTGCGTCTTCACCGTGTTGACCGACAGGTGCAGGTCGGCGGCGATGTCCTCGGTGGACATGAGCTGCGCCAGACGTTCCAGCACGTCCCGTTCCCGCGCGCTCAGCTGTTCCGGGGCGGGGGCCCGGTCCGGCTCGCCCGCAGCCGCGGACGGCGCTCCGCCCCCCGCGCGGCCGACGAGCCAGTCGTGCGCCCGCAGCAGCTCGGGCCGGTGCGCCAGGAACCGCCGGGGCCACGGCCCGGCTTCCGTGAACGGCCCCCGCAGCAGGTGCGGGCGGGCGACCGACAGGGCCTTGCGGACCAGGCGCTCCGCGCCGGCGGGGTCCCCGGTCGCGTCGAGCACCTCGGCGCGGGCCAGCAGGACCCGGGCGGCGGTGGCGGGCCCCAGGCTCCGGGCGCCGGTGAGGCGGTCGAGGACGCGCAGTGCACGGTCGGCCCCGCCCGCGGCGAGGTGGGCACGGGCCTCGGCCACCAGGCTCTCCGGGGCCCGCGCCCCTCGCCCCGCGAACACCCGGGCCGCGGAGGCCGGATCACCTTCGGCCAGGTGCACGGCGGCCCGGACCGCCGCCACGCGGTCCACCGCCCAGGGCGGGGCGTCCGCGGCCGCCGGCGCCGCGCCGTCGAGGGCGCGGCGCGCGGCCCGGACGTCGCCCTCCAGGAGCAGCACGCGGCAACGCAGCAGCGCCAGCTCGACGGTCGTCGCGGCGTCGCGGGACGCGGCGGACGGGGAGGCCGCCCGTGCGAGGTGCGTGCGCGCGGTCCGGAGGTCAGCCCGGTCCAGGGCCGCGGCGGACAGCACCAGGTCGGCCGTGCCCGAGCGGGCCGCCGCCGGCACACCCGCGCGCTCCGCCCCGGCGACCGCCTCCCGCGCGCGCGACTCGGCGGGGCCCGGCCTGCCGTGCAGCAGGTCGACGAGGGCCAGGCGGGCGAGGGACTCGTGCCGGGGCATGGCCGTCAGCGGTCCCTCGGGCGCCTCGGCGGCCGCGGACAGCGCGGCCCGCGCGGCGTCGAAACGTCCGGCCCACAGCTGCGCCGTGCCGAGCTCGGTGAGCAGCAGCGCGGACAACTCCGGTGAGTCGTCCAGGCACTCGGCGGGCAGGCCCTGGCGGGCGTCCGCCGCCGCCTTGGCGGCCGCTTCCGCCATGTCCGCCGAGCCCGCCAGCCGGGCGGCGAACACCCGCAGCAGCGCCCCGCTGAGCTGGACCGCCGCGGCGTCCCGGGTGCCGTCGTCGGGCAGTGCCTCCTCGGCGCGACGCAGGTGGTCGAGCCCCCGGTGGACGTCGTGGCGGGCCAACTCGCGGGCCGCCCGCACCAGGTCGGCGGCGGGCCCCGAGACGTCGGGCGGCATCCCGGCGAACAGGTCCGCCAGGCGTGCGGCGTCAAGCCCGGTGAGGAGTCTGCCGATGGCCGGACGGCCGACGAGTTCGGCCGCGGCCTGCTCCCAGTCGCCCGCCGCGGTCGTGTGCGGCAGCGCCTGGTCCGGCAGGCCCGCCCCGCGGAGCCACCGTGCGGCCGCGCGGCGCAGCTCCGGCTCCAGACCGGGGTGGCGCGTGCGCAGGTGCACGCGCAGGATCTCGGCGAACAGCGGGTGGACGCGGTACCAGTCGTGCCCGAGGGGGGCGACGAACGCGTTGGCGCGGTGCAGGTCCGCGAGGATCGGCGCGGCGTCGTCCCGGCCGGTGAGGGCGTCGGCGAGCGAGGGGTGGGTCTCCTCCAGGATGCTGATCCGCAGGAGGAGGTCCTGCGTCTCGGCGGGCTGGGCGGTGAGCACCTCGGCCAGCAGGAAGTCGGCCACGGTGCTGTGCCCGGGTTCGAAGTGCTCCAGGAAGCCCTCGGGGTCCTCCTCCTGCCGGGCGGCCAGGGCGCACAGCCGCACGCCCGCCGCCCAGCCGCCGGTGCGCTCGGTGAGGGCGTCCGCGCACCCCGTCGAGAGGGCCAGCCCGTGCCGGGCCGTCAGCTCCGCGGTCTCCTCGGCGCGGAACGCCAGGTCGGCGCCGCGGATGTCGACGAGTC
The DNA here is from genome assembly GCF_001865245.1 of Streptomyces sp. CC53. Classification (GTDB taxonomy): domain Bacteria; phylum Actinomycetota; class Actinomycetes; order Streptomycetales; family Streptomycetaceae; genus Streptomyces. The sequence goes on along the minus strand of NZ_MKXB01000026.1, from coordinate 15,493 downwards.
CGCCGGCGGCGCGGTGGCGGTGCAGCGGCAGCAGCGGTTCCGTACGGCTGGTGATCACCAGGTGCAGCGCCGGACCGGCGTGGTCGAGCAGGAACTCCAGCTCCTGCGCCACCTCCGCGCAGCCCGCCACCCGGTCGAAGGCGTCCAGGACCAGGACCACCGGGGTGTCGCGGTGGTCCAGCCAGTCGGCGAGCCGTGCCAGCAGCGGGCGGTCCACCTCTCCGGGGTCGGCCGGGCTGCCGATGTGCGGGGGCGGGGGGATGCCGTGGTGCCGCAGTGCGTGCAGCACGTAGGCCCAGAAGACGCCGGGAGCGCTGTCCTCCTGCTCCACCGTCAGCCACGCGGCGGTCCGGGGCCGCAGGCTGCCCATCCAGTCGGCGACCAGCAGGGTCTTGCCCGCCCCCGCCGGTCCGGTCACCAGCGTCAGGGGGTGGTGGAGGCCGGCGGCCAGCGGCTCGACGAGCCGGGGACGGCGTACGAACACGTCCGGGACCGCCGGTACGGCGAACCGGGCGGTGAGCACCGGGTGGCCGTCCGGGGCGTGGGCTGCGGCGGGGCTCCGGGGTCCCTCTCCGCCGGGGTGCGGCCTGACGTCCCTCACCTCCTCCGGCGCCGAGCGGCGGCTGCCGCTCGTCTCCGAGCTTCACCCGGCCCGGGGGTGCCCGCAAACGGCGCCGTGCCGAGGGCGTGCACGGCCGCCCGTCCGGTGCCGCGGCCGCGCTTGCGCCACCGAGCGGAGCTGTCTCACCCGCGACGGGTGAGCGGCGCGACTGGATTCGCCCGATCGGGGGATACGGCTCGAAGGGCGGTTGCGGCGGGGAGAGACGGAGGCCCACGGGCGTCGACCGGTCCATCGAGTCCCCCGCAGGGAGCACACCCGCCCGGCCGAGGCGGTCCGCCACATTGGCGTGAAGCCTCCTTGCGCTTCGGGGGGGACCCCCCTTTCCCCATCTCGTTAGGTTAGGCTAACCTCTGCGGCGTGCTTGTTGGTGAAGGAACGTCCGCGGCCGAACGCCCCCGCGGCCATGAACTCTCGGCCACGGGTGTCACCGTCGCCTACGACGGCGTCGACGTCGTCCACGACGCGTCGATGACGCTGCGGCCCGGTCAGGTGACCGTCCTCGTGGGCCCGAACGGCAGTGGCAAGTCGACGCTGCTGCGCACGGTGGCCCGGTTGCAGCGCCCCCGCGCCGCCGCGCTGGTCATCGACGGCGACACCGACGGACTCGCCCTGAGTCCCCGTGAGTTCTCCCGTCGGGTGGCCCTGCTGACGCAGGGCCGTCCCACACCGAGCGGACTGACGGTCCGGGACGTGGTCGAGTTCGGCCGCTACCCGTACCGGGGCCGCTGGGGCAGGGCCGACCCGGGCGGCGCCGCCGCCGTCGACCGCGCGATCTCCCTGACCGGAGTCGCCGAACTCGCCGACCGCGGCGTCGAGCACCTCTCCGGAGGCCAGCTCCAACGCGTCTGGCTGGCCGGCTGCCTCGCCCAGGAGACCGGCGTGCTCCTCCTCGACGAACCCACCACGTACCTCGACCTGCGCTACCAGGTCGAACTCCTCGACCTGATGCGCGACCTGGCCGACGACCACGGCATCGCCGTCGGCGCGGTCCTGCACGACCTCGACCAGGCCGCCGCCGTCGCCGACCGGATCGTCCTGCTCCGCGCGGGACGGATCGCCGCCGACGGCCGCCCCGAGGACGTGCTGACGGCGGAGCTCCTCACCGAGACGTACGGCATCCGCATCGACGTCGACACCGACCCGCTGACCGGGCGTCTGCGCACCCGCGCGATCGGCCGGCACCACACGAGAACCGAAAGGCTCAGCACCCCCTCATGAGACGCCTCCTCCTCACCGCGGCGGCCGCCACCGCCGCGGCCCTCACCCTGACCGCCTGCGGCACCACCGAGCCCGCGGCCGACGCCAAGCCGGACAAGACGGCCGAGCGCATCACCCTCACCGACGCCTCCGGCGCCAAGGTCGAGCTCGACGGCCCCGCCAAGAAGGTCGTCGCCACCGAGTGGAACGTCGTGGAGAGCCTGATCTCCCTCGGCGTCGACCCCGCGGGCGTCGCCGACGTCAAGGGCTACCGCACCTGGGACACCGCCGTCCCGCTGAAGAACGACGCCAAGGACATCGGCACCCGCGGCGAGCCCAGCATGGACACCGTCGCCGCCCTCAAGCCGGACCTCGTCGTCACCACCACCGACCTGCCCCCGGCCGCCGTGAAGCAGCTGCGGAAGATCGCCCCCGTCCTGGAGGTGAAGTCCGCGGACGCCTCCGACCCGGTCGGGCAGATGACGGAGAACCTCGACCTCATCGCGCAGGCCACCGGCACCACCGAGCAGGCCGAGAAGCTCAAGAAGCAGTTCGACGCGAAGATCGCCGAAGGGAAGAAGGCCCTCGCGGACGCCGGCCTCGCCGGAGCCTCCTACGCCTTCGCCGACGGCTACCTCGTCTCCAACCAGGTCTCCATCCGGCCCTTCACCAGCGGCTCCCTCATCGGCGGGGTCAACGAGAAGCTCGGCCTGAAGAACGACTGGTCCGTCCAGGGCGACGAGGCGTACGGGCTCGGTACGACGGACGTCGAGGGCCTCACCAAGCTGAGCGAGGACGTCCACTTCGCCTACATCGGCAACGACGGCGACAAGGCCAGCAACCCCTTCACCGGCGTCCTCGCCGACGACAAGGTGTGGACCTCGCTGCCGTTCGTGAAGAAGGGCAACGTCCACCGCCTCCCCGACGGCATCTGGATGTTCGGCGGCCCCGAGTCGATGAACCAGTACGTCGACGCCGTCGTCGCCGCACTGACGAAGAAGTAGGACCATGGCCGTCACCGCGAACCCCGCCGTCACCCGTCCGTCGGCGGCCGCGTCCCGGGCGGGCGCGGCCGCGGTGACGGCCGTACTGCTCCTGCTCGTCACGGGCCTCGCGCTCGTCGACATCACCCAGGGCACCGCCTCCACCGGCGCCCCCGAGGTCTGGAAGGCCCTCACCGGCCGGGCCGACCCGTCCGACGCGTCCGTCGTCATCGCCTCACGGCTGCCGAGGATGGCGGCGGGGCTCCTCGTCGGTGTCGTGCTCGGCATGGCGGGCGCCGCCCTCCAGGCCGTCAGCCGCAACGTCCTCGCCTCGCCGGACACCCTCGCCGTCAACGCCGGTTCGTACGCCGCCCTCGGGCTGGCCGCCGCCACCGGCGTGTCGCTGCCGCTGCTGGCCTCCTCCGGCATCGCCTTCGCCGGCGGCCTCGCGGCCGCGGCCGTCGTGCTCGGGCTGTCCGGACTCGGCACCGGCACCATCCGGCTCGTGCTCGCAGGCAGCGCCCTCACCCTCGGGCTCACCGCCGTCACCGAGGGGCTGCTGCTGCTCTTCCCCCAGCAGACCGAGGGCGTCTACCACTGGAACCAGGGCAGCATCGCCCAGAACGGCTTCGACGGCGTCCTCCAGATGGCGCCCGTCGGCCTCGTCGGGCTCCTCGGGCTGCTGCTCCTCGCCCGCCGGGTGGACGCCCTGGTCCTCGGTGACGACGCAGCCCGCGGACTCGGCGTCCCCGTCCGCGCCACGCGGGTCACGGCCGTCGTCCTCGCGGCCCTGCTGTCGACCGCCGCCGTCACCCTCGCCGGCCCCGTCGGATTCGTCGGCCTGTGCGCCCCCGCCCTCGTCCGGCCCCTCGCCCGCCGTTTCCGCGCCTTCGCCCGGACCCGCGTCGCCATCCCGGCCGCGGGCCTCGTCGGGGCCGCGCTGGTGCTCGGCGCCGACGTGCTGCTCCGGACTGCCGTACCGGCGGACACCGCCGTGGCCGTACCGACCGGCGTCGTCACCAGCCTCGTCGGCGCCGTCTTCGTCGTCGCCATGGCGGTACGGGTCCGGGACACCGCCGGCATCGCCCCCGACCGGCTGCGCCTCCGCAGCCGGTCCGTGTTCCTCACCACCACCGCCGCCCTGGTGGCGGTGCTCGTCGGCACCGCCGTCGCCGCCGTCCTGCTCGGCGACGCCAAACTCCTCCTGGGGGACGTGACCAACTGGGCGCTGGGCCGAGCCGGTCAGACCGTCTCCTTCATCCTCGACACCCGCGTCCCCCGGGTCCTCGCCGCGCTCCTCGCGGGAGCGGCACTCGCCCTGGCCGGCACGCTCGTCCAGGCCGTCACCCGCAACCCCCTCGCCGAGCCCGGCATCATGGGCGTCTCCGGCGGCGCGGCACTCGGCGCCGTCCTCCTCGTCACGACCGTCCCCGTCGCCTCGTCGTGGGGTGTCGCCGCAGCCGCGTTCGCGGGCGCCGCGGCCGCCTCCGCCGTCGTGTTCGGGCTCGCCGCGCGGGGCGGGTTCCAGCAGACCAGGCTCGTCCTCGTCGGCTTCGCCGTGCACACGGCGACGGCCGCCCTGGTCAGCCTCCTCATCATCCTCACCGACCCGTTCAACGCCACCAAGGCGCTCACCTGGCTGTCGGGCTCCACCTACGGCAGGACCCTGACCGACACGGCGCCGCTCGCCATCGCCCTGGCCGCGGGCCTGGCGGTCGCCGTTGCGCGGCGCACCGAACTCGACCTGGTGTCCCTCGACGAGGACACCCCGCGCCTCCTCGGGCTGCCGCTCGGACGGAGCCGCCTCGGCTTCCTCGTCCTGGGCGTGCTGCTCAGCGCCACCGCCGTCGCCGCCGCAGGCACCATCGGCTTCGTGGGGCTCGTGGCGCCCCACGCGGCGCGCGCCCTCGTCGGCCGGCAGCACGCCCGCACGGTGCCCGTCGCGGTCCTCCTCGGCGCGGTCCTCGTCTGCACGGCCGACCTGGTGGGTCGCACGGTGATCGCCCCCGCCCAGCTCGGCGCCGGCCTCATGACCGCCGTGATCGGCACGCCGTACTTCCTCTACCTGCTGGTCCGCAGCCGGCGGTAGGACGACCGCGCCGGCGGGGGCACGCCCGCGCCGACGGCAGGGAACGCCCCCGCCGCCCGGCGCGGACCCGTCCGCGTGCCGCCCGGCACCGCGGCAGGGCGCCGGCAGCCGCGGCACGACGCCGCCGCTGCCGGCGCCGGGGGCCCGCCGTCAGCGCAGGTCGAACCGGTCGAGGTTCATCACCTTGTCCCACGCCGCCACGAAGTCCCGTACGAACGTGCCGCCCGCGTCGTCGGCCGCGTAGACCTCCGCGACGGCCCGGAGCTGGGCGTGGGCGCCGAAGACGAGGTCGACGGCGGTGGCGGTCCACCTGACCTCGCCGGTCACGCGGTCGCGGCCCTCGTAGACGTTCTCCTCCTCCGCCGACGCCTTCCATTCCGTGCCCATGTCGAGCAGGTTGACGAAGAAGTCGTTGGTCAACGCCTCCGGCCGGTGCGTGAGCACACCGTGGCGGGAGCCCCGGAAACCGGTGCCCAGCGCCCTCATGCCGCCGACCAGGACCGTCATCTCGGGAGCGGTGAGCGTCAGCATGTTCGCCCGGTCCAGGAGGAGCGTCTCCGGCGACAGCTTCTCCCCGGCCCGCACGTAGTTGCGGAAGCCGTCCGCCCGGGGTTCGAGCACGGCGAACGCCTCCACGTCCGTCTGCTCCTGCGAGGCGTCCGTGCGCCCCGGCGCGAAGGGGACGGTGACGGTGTGCCCGGCGTCCTCGGCGGCCCGCTCGACGGCCGCGCACCCGCCCAGGACGATCAGGTCGGCCAGGGAGACCCTCTTGCCGCCGGTCTGCGCGCCGTCGAAGTCCTGCCGGATCCCGTCCAGGGTCCGCAGCACCTGCTCCAGCTCCGGCAGGTCGTTGACCTCCCAGTCCTTCTGCGGGGTGAGCCGGATCCGCGCGCCGTTCGCCCCGCCGCGCCTGTCGGTGCCGCGGAAGCTCGCCGCCGACGCCCACGCCGCGGTGACCAGCTGGGGGACGGACAGCCCGGACGCGAGGATCGTGCGCTTGAGCGCGGCCACGTCCTCGTCCCCGACGAGCTCGTGGTCGACCGGGGGGACGGGGTCCTGCCACAGCTGCGGCTCGGGCACCCACGGGCCGAGGTAGCGCGAGACGGGGCCCATGTCGCGGTGCAGCAGCTTGTACCACGCCTTGGCGAACGCGTCCGCGAGCTGGTCCGGGTGCTCGTGGAAGCGCCTCGCGATGGGCGCGTACACCGGGTCCACCTTCAGGGCGAGGTCCGTCGTCAGCATCATGGGCGCGTGCCGCTTCGACGGGTCGTGGGCGTCCGGCACGGTGTCGGCGGCCGACGGGTCCGTGGGCGTCCACTGCTTCGCGCCCGCGGGGCTCGTCGTCAGCTCCCACTCGTAGCGGAACAGGTTGTCGAGGTACCCGTTGTCCCAGCGCGTCGGCTCCGAGGTCCACGCGCCTTCCAGTCCGCTGGTGAGCGCGTAGGCACCGGTGCCCGTGCCGACGGTGTTCCGCCAGCCGAGACCCTGCTGCTCGACGGGGCACGCCTCGGGCTCCGGGCCGATGTACGCGGGGTCGACCGCGCCGTGGCACTTGCCGAACGTGTGGCCGCCGACGATGAGCGCGACCGTCTCCTCGTCGTTCATCGCCATGCGGCCGAACGTCTCGCGGATGTCCCTGGCCGCGGCCACCGGGTCCGGATTGCCGTTCGGGCCTTCGGGGTTGACGTAGATCAGGCCCATCTGCACGGCCCCGAGGGGGGTGGCGAGCTCCCGGTCGCCGCTGTAGCGCTCGTCCCCCAGCCAGGTGTCCTCCGGGCCCCAGAAGATCTCCTCGGGCTCCCAGATGTCCTCCCGGCCGAAGCCGAACCCGAACGTCCGGAACCCCATCGACTCCATGGCGCAGTTCCCGGCGAAGACCAGCAGGTCCGCCCACGAGATCTTCCGTCCGTACTTCTGCTTGACCGGCCACAGCAGGCGCCGCGCCTTGTCGAGGCTGGCGTTGTCCGGCCAGCTGTTGAGGGGCGCGAACCGCTGGGCGCCCGCGCCGCCGCCGCCCCGCCCGTCGGCGATGCGGTACGTGCCGGCCGCGTGCCAGCTCATCCGGATGAACAGGGGCCCGTAGTGGCCGTAGTCGGCGGGCCACCAGTCCTGGGAGTCCGTCATCACCGCGAACACGTCGCGCTTCAGCGCCTCGACGTCGAGGGATGCGAACTCCTGCGCGTAGTCGAAGTCCGGCCCCATCGGGTTGGCACGGGGCGAGTGCTGGTGGAGTACCTGGAGGTCGAGCTGGTTCGGCCACCAGTCCCGGTTCGTCCTGGGCCTGGTCGGGGTGGGGGTCGGGGAGGAGATGACGGGGTTTTCGCTTTCGCTGCCGGACACGTCCGACCTTCTTTCCTCTGTCGGTGCTTCTTCCTGCTGGCTGACGCTGCTGCCGTGGTGCGCCCCCGCGCGACGCCGGTGACGGTGCCTGTGTCGGCGTCCAAATGGTTGCGTACCGGGCACACGACCGCCACGGGAACACGCAGGGCGCCGCTGCGAAGGGGCCTCCCAGCCGAACGCCGACACCGTCGGTGGGTGGCGGCGGACGTGCCGCGACCCGGCGGCAGGGCGGTGGGTCGGAGACGGTGAGCCGCTGCCGGCGACCGGCCTGCCGGCCTGCGCTCCGGTGCCCGCGGCCCCCAAGGCGCGCCGGTGCGCGGTGCCCGTTGCCCGGCGCCCGACGGTGCGCCGTTGCGCGGGGCGCGGGGAACGCGCACCGGAAGGCAGCCGCGGTCGTGCCCGGATCGTCCCGGTGGATGCGGTGGCACCGTGCCGGAACCGGCGGGGGCGGTGTGGTGGGGCGGGCCGGCCCCTGCCGGCGGGCCGCGGCGCCCTGACGGCCGGCCTGGCGTCCGCCACCGCGGCCGCTCGGGCGACGCCCGTGGCCGCCGTACGCGACCCCGTTGCCGTGGAGGGACGCCGCGGGCCTGCGGCCGGCGCGGACGGCGGGGCCCGGTGCCGGGGTGCGATTCCCACCGGTCGTTCGCACCTGCGGGAGGAAGCCCGCTCTGCCGGAGCGGGCGACCCGGGCCCCTCATCCGGCGGGCGGGAACCCGCGTCGTCGGGGCGCGGCCGTACGTCCCACCGCCGCGGCCAGTTTGCGCAGGCGCCGCCACTCGACGCGGGGCGGCCGGGCCGGGACGCCCGGCCGGTGCCGGGGCACGCGGACCCGCAGCGCCCGCGGCTCGATGCGGCAGCGCACCGGGGCAGGCAGGACGACGGCCTCCCCGTCGATGCCCACCTCCATGTCGGCGCCGTCGCCCTCGACGACCACCTCGCGTGCGGTCAGCACCGTCAGGCCGTCGGCGTCCGGGTCCAGCAGGAGAGCGGCGGCCTCGGCCGCACTGTCCACCCGCAGGGCGAGGACGCCCAGGACCCCGCCGTTCAGCCGTTCACGGCGGCCCAGGCCGAGCGGGTCGTCCGTGCGGTACGGGTTGTTGCTGACCAGCGCCGCCTGCGGGTCCTGCACGACCGTGCCACCCGCCCGTACGGTCAGGCGCGGTCCGCGGCGCCGGGTGAGCAGGTCGGGCAGGAGATCCAGGGCCGTTCCCACCTTGTCGTCACGGTAGGCGGGGCTCTGCACCACCGCCCCGTACGCGCCGAAGGAGACGTTGTTCACGAAGGGCCGCCCGTCGGCGAAGCCGAGGTCCACCCTCAGTTCCACACCGTCGACGAGAGCCTCCAGGCAGGCGGCCGGGTCGTCGCGGTCGAGGCCCAGATCCATGGCGAAGTGGTTCCGGGTCCCCGCGGACACCACCAGCAGCGGCAGTCCGTGCGCGGCGGCGACCGCCGCGACCAGTGCCTGGGTGCCGTCGCCGCCGGCCACCCCGAGCAGGTCGGCGCCCTTCGCCACCGCCTCCTCGGCGAGGCCCGTCACGTCCTGCTCCCGGTCGGCGTCCAGCAGGACCACGCGCGCGCCCAGCCGCTCGGCGCGCTCCTTCAGCCCGAACTGCGCGACCTTGCCGCCACCGGAGCGCGGGTTCATCAGGAGGACCGGCCGGCGCGGCGGCGGTGTCCGGTGCTCCTTGACCCGGACGGGCCGCAGGCCGGTGGTGTGCAGGGCGTACCGTCCGGCCCAGACCGCCACCGCCCACAGAGCCGGCGACACCAGGGCGACCCAGAGCAGCCGGGCCGACGCCAGCATGGCGACGACCGACACGGGCGCGGCCACCGCGAGGGCGCCCGCCGCCACGCGGACCAGGCCCCGCCGCGACAGCGCCCACCACACGGCGGCCGCCGTGACGGCCAGCCCCGCGGCGCCCGCCGCCACCATGAGCACCCCGCCGGCGCCCCCGTACACCAGCGGCAGCAGCACGGCCATCCCGGCGGTGGCCAGCGACGCCCTGGCCGCCCACCGCTGCCCGAAATGGGCGCGCTCCGTCACGTCCAGCCCCATGATTCTCCCTCGTCGGCAGCATCTTAAGGAGGAGCCCGCCGGCCGGACCGCCCGGGAAGGACGTGGCTCTGCGGTCCGCGCACCGGGAACGCTCCCGCCGTCGGGACCCCGGCGGCCGGGCCGACGACCATTGATTCGCTCATCTGTTCGTATGTGCGTCTACGCTGGAGCCATGACCGGACCACCCCGGGAGATCCCCGGCCTCCAGGGCTCCCTGTTCGACCAGGGCGACGACATCCGGCTCGGCCCGCTGGACGGCATGCACCGGACGGACTTGGGCGGCGGCGCCTGGGTCGACCACCTGCCCGGCTGGCTCGCGGGTGCCGACGCGCTGTTCGCGTACCTCGCGGCGCATGTGCCGTGGCGCGCCGAGGAGCGCCCGATGTACGACCACATGGTGGCCGTGCCGCGCCTCCTCGCCTCCTACCGCGAGGGCGACCCGCTCCCGCACCCGGTGCTCACCGAGGCGCGCCGTGCCCTCGGCCGCCACTACGCGGCAGTCCTCGCTGAGCCCTTCGTCAGCGCCGGCCTCTGCCTCTACCGCGACGGACGTGACAGCGTCGCCTGGCACGGCGACCGCACCGGCCGCTCGTCCGCGCAGGACACGCTGGTGGCGATCCTGTCCCTCGGCGACCCGCGGGACCTCGCCTTCCGGCCGCGCGGCGGCGGACCCGTCGCGCTCCGGCTGCCGCTCGGCCACGGCGACCTCGCGGTGATGGGCGGTTCCTGCCAGCGGACCTGGGACCACGCCGTCCCCAAGACCGCCCGCGCGGTCGGCCCCCGGATCAGCGTCCAGTTCCGGCCCCGCGGCGTGGCCTGAGCCCACACCGCACCGTTCCCCCGGCCCGGCCTCCGCACGACCGGGCCGGGGACGGCCCGCGCACCGCCCCCGTACGCGGGCCGGCGGGGCCGCCGGTGCGCTCCCGACGGGCCGGGAGGCGCCCGCCCGCACTCTCCTGCGCCCCTCCGTTGCAGCGGTGGCCGGCGCGGAGGGCGGCCTGCCGCCCCGGGGGCCGGCCGCGGGAGGCCGCCGCTCCGGCCTATCCGTGATACCGGCTCTCCGGCCAGACGCCCACCCTGCGGGCGGCCTCCGCCTCCCTGCCCAGGCGGTCGGCGATCTCGGCCCAGCCGGGTTCCCCGGTGACCGGGCGGTCACCCTCGATCCGCCCGACGAGGGCGAAGAGGGCGCAGGCCAGTTCCCGGGAGCCGGGGTGCTCGCTCAGCCACCTGCCCAGGGTGGCCGGTGGACGGGAGCCGCTGCGCACGACGTTCAGCAGGCGCTCCAGGTGCGGCGCGTAGAACGTGACGGGCGCGAGGTCGCGCCCGATCCGCTGCCGGGTCCCGGCCGTCCAGGGACCCGGCCCGTACCGCCGTTCCATCACCATGCGGGCGCGGTGGGCGGAGGCGCCCGTCACCGCCTCGGCCAGCGCCGCGAAATCGGTCAGCCGCCGCCGTGGCACGTCAAGCCCGCGGACGCCGTTCAGCACACGGGGCAGCCGCACCCCGGGTGCCAGGCGGAGCGCCAGCAGGTCCGGCTGCCGACCGGACGACTCGGGCCGGCGCAGCACCACGCACCAGTGCACGGCCTCCAGCGGTATCCGCCGTACGCAGCCCGGGAAGGGCAGCCACTCGTGGCGGATGGTCAGCGCCATGCCGTCGAAGTGGAACCCGTACCCCCGTGCCGCGGCGTACACGTGCATGCGGTCGCTCCTCCCGGTGCGGCTCGGGCGGCCGCATCCCCCGTACGAGCAGTGAAGGGGCGCAGGGCCCGGACCGGCAAGAGGGGGCCGGTCCGGAACGTCCGGGGTCCGGACCGGCCCCCGCACGGCCGGGGCGGAGCGCCCCGGGCGTGGGGAACCGGCCCAGCCCTACTCCGGTGCGGTCCGCGGCGCGGGGCGGCCCAGCCGGGTGCGCACGGCGGTGCCGGCGCAGGCGACCACGGCGAGGCCGCCGAGCAGGGTGGGCCAGGTGAGCCGCTCGCCCAGGAGCAGGGCGGCCCAGCAGAGCGTCATCACCGGCTGCACCAGCTGGATCTGGCTGACCTGGGACATGGGGCCGATCGCCAGACCGCGGTACCAGGCGAAGAAGCCGAGGTACATGCTCACCACCCCGAGGTAGGCGAACGCGGCCCACTCCACCGGGCCGGCGCTCGGCGGCTGCCGCGCCACCGAGACCGCCAGCAGGACAGCCATGAGCGGCGCCGACAGGACGAGCGCCCAGGAGATCGTCTGCCAGGCGCCCAGCTCCCGCGCGAGGAGTCCGCCCTCCGCGTAGCCGACCGCCGCGGCGGCGACGGCTCCGAAGAGGAGCAGGTCGGACCAGTGGACGCTGCCTATTCCGCCGCCCTGGAGCGAGGCGAACCCCACCGCGGCGAGTGCGCCGACCGCCGCCATGACCCAGAAGCGGACGGGCGGCCGCTCCCGGCCGCGCAGCACGGCGGTCACGGCGGTGGCGGCCGGCAGCAGGGCGATCACGACGGCCCCGTGGCCGGCCGAGGCCGTGGTCAGCGCGTACGACGTGAGCAGGGGGAAACCGGCGACCACGCCGGCGGCGACTACCGCCAGGCGGCCCCACTGGCCGCCCCGCGGCAGGCGCTGCCGGGTGAGCGCCAGTGCCGCGGCCGCGAGCAGCGCGGCGACCACCGCCCGGCCGGAGCCGACGAACAGCGGGGACATCGCCCCGTCGGCGACGGCGACACGGGTGAACGGGACGGTGAAGGAGAAGCCGGCCACGCCCAGCAGGCCCCACCAGAGGCCCGCCCGGGACGGTGGTAGCGGATGCGGCCGAAGGAGAGTAGCGCTACTGTTCAGTGTCATGTACGACGATAGCAGTGCCCGGATCGCCGCCGGGTTGCGGGAGTGGATCGCCGCCGCCTCGCCGGGGGCGCGGCTGCCGTCCACGCGTGTCTTGGTGGCCCAGTACGGCGCGAGCCCCGTCACCGTGCAGAAGGCGCTGCGCACGCTCGCGGCGCAGGGCATGGTGGAGACCCGGCCCGGAGTGGGCACCTTCGCCCGCACGGTGCGCGTGGCCCGGCCGAACGACTACGGCTGGCAGACCGCGGCCCTGGGCTCGCCGCAGCACCGCATGCCGCAGCTGTCCACCGCGCTGCGGTCCGTTCCCAACGACGTGATCGCGCTGCACTCCGGGTATCCCGACCGCGAGCTGCTGCCGGAACGCCTGGTGCGCACCGCGTTCGCCCGCTCCGCCCGCGGCGAGGCCGCCGTCAGCAGGCCCCCGTCCGCCGGACTGCCCGAGCTGCAGGCGTGGTTCGCAGCGGAACTCGGCGCCGCCGCCCCGGTCGGCGTCGCCCCGCCCACGCCGAGCGACGTCGTGGTGTTCCCCGGCACGCAGAGCGGGCTGAGCACCGTCTTCCGCGCCCTCGTCGGGGCGGGCCGCCCGCTGCTGGTGGAATCGCCGACGTACTGGGGCGCGATCCTCGCCGCCGCCCAGACCGGCGTCCGTCTCGTGCCCGTTCCGAGCGGGCCGCACGGCCCCGACCCGGCGGAACTGGCACGGGCCTTCGAGCTGACCGGTGCGCGCGCCTTCTACGCCCAACCGCACTTCGCCAACCCCACCGGCGCCCAGTGGACGCCCGGCCTCGCCGACCGGGTCCTCGACCTCGTCCGCCGGCACGGCGCCTTCCTGGTCGAGGACGACTGGGCCCACGACTTCGGCCTCGTGTCCGACCCGGTGCCACTCGCCGCCCGCGACGACGGTGGCCACGTCGTCTACCTGCGCTCCCTGACCAAGAGCGTCTCCCCGGCCGTCCGCATCGGCGGAGTCGTCGCACGCGGCCCGGCGCGGACGCGCATCCTCGCCGACGCCCAGGCGGAGGCCGTGTACGTCAGCGGGATCCTCCAGGCCGTCGCGGTCGACGTCGTCACCCAGCCCGCGTGGCGCACCCATCTGCGCAGCGTCCGCCAGCAGTTGACGGCCCGCCGGGACCTGCTCGCCGGAGCGCTGGCGGAGCACGCGCCGACCGCCCGGCTCGACACCGTGCCGCAGGGCGGACTGAACCTGTGGCTGCGGCTGCCGGACGCCACCGACCTCCCGCGCCTCGTCCGGGACTGCGAGGACGCCGGGGTCGTCGTCGCCGCCGGCACCGAGTGGTTCCCCGCCGAACCGACCGGGCCCCACCTGCGCCTCAACTACGCGGGGCCGAACCCCGGTGCCTTCCCCGAAGGGGCACGCGTCATCGGGGAGGCGCTCGCGCGGCAGCTCCCGTCCCGTCCGGCGTCCGCGTAGGCGCCGGGCGGGGTCAGGGGGCGAGGGAGCGCCAGATCCGGTCCGGCAGGATGCGCGCCGCCTCGTCGAGGTCCTGGTCGTCGATGCCGGACAGCCAGCGGCGCGCGGTCGCCACGACGGGCCCCATGACCAGCGACTCGACGAGCGGCCCGGGGAGCGGGGCGATCTCGCCGGCCGCCACGTGCGGTTCCAGCCAGCCCGCGATCGCCGCGAGGTTCGCGCTCTGCACCTCGAGGACCTGCCGGCCGTGGTGCATCATGTGGCGCGACGGGTCCGAGGCGTGCAGGAAGAGAGCGGCGTCCCGGTGCTCCCGGACGAAGTCCAGGTACGCCTCCACGACGGCCCGTACGCCCTCGCGGACCGTGGCGGACCGGGTCAGCGCCGTGACCAGGCTGTCCATCAGCCGCTCGTTCCAGCGGACGAACAGGGCGGCGGCGAGGCCGTCGAGGCTCCCGAAGTGGTGGTAGAGGCTGCCGAGGCTGACGCCGCTGGTCTTCGTGACGGCGCTGACGGTCAGACCCTGCTCGCCCGACGTGCCGTAGAGGCGCAGTGCGGCGTCCATGAGGCGGTCGGCGGTGGCCTCGCCTCGTTGCTGCTTGGGGCTCATCGGAGTGGTCGTCCTCGTTCTTCGCTGCCGTGCCGTTCCGTGGCGGGTTCCTGTCAGGCCCGGCGTGCGCGCACGGCGGAGGCTTTCTGTAGTAGCTTTCTAGAAAGATCTTCTAGTGGTGTGGCATCCTGCTTCCGACGCCGTGCGCAGAGGCCCAGGATATGCCGCAGACCAGGGGCCTACGGCGGACGGGGAGACGGGGCAGCATGGTTGACCTGCGGGGCGGCGGCGCGGAGCCGCTGCGGGAGGAGGACCCGCGGCGCATCGGACCGATACCGCTGGTGGGACGGCTCGGATCGGGCGGCATGGGGCGGGTGTACCTCGGAGTCCACGAGGGGCGGTACGCCGCGGTCAAGCAGGTCCTGCCCCTGCTGGCCGAGGACCACGGCTTCCTGCGGCACTTCGGGCACGAACTCGACAACCTCGCCCGCCTGCCGGAGGAGGCCACGGCGCCCCTGCTCGCCGCCGGCCGCGACGCCACCCCGCCCTGGCTGGCCACCGCGTACGTGCCGGGGCTGACCCTGCACCAGGCGGTGGAGCAGCACGGCGGCGGCCTGCCCGCGGACTCCCTGTGGCTGCTGCTGCGGGGGGCGGCGGCCGCCCTCACCGCCGTTCACGCGCGGGACATGGTGCACCGCGACCTCAAGCCCTCCAACGTCATGGTGACCCTCGACGGGGTGACGCTCATCGATTTCGGCGTCGCACGCGCCGCCGACCAGAGCCGGCTGACGAAGACCGGCATGGTGGTCGGCACCCCCGCCTACATGTCACCCGAGCAGGCCACGGCCGGGCGCCTGACCGGCGCCACGGACGTGTTCGCCCTGGGGTCCCTCGTGGCCTTCGCGGCGTGCGGGCGGCCGCCGTTCGGCGACGGCTCCGGTCTCGACCTCCTGTACCGGATCGTCCACGACACACCCGACCTCGCAGCGCTGCGGGCCTGCGACCCCGACCTGGCCGAGGTCGTGTCGGCGTGCCTCGACAAGGACCCCGAAGGCCGCCCCACGGCCTCCGAACTGGTCGCGTCGGCGGAGGAGCGCGGCCCGTCCGGGCCTCCCTGGTGGCCGGGCGCGCTCACCGAACGGCTCACCGAACGCGCCGCGTTCGCAAGGGCCGTCCCCGCGGCCGAGACCCTCCACGCACTCCGCGCGTCCGACGCCGCCCACGCACCCGGCGAGCCCCACGACGACGCCTCCCGCGCGCCCGGCGAGCTCGCGGCGTCCGAGGCGCCGGGCGCGGCCGACGGCATCCGGCCCGCGCGCAGCACCACAGCGGCCCCGGACGCCGCGACGGCCGACCCGGCGCAGCCGCCCGCCACCGACAGCCCGCCCGCCCCCCGGACGGCGTCCGGCACGGG
>NZ_MKXB01000025.1 GCF_001865245.1 Streptomyces sp. CC53 | reverse complement strand
GCCCCGTTATGTTTTCTGCGGTCCTGCAATGGGGCTGCTGGCCTCCGGGCTCGGCATGACTGTTGCCCCCTGTCGAAGGCATGACCTGGGGGGTGGTGTCACCGGGTTCGGGGGTGTTCGTCGGAGACGCTGATCAGAGGTCCGGCCACCGTCCGGTCCGGCGCAATGCCGGACAGTTCGCGGGCGGCAGGTCTGCATAACGTGGATGCGCGAGCACGACACCCGAGCCGAGGCCGGCACCGTCAACCCCCTGGGAAGGGGCACGATGTTCGAGATCGAAGACGTGGGCGTGTTCCTGGGCCTGGACGTCGGCAAGAGTGCCCACCACGGTCATGGGCTCACCCCGGGCGGGAAGAAGGTCTTCGACAAACCACTGCCCAACAGCGAACCCAGGCTGCGGGCCGTCTTCGACAAGCTGCGCGACAAGTTCGGCACCGTCCTGGTGATCGTGGACCAGCCCGCCTCCATCGGCGCCCTGCCACTGACCGTCGCCCGCGACGCCGGCTGCCAGGTCGCCTACCTGCCCGGACTCGCGATGCGCCGGATCGCCGACCTCTACCCGGGCGAGGCCAAGACCGACGCCAAGGACGCCGCCGTCATCGCCGACGCCGCACGCACGATGCCACACACCCTGCGCTCCCTGGAGCTCACCGACGACATCACCGCCGAGCTCACCGTCCTGGTCGGCTTCGACCAGGACCTCGCCGCCGAGGCCACCCGCACCAGCAACCGGATACGCGGCCTGCTCACCCAGTTCCACCCCAGCCTGGAGCGCGCCCTGGGCCCGCGCCTGGACCACCAGGCCGTGACCTGGCTCCTGGAGCGCTACGGATCCCCGGCCGCCCTGCGCAAGGCAGGCCGCCGCAAGTTGGTGGAGCTGATCCGCCCGAAGGCCCCGCGCATGGCCACCAGGCTGATCGACGAGGTCTTCGACGCCCTCGACGAGCAGACCGTCGTCGTCCCGGGCACCGGCACCCTCGACATCGTCATCCCCTCCCTGGCCGCGTCCCTGGCCGCTGTCCACACCCAGCGCCGGGCGATGGAAGCCCAGATCAACGTCCTGCTGGAGGCTCACCCTCTTTCCCCGGTCCTGACGTCGATGCCCGGCGTCGGCGTCAGGACCGCCGCCGTCCTGCTGGTCACCGTCGGCGACGGCACCAGCTTCCCCACCGCCGCCCACCTGGCCTCCTACGCCGGACTCGCCCCCACCACGAAGCAGTCCGGCACCTCGATCCACGGCGAACACGCACCCCGCGGCGGAAACCGGCAATTGAAACGGGCGATGTTCCTGTCCGCCTTCGCCTGCATGAACGCCGACCCGGCCTCCCGCACCTACTACGACAAACAACGCGCCCGCGGCAAGACCCACACCCAAGCCGTCCTCCGCCTCGCCCGCCAACGCATCAGCGTC
Source organism: Streptomyces sp. CC53 (assembly GCF_001865245.1). Lineage (GTDB taxonomy): Bacteria > Actinomycetota > Actinomycetes > Streptomycetales > Streptomycetaceae > Streptomyces. The sequence goes on along the minus strand of NZ_MKXB01000025.1, from coordinate 14,761 downwards.
CTGTTCGCCATGCTCCGCGACGGCACCTTCTACGAACCCCGCGAACCCAGGAGCCTCGGACTCGCCGCATAACCACGACGAGCCCGAACCACCCCAAACCCGACGGGGGCACCTTGACGAAAGACATAGAGGCACCCCCCTGGAAGGCCCCGCCCGTGCAGCCGAACCCCCCGAACCCGCAGGAGCCCGCGGTGGCCGGCCCGGACCCGTACCGGTCCGCCGTCGCCCTCACCGTCAACGGCAGCGCCCGCGCCCTCACCGTCGACCACCGCACCACCCTCCTCGACCTGCTGCGCGAGCAGCTCGGCCTGACCGGCGCCAAGAAGGGCTGCGACCACGGCCAGTGCGGAGCCTGCACCGTCCTCGTCGACGGGCGCCGCGCCAACAGCTGCCTGCTCCTGGCCGTCGCCCAGGACGGACGGCACGTCACCACCGTGGAAGGACTCGCCGCACCCGACGGCGCGCTGCACCCGCTCCAGCGGGCGTTCCTCGACCGCGACGCCTTCCAGTGCGGCTACTGCACGCCGGGCCAGCTCTGCTCCGCCGCCGGCGTGCTGTCCGAGGCCGCCGCCGGCCACCCCTCGGACGCCACCCCCGCCGACGCGCCGCCGGCGCAGGGCCCGGTCCCGCTCACCCCCGACGAGATCCGGGAGCGGATGAGCGGCAACCTGTGCCGCTGCGGCGCCTACCCCCACATCGTCCGGGCCGTCGAGGACGTGGCGCAGTGAAGTCCTTCGCGTACGTCCGGGCCCGCACCGTCGACGAGGCCACCTCCGCCCACGGCGGCCGCGCCGGGGCCCGCTACCTCGCGGGCGGCACCAACCTCGTCGACCTGATGAAGCTGGGAGTCGAGCAGCCCGACCTGCTCGTCGACGTGGGCCGGCTGCCCCTGGACGACGTGCAGGAGACCGGGGACGGGGGGCTGCGCATCGGCGCCGCCGTGCGCGGCAGCGACCTCGCCGCCCACCCCCTCGTGCGGGCCCGCTTCCCCGCCGTGTCGCGGTCCCTGCTGGCCGGCGCCTCCGGCCAGCTGCGCAACACCGCCACCCTCGGCGGGAACCTGTTGCAGCGCACCCGCTGCCCGTACTTCCAGGACCTGTCCAAGCCCTGCAACAAGCGTTCCCCCGGCAGCGGTTGCGGTGCGCGGGACGGCGTCCACCGCGACCACGCCGTGCTCGGGCACTCCGCGCACTGCATCGCCACCCACCCCTCCGACGTCGCCGTGGCGCTCGCCGCCTGCGACGCCGACGTGGAACTGCGCGGCCCCGGCGGCACCGCCCGCAACGTGCCCGCGGCGGACCTCCACCGGCTGCCCGGGGACCACCCGGAACGCGACACCGTCATCGAACCCGGCGAACTCGTCACCGGAGTGCTGCTGCCGGGGCGGGTCGCGGGACTGGCCTCCGCGTTCCGCAAGGTCCGCGACCGCGCCTCGTACGCCTTCGCCCTCGCCTCCGCCGCCGCCGTCCTCGACCTCGACGAGCACGGCACCGTACGGCACGTCGCCCTCGCCTTCGGGGGGCTCGCCCACCGGCCCTGGCGGGCCCGCCGCGCCGAGGCCGCCCTGCTCGGCGCCGCCCCGACCGCCGCCGCCGTCGACCGTGCCCTCACCGAGGAACTCGCCGCCGCCGAGCCGCTGCGCGACAACGCCTACAAACCCGCCCTCGCCCGGCGGCTCGGCGCGGCCGTCCTCACCGACCTCACCGACCTCGCCGGCCCCCGCGGCCCCCGCCCCTGAGAGGACCGACATGGCCGACCCCCCGCCGCGCCGCACCGTCCTCGGCGCGCCCGCCGAGCGCCTGGAAGGCCGGGACAAGGTCACCGGCAGGGCCCGCTACGCCGCCGAGCACACCCCGCCCGGCTGCGCCTACGCCTGGCCCGTGCCGGCCGGGGTCACCTGCGGCAGGCTCACGTCCGTCGACACCGCCGACGCGCTGGCCCTGCCGGGGGTCCTCACCGTCCTCACCCCGTTCGACGCGCCCCGCTTCGCCGTCCCGCCCGACGACCCCAACCTCGACGTCCTCCAGTACGACGCCGTCCCTCACCGCGGCTGGTACGTCGCCCTCGCGGTCGCGGACACCCTGGAGAACGCCCGCGCCGCCGCGGCGGCCGTCCGCGTCACCTGCGCCGACCACGGCGACGAACCGGAGCCGCACGACGTCTTCCTCGCCGAGGACCACCCCGAGACGTACACACCGGACGAGGTGAACGGCGGCTACCCCGCCCACCGCGAGCGCGGCGACGCGGCCGCCGCCTTCGCCGCCGCGCCGGTGCGCGTCGACACCCGCCACCGGCTGCCGCCCCTGCACAACCACCCCTTGGAGCCGCACGCGGCCACCGCCCACTTCGCCGGCGGCCGGCTCACCGTCTACGACTCCTGCCAGGGCACCGGCACCGTACGGGCGGTGCTCGCCGCGCTGTTCGGGCTCCCCGAGGACCGGGTCACCGTCGTCGCCGAACACGTCGGCGGCGGCTTCGGCAGCAAGGGCACCACCCGCCCCCACGCCGTCCTCGCCGCCATGGCCGCCATCCACACCGGCCGCCCCGTCAAACTCGCCCTGCCCCGGCGGCACCTGGCGTCCGTGACCGGCCACCGCGCGCCCACCCTGCACCGGCTGCGCCTCGGTGCGGAACGCGACGGCACCCTGGTCTCGCTCAGCCACGAGGTGCTCACCCACACCTCCCGCATCAGCGAGTTCGTCGAACAGGCCGCCGTTCCCTCCCGTGTCATGTACGGCTCTCCGCACAGCCTCACCACGCACCGCGTCGTCCCCCTCGACGTGCCCGTCCCCTCCTGGATGCGGGCCCCCGGCGAGACCCCCGGCATGCACGCCCTGGAATCCGCCGTCGACGAACTCGCCGACGCCCTCGGCATGGACCCGATCGAGCTGCGCGTGCGCAACGAGACCGCCGTCGAACCGGACAGCGGCCGCCCCTTCAGCAGCCGCCACCTCGTCGACTGCCTGCGCGAGGGCGCCCGCCGCTTCGGCTGGCACCGCCGCGACCCGCGACCCGCCGCCCGCCGCGAGGGCGACCTTCTCGTCGGCACCGGCGTCGCCGCCGCCACCTATCCCGCGTACGTCTCCCCGTCGTCGGCGTCCGTCACCGCCCACCCCGACGGCACCCGCACCGTCCGGACCAACGCCACCGACATCGGCACCGGCGCCCGCACCGTCCTCGCGCAGGTCGCCGCCGAGGCGCTCGGCGTGCCGCTGGACGCCGTGCGCATCGAGATCGGCAGCACCCGGCTGCCCCGCGCCCCGCTCGCCGGCGGCTCCTCGGGCACCGCCTCCTGGGGCTGGGCCGTCCACAAGGCCGCCACCGAACTCGCCGCGCTGCTCGCCGCCCACGACGGCCCGCTCCCCGACGAGGGCCTCACCGTCACCGCCGACACCCGCGCCGAGGCACGCCGCACGCCTCCCTACGCACGGCACGCCTTCGGCGCCCAGTTCGCCGAGGTGCAGGTCGACACCGTCACCGGGGAGGTCCGCGCCCGCCGCATGCTCGGCGTGTTCGCCGCCGGGCGCATCCTGAACCCGCGCACGGCACGTTCCCAGCTGACCGGCGGCATGGTCATGGGCCTCGGCATGGCCCTGACGGAGCACAGCACGATGGACGCCGCCCACGGCGACTTCGTCGAGAGCGACCTCGCCTCGTACCACGTCCCCACGCACGCGGACGTGCCCACCGACCTCCAGGCGCACTGGATCGACGAGGACGACAGCCTCCTCAACCCCCTGGGCAGCAAGGGCATCGGCGAACTGGGCATCGTCGGCGCGGCCGCCGCGCTCGGCAACGCCGTCCGGCACGCCACGGGCGTCCGCTTCCACGAACTGCCCCTCACCCCCGATCGTGTGCTCACGGCCCTGGAAGCCGCGGCCCGCCCCCCGGGTGAACGCGTCGGGGGCTGAACGGAGACGGGCGGGGCCCGGGGCGGGCGCGCGCCGCGGGCAAGCGGCGCCGGGCCGGGATGCGCCCGACCGGGGCGGGTCATGCGGTGCCGCGGCACGCGGTGCCGGGCCGGGCGGCGGGTGGACCGGGTGGCGCGGCGCCGCGCCGTGCCCGCCGGCCCGGGCCGACCTCGTGGCGTCCGATCGGCCGGGTGGGCCCGACCGATCGGCACCCGGCCGTGCGGGGCCCCGCACCGCGCTGCGGGGCCCGCGTGCACAATAGGGGCGAGATCGAACAGAACCACGCACACGCCGGAGTGAGCACGCCCGTGGCCCCGACCGCCTTCCTGCCCGTCCTCGAACAGATCGCGGCCGACATCGCCGCCACCCCGGGCCGGGGCCGCCCCGCCGACTACATCCCGGCGCTCGCCGCCGTCGACCCCCGGCGCTTCGGTATGGCCGTCGCCGAACTCGACGGCACGGTCTACGGGGTGGGCGACTGGCGGACGCCGTTCTCCACGCAGTCCATCACCAAGGCGTTCACCCTCGCCCTCGCCCTCTCCCTGGAGGGCGAGGCCCTGTGGGAGCACGTCGGACGCGAACCGTCCGGCAACCCCTTCAACTCCCTCGTGCAGCTGGAGTACGAGAACGGCATCCCCCGCAACCCCTTCATCAACGCGGGCGCCCTCGTGGTCACGGACCGCCTCCACAGCCTCACCGGCGACGCCGCCGGCACCCTGCGCGCCTTCCTGCGCGCCGAAAGCGGCAACCCCGACCTGGACTTCGACCGGCAGGTCGCCTCCTCCGAAGCCGCCCACGGCGACCGCAACGCCGCCCTGGCCTACTTCATGGCCTCGTACCGCAACATCGCCAACCCCGTGCCGGACCTGCTCGACCAGTACTTCCGGCAGTGCTCCCTGGAGGCGTCCTGCGCCGACCTCGCCCTGGCCGCGTCCTTCCTCGCCCGGCACGGCATCCGCGCCGACGGGTCCTCGCTGCTCACCCGCAGCCAGGCCAAGCAGGTCAACGCGGTGATGCTGACCTGCGGCACGTACGACGCGGCCGGCGACTTCGCGTACCGCGTCGGGCTGCCCGGCAAGAGCGGCGTCGGCGGTGGCATCATCGCCGTCGTGCCCGGCCGCTGCACCCTGTGCGTGTGGAGCCCGGGCCTCGACGAGCGCGGCAACTCCGTCGCGGGAGTCGCCGCACTCGCCCGCTTCACCACCCTGACCGGGCTGTCGGTGTTCTGACCGCCGCACCAGCAGACCACCGCATCCACCCACCGGCGGACCCGCTGCGCGGCGGCATCCCTGCCCGGCCCCACCCCCGCACCCCGCCGGCCCGCCCGCCCCCGCCCGGGGCGTGTCCCCGTGCGGACGGTGCGCCGACCGGCGACGCTGGACACCTGCGGCGAGCACGACGGGAGGCCCCATGAGCACACCGGAGGACACGACCGGCCCCCTGTGCCTGGTGACCGGTGCCAGCGGATACATCGGAGGGCGGCTGGTGCCGGAACTGCTGGAGGCCGGCTACCGCGTCCGCTGCCTGGCCCGCTCCCCGGAGAAGCTCCGCGACCACCCGTGGGCGGGCCGCGTCGAAGTGGTGCGCGGCGACGTCACCGACGAGCGGTCCCTCGGCGAGGCACTGCGCGGCACCGACATCGCGTACTACCTCGTCCACGCCCTCGGCACCGGCCGCCGCTTCGAGGACACCGACCGCCGGGCGGCCCGCCTCTTCGGGCAGGCCGCCCGCGACGGCGGCGTCCGCCGCATCGTCTACCTCGGCGGCCTCACCCCCGCCGGGGTCCCCGAGGAACGGCTCTCCCCGCACCTGCGGTCCCGCGCCGAGGTGGGCAGGATCCTCCTCGACTCCGGCGTCCCCACCGCCGTGCTGCGCGCCGCCGTGATCCTCGGCTCCGGCTCGGCGTCGTTCGAGATGCTGCGGTACCTGACGGAGCGGCTGCCCGTCATGGTCGCGCCCCGCTGGGTCCGCACCCGCATCCAGCCGATCGCCGTCCGGGACGTCCTGCGGTACCTCGTCGGCAGCGCCGAACTGCCCCAGGACGTCAACCGCACCTTCGACATCGGGGGCCCCGACGTCCTCACCTACCGCGGCCTGATGCAGCGGTACGCCGCCGTCGCCGGGCTGCCGCGGCGGCTGATCGTGCCCGTGCCCGTTCTGACGCTGCGGCTGTCCAGCCTGTGGATCGGACTCGTCACGCCCGTGCCGGCCGGGATCGCCCGGCCCCTCGCCGATTCGCTCCGCCACGAGGTCGTGTGCCGCGAGCACGACCTCGCCGGGTACGTCCCCGACCCGCCCGGTCACCCCCTCGGCTGCGACCGGGCCCTGGAACTCGCCCTGCGCCAGGTCCGCGAGGCGCGCGTGGCCACCCGCTGGTCGAACGCCGCCGTTCCCGGTGCGCCCAGCGACCCGCTGCCCACCGACCCGGACTGGGCCGGCGGCACCCTCTACACCGACGAGCGGGAGCGGACCGTCGACGCCACCCCGCAGGAGCTGTGGCGGGTCATCGAAGGCATCGGCGGCGACAACGGCTGGTACTCCTTCCCGCTCGCCTGGGCGGTGCGCGGCTGGCTGGACCGACTGTTCGGCGGGGTGGGGCTGCGGCGCGGCCGCCGCGACGCCCACCGGCTGCGGGTCGGCGACTCCCTCGACTTCTGGCGCGTCGAGGAGCTCGACCCCGGACGCCTGCTGCGGCTGCGCGCCGAGATGCGCCTGCCCGGCCTGGCGTGGCTGGAGATGTACGCCGAGCAGGACGAGCGGGGGCGCACCCGCTACCGCCAGCGCGCCCTGTTCCACCCGCACGGGCTCCTCGGCCACGCGTACTGGTGGAGCATCTCCCCCTTCCACGCGACCGTGTTCGGAGGCATGGCCCGCAACATCACCCGCGCCGCCGCCGGGAACGCCCCCGGCGCCGCCCCCTGACGGGCACGGCCCCGCGGTCCGGCGGGCCGGGACACCCCTCGGGGCCGGCGGGCGAGGATGATCCGGACGGCGCCCCCCGGGGCCGGTGACCGCTCCCCGGTGCGGCGGGCCGCGCCCCGGTCGTACCGGGAGGCGCACAGCCCGCCCCGGCCCGGGGCCCCTTTCCGCCGGGCCGGTCCCCGGGCCCGTCACCCTCCGGCGGGCCCGCGGACCGGCCCGGCGCCTCAGCGGGCGCGGTTGCCCCGGCGCAGCTGCCACACGAAGTACGGCGTGCCGATCAGCGCGGCCAGCAGCCCCGACGGGATCTCCGCCGGGGCGATGGCGGTACGGCCCACCGTGTCCGCGGCGATCATCAGCGCCGCCCCCAGCAGTCCCGCCGCCGGCAGCAGCCGGTGTGCCCGCGACCCCACCAGCATGCGGGCCGCGTGCGGTGCCACCAGGCCCACGAACGCCACCGTGCCCACCACCGCCACCGCGGCCGCCGCCATCGCCACCGCCAGCACCAGCACCGCCAGCCGGGCCCGTTCCAGGGGCAGGCCCAGCGTCCGGGGAGTGTCCTCGCCGAGCGCCAGCAGATCGAGGCGGCGGAACGCCGGCAGCAGCAGCGGCACCCCGACCGCCGTCGCCGCCGCCAGCACCGCCAGATCCGTGCCGTCCCGCGCGTACGTCGACCCCGACAGCCACGTCAGCGCCTGCGCCACCTGGAAACGGGCCCCCGTCACCAGGTAGTTGGTGGCCGCCGTCGTCAACGCGAACGTGCCGATGCCGACCAGCACGAGCCGCTCCGGCGCCACCGACCCGCGGCGCAGCGACAGCCCGTACGTCAGCGCGAACGCCGCCGTGCCGCCCAGCAGCGCCGCGAACGGCAGCACCGCGTACGGCACCGCGGGCAGCGCCACCAGCACCAGCGCCGCCCCGAAGCCCGCCCCGCCGCTGACGCCCATCACCGTCAGGTCCGCCAGCGGGTTGCGCGACACCGTCTGCACGATCCCGCCCGCCACCGCGAGCAGCGCCCCGGCGAGTGCCGCCACCAGCAGCCGCGGCAGCCGGTACTCCAGCACCACCCCGCGCAGCAGCTCGTCGCCGCCGCCCACCAGGAACCGCGGCACCTGACCGGGCGGCACCGCGATGTCGCCGAACGCCAGCCCCGCCGCCAGCAGGACGCACACCAGCGCCACGCCGCCCGCGAGCAGCGGCGGGTACGGCAGCCGCCGCCCGCGCCGCCCCGGCATGACCGCGCCCGGGGCCGCCGGCTCCGAGGGCAGCCGCCGCGCCAGCCACAGGAACAGCGGCGCCCCGAACAGGGCCGTCACCACGCCCGCGGGCACCTCGTTGCCGGTCGGCGACGTCACCCGGGCCAGCAGGTCCGCGGCCAGCAGCAGCGCCGCGCCCCACACGGCGGCGCCCGGCAGCAGAGCGGCGTGCCGCCGTACCCCGGCCAGCCGCACGAGGTGGGGCGCCGCCAGACCGATGAAGCCGATCGGGCCGGTCACCGACACCGCGCACGCCGTCAGCAGCACCGACAGCACCACGGCCGCCGCCCGCACCCGGCCCACGTCGACCCCCAGCGCGCGGGCCGTGTCGTCGCCGGTGGCGAGGATGTCCAGCGTGCGGGACATCAGCAGTCCGCCCAGCAGGCCCGCCGCCAGCAGCGGCAAGGCCGCCAGCGACCGGGCGCTGTCGGCCACCGCGAGAGAGCCGTGCCCCCAGAAGAAGACCGCGCCGGTCTCCTCCTGGAAGAGCACCACCAGCACCGCCGTCACGCTCGTCAGCGCCAGCATCACCGACATGCCGGCCAGCACCAGGTGCGCGGGGCGGCCCCGGGCGCCTCCCGCCACCGCGTACACGAGCGCCGCCGCGAGCAGCCCCCCGGCGAACGCCACCGCCCCGCGCGGCACGTCGCCCAGCGAGAACCCGGTGACCGCGGTGACCGTCACCGCGAGGTAGCCGCCCGCGGTCACCCCCAGCGTGTCGGGCGACGCCATCGCGTTGCGCACCGACGACTGGAGCAGGCAGCCGGCGACGGCCAGCGCCGCGCCCGCCACCAGCCCGGCCAGGGTGCGCGGCAGCCGGCCGCCCAGCAGGACCGAGGGTGGGTCCGTGGCGTCCCCGCCCGCCAGCAGCCCGAGCAGGTCGGTGAGGCCGACGTCGCTGCGGCCGTGCCCCAGGTGGGCGGTCGCCACGGCCAGCAGGACGAGCACCCCGCCGGCCAGGACCAGGGCGGGGCCGCCCGGGAGGCGCCGCGGCCTCCCGGTGCGGCCCTTCACGCAGCCCCGCGCGGTGGACGCCCCGCGGTCCGCGGGACGGGTCGCGGCGCCCGTCATGACGTGAGTGCGTCCGCGATCTCGTCGGCGACCAGCGCGGTGGAGAACGGCCCGCCGAAGAACCACGTCCCCGGGTCGAGGGCGTGCACCCGCCCGCCCTCCGCGAAGTCCAGGTTCCGCCACAGGGCGTTCTTCGGCAGGGACGTGGCGAACACGTCGTCGTCCTTCGCCGCCACGTACAGCAGGGTCGACTCCTCGACGGGCTTCAGGCCCTCGATGTCGACCTTGCTCATGCCGTACGCGTCGGCCTTCCCCGTCCAGGCGTTGCGCAGCCCCAGCTGCGGCAGCAGCCCGCCCGGGATGGTCGAGTCGGTCAGCACCTCCACGACCGCGGCGCCGTCCGTGGTGTAGCCGCGGGCGACGGTCACCGCGGCGCCGTCCTTGCCTCCGTCGGTGAGCCTCTGCCGCGCCGCCGCGATCTTGCCGTCGAGCTCCTTCAGGGCGGCGCCGGCGGCCTCCTGCCGGCCGACCGCGGTGCCGATCTTCTCCAGCGTCGCCCGCATCTCCTCGTACTCGCCCTCGGCCGCGTACGGGTCGAACATCAGGGTCGGCGCGATGGCGTCGAGCTGGTCGTAGTTGGCCTCGGAGCGCACCTTGGAGGTGATGATCAGGTCGGGCTTCAGCGCCTTCACGGTCTCCAGGCTGGGTGCCTGCCGGGTGCCGACGTCCTTGACGGAGTCCGCGAAGCGCGGGCCGCCGGTGACCCACTGGTCGTAGCCCTCGATGTCGGCGACCCCGGCCGGGGACACCCCGAGGGCGAGCAGGTCCTCGGCGTAGGTCCACTCCAGCGCCACGACCCTGGTGGCGGGCTCCTCCAGGGTGGTGGTGCCCTTCAGGTGGGTGACGGTGAGCGCGCCGGCGCCCGTCCCCCTGCCTTCGGGGGCCTTCCGGGGGGCGCCGCCCCCCGCCTCCTCGGCGGCCGACCCGCAGCCGGCGGCGGTGACGGCGAGCGCCGCGGCGGCGAGCAGGGCGGTGAGGGCACGGGCCCTTGGTGCAGTGCGCATGGGCATGCATTCCTTCGCTCGGTGGTGCGTGCGTACGGGAACGGGGGCGGGTCAGGTGGCCGTGGCCGCCGCCGACGGCTCACGCCAGGTCGGCAGGCAGGTCGGCACCCCCGTGCGGGGGTCGCGGGTGACGGTGGTGTCGATCCGGAACGCGGTGCGGACGGTGTCCTCGGTCAGTGCCTGCGCGGGCGGGCCGGACGCCACGATCCGGCCGTCCGCCAGGACGACCATCGCGTCGGAGAACGCGGCGGCCTGGTTCAGGTCGTGCAGCACCACCGCCACGGTGATGCCGTGCTCGTCGGCCAGCCGCCGCACCAGCCGCAGCACCTCGATCTGGTAGCGGATGTCGAGGTACGTGGTGGGCTCGTCGAGCAGCAGCAGCCCGGTGCGCTGCGCCAGGGCCATGGCGATCCACGCCCGCTGCCGCTCGCCCCCGGACAGCCGGTCCAGGGTCCGTTCGGCCAGCGGCCGCAGGTTCGTGGCGTCCAGCGCCCACGCGACCGCCTCCCGGTCGCCCGCCCCGGCGCCGCGGGCCAGCAGCCCCTGGTGCGGGTGGCGCCCGTAGGCGACGAGCTCCTCCACGGTCACCCCGGCGGGCACGATCGGCGACTGCGTCAGGAAGCTGAGCTTCCGGGCGAGTTCCCGCGGCCGGTACGAGCCCAGTGCCCGGCCGTCCAGCACGATCTGCCCGGCGTCCGGGGTGTGCAGCCGCGCCAGCGCCCGCAGCAGCGTCGACTTGCCGGAGCCGTTCGGGCCGACGAGCGCCGTCACTTCTCCGGGCGCGAGCGCCACGCTGATGCCGCGGGCGACCGGGGCGCCGCCGTGCCCGAGCGTGAGGTCCGAGGCACTGATCCCGACGCTCACGACAGCGGGTTCGGGACGGTGCCGTTCGGGCGCAGCGCGTGGCGCAGGGCCCGGTCGACGTAGCGGGTGACGACGAGCCGGTCCGTGTTGAACGGGTAGCGCGGGAACTCCGCGGCGAGCATGTCGTACTCCGCGAACCGGTCCTTCCGGTCCGGGAACCGCTTCTGGTACGACACGACCGCCTGCCGCACCAGCCGCCAGAACCGCTTCTCGGCCACGCCCAGCTGCGCCGCGGCGAGCGGCGCCAGGTAGCGGAAGTGGCCCAGCAGGAGCTGGTCCACCACGTGCTGGCGGATCACCAGCGAATTCTTGCGGGGCAGCACGTGGTCGTGGCCGTCGGGCTCCGGGCCCCGCTCCGGGACGGGCGTGTGCGACACGGACACGTCGTCGACGAAGTCCTTCAGGAACAGCCGGCGCGGCACCTCCTGCTCGTCGTAGCCGATGAGGGTGTTCTGGCCGTGCGGGTTGAACGTGATGCCGTACGTGTACATCACGTGCAGCACCGGGTGCAGGACCGTCTCGAACAGCCGCGACAGCCACTCCTCGGCGGCCAGCCCGGACGCCCGGGCCAGCTCCGCCGCGAACGCCGTGCCCCGCTCGTCGACGTGCAGCAGCGACGCGAACGTGCGCACCCGCTCGCCGTCGTCGCGCCGCGACGACACCGACTCCCGCCAGATGCAGCCCAGCGTCTCCAGGTGCTGGTACGGCATGTCCGGCACCCGGTCCAGGTACGGGTGGCGGACCGTCACCGACGCGACCTCGCCGAGGAGCACGGTCCGCAGCTCGTCGCGCAGCAGCGGGTCCTTCTCCAGCAGCCCCTTCAGCCACTGCGTCGTGAGCGGCGCGCCCTGCGTGCAGTGCGGCGGGATGCCGCGCCAGATCAGCGTGTTGACGATCTTCAGGGGCAGCTTGACGTCGTAGCGGCCGCGCTCCGACACGTTCGTCATCGTCCGCACGGACTGCTGCGGCAGGTAGTGGTCGGGGCTCTCGCCGAGCGGGACGATGCGCCGCTGGGCGACCTCCCCGGCGAACAGCACCTGCACCGCGTGGTCCCACTGCCACGGGTGCACGGGCATCCACACGTACGCGTCCGGGTCGCCGCCCGCGGCCTCGATCCGCTCCCGGAACGCGGCGGCGGTCCGGTCGTCCAGCTCGTGCCGGACCACGGTGTGCTCACTGAGGCCGGGGGTGCCCCGGAACTCGGCGAGGCCGCGGTGCACGGCGACCCACCGCAGGGCCACGGTCCGCTGTGACTCCGGGGCGTAGGCCCGCACGTCGGTCGCGGAGAAGCCGATGCGGCCCTTGTTGGCGACCAGCGTGGGGTGGCCCGTCATGGCGCACTCCAGCTCGGCGTGGTCCAGCAGCCGCAGCTCCGCGGCGGTCCGCCCGCCGTGCTCGATCCGCGCCGCGTCGACCGCCAGCGTCGCGGACAGCTCCGTGAGGTACATGCCGAGGGTCGGCGCGTCGGTGCCTATCGTCCCGGCGCAGTCGACGAGGAACTGCTGCACGTCCCACGCCGGGGTCTCGATCTCGTTGCCGAGCAGCCCGGCCGCACCGCGCGTCACGGAGCCAGCGTCCACCCGCCACGAGCCGAGGGCGCCCCGCGCGGCGGCGAAGACGTACGACACGCCGCTGTCCAGGTCGACCCGGTGGAGCCCCGGCTGCTCCAGCTCCCGGGGCGTGATCAACTCCTCGAAGGCGAACTCGGAGAGGGTCTTGGCGAGCAGCCTGCGGTTGGCCTCCCGCCAGGACTCGGGGGACACGTCGGCGAGGTCGGGGACGGGGTGACCGTCAGTCATGCGGTGGACACCTTCCTGTGGAGGGGGACGGGATGGTCGGGGCGGCGGGGCCCTCGCGGCCGGCACGGCGCCGGGGCGCTCGGTGCGCCCGCGGAGGCGCGCCTTCCCGGGGGAGCGCGCGGCGCCCGGGCGGAGCCCGTCACGCGGCGTCCTCCTCCGCGGCCCGTCCGGCCCGGACGACGGCCGCGAGCAGTCCGTCCACGTCGCCGGCCGTGGCCTGCGGGTTCAGCAGCGTCAGCTTCAGCCGGACGGTGCCGGGCCCGCCGTCCCCCACCGCGGCGGTGCGGCCCACCAGCGCCGTGCCCGCGCGCAGCAGCCGGCGGCGCAGCGCCCCGTTCACCCGGTCGGACGCGGCCGGGTCCCGGGTGACGTACCGGAACACCACCGTGGAGAGCGTCGCCCCGGCGGTGAGCGCCAGCCGCGGGTGCGCCGCGACGGCCGCCTCCGCGTGCCGGGCGAGGTCGTGGCAGGCGTCGAGCATGGCCCCCACGCCGTCGGTGCCGAGCGCGAGGAACGTGGCGGCGACCTTCAGCGCGTCGGCGCGGCGGGTCGTCTGCAGGGACATGCCCAGCAGCCCGTCGTAGCCGGCCTCCCCGTCGTCGTCCGGGTTGAGGTACGCCACGCGCCGACCGGTCGTCGCGGTGAAGTCGGCGGCGTCCCGGGCCAGCAGGACACTGGCGGACGCGGGCTGCCAGGCCGTCTTGTGCAGGTCGAGGGTGACGGTGTCGGCCTCCTCGATGCCGTCGAGCAGCGGACTCAGCCGCCGGGAGAACAGGGCGCCGCAGCCGTACGCCGCGTCGACGTGCAGCCGCACGCCGTGCTCGCGGGCGACGGCCGCGACCTCCGGCAGCGGGTCGACGGAGCCGTAGTCGGTGGTGCCCGCCGTCGCGACGACGGCGACCGGCAGGTGCGCCCCGCCGTCCGCAGAGCGCAGCAGGGCGTCCAGCGCCTCCGGCCGCATCCGCTGCCGTGCGTCGGCCGGCACGGTCCGCACCGCGTCCTCGCCGAGCCCGAGGACGGCGCAGGCGCGGGCGACGGAGAAGTGCGCCAGCTCCGAGCAGAACACCAGCGGGGCGCAGTCGAGCCCCGTCAGGCCCGCGGCGCGTACGTCGCGCAGCTTCGCTGCGGCGGCGTCGCGGGCGATGAGCAGCGCCTGCAGGTTGGACGCACTACCTCCGGAAGTGAAGACGCCGCCCGAGTCCTGGCCGTAGCCGGCGAGCCGGGCGAGGCCGCCGATCAGCCGCCGCTCGATCTCGACGGCGTACGGTCCCGAGTCCCAGGTGTCGACGGACGCGTTGAAGACCCCGGCGAGGGCGTCGGCGGCCGCGGCGACGGCCAGCGACGGCGGCTGGAGGTGGGCGGCGGCCCGCGGGTCGGACAGGTCCACGGTGGTCTCGGCGCAGGCGCGGGCCAACGCCAGCACGGCCTGCCGCCCCCCGCCCGTGCGCGGCACCGGCCCGTCCGGGAACTGCTCGTCGACCAGGCGCGTCAGCTCCTCCGGGCTCAGCGGCGGCAGCGGGCCGCCGCGCCGGCGCAGCCCGGCGGCGGCCTCCCGGGCGAGTTCCCCGACCAGCCGGCCGACCTCGACGAGCCCGGCGGGGGCGGCGGCGAGCAGGTCGGGTTCGAGCAGCGGTGACGGGGCGTCGACGGACGTGCGGGGCGGCGCGTGGCGCGCGGCCCGACCGGGCAGGGCACTACCGGGCATCGTCATGGCAGGTCATTCCTGTTGGCCCTCGGGGAGGGGCGGGCAGGGGCAAGGGCGGTGCGTGAGGGGGCCGGTGTCAGCTCCGGCCGGCCCCGGGCGCCGGAACGGGCGGCGCCGGGGCGTCGGAGGCGGCTGCGGCCCCGGCCGCCGCCGGCCGGCCGGCCGGCTCGGGCGACACGGACCCGGCGGGCGGGGCGGGATCGGGGAGTGTCCGGGCAGCGGCGGCAGGGGT
>NZ_MKXB01000024.1 GCF_001865245.1 Streptomyces sp. CC53 | reverse complement strand
CCCGCCGCGGCGGGCACGGCCGCGGTCGCGGTGGCCGCGGCGGCGCCGAGCGCGGAGCCCGCGAGGAGGGTGCGGCCGGCCTCCCGGCGGCCCGTCCGCAGGCGGAGGTGGGCGCGGTGCCCGAGGGCCTGGCCCCAGGCCCAGGAGGCGGCGCCCGCCGCGAGGAGGACGGGGGCGTGGCGGGTGATGTCCCACAGCGGTGCGGTGAGCAGGTACGCCAGTGCGGGCAGGGCGAAGAGCACCCCGCGCAGCAGGCACCGCAGGGTGTCCGGCCGCCAGGGGTCGGCGGTGGGCGGCGGCTCCGGGAAGGTGCGGGGCACGCGGGCGTGGAGCGCCGCGGCGAGCGAGAAGAGGGAGGGGTGGCCGTACCGCTCCTTGATCACGGAGGCGGGAAGGCCGTCCGCTTCCAGCAGCGCGGCCACCTCGTAGGGGTGGACGGCGGGGCCGATCCGGTCGGCGAGTTCGGCGGCGAGGGCGCTGACCGCCTCCTCGTCGGGGCCCTGGCGGGGCAGGCGGCTCGCGGGCGCGCCGTGCGGGGGGCGGCCCGTCGTGGTGTGCCGGTGCGTCCGGTGGGGCGGGGGTTCCGCGAGGCGCAGGGCGAGGGTGTCCCCGTCGGTTCTGCCCGGTTCGAGGAAGAGGGGGCCGCTCATCCGGCGAGGCTCCCCACGGTGCCGGCCGCCCGGGCGGGCGGGTGGACGCGGGCGGGTGGCCCGTCCGGGCGGGCGAGTTCGCAGTAGATGGCGCGGAAGGTGTCGATGGTCTGCCGGAGGGTGAACTGCGCGATCACGCGGCTGCGGGCCGCCTCACCCATCGCGCGGCGCCGCTCGGGGTCGCCGAGCAGGTCCAGCGCGGCGGCGGCCATCGCCTGCGGGTCGCGGGGCGGGACGACCAGTCCGGTGTCGCCGACGGCCTCCCGTACGCCTCCGACGTCGGTGGAGACGGTGGCCCGCCCGCAGGACATCGCTTCGATGAGGGTGAAGGGGAAGCCCTCGCTGATGCTGGACAGCATGACGACGGAGCCGGCCGCGTAGGCGTCCCGGATGTCGTCGACGCGCCCCTCGAAGGTGACGGAGCCGGCCTGCCCGAGGTCGGCGGCGAGCGCCTCGCAGCGCTCCCGGTACGCCTCGCCGCCGCGCGGGGTGCCGCCGAAGAGCCTCAGCCGTGCGTCCGGCAGCCGTTCGCGGACCACGGCGAGGGCGCGGATCAGGGTCTCCAGGTCCTTGATGGGGTCGACGCGTCCGGCCCAGCTGAGGGTGGGGGCGTCCGGCTCGGGGCCGGCGGGCGGGAAGGCCGCCGGGTCGACGCCGTTGTAGACGGTGCGGATCGCGGCGGGGTCGGCGCCGCCCTCCTCCTCCCAGAGCCGGTTGTAGCGGTTGCCCGGGGTGATGAGGGCCGCCCGGCGGTAGCTTTCCTCGGCGAGCAGCCGGAAGAAGCCGAGGACGACGGCCTTGACGGGCCAGCGGTAGGGGGCGGTGCGGTAGCCGAGGTAGCGCTCGCGCAGGTAGACGCCGTGCTCCGTGAGGAGCAGGGGGACGCCGTGGCGTTCGGCTGCGGTGAGTCCCGGCAGGACGGCGAGGCCGCCGCTGACGGCGTGGGCCACGCCGCGGGTCGGGGGCGGTGCGGCCAGGGGGCGCAGGGCGTGTTCGAGCAGTGCGGTGGCGGTGACCGCGTCGTGCACGGTGGGCCGTGCCTCGGCGACGGCGAGGCCGGGCCGCCGCCACACGGAGGTCAGGACGGATATCGCCGTGTCGCGGCGGAGGAACGGGCTGAGCTCCGCGTCCGCCGCGGCCCGGGCGAGGCCGTGCAGGGCGGGCGCGAAGCCGGCCTCCGCGGCGGGGTCGAGGAGGGCGGCCAGGAACGTCTCGTAGGTGTCGGCGAGGCGCCGGGCGGCGCGGCCCCGCGGGGCGCGGCCCGCCGGGGCGGTCCCCCACATCGGGACCGAGCGGACCCCGGCGACGTGGTCCGGCAGGTCCCAGGCGACCGGTTCGTTCCCGGTGCCGGTGACGGCTATCACGTCGAAGCGCAGGTCGGGCATGCCGGTGACGAGTTGGTCGCACCAGACGCTCACGCCGCCGTGGCTGTGCGGGTAGGTGCCTTCGGTGAGGAGGGTGACGTGGGGGGCGTCGGCGTGCCGGGCGCCCGGGTGTGCGTGCATGGCTGTGTGCTCCGCGGCGTGGTGGGGTGGTGGTGCCGGTCCCGGCCGCGGTGGCGGCGGCCGGGACCTCGTGTCCGGCGGTGCGGTCAGCCCGCGGCGCCCGGCGGGACCGGGGTGCGGACGCCTGCGGGCACGCGGGTGGCCGGGGCGGGCGCCGTCCCCTGCTGCGGGGCGTCTCCGGCGGCGGCCGGCCCGGGGGCGGCGGGGGCGGCGGCGGGGGGCAGGGCCAGGTCGAGGGGTGCGGCGGTGAGGGCCGTCCACCCTGAGCGTGCGCCCGCGTACGGCTCCCCGAAGGCGGTGCCCGCCTGCAGGGTGCCCTCCGGCAGGGTGGCGGGGGCGGCCAGACCCGCCGGGCCCTCGACGGTCACGGTGGCGCCGATCCGGTAGGCGGTGACCTGCCCGGCGCGCAGGGCCGCCTGCCAGGCGGCGCGGCGCTGGAGCTCGCGGCCGATGTCCTGCATCCGCAGGTTGACCACGGGCGTGTCGTCGGCGTGCAGCGCCTCGTAGGTGTCGAGCACACCGTCGAGGACGGGGTAGGCGATGCGTTCCTCGGCGAGGTTCGACTGGTGGATGAAGTGCGGCCTGGGGTCGTTGGCGAGGACGTGGCCGAGGGCGATCCGCTGCTCCAGGGGCACGATGTGGTCCGCGTAGCCGGTGGAGGTGTCGAGGGGGGCGGGCAGGCAGGTGGTGGTGTCGGGGTTGTCCTCGCAGATCCCGCTGCCGCCCTGGGCGCGGCTGGTGTAGATCCAGTTGTACTCGTCGACCTGTTCGGCGGCCCGTCCCGCGTTGTAGAAGACGTTCATCGGATGGCGGGGGACGGTGGTGGCGGGACCCACCTGACGCTGGCCGCTCTCGCGGGAGTTGTCGGAGGCGAGCCAGGTGACGCCGTTGTCGGCGAGGGCGGGTCCGAGGTGGGGGTTGTCGCTGTGCTGCTGGGGCAGGACGCGCAGGCCGGAGTGCTCGCCGGTGACGAGTTCGCCGTCGTGCAGGGGCAGTCCGCTGGTCCGGCCCCACACCCGGTTGAGCGCGATCTCGTCGGAGAGGGCGGTCCTGCCGACCCACTTCACGGTGCCGTCCGGCAGGGTGGCGCACCGCCAGGGGACGACGGACACGTCCTGTTCGCAACCGAGGAAGGCGTGCGTGTAGGTGTGGTTGATCCAGCGGAACTCGTGCTTCCGGGCGAGGAAGCGGTCGGCGAGCGGGTCGTCGCCGCCGTGGTCCTCGCGGTGGTCGACGCTGCCCGCGCCGTTGTAGGCGAGGTCGAGGGTGAAGCCGCGGGCGTGCTGCCAGTCGGCTGCGGCGTCCACGTCGTCGGGGGTCATGCGGATCGGGTCGGGTTCGACGCCGGGGTCGGCGCAGTCGACGTCGCCGGGGGTGCAGTTGAGGACGGTGTTCCAGCGGTCGTCGGCCGCGAAGACGTCGTCGACGTGCACGGCGAAGTAGTTGCGGGACGCGCCCAGGTGGACGCCGCCGGTCATCCAGTCGACGATGCCGCGGGCCAGCAGGCGGAACTGCTGCTGGTGGCGGTTGTAGACGAAGGTGACGACGAGCTCCCGCCGCCCGTCGTGCCGGTACTCGCCGATGAGCGAGCCCTTCCTGGTGGTGCCGGGGATGGGGGCCTCGACGTACGGGGTGAAGTCGGCGCCGTCCGCGGGGGTGGAGAGGTAGCCGTAGCTCTCGCCGATCGCGGGCGCGTTGTCCTCGAAGGGCACCGCGCCGTCGAGATAGCCGAAGGGGCCGGCACGGCCCGCGTCGGTGACCTGGGCAACCGCCCCGTCGAGTCCGCCGGAGTACCCGCCGTGGACCGGGTACCGGAGGCCGGCTTCCGGCCGGGCGTAGGAGTAGGCGTCGACCTGCGGGATGCCGTACGTCCGCTCGTAGGCGGCGAGCGCGGCCATCTCGGGTGAGCCGGCCGGGAACGGGTTGTCGTCCGGCAGGACGACCGCCTGGAAGCGGGCCCGGTGCCGTTCGCCGCTGGTGTCGGCGAGGTACGCGGCGTCGATGACGGGGCGGTCGGTGCGGGTCAGGGCGATCTCCGTGTACGGCGTGCCGGCCGTGGCGAGTTCGGCCGCGATGGCTTCCGTCGCCGGCCCCCCGTCGGTGACGACGAGGACCCTCAGGTCCACGCGGGCCGGCGCGTCGTCCGCCCGGGCGGTGGCGCCCGGCAGGACGAGCGCGGCCAGGAGCGCGCCCGTGGCGAGCAGGATGGTGCTGGATGTCCGCTTCATGCGGTGGTGTCCCCTCCCGGAGCAGGCGTGAGTACGGCTCCGCGGAGCGACGCACCCCCTCGCGCGGCGCCGGCATCCCCCTCGAAGGCCGGTCGTCCGCGCATCCGTCGCGTCACATCGTGGGGTATCCGTGGAGATTTCGTGGTGCTGCTGCGCAACGTGACGCAAAACCACGGGCCCGCCAGGAGGAGGAGGCGGGGCTTCCGGGCGGCGCCCGGAGCGCGGCAGCCCGCCGGAAGGGTGCCCTCCGGCGGGCTGTTGCACGGGTACGGCGGTGGTGCGCGCCGCCGAGGGGCCGCGGGGGCCCGTCGGCGGGGGCGCCGGCGGCGCGTCCGGGCGGGGTCCCGGTCCGTGGCCGGATCCGGGCCGCATTGCCTCCCGCGTGCGCGGCGCAGGACGCGTCAGGCGCAGAGAACCCGCGTCTCGGGGGTGTAGACCGGGCCGCCGCTGACGTTCGTGGTGTCGCTGAACTCGGCGTAGAAGTACGAGTAGAAGCCGATGTTGCCGTTGCAGCCCGAGTCGGGCGCGACCTGGAGGGTCAGGGTGACGGTGCGGCTCTGGCCCGGCGGGATGGTGGCGCCGTAGTTTCCGCCCAGGTCGGCGGGGCCCGTGCCGGAGCAGGGCGTGCTGCCCGAGGCCCCGGTGAGGGTGCAGCCGGTGAACGCGTACGTGAGGTCGGGGCGCTGGGTGGTCAGCCAGGTCGGGTCGATGGTCTGGTACACGAACCAGATGTCGTAGGTCTTGTTGTTCGTGAGCGTCATCGACAGGTTCACGGTCCCGCCGGGGGTCGTGGTGGCGGCGTCCGTGGAGAACGTCAGCTGCGCGGGGGCCGGTTCGGCGGCGGTCGCGGCGGGGGCCCAACCGAGGAGGGTCAGGCACAGGGCGAGGGCGGCGGTGAGGCCGAGGCGTCGGATCAGAAGTGATCGCATGGCCCGGGAGGCTAGGCATCCGGTGGACCCGCTGTCCTCCCCGCCGGACCCGCCGGATCACCCCGGCGACCGAAAGTGCCCGCGCCGTGGAGGCGGTGCGGGGAACCCGTGAAGACGGGCCCCTGCCGGTGCGCGGTGCACGCCACGGCGAGTGTGGCAGCGCCGGCCGGGGAGTCGTGCGCCCCCTCCGGCCCGATGGCCGCGCCGTGCGCGTTTTTGGCGCGGACGCATCAGACCTCGGCCCAGGATCACGCCCGCGCCGCCGTCCGGCACCGCCGCTTTCCGGCCAGTCGGCGCGTTCCGGGCGTACGGCGCGGACCTCGCGGGCCGCCACGGGCTTCGGCGGCGGCACCATCCGCTACCCGACGACCATCGCCGACGGGAGATTCGGCGCCATCGCCGTCTCCCCCGGCTACACGGGCACCGAGTCCACGATCGCCTGGCTGGGCCCCCGCCTGGCCTCGCAGGGGTTCGTCGTGTTCACCATCGAGACGCTCACCCTGTTCGACCAGCCCGACAGCCGGGGCCGCCAGCTCGTGGCCGCGCTGGACCACCTCACGCGGGTCAGCCCCCTGCGCGGGCGGGTCGACAGCAGCCGCCTCGGGGTGATGGGGCACTCGATGGGCGGCGGCGGCAGCCTGGAGGCCGCGAAGAGCCGGCCGTCGCTCCAGGCGGCCGTCCCGCTGACGCCCTGGAACCTCGACAAGACCTGGCCCGAACTGCGCACGCCCACGCTCGTCATCGGGGCCGACGGGGACAGCATCGCGCCCGTCCGCAGCCACGCCGAGCCGTTCTACGAGAGCCTGCCGTCCTCCCTGGACCGGGCCTATCTGGAGCTCAACGGCGCCTCCCACTTCGCACCGAACAGCCCCGACACGACCATCGCCAAGTACAGCATCGCCTGGCTGAAACGGTTCATCGACAACGACACCCGCTACGAGCGGTTTTTTCGCGCCGCAGCTGATGCGGACCCCCGCCGCGCCCGCGCTCGCCGCGTCGCTCCATGTCGTCAGCGCCGCCCCGCCGGCCGGCTCGGACCTGCCGGGGGTCCGGGCGATGGCCGCCGCGTACGGGAAGAAGTTCCCCGACGCACCGCTCGACTCGGGGGTGCTGTCCGGTTACCACGCCGCCCGCCTGATGGGCACCGGCCTGGCGGCGGCCTGCGAGGCGGGCGATCTCACCCGGGCCGGTGTGGTGCGGGCGCACCGCGCACAGAGCAGCGCCGACGCGGGCCTCGGCATGCCGCAGGACTTCTCGGACGTGGCGCGGCCGGCGAGCCTGAAGACGTACGTCCTCAGGCCCGACGCCGAGGTGCCCGGCGGCCTGGTGACGGCCGAGGAGGCCCGTGAGGCGCCGGGCGTGCGCGCGTACGTCGAAGGGCGCACGGACTGACCGGTCCGGCGGCACGGGGTGCCCGTCGCCGCTTGGTGCGCGGGCGCGCGCCGACCGTCCCGGGCGGCGGCAGCGACCGGCTCCGGGGGGTCTCCGGGGCCGGTCTCCGGCGTCCGGGTCGCTGTCCTGCGGGCCTCTCCTCCGCACCGGACGGCCCGTCGACGGCACCGGCACACGTCCACGGGGGCGGGGCCCGTCGGCGGACAACCCGCGTGCGAAGATGCCGAGTTGTTCAGGCACGGCACAGGGCGGGGGAGACGAGCGGTGGAGGAACTGGACGCGCAGGATCCGCGGCGGGTGGGTCAGTACCGGGTCCTGGGGCGGCTCGGCGAGGGCGGGATGGGCAGGGTCTATCTCGCGCGGAACGCGGGCGGCAGGTCCGTGGCCCTGAAGTTCATCCACACCGAGATGGCGGCCCTTCCGGGCTTCCGGGACCGGTTCCGCCGCGAGGTGGAGGTCGTACGGCGCATCGGCGGCGCCGGCACGGTGCCGGTGCTGGACGCGGACGTCGACGACCGGCATCCCTGGTACGCGGCGGAGTACGTGCCGGGCCCCTCGCTGCAGGAGGCCGTCGACGCGTTCGGGCCGCTGCCGCCCGGGGCGCTGTGGCGGCTCGCGGCCGGTCTCGCCCGCACGCTGGAGCACGTGCACCGCCACGGTCTCGTCCACCGGGACCTGAAGCCGTCGAACGTGCTGCTGTCCGCGGCCGGGCCCCGGCTCATCGACTTCGGTGTCGTGCACGCGGCCCTGGACACCGCGCTGACCGTCAGCGGCGCGCGGATCGGCACCCCCGTGTACATGTCCCCCGAGCAGGCCTACGGGGAGTCCGTCACGTCGGCGAGCGACATCTTCAGCTTCGGGCTGACCGTGGCGTTTGCGGCGAGCGGCCAGGTGCCGCACCGCGGCACTCTGGCGGCCCAGCTGCCGGCAGCCGACCCGGCGCTGACCATGCTGGTGCAGCACTGCCTGGACCCCGATCCGGCGCGCCGGCCGGACGCGGGGCAGCTGGTGGTGCAGGCGTCCGTCCACGACACGGCGGGCGACGCGTGGCTGCCTTCCCCCGTGGCGTCCCTCATCGCGCGCCGCTCCGAGGAGCTGCTCAACCTGGAGGCGGGGCGCGAGGGCGGCCCGCACACCGACCGGGGTGACGCCCCTCCGCGCACCGAGGCCGACCCGGACGCGCAGGGCACCCGCACGGCCGGCTGGGCCTTCCACGACGCACCCACGCACGGCCCGGGCGGCAGCGGTCCCGCGCCACCGCCCCCGCCGCCGCCCAGGACACCGCCCCCCGGGACGGCGCCTCCTCCGCCGAGGCCGTCCGCGGCGCCCCGTACGCCGTACGGACCGCGGGACGGGGGCTCCCCACCGGTTCCCCGGGCGTCGGACTGGATCCACAAGGGGCTCCTGGGGCGTCCGGCCGTCGGAGCGGCGTGGCTCGCCCCGGTCACACTCACCTCGCTGCTGATCGCGCTGGCCCTCCCCGCCTTCTCCAGCTGGCTCCGGGTGCTGGTGGCGGTGGGACTGACAGGCGTGATGGCCTGGCTGTCGACGCCGCACAGCCGCCGCGACGCGGCCCGCTGGTTCCACACCGCGCAGGCCTACTGGACGGTGGTCGCGCTGCTCTGCGTGCACTGCTTCTTCGCGGCAGGACAGTACGACGACGACATCTCCTACACGGCGCTCCAGGGGAGGGCGTCCCTGTTCCAGGAACTGGTCGGCGCCACGCTGGGCTTCCTGCAACTGTTCCTGCTGCTGGGTTCGCTCGGCGCCGTCTACGTCCTGCCGACCGCCGCCGGGCGGTGGATGCGGGCGCGGCAGGAGGGCCTCTGACCGGAGGGG
>NZ_MKXB01000023.1:40166-41704 GCF_001865245.1 Streptomyces sp. CC53 | reverse complement strand
ACCCGGACCCGAAACCAGCGCAAGACACCGAAACACAAACAACAAGCCCGAAACACGAGCGAGGGACCCGTGGCCCACCCACTGAGTGGGTGGGCCACGGACCCCTCACACAAAGAACCCACCTACGCCGACAGCAGATCCACAGACCGCTCGAGACCATCCTCCCGCGCCCAGCCACCGGCCAAAGCCGAGGCACCGCACCCGTCGGCGGCACCCATCAACCGACTACAAGCGAAGGCAGCCGAAACCAACGTCATATGGTGATGCCAACCGGGAAACGACCGGCCCTCAAAGTCCCGCAGGCCGAAACCCCGCTCAAGCAACCCAACCGCCTCGCCAACCGCCACCACCCGATCCGCATACCGCACCACCTCACCAACCGGCCGATCCACCATGCTGGTAAGCCACAACCGACCCGGACGCCGGACCCGGACACCAGACCCAACAAACAACCGCAACGGCCCCAACCACCGCCCCTCCCCCACAAACCCCAACCCCACCAACCGATCACGCACCAACCCCCCCACCACACACCCCCCTACCTGGTCCACATCCACACCAAGGGCGGTGGCCGCCCGGAGGACAAGGAGTGGGAGTGGATCGTGAACGCGTTCGGCGAGCAGGGACCCGAGCTCGCCGAGCAGCTCGCGGCCACGGTACGGGCCTGGGACCAGCGCGTCCGCGCTGACGACAACGACCAGCACGCCGACCCGATCCTGACCGTCCACCCTGCCGGTTCACCCGATGGCCTGCTGCCCGCCGGGGGACGTCCTGGACAAGGCGTCGTCGCTCCGCCCGTGCCCGCCAGGATGACGGCCAGGCCGCATCCCGCATCCGACCTGTTCACGGCAGAGCGTGCGGTGCGGGGCGGTGCAACGACGGGTACCGACTCGTAGGCTGCTGCCATGACCGAGAAGATCCAGACGCCGACGCCCCGTGACGCCTTCGAGCTGCTCATGGCCGGCAACAAGCGCTTCGTCTCCGGTGCCGCCGAGCACCCCAACCAGGACGCGGCCCGCCGCACCGAGACCGCACCTGCCCAACAGCCCTTCGCCGTCCTGTTCGGCTGCTCCGACTCCCGGCTGGCCGCCGAGATCATCTTCGACCGCGGCCTGGGCGACCTGTTTGTGGTGCGCACCGCCGGCCACGTCGCCGGAACAGAAGTGCTCGGTTCCCTTGAGTTCGGGGTGGCGGTTCTCCATGCACCGTTGGTCGTCGTCCTCGGCCACGACTCTTGCGGCGCTGTTGCCGCGGCGTGTTCCGCCTTGGAGGACGGGCAGACGCCGGGCGGTTTCGTCCGGGACGTCGTCGAGCGGGTAACCCCGAGCGTGCTGGCCGCCCGAGCCGCCGGCCGCGAGAACGCAGAGGAGATCCTGGCCGAGCACATCGAGCACACCGTGGACCTGCTGCTTGAGCGTTCCCGCGTCCTGGCCGAGCGGGTAGCAGACGGCCGCCTCGGCGTGGTCGGCCTGTCCTACCGACTGGCCGACGGCAGTGCACAGCTCGTCGCCGCCCGCGGCCTCGACGCGGCGCTCTCC
>NZ_MKXB01000023.1:19448-39948 GCF_001865245.1 Streptomyces sp. CC53 | reverse complement strand
CGCCCGTGGCCCCCGCCGTAGCGGCGGGGGCCCCGAGATGCGATAAGCCTGGCGAGCCAGTGCGCGCTACACCGAATCCATGGCGAAACGGCCTGAACGCCAGGTCAGCTCACAGTGCGGCGGGCGGAGCCCGGCAACAGCGAGCGCGGTCGCCAGGCCAGAACGGCATCGGGTCCTCTAGAGGAGTGAGTCCGATGTCCGTGCTGGTCGCGACCATGGCGAAGGACGCCCGTGGGTCAGCGTGTGAAGACAGACCTGGACGCCCTTCTGGCGGCACTGTACGTGTTCATCGACGACCACGTGGCGCCTTGTCGCCGGATCGGGCGACTCCGCGACTGACGGACGCCGAACTGCTGTGCCTGGCCGTCGCCCAGGTCCTGCTCGGCTTCCCCTCGGCCCGGCACTGGATCCGCTTCGCCCATACCCGGCTGGGCGCCTCTTCCATTACCTGCCCCGGCAGTCCGCCTACAACAAGCGCCTCAACGCCGCAGGTCCGCTGATCAGCCACGTCATCGAGGCACTGGCCAGGGAGGTGCCCACCTGGCACGACGACCTGCGGCTGATCGACTCCACCCCGCTGCCCTGCGCGGCGTCCCGCGAGACGGTCAAACGTTCCGACCTGGCCGGACACTGCGGCTACGGATACTGCCGCAGCCACTCCCGCTTCTTATGGGGCTTGCGCCTCTACCTGGTCACCACCGCCGAGGGCATGCCCGTCGCCTGGTGTCTGGCCAACCCCGAGCTCGGCGAACGCGGGTGATGGCAGCACGTCTGGAACGCGACCACCGCCTCGTCCGCGCCGGGCAAGCGATCCTGGCTGACAAGGGCTTCGCCGGGAAGGGGTTCGAGACCTTCGTCACGAGCGGCTCTGTGCCCACCTCGTGCGGCCGGCCCGCGGCCGGACCGCAAGGACGAGCCGGTCCGGCACGGCAAGATCGCCCGCGTCCGCCAGTGGATCGAGGCCGTGATCGACACCCTCAACGGCCAGCTAAGCCTGGAACAACACGGCGGCAGAACCACGGTCGGAGTCTTCGCCCGCACCGGACAACGACTCCTCGCCCTCGCCCCCGGCATCTGGCACGTCTGGACCACCGGCGCCAAGATCAAACGCTCCCTGATCGCCTACGACCGCTGAGAACATCGGACTGCCTCATCTAGGAGGCCTGCTCCCTGCCCGACGTGCGGGTGTGCAGCGGCGGACACACACGCTGCCTTGTGCAGACGCCGCACTGGACGGCGTCGCCGCCACCGGTCAGCGGGGGGTGAGCAAGCAGAACTCGTTGCCTTCCGGATCGGTCAGGATCCTCCAATGGATGGAGGACTGGTCGATTCCCGGGTCAGTTGCGCCCAGGGCACGCAGACGGGCTTCCTCTCCCGCCAAGTCGTCACCGGGGTAGGGGCTGACGTCGAGATGGATGCGGTTCCACCCGCTCTTGGTGTCAGGCGTGCGGAGGAACTCCAGGTACGGGCCTACGCCTCGCGCGGACCGCATGACCGCGTGGTCATCGGTGACCTCGTGCAGCGTCCAATCCATCGCCTGCCCCCAGAACCGGGCCATCTCGTGCGGGTCGGCGCAATCCACCACCACCGCGGCGATCGGCCCGGTGTCCTGGTAGACGGGGCGGGGCTCCAGGACGCAGAACTCGTTGCCCTCCGGATCGGCCATGACCGTCCAGGGCACGTCGCCCTGACCCACGTCGGCGAGGGTCGCGCCGAGAGCCTTCAGGCGTGCCACCAGCTGCTCCTGATGGGCGGTCGACGTGGACGCCAGATCAATGTGCACCCGGTTCTTCACCGTTTTGGGCTCGGGGCGGGCGATGATGTCGATGCAGACCGCCGCGGGGTCGGGATAGGCGAAACCCGGTGGCTCCAGGTTCGTCACGCCGGGCGCTTCGCTGTCGATGGTCCACCCCAGTGCGTCCGCCCAGAACCGGCCGAGCGCGGCATCGTCCAGGGCCTTCATGTTGATCTGTACGAGTCTCGTTGCCATACCGCGGATCCTAGAGTCCGCCTTCGCCCGGGCCGCCGCGGACTCACCACGTCGGGCCGGGCTGACGCATGCCCGTGGCCCCATGCGGTCACGGGGCCACGGGCGGCGGCACGGACGGACGGTGTCAGCCCTTGAGGGTGGCGTGGGAGCGCATGGCCAGGAAGTTGGCGCGGTAGGCGTCGTGGACGGCGGCGCCCTCGACGCGCAGCAGGGCCTCGTCGTTCTCCCGGAGGGAGGAGAGGTCGAGGTTGTGGGACCCGGTGAAGGTCCACTTGGTGTCGGGGTGGCCCGCGTAGTTGCCCTCGATCAGCAGGTACTTGGAGTGTACGAAGAGGTCGTCCCCCTCCGTGGCGGTGCCGTTGTCCAGGCGCAGCTGGTACGGCCTGATCCGCGGGTGGCCGGCGAGGGCGGGCAGTTCGTCGGTCTCGTTGTAGACGACCTCGACCCAGCAGTCCTGGTCCGCCAGCTGCCGGAGCTTGGCTGCCACGTCGGCGCGGTAGAAGGCGTAGGCGGCGACGCGGATGACGGTCTTGTGGGAGGCGGAGCCGACCGTGGTGTTGCCGGTGCAGGACACGTTGCCGAGCACGCTGACGATGAGGTCGCCGGTGCTCTGCGGGAAGAAGTAGTACTTCTCGGCGCCGGCCGTCTTGCCCTGCCGGAAGTAGTCGGCGTCGCGCCGCTCGGCGGCGAGGTCGTTGAAGTAGGCGGTGTACGCCGTGTACAGCTCGGTGTTGCCGACGGCGGTGTACGCGTTGTTCCAGAAGCGGCTGGTGTTGGCGGGGGTCTGGTTGGCGGACGTCTGGATCACCACGTCCTCCGCGACTCCCGGGTCACCGACCCGGGAGAAGAGGAAGAACTTGTTGTGGTTGATGTGGTTCTTGCCGAGGTCGACCGTCACGTCGGCGATGCAGGCCCGGTCCTGGGGGCAGATGTGCACCCAGGACGCCTGGGTCTTGTCCGTGCCGAGCGCGGACGTGAGCTGGGTGGCGGCGGTGGACGTGGAGAAGGAGTGGTCCAGTACGACGCGGACCTGGACGCCGCGCGCGTGGGCGCGGCGGAGGGCGTCGCTGTAGCCGGTGTCGGTCAGCGCGTACATCGCGGTGCGCAGGGTGCGGCCGCTCTGGGTGCTGTCGATCGCTTTGATGATGTGGTTCTTCACCGCGTCCTGCCGGCTGGTGGTGCCGAGGGGGTCGTTGAAGACCGCCCCCGCGGTGATCGGCGGATCCTCGACCGCGGCGGCGGGTGACGACGGGACGAGCAGTACGGCCAGAAGTGCCCCGGAGAGCAGGGCCTTCACCCAGGTGCCTTTGATGTTCCTCACTCCTCGTTCAGGTGATCGTTTCCGCAGAAGAAGGTGCAGGGTAGCGGGTGCGTCCCGAAGGCTGCCGCTCAGGCCGGTCGGCGAGAGTACGGGCCGTCGCCCGTTGCGTCAGCGGCCCTGGCGGCCGGGTGCCGGGGGCGGCGGTGTCCGCCGGCCTCCACCGGCCGCGCTGTGGGAGGGCTGGCGGCGCATGCTCTCCTGCCGATCGACCGCATTGCCGCGGACCGGCCGTTCCCCTCCGGCAAGCACAGGAAGCACAGGATGAACGTGCAGACCCTCGCCGACCCTTCGGCCGGCTGCTGTCGGCCTCACCGGCCCTGCCCGGCGCCGTCCACGACATCCGCGGGGCCCGCGAGCACAGCAACCGAACCGCCCAGCCACCCCGAACTCCTCGGCACACGCCTGAAGCAGCTCATCCTGCACACGCCGCCACGACACCTCAGACTCACCCGGCGAACGCAGCAACTCCGGCCGTTCATACGAATCCTTCAGCTGAGCATGATCCGGCGGCACCCCATGATGCCCACCCGCCACCACCGCGAAGTGCCCCGACTGCCGCCCGTCCGCCCCTGCCGCTCCTCAAGCCACTCCGGCAGAAGCACCGGCCTGGCCGGCCCGTGCGGCGCCAGCCGACGCTCCACACGAGCACGCTCCAGGCCCCACACCGCGGCGCGGGCGACGCCCTCATGCTCGTCTGCGACGGCCTCAGCGGCCTGCCCGACGCCGTCGAGACCGTACGGCCGCAGACGACCGTGCAGACCTGCGTGGTCCACCCGCTGCTGAACTCCTTGCACTATGCCGCCCGCCGGGACTGGGACAGGATCGCCGAACTCCTCAAGCCCGTCTGCACCGCGGAAACCGAAGACGCCGCCCTGGAGCGAACACCTTCGATATCGCCTTCGACGGCCGTTTCTCCGCAACCCGCCGGCAACTCCAACCACCCTCGTTACACCATTCGATCTCGTCACACGATTTGATCGGCAGACCCGCTGTCAGAGGCGCAGCACGACGAGGGCGGTGTCGTCGGTGACGCCGGCGGGCGGGATGAGGCCGGTCAGCAGGGTGGTGGCGAGATCGTCAGGGTCGGCGTCGCGGTGGCGGGCCAGCACGTCGGCGAGCCGTGCGAGGCCCGCGTCGATGTCTTCGCGGCGCCGCTCCACCAGGCCGTCGGTGTAGAGGACCAGCACGGACCCCTCCTCGAACGGGGCGCGCGCCTGGACGCGCGCGCTGTGCTCCGGGCGGGCGCCGAGCGGGGGGTCCGTGGCCTGGTCGAGGAAGGTGACGGTGCCGTCCGGGCGGCAGAGGGCCGGAGGGGGGTGGCCCGCGCTGCTGTAGGTGAGGGTGCGGTGCGCCCAGTCGATGAAGACCGACACGGCCGTGGTGGACTCCGCGCCGGTGATGGACCGCGCGTACAGGCCGAGGACCTCCAGTGCCTGGGCGGGGCCGTCGGCGACGCGTGACGCGGCGGACAGCGCGCTGCGCAGCTGCCCCATGACGCCGGCCGCGCGCAGGCCGTGGCCGACGACGTCGCCCACCGCGACGGCGGTGCAGCCGGCCTCGGGCTGGTCGACGAGGTCGTACCAGTCCCCGCACACGTTCAGGGCGCCGGTCGCCGGCTGGTAGCGCACCGCCGCCCCGTGCCCTCCGAGCTGCCCGGGCGGCGGCAGCATGGCCTCCTGCAGGTGCAGGGCGACCTCTCGTTCGCGGGCGTGGGCCCGGCGCAGCCGCTCGTTGACCTCCTGCAGCTCGCGGGCCCGCGTGTACAGCTCCGCCTCCAGCACCCTGGCACGGTCCCCGCCGCGCCCACCGCGTGCCCGGATCAGTTCGGTGACCTCCTCCACCCGGTGCAGCACCAGTGCCACCGACCCGTCGGCGGCGAGGACCGGGACGTTGACCGGGCTCCAGTACCGCTCCTCCCAGACGCCGGGCCGGTCGGGGAACTCCACGTCGTAGCGCTGCAGCGCCATCGTGTCCCGCACGCCGGTGGTGGCCACCCGCTGGAGCGACGCGTACAGGTTGCGCACGCCGCTCGCACCAGGATCGTGCGGGTTGTCGGGGAAGACGTCGAAGATGTAGCGGCCGACGACCTGCTCCCGGGTCCTTCCGGACAGCGAGAGGTACGCATCGTTGGCGTCGGCGTACACCAGGTCCGGGGTCAGCAGCGCGACCGCGCCCGGCAGCGCCCGGAAGACCGCCTCGTGGTCGATGACGGGACCGCTCATGATCCACCTGCCCGTGGCCGTGCCCCCGCCTCACCACGATAGACGCGCCCTGCGGTTCCGCGTCCCCACCGATCGCCCGTCCTCGCGCCCGGGGCGCTCGTGAAGCTTTGCGGCGCAGGGGAACCCAGGGGCATCAGGGAGTGCGGGCATGGGGGCTTCCGACGCTTCACGGGTCGCGGGGACGCACGGGCTCCCGGGGGCGCGCGCCGCGGGGCCGTACGGGGCGGTGCGACGGCGCCGAGAGATTTCTAGGTCGCATGACCTATAGTGAGGGTCATGATCACTGAAGCGATGGACGCACTGCATCTGGACCCGTCCGGTCCCGTGCTCATCACCGGGGGCTACGGCACCGTGGGTACCGAGATCGCCCGCATGGCGGCCGCGGAGGCTCCGCTCCTGCTCACCGGCCGCACGCCGGACCGTGGCCGCGCCCTGGCGGACGAGCTCGGGGGCGAAGTGCGGGCCTGGGACCTCGCGGATCCCGCCCCCTTCCGCGCGGGCGTACGGGCCGTCATCGGCTCCGTCAACGACCCTGACGACCGGGTACTGCGCGCGGCGATGTCGGGCGGTGTCCCCTACGTCGACATCACGAGGTGGACGAGCCGGCTCCAGCGGGCCGCCGCCCTGACCGCCCTCGTCCGCCCCGACTCCCCCGTCCTGCTGTCCTCTGCCTGGATGGGTGGGGTCAGCGGCCTGGTCGCGGCATCGCTGGCGGCGGAACTGGGCGGCGCCGAACGCGTCGAGATCGCGGTGTGCTGGGACACGGCCGACCGGGCCGGAGCGGATTCCGTCGAGTTCATGGACCGGCTGGGCGTGGACTTCGAGGTGGTCGAGGGCGGAGCGCGCCGCCTCGTCTCCCCCCTGACGGACGCACGGACCGTCGCCGTCGGCGGTACGCCGGTACGGGTGGCTCGCATCGACACCCCGGAGCAGTACACCCTCCCCCTGACCCTCGGCACCACGACGGCGGCCACCCGCATCGGGTTCAGCTCGCCGGCCACCACCCGGGCACTTCTGGCGCTGCGCGGCACCGGGTTCTTCCGCTGGGCCGGCGGCGAACGCTGGACTCCGCTGCGTCGAGCGGTCCTGCACTCGCCCGGCGACGGGGGTACGGCCCGGATGCGGGTCGACGTGTCGCACCGCGGGCGCACCCGCACCGCGACGGTCAGCGACTCCCGCGGCCAGCACCACCTGACCGCCGTGGGGGCCCTGCTGGGTCTGCGCCGCGTCCTGGGCACCGACGGCTCCCCCGCCCCCCGCGGCCTCGTCTTCCCCGAACAGCATCCGGCGCCCACCCGGGCGGTCACCGCGCTCGCCGACCTGGGCGTGGGGGTCGCCGCCGGGCCGAGCGGGCACTCCGCGCCGAGCGGAGCGGCCGCGTGACCACGCAGACGCCCAAAGGCAGGCAGCGCCGCGAGGCGCTGCTGGACGCGGCCGGACGCGTCCTCGCCTCGTCCGGAGGGTCCGAACTCACTCTGCGGGCGGTCGCGGACGAGGCCGGTGTGCGGCTCGGCCACCTCCAGTACTACTTCCCGTCGCGTTCGGCGCTGCTGACCGCGCTCCTCGACCGGGTCCTGGCTTCCTCGCTGGACCGCGTCGCCGGGCTCGTCGACCGTCCCGGTGCCGGTGGTGTCGACGCGTTGCTCGACGGGGTGCTCGCCGACCACGACGACCCGTCTCTGGTCCGCCTGTTCACGGAGATCTGGGCCATGGCCGCGCACGACCCGGAGGCATCGGCGGCCCTACGGGGCTTCTACGACCACTATGCCTCCCACGTGGTCGTCTTCCTCCGCGACCATGCCCCCGGTCTGACGGAGACCGCCGCACGCCGGCGGGCCGAGGTCTTCGTGATGCTCATGGAGGGAGCCGCGCTGTTCCGCTCCGGTATCGCCGGCCGGCGCAGCGCCGGTACGGACGCCGACCTGCGCCGGGTGCTGCGCGCGCTGCTCAGGGAGGAGGCGCCCGGCTGAGCCTTCCGGCCCTCCGTTGCCCCGGGTTCTTCGGGCGCCGGCCTGCTGTGGGAAGGCTCGCCCTGCGCAGTCGCGGGGCCGCGGGTCCGTGGGGTGGTCACCGGTGGATGTGCCGTGCCGACACCGCCGGGGGCCGAGGCAGGCGGTTCAGTGCCGGGGTGCGGTGGTGGGGTTGAGCCGGGTCCATCCGGCGGGCGGGGCCAGCAGGGTGCGGACATGCGGGGTGCGGCCGCGCAGGCGTACGTGGCCCTCGTGGCTGCGGAGGAGGAGGTGGCCGAGGTGTTCGAGGGCCTTGACGGCGAAGCCGCCGGCCGGGCACATGGTGTCGCCCTTGCCGAAGGGGAGGTAGGAGCGCCGCTGCTCGTCGGTCGGCTGCTCCCAACGGGAGGGGCGGAAGTCCCGTGGGCCGTCCCATACGGCCGCCGACCGGTGCAAGGCGTGCGTGCCGATCAGGACGTGTTCGCCCTCGTGCACCCGGACGCCGGCAAGGTCGTGGTCGGCGGCGGCCACCCTGAGCAGGCGCCACGCGGTCGGGTAGAGGCGCAGCACCTCCCTCACCAGCCGGTGGGTGTCCTCTCGCCGTACTGTCGGGGTGTCGTAGCCGTGCTGGATGCCGAGGATCAGCAGCCATTCCAGGGTCACGCCCGTGAAGCCGACCGTGGACAGGACGAGGCGTTGCAGTAGTTGTGCACGATCGCCCGGAGACAGGTCTCCCGGCAGGCTGAGCACCAGGTCGACGAGGTCGTGCGCGGCGCCTTCCGGTGCGGACAGCCGGCCGAGCCGTTCGGCGAGTCCGGCACGGACGGCGGGAACCGTGCGGTGCGGCCGCCGCAGCACGTGGCCGACGATGTCGTCGGCGACGACACTCGACGTCACGTAGGCGTCGACGAGGGCGTTGATCTCGGTGTGGCGTCGGTGCGCGATGACGGGGGCGAAGTACCGGCGGACCAGTTCGACGCCCCATCGGTGGTGCCGCAGACGGCCGCGGCCGTCTGCGGTCCGGCCGAGTTCGGGAGTGAGGTCGAACGACGACGACAGATCGTGCCGGGCCAGCATCCCGACCAGGTCCCTGGATGCCTGTCTCCGGATCGCCTCCGGCAGGGTGTTCGTCCCGAGGCGGAAGAAACCGGACTGGGACAGGTAGTCGCCGGCCGGGTCGACGAGCACCTGTCGGGCGGCGTCGGCATCGGCCACGAAGAGGGTCCCGAAGCGGAGCCTGAACGGACCGTCATGGCCTGCGGCCTGCTCCTCCCACCGTCGCAGGTGCGGCCACAGGCTCTTCCTGTCCAGGAACACGGGTGTCCGCCCTTCTCATGGAGGATGGCGTGCCCGGCGCCGAGGCCGCCCGTTCCGCGCCCGGTGGTGAGATCGCCCTTACCTCCCCTGCGAGGAACGCGTCACGCGGTACGCCCGTATCTGTCGCCGTACTGTGTGCGACGTGTACGCACTTCACCGCTGAGCGCGCGAAGGCCCCTTCGCCACCATGACGGCGCGGCTGTCCCCCTCATCGGTCAGTCCTCCCGCCCGTAGCCGACGAAGTACCCGTGCCACCGGGCGCGCATCTCGCCGCTGAACGCCCGAAGGCCGCTGGTCACCCACGACATGTCGTACCTCCTAGGTGGTCGGTGCCCTGGCGTTGCCGTCCGGTACGACGGGCCGCGGCCTGCTGCCGTCGTGGCCGTGCCTGGGCGGGTCCTTCGTGGTCCGGCAGGCGGTCAGGGCGCTCTCATCCCCGACGCTACTCCCCGTCAGGGAGCGGGTGAACCGCCGGAACCGGCCAACGACGGCAGGTGTGCCCGCGGGTCGGAGCGTGTGCTGGCGGGTGCGGCCCGGGGACCGCCGGGTTGCTCCCCGCCGGTCGGGCAGCGAGCAACCCGGCGTCCGGCTTCCGCCCCGCCGTCGGCAGGAACGGCGGGGCGGGGCCCACAGCGACGGATCGTTCGGTTCCGGTGGGGTGGTGCCGCGTTGCCGACTGTCCGGTCGGGGAACTCGCGCAGTCGGAGCCGGGGCGCCCGGTAGTCCGCGCGCCACAGCGTCCTGCGGTCCTCGGCCGCGAGACCGACTCGGGCGGTGCGTGCCCGCTCCTCCCGGTCGAGCACCGAGCGCCTGCGGCAGCGCGCCGCGGCCGGCCGCCCCCGGGAAGCATCGCGGTCGGGTCATGGGCGAGCAGCGCGAGGGGATGCAGCGCTTCAGGCGGCCAGGCCGGCTCCGTCGGCAGGCGCGGCGAGTCGGGTGCTGTCGCGGGCGTCGGAGCGTGGTCAGGGTGGGGGATGCGGGCGTCGGCGGGCGACGGGCTGATCCACCTTCCGGCCGGCGAACCGTCGTCGGACAGGCCCTGCGCGGCGGACGCGACCGCCTCGTGTCCGCGGCCGGTCAGCTCCTCCAGGGGTCGGCGGTGTGGCCGGGCGGCGTACCGGTCGCCGAGCCTGCGGGGCCACCAGGAAGGGAATGGGGACCGCCCGGGTCGGCTGAGCGTGCGGCGACCGGGCCGGCTCGGGCGCGGGCCGGGCAGAGCGAGCCGAGCGCTGCACGGCGTCCCCCGGGGGCGGTCGGCCCGCGAGGTGTGGAAAGTCCGGACGAAGACCGCTACACATGCGAGGGACCGATCAGCACCTCATCCATGGACACGCGCCGCCTGCCGGCCGGCCCGAACGACATCACCGGCCTGGGACGGGCAACGGGAGCGTGCCGCGAAGGACATGCCTTGAGCTTCGAGAGCAGCACCACCACCGGCGCCGGGGCCGGCCCCGCCCCGGCCTGCACCGACGGGACGAGCCCGGCGCCGCAGCCGCCTCCGGGGCGCCGAGGGCTGCGGGGCGACCTGTCCTTGTCCGCGGTCCTGGCGGGTCTCGTCGCCGTCGTCGTGTCGTACTCGGGGCCGCTGGTCATCGTGCTCGCCGCTGCTTCGGCCGGGCGGCTGGACGAGGCACAGACGAGTTCGTGGGTGTGGGCGGTCTCCATAGGCAGTGGACTGACGTGCATCGGGCTCAGCCTGTGGACCCGGACACCGGTCATCACCGCGTGGTCGACGCCCGGCGCGGCGCTGCTCGTCACGAGTCTCGGCGCGTACGCGTACGCAGAAGCCATCGGAGCGTTCGTCGTCACCGGTGCGGTGATCACGCTGGTCGGGTTGACCGGGGTGTTCGGGCGGCTGATGCGGCAGGTGCCCGCGGCGGTCGTCTCCGCCATGCTCGCGGGCATCCTCTTCAGCTTCGGCACGGGTGTCTTCACCGCCCTGCGGACCGGGCCCTGGATCGCCGGTGCGGTCCTCGTCGCGTATCTGCTGGGCAGACGGTGGCTCGCCCGGTACGCGGTGCTGCTCGCCCTGGGGGCGGGCGTGGTGGCCGCGGCAGCCTCCTCGCGCCTCGACGTGCACCTGGACCGGGTGGAGCTGGCCCGGCCGGTGCTCACCGCACCGGACTTCTCGGTGGCGTCCATCGTCGGCATCGCGGTGCCGCTGGCCCTGGCGACGCTGGCGTCGCAGAACGCGCCCGGCATGGCGGTCCTCAGCGCGTCCGGTTACACGCCGAAGGACCGGCTGCTGATCGGTTCGACGGGCCTGGTGTCCACGGTGCTGGCGCCGTTCGGCTCCCACGCGGTCAATCTCGCGGCCATCACCGCGGCGATCTGCACCGGCCCCGAGGCCCACCGCGATCCCGGGCGCCGCTACGTCGCCGGTGTCGCGTGCGGGGTGTTCTACCTGCTGGTGGGTGCCTTCGGGACGACTCTCGTCCTCTTCTTCGCGGGCCTGCCGAAGGAACTGGTCGCCGCGATCGCGGGTGTGGCCCTGTTCGGGGCGCTGGCCGGCGGACTGAGCGGCGCGGTGAAGGAGGAGAAGGACCGGGAGGCCGCGCTGATCACCTTCCTCACCACTGCGTCCGGGGTGACCCTCTTCGGCGTGGGCTCGGCGTTCTGGGGCCTGGTGTTCGGTGTGGCGGCGCACGTGGTGCTGAACAGGTTCCGCAGGGAGGCGTGAGCCTCCCGCGCGGCCGGACCGGCCGGGCGCGGGCGGAGCGCCGCTTCAGGCCGGTGGAGGGCGAGGCCCAGCCGTCCCGCGCCCTCGGGTGAGCAGGAGAGTCCGCCACCTGCCGGCTCGCGTCGCCGGGTGGCGCCGAGGGGCCGCGGGGTGTCCCCTGGCCGCCCGCGCTGCCTGCGGGACAGTGCCGTGGGATGCAAGGACGGGTGGGCCGTCGGAGGGGCAGCGAACACGTACGTGCGAGCGTCGTTCGAAGGCCGCGGCCGAGGGCGCCGTGAGCGTCCCCGGACGTACGGAAGCCGAAGGGGCGGCGGGCAGGTGGAGACGGATGCCACAGGGGCGGTGGGCGCGGTCGGCCCCGCGGAGCCGACGCGGCCGGACGGCGGGCCAGGAAGTGCGCAGGTACGAGCGTGGGCGGGCCGGTCCATCGGCAGGCGCGGGCATGCGGGACGCGCCCCGCGACCGCGCCGGCCGTCACCCCGGCCACCGGACCGCCCAGGGTGGCGGGGTGGCGGGGACTCGCCGTCGCCGGGGCGGTCGCCCCGACCGCCGTCCGGAGACCCACCGGACCGGGTGGACGACCTGCGGCACGGTGGGGAGCCCGTGAGTGGTTCCGCGCGTTACACCTTCGGAGGGAGCGCCCGCGGGGGCGCTCGCAAGCCGTGCGACGAGAGGGGACCCATGAACGCCGCCGAGCCAGGCCGGCAGCATCCGGACGAGGTCAGCGTCGGCAACGCGAAACAGACGCTGCTGCAGCTCCTCGCCCGGGCGGGTGTCTTCTCCGGTGACGCGGAAGAGCTGATCGGCCTGATCGAGGCCGGTGCCCTCACCCTCGCGCACCGGCGGGTGGACGCCGCGGCCCGGAACGCGCCCGCGGGCAAGGGGCCGCTCTACGAGGCGGGGTGGGTGGACGGCGGCCGCGCCGTCGCCGACGAGCTGGGCCTGCTCGCCGAGAGGGCCCTGCTCCGGGCCGTCGCCGCCGACCCGTCGGACACCCCGGCCACGGCCGGTTCGCCACCGGGGACTCGGCCTCCCGTGAGGCGGATGCAGGTGGACCGGGCCAAGGTGGCGGTGGTCCCGCTGTACCTGTCGTTCACCGCGGTGTCCGACCTCGATCCCGAGGTGTCCGAGCAGGTGCTGACGGCGGTTCTCGGCACGATGGGGCCGAGGCAGCGGGCGGATTACGCGGGGCGGCTGACGGCGTTCGTGTCGGGACACCGTGAGCGGCTGGAGCGGCTGTACGGGGAGTTCGGGCCCGGCAGCAGGATCGCGGTGCACGGACGCTACTCCCTGCTCCACTCCCCCACGAGCATCGCCGTCCTGGAGCGGCTCGCCACCGAGCCGGCGGCGCTGCGGGAGGAGTGGGACGCCGCCGAGTTGCCGCCCGCCTGGCTGGAGGGGCTCGCGGCAGCCTGGGGCGCGCCGGACTGAGCACGGCGCTCGGGCCGGCAGCCGAGTCGCCGCCCCGGGCCTGCGGAGCGGGCGTCCCGCCGGGCTTCCTCCGAAGATCCGACCACCGAACCCCCTCACGGGAAGGCTCGTTGGGACGGGAGGCCGGACGACCCGGTTCGGTGCGTGAACGCCTCGATCGGACGAGAGCGGTCACCGGATGCGGTCGTGGTGCCGGCGGGACCCGCACCGGCTGCCGGGTGCCGTCGCGGGGACGCCGTCCGCCCCGGGGCGGCAGCGGACCGGGCGGGGACGAGCCGCACTGGCGGCGCAGCCGTAC
This sequence comes from Streptomyces sp. CC53, assembly GCF_001865245.1. Classification (GTDB taxonomy): domain Bacteria; phylum Actinomycetota; class Actinomycetes; order Streptomycetales; family Streptomycetaceae; genus Streptomyces. The sequence goes on along the minus strand of NZ_MKXB01000023.1, from coordinate 26,740 downwards.
GGAGGGCCTGCCGGCAGGGAAGGCCGGTCGCTGCTTCGCGCCGGCTGCCACGGTGCGGGCGCCCGGCCGTCAGCCGTGCGCGACGGTCAGCCGGAGGAAGTGGGCGGCGCAGGAGATGCACGGGTCGTGGTTGCGCACGGCCCGCTCGCACAGCCGGGTGAGCGCGGTGTCGTCGGCCGGCAGCCCGCTGCGGCCGATCTCGGCCTGGACGAGACGGCGCAGGTCGTGCTCGATGGCGCCCTGGTTCTGGGCGGTCGGCGGGACGAGTCGGGCGTCGGTGACGGTGCCGTCGGTGTCCAGGGTGTAGCGGTGGTAGAGCAGACCACGGGGGGCCTCGGTGGCCCCGTGGCCGGTGCCGGGCCTCCCGGGGACGTCCTCGGCCGGGCGCGCGGGCGGCTCGTAGGCGTCGATCAGGCGCAGGGCCTCGTCGACGGCGTAGAGCGCCTCGACGGCCCGTACCACCACGCTGCGGTACGGGTTGCGGCAGACGGTGCCCCCGTCCCCCGGGGCGGGGAGCCCTGCGTCGTGTGCCGCCTCCCGGGCGACCTGCGACATCAGGTGGCCGCTGAGCGCGTAGCGGGCGAGCGGCCCCGTCAGGTGGCGCCGCCCGTCGAGCCGGGACTGCAGGGCCGTCGAGTACGGGACCTGCTGCTCGGCCACGTGGCGGCCGAAGTCCCGGACGGCGAAGCCGCCGGTCGGGGCGGTGGCGCCGGACGGCAGCACGGTGGGGGTGCCGGACTCGATGGCGTACGTGTCAGGTTCGGTGAGGGCGAGCAGGTCCGCGTCGGTCCCGGCGTCGGGGAAGTCGAAGCCGGACACCCAGCGCACGGTCTCCCTCGCGTCGTCCCGCGCGCGCAGCAGCCGCTCCCTCAGGGGGCGCAGTTCCGCGGCGGCGGGCGTCCGGTGGAAACCGCCGACGCGTACGTTCACCGGGTGGACGGCGCGTCCGCCGAGCTGCTCCATGATGGCGTTGCCGGCCTGCTTGAGGCGCAGGCCGCGTTCCACGTGCGCGCGGTGGGTGCGGGCGAGCTCCACGGCGTCGTGGCAGCCGAGGAAGTCCGGTGCGTGCAGCAGGTGGATGTGGAGGATCTGGCTCTCGATCCATTCGCCGCAGTAGAGGAGCCGCCGCAGGGCCTCCACCCGGCCGTCGACGGTGACGCCGCAGGCGTCCTCGACGGCGCGGCAGGCGCTCATCTGGTAGGCCACGGGGCAGATGCCGCACACCCGGGAGGTGATGTCGGGGGGTTCCGTGTGGCCCCGTCCGCGCAGGAACGCCTCGAAGAACCGCGGGGGTTCGTAGATCTCCAGCCGGGCCTCGGTCACGGTGCCGCCGTCGATCCGCAGGTGCAGGGCGCCCTCGCCCTCCACGCGGCTGAGGGCCCCGACGCGCAGGGTGCGGGCCTCCCGGGGCGTCACGGCTGTCCCTCGCGTACGGCGGGGTCCTCGAAGGCGGCGGCGTTGTAGGTGTGCAGGAACCGTTCGACGTCCCGGTCGTCCATGCCGTCGCGGCGCAGGACGGGGATGTACGCGGGCAGGTTGGTGGAGCGGGCGGGGCCGAAGCAGCCGTAGCAGCCGCGGCCGAAGGCGGGGCAGAGTGCCCCGCAGCCGGCGTGGGTCACGGGGCCGAGGCAGGGCGTGCCGTGGGCGACGGTCACGCAGACCGTGCCGCGCCGCTTGCAGGCGAAGCACACGCTGTGGTCGGGGATGTCCGGCTTGCGGCCGCGGAGGAAGGCGGTGATGACCTCCAGGAGTTGTCCGCGGTCGATGGGGCAGCCGCGCAGCTCGAAGTCGACGGGGACGTGGGCGGAGATCGGCGTGGAGGTGGCGAGGGTCTCGACGTATCGGGGTTCGGCGTAGACGGTGCGGGCGAACTCCTCGACGTCGGCGAAGTTGCGCAGGGCCTGGACGCCGCCTGCGGTGGCGCAGGCGCCGATGGTGACGAGGTGGCGGGACGCCGCCCGGACCTCGCGGATGCGTTCGGCGTCGGCGGGTGTGGTGACGGAGCCTTCCACCAGCGACAGGTCGTAGGGTCCGGGGTCGACGGCGCTGGAGGCTTCGAGGAAGTGGGCGATGTCCACTTCGCCGGCGAGGGGGAGCAGTTCGTCCTCGCAGTCGAGGAGGGTGAGCTGGCATCCGTCGCAGGAGGCGAACTTGAACACGCCGAGCTTCGGGCGGCGGGCGGGGGCGTCGCGGGCGGGGTCGGTCACGGCTCGTCAGAGCTCCCTGTACGTCAGCAGAGGGCCGGCGGTGTCGTGGTCCACGACGGGCCCGTCCCGGCAGAGCAGCAGCGGGCCGAGCTGGCAGTGGCCGCAGTGGCCGGTCCCGCAGTGCATGGTGCGTTCCAGGGACACCTGCAGGTGTCCGCCGGGAACGCCGCGGTGCAGCAGGTCGCGTGCGGTGGCCCGCATCATCGCCTCGGGCCCGCACAGGTAGGCGGTGGTGCGCGACGGGGTGAAGGGGGCGCGGGCCAGCAGGGTCGTCACCACGCCGACCTCGCCGTGCCACAGGGGGTCCGGGCGGTCCACGGTGACCGCCACGTGCGTGCCGGGCGCGGTGGCCCAGGCGCGCAGGTCGTCGCGGAACGGCAGGTCGGTGGGGGTGCGGGCGCCGACGAGGACGCTCAGCCGGCCGTGGTCGTCCGGTGCGCGCAGCAGAGCGCGGACGAGTGGCCGCAGCGGTGCGAGTCCGATGCCGCCGGCGACGACGAGCACATCGCGGTCCGCGGCGCGGGCGAGGTCCCAGCCGGTGCCGAACGGTCCGCGCACGCCGATCACGGTTCCCGGGGCGGTGGCGTGGAGGGCGCCGGAGACGGCGCCGACGGCGCGCACGGTGTGCTCCAGCGGCCTGCCCGGTGCGGCGAGGCCGCTGACGGACACGGGGATGTCGCCCACGCCGAACGCGTACAGCATGGCGAACTGGCCCGGCGCGAAGGGCGGGAGCGGTGCGCCGGCCGGCTCGACCGCGAGGGTGGCGGTGTCGTGGGTCTGCGGCAGTCGCCGTACGACCCGGTACGGGACCGGCACGGTGGATCCGGTCGGTGGGCGGGCGGTGGCGGGCGAGCTCATCGCGGGACCTCGTCGGCGCTGTCGCCGCGGCGGACCGGGCCGGGGGGCGGCGGTGTGGCCGGGTGCGGTGCGTACAGGTCGAGCAGTCGGGTGCGGGTGGCCTCCAGGCGGTGGCCGACGACGCCGGCGACGTACCGGGCGAGTGCCCGGCCGACCGGTGCGTCGCGGTCGCAGAGCGCGAGGACCTCTGAGGCGTCGAACTGCCGTGCCCGGACGGGGGTGGCGGCCGCCGCGCCCAGCCGCCACACGTGCGGGGGCACGAGCCACGACCAGCCGACCAGTTCTCCGGCGCCGACGGTCTCCACCACGACCGCCGTGCGTCCGGGCAGGTGGGTGTCGAGCGCGACCCTGCCCTCGCGGACGATCCAGAAGCGGTCGGCGGGTCGGCCCTCCTCGAACAGGCGGTCACCCGCGGCGAAGGAGACGTCCCGGGCGAGGGCGAGGAGGGCGGCCGCCCCGTCGGGCGGGAGCGCCGCGAGGAGCCCCTCGTCCGTCATGGCGCACCGGTCCCGTCCGGGGCGCCTGCCCCGCCTGACGCGCCGGGTGTTCCCGGCGCACCGGCGGCGCCCGGTTCGCCCGGCCGCTCCGGCGTCGGTGACCCGGGCGCCTCGGGAAGAGCGGGCCCCTCGGCGCGCTCGGAGCGCTCGCGGTCCAGTGCCCATGCCTCCTCGGTGATGTCGATGCCGACGGGGCACCAGACGATGCAGCGGCCGCAGCCGACGCAGCCGGAGCTGCCGAACTGGTCGTGCCAGGTGCCGACCTTGTGGGTGAGCCACTGGCGGTAGCGGCTGCGCCCCGAGGTGCGCACGGGCCCGCCGTGCAGCAGGGAGAAGTCGACGTCGAAGCAGGACTCCCAGCGCCGCCAGCGCTCCGCGTGGTCGCCGGTGAGGTCGGTGACGTCCTCGGTCGTGGTGCAGAAGCAGGTGGGGCAGACCATGGTGCAGGTGCCGCAGGTGAGGCAGCGGGAGGCCACGTCGTTCCAGCGGTCCGCGTCCAGGGTGCCGGCCATGAGGTCGCGCAGGTCGACCGGCGGCATCGACCGCCCCATGCGGCCGGCCGCCCGTGCCACGCCCTCCCGGGCGGCTTCGGCGGTGCCCGGGTCGGCGGCGCGGCGCGGAAGCGCGGCCAGTACGTCCGCCCCCGCCGGGGTGGCGGCGCGGACGAGGAAGCGGTGCCCTTCGGCGTCGAGGACCTCGGTGAGGGCGAGGTCGAAACCGGCGTCGGCGCCCGGTCCGGTGCCCATGGAGGCGCAGAAGCAGGTGGCGCCGGGTTCGGTGCACTCGGAGACGACGAGGAAGGCGCGCGCCCGGCGGGTCCGGTAGTTCTCGTCGGTGTGGCGGCCGCCGGTCAGCACCCGGTCCTGGATGGTGATGGCGTGCAGGTCGCAGGGCTGCACGCCGAGGAAGGCGTAGGACACGCTCGGGGGGTCCTCGGCCCGCACGGCGAGCCGGCCGTCGGTGTCGCGGTCGGCGGTCCACTGGCGTTCGCGCTGGGGGTGCAGGTACGCCTTCCACGACTGGGGTCCCGCGCTGTGCGCGAACGCCGCTTCGTCGTCGCGGCGCCGCAGCCGGTACCGGCCGGCCTCGTGCTCCACGCCCCAGCCGAACGGCAGCAGGCCGGCGGAGTCGAGTTCGGCGAGGACGATGGCGCCGTCGCGGACGGTGGGGCCGATGACGGTGTGTCCGCGGGCGCGGAGTTCCCGTACGAGTGCGTCGAGCCCGTCCCGGTCGATGACCGCACGGTCGATCACCGCCTGGCCGGTCGCGGCGCGGTCAGTCGCCGCCGGGCCGGTGTCGTGCGGGCCGGTCATCGTCGTCACCTCCGTGCGGGCCGGCCGCTGCCGGGCCTTCCGCTTCCAGCGTGGTCGCGGCGGGCCGCCACGGGGCCAGGGCCGTGTGGTCCCCCGTACCGGTCGAACGGTCCCGGGCCGGCCGTCGTCCGGTCGGGCGCCGCCTCCCCCAGGGTGCGGTCCGGGCGGGCGGGTGGCGAGCCGGGTGGGTCCGCCGGGTGCACGGCGCGGCGGCCGCCGCCGGCCGCGTGGTCACTGCGCGGGTGGTGGGGCGGGGGGCGGGCCGCCGGTGCCACCGCGCAGGATGTCCGCCTCGATGCGGTCGGCCAGCGGGGCGACGGCCGCGCCGACGGCGGGGCTGAGCCCCGTGCCGAGGGTGAGGTCGGCGCTCTCCACGGCGTAGACGCACAGGCGCCGGGGCAGCCGGCCCAGGGCGCGGGCGAGCGCCACGGCCTCGCCGAGGCCCAGCCCGTGGGAGGTCACGGCGCCCGGAGCGCGGAGGTCGGCGTCCGCGGCTTCGATCCGGTGCACCGTGCCCGGCTCGCCGGGCTCCCCCCGCACGGCGTCCACGACGATGGTGAGGGCGGTGCCGGTCCACAGGTCGATGAGCCCGGCGGGTTCGCCGTCCGAGAGGCTCAGCACCGTGTCCGGTGGGAGGGGTCGCGCGGCGGAGCGGTCCCGCAGGGTCCGCACCACCGCCCATCCGACCCCGTCGTCCCGGCGCAGGTCGTTGCCGACGCCGATGACCGCGACGCGTGCGGAGCGCTCCACGGCTCACCTCCCTGGGGTCGTCCGTGCCCGCGCGGTGCGGCGCCCGGCGGCGGGCCCCCTGCCGGCCGCGACGGGGCCCGCACCCTGCCGGGGCGGGGCCGCCGGGGGCTGCGGGCGCGCCCGGCCCGCCTCCCAGTCTCGGTGCGGCGGGCCGCGTTGTCGCGCCGGAGCGGCACCCGGCCGGGCCGGGCTGTGCGGTGGTGCACGAGCCGTGCGAACGGCACCGGGCGTTCCCCTGCCCGCGTGCCGCCGGGCGCCTCCCCGGGGCGGCCTCCATCTGCTCCCGCCCGGCCGGACCAACAGCGTCCGGCCGGTCGGGGGCAGCGGGCCCGGGCACCGTGTCTCCCTCCCACCACCGGCGCCCGGCGGGCTACCGCGGCGAAGCCCCCGCCGCCGCCGGGCGGCGCCGCCCGTGGACGGACGTGCTCGGGGGTTGCGCGCTGCTTGCGGCGGCTGAACGGGCGGTCGGCGGGCCGCGTACGAGAGGGCACAGCACTCCCCCTACGAAAGAGGGCACACCATCGTGAAACGTCGTGTCGACTACCCCCGCCGGGGGCGTCGCGGACCGGCCCGGTTCGTCCCGTCGTGGCGGCAGCTGCTCGGGCTCGCGTTCCTCGGGCTGTGCTCGCTCGGCGGGCTGGTCGGCTGGGTGTACGCGACGACGCCGCTGCCGGATCCGAACCCCGACGCGCGGGCCGAGGCCACGGTCTACTACTGGGCCGACGGCTCGCAGATGGTGAGCGTGGGCGCGGTGAACCGGCAGAGCGTGCCCCTGGCGCAGGTGCCTGTGGCGCTGCAGAACGCGGCGATCGCGGCGGAGAACGCCACCTTCCGCAGCGACCCGGGCTTCTCCGTCCGCGGGCTCGCGCGGGCCGTGGTCGGCATGGCGCGCGGCGGTGAGCTGCAGGGCGGTTCCACGATCACGCAGCAGTACGTGAAGAACACGTTCCTCGCCCAGGAGCAGACCGTGGAGCGCAAGCTGCGCGAGCTGTGCCTGGCGGTCAAGCTGTCGCGGACGCAGTCCAAGGACGAGATCCTCCAGGGGTACCTGAACACGAGCTGGTTCGGCCGGGACGCCTACGGGGTGCAGGCCGCGGCGGAGGCGTACTACGGGACGGACGTGCAGCGCCTCGACCCTTCCCGCAGCGCCCTGCTGGTGGCGCTCCTGAAGAACGGGGACCTGCACGACCCGGCGCTCGGCGAGGCGCACCGGCGCAGGGCGGAGGCACGGTGGCGGTACGTCCTGGACCGGCAGGTGGAGCTGGGGCTGATGTCACGTGAGGAGCGGGCGCGGTACACGGCGTTCCCGGAGCCGCGGCCGCGCAAGCCGGCGGGCGGGCTCGCGGGGCAGGTGGGGTATCTGGTGGATGCGGCGAACAAGGACCTGAGGAACCGGACGGGTCTGACGCCGGAGGTGCTGGGGCGGGGCGGCTACCGCATCCGCACCACGTTCGACCGGGCCGCGGTGGAGCGGCTGCGGCAGGCCGTGGAAGAGGCCTCCCCGCGGGCGGGCGGGGGCGGCGGTGAGGTGCAGTTCGGCGCGGCGTCGGTGCGGGTCGCGGACGGCGCGGTGGCGGCCCTGTACGGCGGGGTGGACGCCACGCGGCACTTCACCAGCAACGCGGACACGGCGGGGGTGCCCGTGGGGTCGGCGTTCAAGCCGTTCG
>NZ_MKXB01000023.1:0-19186 GCF_001865245.1 Streptomyces sp. CC53 | reverse complement strand
GGGTGGGGGCCGGTGGGCGCGGCGCCGCCCTGCCGGGGACGCTGGCGCTGCGCCGGGCGCTGGTGCGGGGCGACCAGGACGCGTTCCGCCGGCTGGGCGCGGAGGTCGGGCCGGACCGCGTGCGGGACGTGGCGGTCGCCGCCGGTCTGCTCCCCCGGAGCCTGGGCACGCTGGACGCGTCGTTCGCGCTCGGTACGTCCACGCCGAGCGCCATCCGGATGGCCGGGGCGTACGCGACGTTCGCCGGGGAGGGGCGGCGGGCCGCGCCGTACTCGGTGGTGTCGGTGACCTATCGGGGCCGGGTGCTGGAGGGGCTGGAGAGGCCGCCCGCCCGGCGGGTACTGGACCGGGCGGCGGTCCGGGAGCTGACGCGGGCGCTGCGGGACGTGGCGGTCGACTCGGTGGACGCGGGCACGCTGCGGACGCTCGGTCCGGTCGCGGCCGGGCGCACGGACGACAGGGACCGGATCCCCGCGGCGTGGTTCGTCGGCTACGGGGACGAGTGGTCGACGGCCGTGACCGTGTTCCGGACGGCACCCGGCGGGGGTGGCCTGCTGCCGCTCGACGGGGCGGGAGCGGACGCGCCGGGCGGGGCCGGCTCCCTCCCGCTGCGGGTGTGGTCGGCGTACATGGAGGGTGCGCCGCCGGGCGGTGGCGGCGCACCGGCAGCGTCGTAGCGCGGCGGCCGGGTGGCACGGCGCCACCCGTGTCCGGCCGTGGCACCGAGGTTCCGGGGCGGCGGCGGCCGGGTCGGCCGTCACCCGGGGCGGTCCGGTGTCCGTCCCGGGTGCCGGGTGCGCCCCGGCGGCCGCGCGGGGCCGGGTCCGGGGCGCACCGGCCGGGTCACGGCGCCGGTTCGTACGTTCCCGAGAGGGCCTCCACGCGGGCCCAGACGCGGGCCGACCGGGCCTCGTCGGTCACGGGGCGGCGGACGGCCGCGAGCGCCCACCTCTGCTGCGGGCCGGTGGCGGAGTCCTTGCCGTGCAGGTCGACGGCGTGCGCGGAGAAGTCCCGGACCAGCACGGCGAAGAGCTCGTCCAGTACGTCCTCGTCGAGACCGGTCAGGGCGGCCTGCTCCAGGATCAGCTGGCCGTGCACGACGAGCGCGAAGAGCTGTCCGACGGACAGGACCAGGTCGAGGTCGCGGCTCTGCTCCTCGCCGGGGGCCGCGGTGGTGACGAAGTCGCAGAGCGCGTCGGCCTGTTCGCGGAAGCGGGCGACGTTCGGCACGTGGGCGTACGCGTCGTAGGCGGTGCGCCAGTCGTGGAAGCGGACGGAGCCGAGGCCGCGGGCCGGGCCCTGGCGGAACAGGAACGCGTCGTCGGCGGCGTCGAGGCGGCTCGGGACGGGGTCGTAGGGCGCGGGGTCCAGCAGGTGGTTGCGCAGGAACTTGAGGATGAGGGCCAGGTTGACGTGGACCGTGCCCTCCAGCTTGGGGAGGCTGCGGATCTCGACGGCGGCCTGGGAGAAGTAGGTGTCCTTCTCGAAGCCCTTGGCGGCGATGACGTCCCACATGAGGTCGATGACCTTCTCGCCCTCGGTGGTGACCTTCATCTTCGTCATCGGGTTGAAGAGGAGGTAGCGGCGGTCGTCGGGCCCGGCGGAGCGGAAGTAGTCGACAGCGCGGTCGCTGAAGAGCTTCATGCCGACAAGGCGGACGTACGCGTCGGTCAGTTCGCGGCGCACGTGGGGGAAGGCGGTGACGGGGCGGCCGTAGAGGATGCGGTTGCTCGCGTGGGTGACGGCCTCGTACATCGCGTGCTCGCAGATGCCGATGGACGCGGTGCACAGGTTGAACTTGCCGACGTTGACGGTGTTCAGTGCGGCGTCGAAGGCGGCGCGGCCGGTGTGGAGGACGTCGTGCGGGGCGACCGGGTAGTCCTCCAGGCGGAACTCGCTGACGTACTTGGACGAGTCGACGACGTTCTGCACGAGGTGGTAGGCGGGGTGGCGGCTGTCGGCGGCGAAGAAGACGTACCCGTCCGGGCCCTCGACGTCGGTGCGGCGGCCGAAGACGGAGACCAGCCCGGCGGCGTTGCCGTTGCCGATGTAGTACTTGGATCCGGTGGCGCGGAAGCCGCCGCTGCCGTCGGGCTCCAGCAGCATGTCGGTGGAGTAGATGTCGGCGCCGTGGGCCTTCTCGGAGAGGCCGAAGGCCATCACCTCGCCCTGGGAGAGGAGTTCGGCGGCGCGGGCGCGGGCGTCGGCGTTGTCGCTCTGCCAGACCGGGCCGAGGCCGAGGATGGTGACCTGCCAGGCGTACCAGTAGTCGAGCCCGTAGAAGCCGAGGATCTCGTTGAGTGCGGCGATCCGGGCGGTGTCCCACCGCTTGTCGTGCTGTCCGGCGGCGGCCGCGGCGGGGGTGAGGAAGGTCGCGAAGAGGCCCTCCTTCGCGGCGAAGGCGAGGAAGTCGCCGAGCCAGGCCCGGGAGCGGTAGTCCTCGTTCAGGGCCCGCTTGCCGCGCTGCTCGAACCAGTCGACGGTGGCGCGCAGCAGCCTGCGGGTCTCCGGGTCGAAGTGCGCCGGGTCGTAGGTGTGCGGGTTGAACAGCAGCGGATCGGTCATGGGGGTACGCCTTTCGTGGAGATCGCGCAGCGCCATGCCCCGATCCTCATATGCAACTCGTTGCACAAACAAGCGCGCGGGTCGGGGTGAGACGCGACTCACCCCGACCCGTGGGCGGGGGGCGCGGGGCGGAGTGCCGCGACCCTGGTACGGAAGGGGCTCAGGAGGCGGTGCAGGAAAGGGGAGGCGACGGTGGCGGTGCCCCGTCGGCGGTGAGGCCGAAGGAGGCGGTGGCGCCCGGTTCCAAGGCGCCGTTCCAGGCGGCGTTGCGAACGGTCGCCCGGCCGCCGTCGACCGCGAGGGAACCGTTCCAGAGGCCGGACACGGCACTGCCGGCCAGGTCCCAGGTGACGGCCCACCCGTCCACGGGGGTCGCCGAGACGTTGTGCACGGACACCTCCGCCTGGAAGCCGCCCGACCACGCCCCGGTGACCTCGAAGGCGGCCGTGCAGGCTTCCGGCACGGGTCCGGGGGCCGGTGGCGGGGTCGGCGTGGGGCCGGGGGGCGGCCCTTCCTCGTAGCCGAGCCCGTACCCGTACGGGAACAGCGGCGTCTTGCCGTCGCCGTCGTTCACCGGCTGCTGCGCGACCCCGGCCATCCAGGACACCGGCAGTCTGCCGCTCGGGGCGTGGTCGCCGAAGAGGACGTCGGAGACCCCGTCGGCCTCCGTGCCGGGGAGCCAGGCGGCCAGCAGCGCGTCCCAGTCGGGCAGCTGCGCCGCGATGTCGAGGGGCCGGCCCGAGACCAGCACGACGACGAGCGGCACCCCGGCGGCCTTCAGCCGGTCGAGGGTCGCCAGGTCCTCCTGGTCCAGGCCCAGGGCGCCGGGCCGGTCGCCGTGCATCTCCGCGTACGGCGTCTCGCCCACGACCGCGACGGCGGCGTCGTAGCTGCCGTCGATGCCGTGCCCGTGCCGGTCGTACGTCACCCGGCCCGGGTCGGCGAGAGCCGCGCGGATGCCTTCGAGGACCGTCGTGCCCGGAGTGACGTCGCCGCTGCCGCCCTGCCAGCCGAGGCTCCAGCCGCCGGAGAGGTTGCCGACGTCGTCGGCCGACTTGCCCGCCACGAACAGTTTCGCGGACCTGTCGAGCGGCAGCACGCCGTCCTCGTTCTTCAGCAGGACCTGGGACTCCCGGACGGCCTGCCGGGCCAGCGCCCGGTGCTCGGCGGAGCCGACGGTGCCGGTGAGGGCGCGGTCGGCGTACGGCTCCTCGAAGAGGCCGAGCTCGAACTTCTTCGTGAGGATGCGGCGGTTGGCGTCGTCGACCCTGGACACGGGGATGCGTCCGCTCGTCACTTCGGCGCGCAGCAGGGACAGGAACCTCCGGTAGTCGTGCGGCACCATCACCATGTCGACGCCCGCGGTGACCGCCGTGCGGATCTCCTCGGCGGTGAAGCCGGGCTGCCCGTCGAGCTGGTCGACGGCCGCCCAGTCGGACACGACGAAGCCGGTGAAGCCGAGTTCGCCCTTGAGCAGGTCGGTGACCAGGTAGCGGTGGCCGTGCAGCCTGGCGCCGTTCCAGCTGCTGTACGACAGCATCACCGACCCGACGCCGCGGCGCACCGCCTCGGTGAACGGCGGCAGGTGGACGGCGCGCAGCTCGGCCTCGGTGAGCCGGGTGTCACCCTGGTCGGTGCCGCCGGTGGTTCCGCCGTCGCCGATGAAGTGCTTGGCGGTGGCGAGCACGGAGGCGGGTCCGGCGCCGAGCCGCTCGCCCTGGAGGCCGGTGATGTACGTCGTCATGGACGCGGGGATGCCGGGGGTCTCGCCGAACGACTCGTACGTGCGGCCCCAGCGGTCGTTGCGGGCCACGCACAGGCAGGGGGCGAAGTTCCAGTCGATACCGGTGCCGGACACCTCCTCGGCGACCGCGCGGCCGACCGACTCGACGAGAGCGGGGTTGCGGGTGGCGCCGAGTCCGATGTTGTGGGGGAAGAGGGTGGCGCCGCGGACGGCGCCCAGGCCGTGGACCGCGTCGATGCCGTAGATCATCGGGATGCCGAGCGGTGTGCCGAGCGCGGTGCGCTGGTACGCGTCGTAGGTGTCGGCCCAGGTGCGGGCGTTGTTGGGGCTCACGGTGCCGTCGCCGCCGGAGAGCACGGAGCCGATGCGGTACGTCGCGAGGTCCGACTGCGGTCGCAGGGACTCGCGTTCGACCTGGGTCATCTGGCCGAGCTTGTCGTCGAGCGTCATGCGGGCCAGCAGGTCGTCGACCCGGGCGTCGACGGGCAGGGAGGGGTCCTGGTACGGGGCCGCCGCGGCGGCCGGGGCAGCGGCGGGTGCCCGCCCCGGCGGCGTCAGGCCGGTGAGGGCGAGCGCCGCCGCGAGGACGGAGACGAGGGCCGCCGGCCGGCGGCACCGTGGGGATCGTCCGGTCATGTCGGACGCAGCCTTTCCGTGGGGAGCGGAGGGACGGGCCGGGTGCCCGGGGGCGCGGTGCCTCCGGGGCCGTGGGGCCGGCCCGGCCCGGTGGGAGGAGGCGGGGACACGGAGGGCGGGGCGGGACGGGGCGCGCTGGTGCGTTGGTCGGGCGGGGCCGGAAGCGTCGGGGAGCAGGGGTGCCGTTGCGGGGCGGCGGGAAGTGCGGGCACGGCGGCAGAACCCGAACCCACATGGTGATGGGAGCGCTCCCAAGCATCAAGCCAAGCGGCACCGGGTCTGTCAGCCTCCCCCGCACCACCGGCCGCCGATGCCGGCACCGGGCGCGGAGGGTACGCACCGCTCGGGCCGCCGCCCCCGCCGGCGGCAGCGGCAGGTCACCCGTGGGCACGGCAGGCCGGTGGCGGTCGGGGCAGGCGCACGGGCGGTCCGTCAATGGGGGCGGATGTCGCGGCGGTGGCCCGTCTCGGCGCCGTGGGCGAAGCCGGCCGTGTCCGCCGCGCCACGGTGCGGCCGCCCCTGCCGGGCAAGGCGGGGAAGCACCCGCCGCAGGTCCTCGACCAACAGGTCGGCCAGGTCGTGGCTGAAGCCGTTGCGCACCACGACGCGCAGCACGTGCAGGTCTTCGCGGTGCGGTGGGAACGCGTACGCGGGCACCAGCCAGCCGCGCTCGCGCAGCGCCGCCGACACGTCGTAGACGGTGAAGGCGTCGACGCCGTCTCGCACCCGGAACGCGAACACCGGCAGGCTGCTGCCGTCCGTGAGCAGTTCGAAGGGCTCCAGCTCGGCGATGCGCGCCGCCAGCCGGGTGGCGACGTCCCGGCACGTCTGCTGGACCCGGCGGTAGCCCTCGAACCCGAGGCGCAGGAAGGTGTAGTACTGGGCGACGACCTGGGCCCCGGGGCGGGAGAAGTTCAGCGCGAACGTCGGCATGTCGCCGCCCAGGTAGTTCACGTGGAAGACCAGCTCGTCGGGCAGAGCCTCGGCGTCGCGCCACAGCGCCCACCCCACGCCGGGCATGACGAGGCCGTACTTGTGGCCCGAGGTGTTGATCGACGCGACCCGCGGCAGCCGGAAGTCCCACACCAGGTCGGGGTCGAGGAACGGGGCGATCATGGCACCGGACGCCCCGTCGACGTGGACGGGGACGTCGAGCCCGGTGCGTTCCTGCAGGGCGTCGAGCGCCGCCGCGATGCCGGCGACCGGTTCGTAGCTGCCGTCGAACGTGGAACCCAGGACGGCGACGACACCGATGGTGTCCTCGTCGCACAGCCGCACCGCCGTCTCGGCGGTCAGGTGGTACCGGTCGCCCTCCAGGGGCACGTACCGCGGCTCCACCTCGAAGTACTCGGCGAACTTCTCCCAGCACACCTGCACGTTGGCCCCCATGACGAGGTTGGGCCTGCGCGTGGACCGCTCCCCCGGCGCGCGGCGCCGCTGCCAGCGGCGTTTCAACGCGAGGCCGGCGAGCATCGCGGCCTCGCTCGACCCGGTCGTGGAGCAGCCCACGGCGGCCGCCGGGTCCGGGGCGTGCCACAGGCGGGCGAGCATGTGCACGCAGCGGGTCTCCAGCTCGGCCGTCTGCGGGTACTCGTCCTTGTCGATCATGTTCTTGTCGGCGCACTCCGCCATCAGGCGGTGGGCCTGGGGTTCCGCCCAGGTGCTGACGAACGTCGCGAGGTTCAGCCGGGCGTTGCCGTCGAGCATCAGCTCGTCGTGCACCATCTGGTACGCCGCCTCGGCGTCCATCCCGTCCGCGGACAGGGCGTGGCGCGGGACCCGTACCGGCTCCCTGCTGAACAGCGGGTTGAGCTCCACGTCGCGGGTCGGCCGCCCGTCGCGGCCGGGCTGTCGGTACGGCATCGTCGTCCGGGTCCCTTCTGTGCACCGTGCCCCGGGCGGCGGCCCGCCCGGGCGCCGCCGGGGGCCGGTCGGCCCCTTCAGGTGCTTCCCACGCCGGGCTCCCGGCGTAGCGCCTCCGGGGCGTTCTTCGCTCTGCCGGGCGTGGCCGGTGCCTGGGGCCGCCGCGGCCCTGGTAGGCATGCGGTACGGAAGACGGCCGGAGGGCGTCGCCGCGGGCCGGCAGCGTGCCCAGACGGGGCCGGAGCCGCCGCGGGCTCGCCGGGGCGTGCCGGGGCCCGGCTTCCCCGCGGTGGGTGGTGCGGGACGGTCGGCCGGCCGCGGGACCCAGAGGAGGCGGATGTGCCGGAGAACCTGCGTCGACGCTCGCCGCGCGAGGTGTTCGAGGACCACCTGCGGCTCGCCGCCGAGCACCGCTTCGAGGAGGACATCGCGCGCAACGTGTCGCCGGACTGCGTCGTCCTGGAGCGGCGGGGCGTCTTCCGCGGGCACCCGGGCGTACGGGAGCTGGCCCGGCTGCTCGCCGAGGAGCTGCCGGACGCGCCGTACACGTACACGAACCGGCTGGTCGACGGGCGGGTCGCCTTCCTGGAGTGGACGGCCGAGACGGCGCGGTCCCGGGTGCGGGACGGCGCCGACTCGTTCCTCATCGAGGACGGCTGGATCGTCGCGCAGACGATCCACTACACCGTCGAGCCGGTCTGAGGGCTGCCCTACGGGCGACTGGCGGAGCGGAACGCTGCGTCCCGTGGTCGGCCGGGTGCGGGTGTCGCGCGGTGCCGCAGGGGCTGCCGTCGCGGGTGGATGAAGGAGGCGGGGGCGGTGTCGGCGGTGCCCCTGGTGGCGACGGAGCCGACGGCCGCTCCGGTGGGCGGGGTGGTGGCAGGGGCTGCACCACCGACGGGTGCATCTGCGACCCCGGCGGCGCCCAGGAGACCGCCGGGGGCCCTCCCATGACTCGCCATGCCGCGTACCGCGTCAAGACTTCCGCGCTCCCCCGCCGCTCCCCGCCAGGTGACCGACGGCCGACCGCCACGCGGCGGTGACCGCCCCGTGCGCCTGCGCCGTGCGGGCCGAGCGGTCACCCGTCAACGCGACCGGAGCGCCCACGTGGACGTGCAGCCGCGGGCGGCGCAGCGGAGCGGTGGCCGCACCGGCCAGCTGCTTCGCCGCGGTGCCCGAGGTCAGCCGCCGCGCACCGGCCTGCCCCACGGGCACGACGGGCGCACCGGTGCGCTCGGCGAGCCGGGCCAGGCCGCTGCGGAACGCCTCGGGCGGGGCCTCCGCCGGATCGGTGCGCCGCGGGAGCCCTCCCTCCGCGTAGAGCAGCACCAGCCGGCCCCGTGAGAGGGCCCCGGTGGCGAGGTCGAGGGCCTGCGGTGCGCGGGGGTCGCCGCGGTGGACGGGGATGTGCGCCCCGCCCCGCAGGACACGGCCCAGGAGCGGGACCCGCCACAGACCGGCGGCGGCCATCACCACCGGCTGCACCCCCAGCTGATGGAGGGCCGCCAGGACGACGGCGGGATCGGCGAGCGAGGTGTGGTTGGCGACGATGATGCTGCCCGGGGCGAAGCGGGCACGGGTGTCCGCGGTCACCGAGAGGCGCCCGAAGGCGGGCAGGAGGGTGGTGGCGAGACGGCTGAGCATGGGGACCCCCGTGTCGGTCGGACACTGTCGAGCCCATGCTCGGCGGCGCCGCCACGGCAACGCATGAGTGCGCGTACTCGTCTCCGGCAGGGTGGGCGGCACCGCACGAGGGGTGCGCGTACGGAGGCGGTCCGCGCGAGGAGGGCGCCGCGGACGGGCGGGATCCTGTTGAGGGTGCACTCGGTACCCGTGAAAGGCTCCTGCGGGCCGGGAAGGCACGCCTCACGGAGCGGTCTCCTCAGGTGCCGCGTGCGCGGAGGTACGCCTCCAGTTCTGCGGCCCCGGCCAGCATGGCCCGCCCGCGCGCGGTGAGTCGGCCGCGCCAGTCGTCCAGTGCGGCCCGCAGCGGCTCCGGGCCGCCGACCGACCGCACCTGTGCGATCAGCGGGGCGATCTGCTCCAGCAGGTAGCCGCCGCGTCTGAGCTGGTGCACCAGGCGGGCGTCCCGCACGTCGGCCTCGTCGTAGACGCGGTACCCGGTGTGCGGGTCCCGGCGCGGGCGCAGCAGCCCGGCCCGCTCCCAGGCGCGCAGCGTGGCGGGGCGGACGCCGAGGCGCCTGGCCAGCGGACCGATGAACGTGCGGCCCCGGCCGGGTGCCGCGGCGGGCGCCGGTTCCCCGGCCGGGCGCGGTGATGCGGCGGGCCCCGCCGAGGAAGGGGGGCGCGCCTCCGTGCGTTCCAGGTCGCGCAGGGCGCGCTCCACGGCCCCGAGGGTGGCCCGGTCGTCGAGCAGCCGGGCGTGGCTCTCGTCGATCAGGCGGTACGCCTCGTCGTCCGCGCCTGCGTTCACCGCGCGCATGACGGATGCCGCCGCCTGATGGCCGTGGCCGGGTACCAGGGCCAGGAACGCGCGCAGCGCCGCCGCGTGCAGGGGCGTGTAGGTGCGGTAGCCGTGCGGGCTGCGGTCGGCGGCCGGGAGGATGCCGGCCCCCTCGTAGTTCCGCACCGCCTGGGTGGACAGCCCGTGACCACGTGCCAGGTCGACCGGCCGGAGGCGATCACGGCTTTGAGGGTTTCTGGCCATGCCTCCGAGGATATCGGCAGGAAGTTTCCACCGGAGCTTCAACGATAGCGTTGAAGCCATGACTCCTGGCATCACGGACACCGCCCATGCCGTCGGGGCCGCAGCCGTACTGCGGCTGCTGCCGTCCCGGCCCCGGCTGCTCGCCCTCGGTGAGCCCACCCACGGCGAGGACGCGCTGCTCGACCTGCGCAACGGACTCTTCCGGCAACTCGTCGAGCAGGAGGGGTACCGGACGATCGCGCTGGAGAGCGACTGCCTGCGGGGCCTGCTCGTGGACGACCACGTCACCTCCGGCACGGGCAGCCTCGACGAGGTGATGGAGCGCGGCTTCAGCCACGGCTGGGGCGCCTTGGCCGCCAACCGCTCACTCGTGCGCTGGATGCGCGCGTACAACGAGGGACGGCCCGCCTCGGAGCAGGTCCGCTTCGCCGGGTTCGACGGGCCGCTGGAGATCACCGGTGCCGCGAGCCCCCGGCAGGCCCTCCTCGCCCTGTACGACCACCTCGCGGCCCGGGTGGACGCGGCCCTGCTGCCCTGCACGCGTACGGCCCTGGACGGCTTGCTCGGTCCCGACGAGCGGTGGTCCGGTCCCGCCGCGATGAGGGATCCCGCCCGGTCCGCGGGGCGGTCGGCCGAGGCGGACCGGCTGCGGGTGCTCGCCGACGACCTGGTGGCGCTGCTGGACGCGCAGACGCCGCACCTGCTCGCTGCCGGCCCGCGTGACGACTGGGACAGGGCGCGCCTGTACGGGCGCACCGCGACCGGTCTGCTGCGCTACCACCGCGGGATGGCCGACCCCTCACCGGGCCGGATGTCCCGGTTGTGCGCGCTGCGCGACCTGATGATGGCGCGCAACCTGCTCGCCGTCGCCGACCGCGCCCCGGCACTCGTCCATGCCCACAACGCCCACCTGCAGCGGGAGAAGAGTTCCCTGCGGATGGACGGCGGGCCGGTCGAGTGGTGGAGCGCCGGCGCGCTGGTGGGCGCCCGGCTGGGCGGGGAGTACGCCTTCGTGCCCACGGCCCTCGGCACGATCCGGCACCGCGGGGTGGACGCGCCCGGGCCGGAGAGCGTCGAAGGCGCCCTGTACGCCCTGCCGGAGGACCGCTGCGTCGTCGACGCCCGGCGGCTGGCCTCCGCGTTCGGTGCGGCACGGCCCGTGTCCCGCGTGTCGCCCTGGTTCGGCTACGCCCCGCTCGACCCGGCCGGTCTGGAGGGCATGGACGCGCTCGTGTTCGTCAAGGACGTCCCGGAGCGCTGACGGCCACGGGCGACGGGGCGCCGGGCCCACCTGGCGCCGGAGTGTGGAGCCGCCGTCCCGCGGCGCGTCATCCGGCGCGGCGGCGGCGAAGTTCCTCGTGCCACGCCCGTACCTGCGCGTCGTCGTGCAGGTACGGCTCGCCGGGGCCCGGCCGCAGGTCGATACCGTGCAGGAGGCCGAGGGCCCACCGGGACAGCTCGTCCGTGCCGCCCCCGTCGCCCCGGGAGTCGTCCCGGTGCCGGCGTGCGGCTCGCCGGTCGGCGGCGTCGCGGCTGACGCGCCCCTCGGCCACCGCGGCGGACCACGCTTCGATCTCGTCCAGGTCCGGCCATCGCCCCTCGCTCACGCGGGCACGGTGACCGAGGGCAGCGGGCGGTCCCGGCCCGGCCCCGGCCCCGGCCCCGAGGCGGACGCGGGGGACGCGTCCCGGACGGCTGCGGGCTACAGTCCGACGACTGCCCAGCGGCGTCGCCCGCCGTCGTCCCGGCTGTTCTCCGTGCCGACTGACACCGCGCCCAGCGCGACGAGTTCGGCGAGGACGCCGTCCGCCTCGGGGGTCTCCGCACCGCCGTGCGAGAGGACCATCACCGCCACCTGGCGGTCGTCGCGGTCGTCGGCGAGGTGCACGCTCACCCTGCGGCCCCCGTCAGCGGCGGCCTCCCGTACCAGCCGCTCGGTGAGGGCCACCACGGGATGGTCGTCCGCGAGCCGGTACCCCCAGGTGCGCAACCGCTCCAGGATGTCCCGGCCGGCCCGGCGCGGCGTGGAGCCGGTCGCCCACGGCTCGGCCGAGTAGGTCCAGTTGCCCGCCCGGCGGTTCGCGATGCGGGCCCGCACCCGCAGGGTCGCGGCCGCCTCGGCGCCGCCGCCCGGCTCCGGCCGCGGCGGTTCCACGGGCCGCTTCGGGGGCGGCGGGGTCTTCGGCGGGTAGCTCGGAGGCCACCTCTCGGCGTACGACGGTGGTGTCATGGGGCCTCCCGGGAACGGTGCGTGGGCGGCCCGGCACGGGGCCGTGCCCCTCATCGTAGGGCTGCGGGGGGCTCCTTGAGGCCGTTTCACCGGCTGCTCGCCCTCGCCGGTGCGGCCGCTCGCGCCCGCACCGGTGGTCAACGCCCGTGCAGTCCTGCGACGGCGTCGGCGACCAGGTCGCCCAGGTGGTCGCGGCCGTCCTCGGTGGGGTGCAGCAGCCACGGCACGGCGTGGTGGAACAACGTCACCCGGGACTCCTCCAGCAGTGCGCCGAGCCTCCGCTCCCTGCCCGCGCAGGCCGTCGCGCCGCCCGTCTCGGCGTAGAGGTCGACGAAGTGGGCGCCGTGGGCGTGCGCGGTGTTCCGCATGAGGGCGTTGAGCGGTGCCTGGACCGCCCGGTCGAGGAACGGGAGCGCGTCGGCCGGAAGGTCGGCGAAGGGCGTTTCGGTGCCGTCCGGGACCGCCGCGCGGCAGGCCGCGGGGTCTGCGGGGACCCACCTCGGGTAGCCGACGAGGACCACCCGGGCTTCGGGTGACTCGCTGTCGATGTCGGAGAACAGCTTCTCCAGGTCCTCGGCCGCGTCCGTGAAGCGCTCCGCCAGCCACGCGGCGCCGGGGCCGTCCTCCAGATAGGCCCTGCACTCCCCCGCCGGCGAGCGGGCGTCCAGTGGTGCGCCGGGCAGCATCGCGCCCTCGTGGCCGCGCAGCCGCGCCGAGCACTGCTTCAGCACCCGCCCGAACCCGAGGGTGTGGAGCCCCAGGCTGCCGACGACGAGCTGGGTGTCCTTGCGCAGCGCCTTCTTCTGCGGCTCGGCCGAGAGTCCGCCGCCGAGGTCCTGCGGCAGCCAGACGTGGTCGATCGCGGCCCCCGCACACGACACGTCCGCCTGGACCGTCACCTCCACGGCCCGGTCGGCGAGCTGGTCCACGACCACGGCGGGCACGTTCTCCCTCGCCCGAAGGCACAGCAGCGCCGGGTCGTCCAGGGGCGCGATGCCGTGGCCGGCGGTGTACGAGTCGCCCAGGAACACCGCCCGCAGCGTGACCGTGTTGCGGGGAGCCGCGGCGCACAGCCCGGCCAGGAGCACGGCCGCGAGGGGCAGGACGAGGTGGCGGCGGACCCGGCGTGTGACGCGCACGGCTCCCCTTTCTGCAGGCGGAGGCAGTTCACCGACCGGTCGGTCAGGGACCTGCCTGCCCCGCCCCGCGGCGTTCCGTGCGGTGCACGCCGCAGCTGCCCGGGCTGGACGGGGCTCGTCCGCCGCACCGCGCGCGCCGTCCGCGGCCCCTGCGCGGCGCACGCTCCCGCGCATAGGGCTCGTGGAGCGCACCGGCCGGCGCCTGCGAGGGGTACATCTGCGCGAGGCCACGCGGACGGGGGACAGCAGAATCGGTCATCCAGGGTTCCCCGCACCGGGCCCCCGCGGCCGGTGGATACCGTGGACGCACCATGCGGCTCTTCGGGGGTGGGTGACATGAGTGTGCGCGTCGACGGGGAGGAGCAGCATCCCGGCACCCTGCCCGTGCAGCACATGGGCCTGGGCCATCACGCCTTCCTGTGCTACGACACCGGCACCCCGGCCTGGGACGTCCTGGCCGCCTTCGTGTGGACCGGTCTCACCCGGGGCGAGAAGGTCATCGTGTTCGGGCCGCCCGAGCTGACGCCCGCGCAGTTGCGCTCACGGCTCCAGCAGGCTCCGGGGCCGCTGGTGGCGGGCGCGTACGCGCGGGAGCAGCTGCGGTCGAGCAGCGTGCGGGAACTCATTCTGCCGGAGCGGCGGTTCACGGTGGACCGGCAGTGGGAGCGCATCGCCGAGGAGACGGAGACCGCGCGGGCCGAGGGCTACGCGGGGCTGCGCACGTACATCGACATGGGCTGGGTCGCGGACCTGGGGGCCGATGTGGAGGCGGTGATGGACCGGGAGCAGCGGGCCGGCCACCTCTTCGACGGCGGCTTCTACAGCGAGGTCTGCGCCTACGACCGCCGGCGGTTCGCGCCGCCGGTGCTGGAGGCCATGTGCCGGGCGCACCCGCAGCACCTGCTGCCCGCGCTGGGCGAGTTGAGGTGCCGTCGGGACGGCGCCACGCTGTACGTCATCGGTGAGGCCGACACCGCTACGCAGGAACGGTTTGCGGCCGCGCTGGAGGAGCTGCTCGCGGCGGGAGGGGGCGGGGAGCCCGGGGCGGGGGTGACGGTGGACCTGCTGCGGGCGGGGTTCCTGGGCGCGGGCTGCGCCGGGGAGCTCGCCCGGGTGCTCGCCCGGGCGTCGGAGCTGCGCCGTCCGGTGCGGGTCCGGTGCGCGGCGGGGCACGCGCTGCTGCTGCGGCGGCTCGGCGCGGACCCGGCCGTGCTCGATGTGGTGGGGTAGCCGGATGGTGCGGGAGCGGGCCGGTGGTGCGGCGGGTGCCGGCCGACGGATCGTGGTGCGGAGGGAGTTCGGCGGCGGGGACCTTCCCGGGCTGCGTCTGCTGGCGGACGGCTGCGCCGCCCTGGCGGGGCTGGCGGGGCCGCGGCGCGGGGACTTCGTGGTGGCGGTGGACGCCGTGGCGGGCAACGCCGTGCGGCACGGCGGAGGCCGGGGCGTGCTGGTGCTGAGCCGGACCCCGGAGGAGTTGGAGTGCCAGGTCACCGATCGGGGCCCGGGGTTCGCCGAGGACGCCGTCCCGCCGCCGGGTCCGGGCGGGGGTTGTGGCCTGTGGGTCGCCCGGCTGGTCAGCGACCGGCTGACGGTCGCGTGCGGGCCGACGGGGAGCGCGGTGACCCTGGCGATGCGCTTGTCCGGGGACCCCGCGCCGGTTGCTCACGGGCGGGGGTCCCCGGGGTGACCCGCCGCGGCGTCACGCCGTGCCGGTGCCGGCGTGGCGCAGCAGGAAGCCGACGAGACGCGGGTTGACGGTCGCCGGGTCCTGTTCGGCCGGGTAGTGGCCCGCTCCAGGGACCTGGAGGTCCTCGACGTGCGCGGCGACGGTCGAGAGGCCGTGCGTCACGGCCGTGCCCATGCCGTACCGCCCGCCGATCGCGAGGACGGGTGCCCGCAGCGGCTGCTCCGCACGGGCGCGTACCGCCGCGGCGTCCGCGGGGCCCGTGCGGTAGTAGCCGAGGCCCGCCGCCAGGGCGGCCGGGCGCCGGTAGGCGTCCAGGTAGACCCGTACCGCGTCGTCGGCGAGCGGTTCGGGGCCCGCGCTCTGGTGGAGGAACGCGCCGTGGTAGGTGTCCTCACGCCCCGGGAGCAGGGCCTCCGCGAGGCCGGGGCGGCGGTTGAACGGGCCGTGCCAGTCCGGGTAGTGGTCCCGCCCGGGCGGCGGGAGCGGCGCGTCGACGCCCGGCAGGACCTCCTCCTCCACGACGAGGGCGCGCACCCGCCCCGGGTGCGCGGCCGCGGCGAGGTAGCCGACCGTGCCGCCCCAGTCGTGGCCCACCACCGCGAAGCGGTCGGCGCCCAGCCGGTCCGCGAGGGCGATGACGTCGCCGGCCAGTGCCTCCTTGTCGAAGCGCCCGCTGCCCGCGGTGGAGCCGCCCAGTCCGCGCAGGTCCGCGGCGACCGCCCGGAACCGGGCGGCTGCCAGCGCGGGGGCCGTGAAGCGCCAGTGGTAGGAGGTGACCGGCCAGCCGTGCAGGAGGACGACCACCGGCCGCCCCTCGCCACCGGTGTCGCGCACGGCGAGGCGCACCCCGTCTCCCGTGTCGACGTGCACCGTGGTGTCCGCCCCGGTGGTCATGCGGCGCCGCCGATCTCCCGTGCGCGGCCCGTGACGCGGACCCGCGGGTCCGCCGGGTCGACGTCCACGAGCAGTTCGCTCGGCCGGCCCATGTCCTCGCCCTGCCGCAGGGTGAGCGTGACGGGCCGTTCGACGAGGCCGAGAGCCCGCAGGTAGCCGCCGAAGGCGGCTGCGGCCGCGCCCGTCGCGGGGTCCTCCACGACCCCGCCGACCGGGAACGGGTCGCGCACGTGGAACACGTCCCGGCTCTCGCGCCACACCAGTTGGAGTGTGGTCCAGCCGTGCCGCCGCATGGTGTCCGCGAGGCCGTCGAAGTCGTAGGAGAGGTCGGCGAGTCTCCCCCGGCCCGCCGCGGCGAGCACGAGGTGGTCGTTGCCGCCGAAGGCGACGTGGGGCGGCAGGTCCGGGTCGAGGTCGCCGGCCGCCCAGCCCAGCGCGGCGAGGGCGGCGCGGAGTTCCTCCGGTCCGGCGGGCCGCGAGCGGGTGGGGACGCTGGTCAGCGCGGCCCGTACGGTGCCGTCGGGGGCGGAGTCGGTGGACACGGGAATCGGCCCCACGGGTGTGTCGAACAGGTAGGCGCCCGTGCCGGACCTCTCGGCGAGCGCCACGGCCGTCGCGACCGTGGCGTGTCCGCAGAAGGGGACCTCGGCGAGGGGGCTGAAGTAGCGGACGCGGACGCGGCGGCCGTCGTCGTCCCGGTCGGTGACGAAAGCGGTCTCCGAATAGCCGACGTCGGCGGCGACGGCCTGCATGGCCGCTTCGTCGAGACGGGAGGCGTCGAGGACGACCCCTGCCGGGTTGCCGGCCGCCGCGGACGCGTCGGCGGCGGCAGGCGTGAAGGCGGCGTACCGCAGGACGTCGGGGCGCGTTGTGCTGCTCATGGCTTCACGGTGCCACGGCACCTGCCATGCAGGGAAATGATGATGAGTGCTTCTTCCCATCGGGTTATTCGATCGCTCTGGCTAGGATCGGGGCGTGGACACCCGACTTCTGCGCACCTTCCGCTCGCTCGCCCGCACGGGGAACTTCACGACGGCGGCCGCCGAGCTGCATCTCGCCCAGTCGACGGTGACCGTGCACGTCAGGACGCTGGAGCAGGACCTGGGAGCGCGGCTCTTCGACCGTCTGCCGCGCGGCGCCGTGCTCACCGACGCGGGACGGCGGCTGCTCTCCGAGGCCGAAGCGGTGCTGGACGCGGAGGCCCGGCTGCGGGCCGCCGCCGCGGCGGCCGACGGCGGCCCCGTGGCCGGCGAGGTGGTGATCGGCGCCGGGGAGACGCTGTGCTCGGCCCGGCTGCCGGGGCTGGTGGCGGCGCTGCGCCGCACGCACCCGGACGTCGACATCCATCTGCAGCCGTCCGGCACGGCCGACGCGGTCGACGGGCTGCGGTCGGGGCGTCTGGACCTCGCGCTGCTGCTGGAAGAGGAGGCCGCGTACCCCGACCTCGACGCCGAACGGATCGCCGAGGAGCCCCTCGTGCTCGTCGCGGCGCCGGGACATCCGCTGGCCCGCGGCCGGCGGGCCGGGGCAGCGCCGGGCTGGGCGGAGCTCGCCCGGGAGCACTTCTTCCTGCACGAGCAGGGCTGCTCCTACAGCGACCGCCTGGCCCGCGAGCTGCTCGCCGTGCCCGGTGTCCGGCCGCGGCTGACCCGGTTCGGCAGCATCGAGGCCGCCCGTTCGTGCGTGGCGGCCGGGCTGGGGCTGACGCTGATGCCGCGGGTCACCGTGGCGGGTGCCCTGCGCGATGGCACCCTGGCGGAGGTGGCGGGTCCCCGGTTCCCCGACGTGCCGGTGCAGTCGGTGCGGCTGCGCAGGCGGTGGCGCTCGCCGGCGGTCGGTGCCGTGGTGGCGGAGCTCGGGCGCCACTTCGGACCGCGCTGACGCGGACCCGCCCGGGCTGCGGCCTCCCCGGGGGCGTGCCAGGCTGGTCGGTGCTCCTCACCCCGTGCGAAAGGCAGGAGTCCGGTGAGCGTCATGCCCGTCCCCGAAGACCATCCGCGCATCACCCCCTACCTGTGCCTCGACGGCGCCGCGGCGGCCATCGACTTCTACACTGCCGTGCTGGGCGCTCGTGAGCGGATGCGGATGGAGGCCCCGGACGGCCGGATCGCGCACGCCGAACTGGTGCTCGGCGACTCGGTCGTCATGCTTTCCGACGAGTTCCCCGAGATGGACTTCCGCAGCCCGCGGGCCGTCGGCGGCACGCCGGTGAACCTGTACGTGTACGTGGAGGACGTCGACGCGGTGTTCGCGGCGGCCCTGGCGCGGGGCGCCACGGAGCTGGATCCCGTGCGCACCCAGTTCTACGGGGACCGGAGCGGCCAGTTCGAGGACCCGTTCGGCCACCGCTGGAACGTCGCCAGCCACGTGGAGGACGTCTCGCCCGAGGAGATGGACCGGCGTGCGGAGGAGATGATGCGGTCGGCGGACGCCGACTGACTCCACCGTGGTGCGCTGGGGCCGCCCGGGCTCCCCGAGCGGCACGGCCGCGGCGCCGCGGTCCCGCCGCCCGTACCGGTCCGCGGCGCCGTGCCGTCCCGCCTCCCCCGGGGCCGGGGTCTGCGGGCCGGGGGCGCATCGGGCCTGCGGGGTGTCAGGCTCGCTCTCCCGTGCCGGTGCGGCGCGGGAGAGCACGTCGGGCGGCGACGGGCCGGGCGTCAGCGGCGATGTGCGGCGTGCCCCGCCGCCTCGCGCAGCCACCCGGCGGCCTCCGCGTCCGGGTCCGCCGCGTCCCGCACCTCCAGGTGGTGCATCCAGACGTGCGGGGCGGGGTGCGCGACCTCCTTGAAGCGGGCGGAGCGGACGGGGCGCGGCAGGGCGATCGACAGCACGACCTCCGCGTCGGGCCTGCGGAGGTACCGGCCGGGCAGCCACAGGAAGGCGAAGCCGCGGTCCCGCCCCGGGCCCGCGCGGAAGGCCACCCGACTGCGCCCGACCGCGACCGTGCGGCCGGCGGGGTCGCCGCCGAGCAGCCCAGAGACCCGGTCGGAGACCCGCAGTCCGGGCGGGCTGCCGGCGAAGAACTCCTGCGGGGTGGCGGACTCCCCTCCACCGTCCATGCCGCTCCTCCCCTCCCGCCCCGCCGCCGTCACGGTGTTCCCGTCCGGCCACGCCGGTCGGCCCCGTGCCCGGCGCGTCCCCGGGGTCCCGGCTGTCTCCAAGGTCTCCCGGTCGGGGGCCGGGGCGCGGTCAGGAGGAGGGGTAGCTGGCCACGACCTTCCCGGTGCGGTCCGCGGCGAGATAGCCGCTGGCCCGGTACTCGTTGGTGAGGTAGAAGCGCATCGTCGGCTCGTCCCCGTTGAACGTCCACCGGTCGACGATGACGTAGCGCATCGTCGGGTCGTCCACGCCGAGGTCCCGCTCCGCCTGCTTCATGAGGTCCGGGAGCCGGTCCCAGGCGAGGGCGGCGACGTCGAAGGGCTGCTCGTCGGCGCTGTCGCGGCTGATCGTGCCGCCGGGGCCGGTGCGCCGGGCGGCACCGCCCCGGAACTCGTACGCGTCGTAGGTGCGGGCGCCGGGCGCGGTGGGGATGGAGGCCAGTGCGTAGTCCTCGTACACGGTCAGTTCCGTGACCTGTGCGGAGCCGCTCGCCTCGCGGAACGCCGTCAGGACGGCGCGGACGTTCGCCGTCGTCAGCAGGCTTCCCCGGACTTCCGGGGCGCCGGGGGCCGCGGCTGCCGGTGAGGACCCGGTGTCCGCGGCGGGGGCGGCGCCCGCTCCGCTCGCCGGTGCCCCGGTGGCGGCGGTGGCGCCGGGCCGG
>NZ_MKXB01000022.1 GCF_001865245.1 Streptomyces sp. CC53 | reverse complement strand
CCGCCGCTTCAGCAGGGCGCCCGCCGCGAGCCCGGCGGCGCCCACGCCCATCAGCTTCACGGCGCCGCTGGTGACCTCCCCGTCGCGCAGGGCGGACAGGTGGGCCCGGAAGCCGCGCCGGTGGTCGCCGTGCACGTCGTCGTAGCGCCCGCACGCCGCTCCCGCGGCCGCCGCGAGCGCCGCGGCAGCGCCGGCCCGGCCGGGCAGGGCGGCGGCCCCCAGCACCGCCCCGGCCGCCGCTGCCGCGCCGGCCTCCAACCGGACCGTGCGCCCCGCGTGGTTGACGCGCCGCCATCCCTCCCGGGCCTCGCGGCGGCGGCCCCACGCCCCGTGCACGGCGCGGGCGGCGCCGGCGGCGACGCAGAACACGACGGCGGACCTCACATGATCACCCTTCATGGGGCGAGCCTACGAGGGCCCGGCCGGGCTGGCGTTCAGACCTCGGCGCGGGCGGTGGCCAGCAGTTCCTCCGCGTGGGCACGCGCCGTCTCGGAGTCCTCCTGCCCGGCGAGCATCCGCGACAGCTCGCGCACCCGGTCCTCGCCCTCCAGGACGGTCACCCCGGACCGGGTCACGGACCCGTCGTTCGTCTTCTCGACCAGCAGCTGCCGGTCCGCGAAGGCCGCGACCTGCGGCAGGTGGGTGACGACCACGACCTGCGCCGTCCTGGCGAGCTTGGCCAGCCGCCGCCCGATCTCCACCGCCGCCTTGCCGCCGACGCCCGCGTCGACCTCGTCGAAGAGGTACGTCGGCACCGGGTCCGTACCGGCGAAGACCACTTCCACGGCGAGCATGACGCGCGACAGCTCACCGCCCGACGCGCCCTTGGCGATGGGCCGCGGCGGGGCGCCCGGGTGCGGGGCGAGCAGCAGTTCCACCTCGTCGGCGCCGGCCGGCCCGTAGGCGACGGTCCTGCCGTCGACCTCGATGCCGTCCGGGTCCTCGGTCTGCCGCACGGCGAAGGAGACCCGGGCGTGGGGCATCGCGAGGGAGGCGAGCTCCGCCGTGACGGCGTCCGCGAACCGTGCCGCCGCCTCGGTGCGGGCGTCCGTCAGGCGCTGCGCGAGCCCCGACAGCTCCGCGTGCAGCGCGTCCCGCTCCGCGGCCAGCCCGCCGATCCGGTCGTCGTCGCCCTCCAGCTCCGTGAGGCGCGCGGCGCTCTCCTCCGCCCACTTGAGCACGGCAGCGACGTCCTGCCCGTACTTGCGGGTGAGTCCGTTCAGCGATGACCTGCGCTCCTCCACGGCCGCCAGGCGGCGCGGGTCGGCGTCCAGGTCACCGGCGTACCCGGCGAGGTCGCCCGCCACGTCGGCCAGCAGGATCGACACCTCACCGATCCGGTCGGCGAGGGCGGCCAGCGCGGGATCGTGGGACCGCACGGCCTCCAGGGCGCGCCCGGCACCGGCCACGAGGGTCGTGGCGTCGACGCTTTCCGGGTCCTCGGGGTCGCCGGCGAGCGCCCGGTGCGCGAGGGCGGCCGCGGAGGCCAGCGCCTCGGCGTGGCCCAGCCGCTCGGCCTCCGCGGCCAGTTCGACGTCCTCACCGGCCCGCGGTGCGACGGCCTCGATCTCCGCGAGCCCGAAGCGCAGCAGGTCGGCCTCCTGCGCCCGCTCGCGGGCCCGGGTGGTGAGCTCCTCCAGCTGCGCGGAGACGGCCCGCAGCCGCCGGTAGGCGTCGGTGTACGCGGCGAGGGGCGCCGAGACCGCTTCGCCCGCGTACCGGTCGAGGGCGCCGCGCTGCCGAGCGGGCTTCAGCAGGCCCTGCTGGTCGGTCTGGCCGTGCACGGCGACGAGGTCGTCCGACAGTTCGCCGAGCAGACCCACCGGCACGGAACGCCCGCCCAGGTGGGCCCTCGACCGGCCCTCGGCGGACACGGTGCGGCTGATGAGCAGGGCGCCGTCGTCGAGCTCGGCCCCCGCCTCCTGGGCCCGCAGCGCCACCGGCGACCCGGACGGCACGGTGACGCGTCCCTCGACGACCGCCGACGGGGCCCCGATCCGCACCAGGGCGGGGTCGGCGCGCCCGCCGAGCAGCAGCCCCAGGCTGGTGACGACCATGGTCTTGCCCGCGCCCGTCTCACCGGTCACGGCGGTGAAGCCGGGCGACAGCTCGACCACCGCGTCGTCGATGACTCCGAGCGACCGTATCCGCATCTCCTCCAACACGACCCCGACCATACGAGGTTTTCCGGGTCCGGTGCGACGCCGCCCCGGCCCGGACGGCGAACGCCAGCCGTTCGGGACGGCGGCGGCCCCGGCGGCGTCACCTCGCGGCCGCCCGCTCGTTGACCCGCGGGGCGCTCGCCCCGGCGCCGCCTTCCGGCTGCCTCCGCCGGGCGGGCTCAGTGCGGTGCGCCCCGCCAACCCGACACCGGCAGCGCGAACTTCGCGACGAGCCGGTCCGAGAACGACGCGTGGTGCAGCCGTGCCAGCCGCACGGGCACCGAGCCGCGCCGCACCTCCACCCGGGCCCCTGCGGGCAGGGTGACGGTCCGCCGCCCGTCGCACCACAGCACCCCGTCGGGCGTGTGCGGCTCCACCTCGACCGTGAGCACCGAGTCCGGTGTGGTCACCAGCGGCTTCGCGAACAGCGCGTGCGCCCCGATCGGCACCATCAGCAGCGCCTCGACCTCGGGCCAGATCACCGGTCCGCCCGCCGAGAACGCGTACGCGGTGGAGCCCGTCGGGGTCGCGCAGATGACGCCGTCGCAGCCGAACCCCGTCACGGGCCGCCCGTCGATCGCGAGGACGACCTCCAGCATCCGCTCCGGCGCGACCTTCTGCACCGCGGCCTCGTTCAGCGCCCAGTTCGTGTGGAGCACGTCGCCGTTGTCGTACACGGCGACGTCCAGCGTCATCCGCTCCTCGACCTCGTACGCCCGGGTCACGACCCGGTCCACTACCTTGTCCAGGTCGTCGCGCTCCGCCTCGGCGAGGAAGCCGACCCGCCCCAGGTTGACGCCCAGCATCGGCACGCCGGAGGCACGCGCGAACTCGGCGCCGCGCAGCAGCGTCCCGTCACCGCCCAGCACGATCAGCAGCTCGCACCCGTCGAGCACACCGGGGGTGGCCTCCGGCACGGTCTCCACGGCGGGCGGCAGCGGCAGGTCCGCGGCCTCCGCCGCCAGGACCCGGACGCCGATGCCGCTGCGCAGCAGCCCGAGGACGACGAGCTCGGCGCTGCGCACGGCGGCGGGCCGCCCCGTGTGCGCCAGCAGGAAGACGGTCCGCGCCGGGGAGCCGCCGCCGGTCCCCGCCGCGGCCCCGGCCGTCTCCGCCCGGGCTGACTTCGGTGTCGTGTTCAACGAGGTCCCTCCGCCACCGCCCGGTCGACGTCCGCCGGGTCCAGTGCGGGCGCGCCCGCCCGCAGCCACAGAAAGTACTCGACGTTCCCGGAGGGGCCGGGCAGCGGGCTCGCGGTGACGCCGAGCACGCCGAGGCCCCGTTCCGC
The DNA here is from genome assembly GCF_001865245.1 of Streptomyces sp. CC53. Classification (GTDB taxonomy): domain Bacteria; phylum Actinomycetota; class Actinomycetes; order Streptomycetales; family Streptomycetaceae; genus Streptomyces. The sequence goes on along the minus strand of NZ_MKXB01000022.1, from coordinate 668 downwards.
GGCCTGCCGCGCCACGTTCCGCACGGCCTCCGCGCGCAGTTCGGGACTGCGCACCACGCCGCCGCTGCCGAGGCGCTCCTTGCCGACCTCGAACTGCGGCTTCACCATGAGCACGAGGTCGGCGCCGGGGCCCGTCACGCCGGCGAGTGCGGGCAGCACCAGGCCGAGCGGGATGAAGGACAGGTCGCCCACCACCAGGTCCACCGGTTCGCCCCCGATCACGTCGAGCGTCAGTTCCCGCACGTTCGTACGGTCCTTGACGGTGACGCGTTCATCGCTCTGGAGGGACCAGGCGAGCTGGCCGTAGCCGACGTCGACGGCGACGACGTGCGCGGCGCCGGCCCGCAGCAGCACGTCGGTGAACCCGCCGGTGGAGGCGCCGGCGTCGAGTGCGCGGCGCCCTTCGACCTCCAGACCGCGCGGCACGAAGGCGGCGAGGGCGCCGGCGAGCTTGTGGCCGCCGCGCGACACGTAGTCGGGGTCGGCGTCGTCCTGGGCCACCACGATGGCGGCGGCGGTCTCGACCTGGGTGGCGGGCTTGGTCGCGGTGGTGCCGCCGACCGTCACCCGGCCGGCCGCGATGAGCTGGCTCGCGTGTTCGCGTGAGCGGGCCAGCTTGCGGCGTACCAGCTCGGCGTCCAGACGGCGGCGTGCGGCTCCTGCCACGT
>NZ_MKXB01000021.1 GCF_001865245.1 Streptomyces sp. CC53 | reverse complement strand
CGGGGCGCTCGCGCCCGCCGCCCACGCGGCCTCGTCGCCCGCCGCCGGACCGCCCGGCACCGGGCTGTACGGCACCAAGGACCCGCAGTGGGACGGTGTCTTCCGCCAGTCGCTGGCCTTCCTGGCCCAGCAGGCGACGGGGGTCGAGCCCGCGGAGGAGGCCGTCGGCTGGCTGCTGGCCCAGCAGTGCGACAACGGCGGCTTCCCCTCGTACCGTGCCGACACCTCCGCGCCCTGCGCCGCGGACCTGCCGCTCGACAGCAACGCGACCGCCCTCGCCCTCCAGGCCCTGAAGGGCGTCGACAGCCACGGGGACGAGCCCGCCAAGGCCCGGGAGAAGGCCAAGGGCTGGCTGCGCGGCAACCAGAACAAGGACGGCGGCTGGGGCTACAACCCCGGCTTCCCCAGCGACGCGAACTCCACCTCCCTCGTGATCGGCGCCCTCGCCTCGACCGGCGAGCGGCCCGGCGACGTGCTCTCCGCCGACGGCAAGAGCCCCTATGACGCGCTGCTCTCCTTCGCCGTGCCCTGCACCGCGGGCAAGGGCGCGGGCGCCTTCGCCTACCAGCCCGGCAAGGGCGGGGAGCTCCCGCCGAACGACGACGCGACGGCCGCCGCCGTTCTCGGCGGCCTCGGCAAGCACCTGCTGGTCAAGGGCATCGAGCCGGGACAGCAGCCGACCTGTGAGGACTCCGCCAAGCCCTCCGCCGAGCGGGCCGCCCGCAACGGCGCCGCGTACCTCGCCGGCGTCCTGGAGTCCAAGGGCCACGTTCCGCTGCCGGCCATGCCCGGTGCCACCGAGGCCCCCGCGGACCAGCCCGACCTGGGCAACACGGCGGACGCGGTCGTCGCGCTGTACGCGGCCGGGCACGGCGACAAGGCCGAGAAGGCCGTGGAGCTCCTGCAGAAGGAAGGCCCCGCCTGGGCGAAGGAGGCCGGTCCCGCCGCCTACGCGCAGCTCGTCCTCGCCGCCCGCGCCGCCGGCGCCGACCCCCGCGACTTCGGCGGCACCGACCTCGTGCGGGCACTGAACGCCACCGGCCCGAAGCCCGCGTCCACGCCCGAGGAGCGGGCGAAGGAGAAGGAGGCGCAGGAGGAGGAGGGCTACGGCGTCGGCTTCTGGCTGATGATCGGGGCGTTCGCCCTGGCCGGGGTGGGCATCGGCTTCCTGCTGAGCGGGCGCGGCAAGAAGCGGTAGCAGCCGTGAGCCGCATACGCCCCGCCGCAGCCTTCGCTGCGCTGCTCGCCGCACTCGCCGTACTCGCCGCCGGCGCGTCGGCGCACGCGGCGCCGCCCGGTGCGGGAGTCGCCGCCCGGTCCGGCGCGTCCGACACCGCGGCCGCGCCCGCCGCCTCCGCCGCGCCCGGCCGGTCCGGCGGGTACCGCTACTGGTCGTTCTGGGAGGCCGGCGAGGACGGGACGTGGACGTACGCCACGCAGGGCCCGGCCACGCTCAGGCCCGCCGACGGCGACGTCCACGGCTTCCGGTTCGCGGTGAGTGCCGACAGCCAGGACGCGCACCGGCCCCGGCAGGCGCCCGACTTCGCGGCGCTCTGCGCCGGCACACCCGCGAAGGAGGGCACCAAACGGGTCGGGCTGGTCCTCGACTTCGGCGTCCCCGCCGACGCGCCCGCCGGGGAACGGCCGCCCGCCCCGCGGACCGCCTGCGCCCAGGTCCCGCCGGACGCCGGCAGCGCGGACGCGCTCGCCGCGGTCGCCCCTCCGCTGCGTTACAACAGCCAGGCGCTGCTGTGCGCCATCGCGGGCTACCCGCAGCGGGGATGCGGCGAGCAGGTCGCGGCGGCCCCCGCGGACTCCCCCGCGGCGCCGGAGCCCGCGGCGCCCGAACCGGCGGACGGCGGCGGGCCCTCCGTCGGCCTGGCCGCCGGACTCGCGGCCGTCCTCCTCCTGGGTGCCGCCGCCGTCGTGCGGGCCCGGCGGCGCGGGCACCGATGAGGCTGCGCGCGCCCGAGGCGCACCGCTCCAACGCCGTGCCCGCGGGCGCCTGGTGGCTGTGGGCGCTGGGGCTCGCCGTCGCCGCGTCCCGCACCACGAACCCGCTGCTGCTGGGCCTGCTGGTCGGCGTGGCCGGGTACGTGGTGGCGGCCCGCCACCAGCCCGGTGCCCCGTGGGCCCGGTCGTACGGCATGTTCGTGAAGCTGGGCCTGTTCGTCGTGGCGCTCCGCGTGGTGTTCTCGGTCGCGCTCGGCTCCCCGATCCCGGGCACGCACGTGCTCGTCACCCTGCCCGAGGTGCCGCTGCCGGAATGGGCGCAGGGGCTGCGCCTCGGCGGCCGGGTGACGGCCGAGCAGGTGGTGTTCGCGCTGTACGACGGCGCGAAGCTCGCCGCGCTGCTGATCTGCGTGGGCGCCGCGAACGCGCTCGCCAACCCGGCGCGACTGCTGAAGTCCCTGCCGGGCGCGCTCTACGAGGCGGGCGTCGCCGTCGTCGTCGCCATGACGTTCGCGCCGAGCATGGTCGCGGACGTGGCCCGGCTGCGGACGACGCGGCGGCTGCGGGGACGCCCGACGAGCGGGGTGAAGGCGGTGCTCCAGATCGGGCTGCCGGTCCTGGAGGGGGCGTTGGAGCGGTCGGTGGCCCTGGCCGCGTCCATGGACGCGCGCGGGTACGGCCGGACCGCCGCGGTGCCCGCGCCGGTGCGGCTGCTGACGAACGTCCTGACGCTCGGCGGGCTGCTGGGCGTCTGTGCCGGGGCGTACGGGCTGGTCGCGGTGGAGGGCGCGGGGTACGGGCTGCCGCTGGTGGCGGCCGGGCTCGCCGCGGCGGTGGCGGGGCTGTGGCTGGGCGGCCGCCGCTCGGTGCGCACCCGCTACCGGCCCGACCGGTGGGGGCCGCGCGCCTGGCTGGTCGCCGGTTCGGGGGCCGCCGTCGCGGGGCTGGTGATCTGGGCGGCGACCGGCTCGGCGGCGGAGGCGCTGCGCCCGGGTGTGGCGCCGCTGGTGGCGCCGGAGCTGCCGGTGTGGCCGGCGCTGTCGGTACTGGTGGGCCTGGTGCCCGCGTTCGTGGCCCCCGTGCCGGGGGAAGTGAAGGAGCCTGTGCGGTGATCCGCTTCGAGGACGTGTCGGTGACGTACGCGGACGCCGCCGCGCCGGCCCTGGAGCACGTGGACCTGACCGTGCCGGAGGGCGAGCTGGTGCTGCTGGTCGGCCCGTCGGGGGTCGGCAAGTCGACGCTGCTGCAGGCGGTGTCGGGGCTGGTGCCGCACTTCACGGGCGGCACGCTGCGGGGCAGGGTGACCGTCGGCGGGCGCGACACGCGCACTCACCGGCCGCGTGAACTGGCCGACCTGGTGGGCACGGTGGGGCAGGACCCGCTGGCGCACTTCGTGACGGACGTGGTGGAGGACGAACTCGCTTACGGCATGGAGTCGCTCGGGCTGCCCGCCGCCGTGATGCGCCGGCGCGTCGAGGAGACCCTGGACCTGCTGGGCCTCGCGGAGCTGCGGGACCGGCCCATCGCGACGCTGTCCGGGGGGCAGCAGCAGCGGGTGGCGATCGGGTCCGTGCTGGCAGCGCACCCGAAGGTGCTGGTGCTGGACGAGCCGACGTCGGCACTGGACCCGGGCGCGGCCGAGGAGGTCCTGGCGGTGTTGCAGCGGCTGGTGCACGACCTGGGCACGACGGTGCTGATGGCGGAGCACCGGCTGGAGCGGGTCGTGCAGTACGCGGACCGGGTGGCGCTGCTGGAGGGGCGCGGGGCGCCGCTCGTGGTGGGCCCGCCCGCCGAGGTGATGGGCGTGTCCCCCGTGTACCCACCGGTGGTGGGGCTGTCCCGGGTGGCGGGCTGGACGCCTCCGGCGCTCACGGTCCGCGACGCGCGGCGCCGCGCGGAGCCGCTGCGGCAGCGGCTGGCCGCCGGTGCCGCGGGGCCGGTTCCGGCGCGGGGTGGCACCGCGGCGCCACCGCAGGGCGCGGACGCGGTGCGCGCGAGCACGGTCGCCGGGGGCCCGGGCGCCGCAGGGCGGGGAGGCGGAGAGCGGGGAGGCGGGCTGTTCGGGCGCGGCCGGTGGCCGTTCGCGCGGCGGGAGGCGCCGGAGGCCGGGCACGACGGCCTGGCCCTGGTCGAGGGGCTCGCCGTGCGGCGGGGCCGGGTGGAGGCGCTGCGGCGGGTGGACCTCGCCGTGGGTCCGGGCGAGACGGTCGCCCTGATGGGGCGCAACGGCGCGGGCAAGTCGACGCTGCTCGGTGCGTTGGCCGGGCTGGTGGAGCCGGCCGCCGGCCGGGTCCTCGCCGGGGGCCGCACCCCGCACCGGACACCGCCGCGCGAGCTGATCCGCGCGGTCGGGCTGGTGCCGCAGGAGCCTCGCGACCTGCTGTACGCGGACACGGTGGCCGCGGAGTGCGCCGGGGCGGACGCCGACGCGGGCGCCGACGCCGGGACGTGCCGGGCGCTGGTGGCGGAGCTGCTGCCGGGGGTGCCCGACGGCACACACCCGCGGGACCTGTCGGAGGGGCAGCGCCTCGTGCTGGCCCTGGCCGTGGTGCTGGCGGGGCGGCCCCGGCTGCTGCTGCTGGACGAGCCGACCCGGGGTCTGGACTACGCGGCGAAGGCCCGGCTGGTCGCGGTGCTCAGGGGCCTCGCCGGGCGCGGCCACGGCATCCTCATGGCCACGCACGACGTGGAGCTGGCGGCGGAGCTGGCGCAGCGGGTGGTGATCCTGGCGGACGGCGAGGTCGTCGCGGACGGTCCGACGCACGAGGTGGTCGTGTCGTCCCCGGCGTTCGCCCCGCAGGTCGGCAAGGTGCTGGCGCCGCTGCCGTGGCTGACCGTCGCTCAGGTCGAGGCGGCGCTCGCGGCCGAGGGGGCGGTCCGATGAGCGCGCGACCCGTGCGGCTCGGGCCCCGGTCGGTGGCGGCGCTGGTGCTGGTGGGCGCCATCGGCGTGGTGGCGTTCGGCTGGCCGCTGCTGGCGGACGCCGAGGTGGCGCGGGCGCACGCGTCGCACGCGCAGGACGCCCCGTGGCTGCTGGCGCTGCTGCTGCCGCTGCTGATCGGGGTGGTCGTGGCGACGCTGTCGGACGGCGGCGTGGACGCGAAGGCCGTCGCGATGCTGGGGGTGCTGGCGGCGGTCGGGGCGGCGCTGCGGCCGCTGGGCGCGGGCACGGCGGGCCTGGAGCCCATGTTCTTCCTGATGCTGCTGAGCGGCCGGGTGCTGGGGCCCGGGTTCGGGTTCGTCCTCGGGGCGGTGACGATCTTCGCGTCGGCGCTGCTGACGGGCGGGGTGGGGCCGTGGATGCCGTTCCAGATGCTGTCGATGGGCTGGTTCGCGATGGGGGCGGGGCTGCTGCCCGGCGCGATGGGGGTCCCCCCTGCTCGAGCGAAGCCGAGAGCTTGGGGGAGGCTGCGGGGCCGGGGCGAGCTGCTGATGCTGGCCGGGTACGGGGCGGTGGCGGCGTTCGCGTACGGGACGGTCATGAACCTGTACGGCTGGGTCACGCTCCAGGGGACGGCGAGCGGGATCGCGTTCCAGCCGGGTGACCCGCTCGCGGAGAACCTGGTGCGGTTCGCCGCGTACTGCCTGGCGACCTCCCTGGGGTGGGACGCGGGCCGGGCGGTGCTGACGGTGGTGCTGACGTTGACCATCGGATCGACGGTGCTGAAGGCCCTGAGGCGGGCGACCCGGCGGGCCGCGTTCGAGGCCCAGGTCACATTCGAAGGCACCGAAAAGCCGCATTAGGGCCCGTTCGGGGTGAGGCGCCCCACGCGACCCACGTCACATACGAAGGCGGGTAGGAGGCTTCGGGCGGGGGCCCGGTCGCCCGTGGCGACCTGCACTGCTGCGCCGTCGCGCCGCGGCCCCGGAAGCGGGGTTCTCCGGTCCCGCCTCGTACTGGGGGGGCTTTGCATCGGGCCTGCGGGCCTGGTTCATTGGTGATGTCGCCGGGCGCCGACGGCACGCCGAAGGGTTCACCCGAGGCACGACCGCAGCGCTCCTGGCAGCCGCTCCCGAGAGATCCGGGTGTCCCCGGGCCCTGGTTCCGGCATGCCTGCGACGCCCCTGTCCCCGACGTGAGGTTCTTCTACGTGTTCCGCTCCATCGCCAGCCGTCTCACCACCCGCAACAAGTCCGCCATCGCCGCAGCGACCGTGCTGCTGGGCGCTTCGGGTGCGGTGATGGGCATGACGGCCCCGGCTTCGGCCGCCCCGACCGACGCTCAGGCGATCGCCAAGAAGATGGTCCCCGCCGGCCAGTACACGTGCTTCAGCAAGATCATCGAGCGCGAGTCGGGCTGGGACCACACCGCGACCAACGCGTCCTCCGGCGCGTACGGCCTGGTGCAGGCCCTGCCCGCGTCGAAGATGGCGTCGGCCGGTTCCGACTGGAAGACCAACCCGGCCACCCAGATCGAGTGGGGCCTGGACTACATGAACGACCGCTACGGCAGCCCCTGTGGCGCCTGGAAGTTCTGGCAGGCCAACCACTGGTACTGAGCCGCCAGGCCATGAGCTGAGGGCCCGGTGAGTGCAACCCGCACTCACCGGGCCCTTCCCGTGCGCCGCGCAGGTGCGGCACGGCGCGGTGGACCGTGCGGGGCGACCGGCCCCGCCGTCGCCGCCCCGCCCGCCTGCCGCCGCCCGGTCCGCCCCGCGGCCCCGAAGCCGCTCCCTAGAGGCGCTGCAGGATCGTCGCGGTGGCGAGGGCGCCCGCCGCGCCCATCGTGACGAGCGCCACGTCCCCGTCTCGGCGCTCCAGTTCGTGCAGCGCGGAGGTGAGCAGCCGGGCGCCCGCGGCGCCACCGGGGTGGCCGAGGGCGAGGGCGCCGCCGTTGACGTTGACGCGGTCCAGTCCGTCGTCCGGACCGAGGGCCAGCGCCCAGCTGAGGACCACCGCGCCGAAGGTCTCGTCGACCTCGACGAGGTCGAGGTCCCGTACGGACATGCCGGCCTTGCCGAGGACCGCGCGGGTGGCGTCGACGGGCCCGTCCAGGGGCTGGCGCGGGTCGGTGCCCACGGCGGCCTGGGCGACGATCCGGGCACGGGGCCGCAGTCCGAGGGCGCGGGCCATGCGCCGGGACGCCCACAGGAGCGCGGCGGCTCCGTCGGCCGCCGCGGCGCGCGTGCCGGTGGTGTGGACGGCGTCCGGCATGAGCGGGGTCAGCTCGGCGAGCGCCTCCGTGGCGGAGCCCTCGCCGACGCCTTCGTCGCGGTCGACGGGCCGCCACAGGTCGTGGTCGCCGGCGGGGACCTGCACGGGGAACGTCTCGCGTTTGAAGCGCTCCTCCGCCCAGGCGGTGGCCGCGCGCTGCCGGGAGCGCAGCGCGAAGGCGTCCGTGTGGCCGCGGCTCAGCCCGCGGCGGCGGGCCAGGCGCTCGGCGGCCCGCACGGGGTGGGGGAGGTCGACGTGCCACTCGTCGGGCAGGGGCCTGCCCGGAGCGCTGCGGCTGTCGCTGCCGGGCGGGACCCGAGAAGGGGACTCGACCCCGCAGCTGACGCCGACGTCGACGGCCCCCGAAGCGATCATGTCGGCCACCATGTGGGCGGCCTGCTGCGAGGATCCGCCCTGGCAGTCGACGGTGGTCGCGGCCGTCTCGTAGGGCAGTCCCGCGGCGAGCCAGGCGGTGCGGACGGGGTTCGCGGCCTGCTCGCCGGCCTGGGTGACCGTGCCGCCCACGACCTGCTCGACGCAGTCGGCGGGGATGCCGGCGCGGTCGAGCAGCTCCCGGCAGGTCGCGGCGAGCAGCTGGGCCGGGTGGAGGGCGGCGAGCGCGCCGCCGCGCAGTCCCACGGGGGTGCGCACGGCTTCGACGATCACGGGTTCCGCGGCCATGGGCAGGTCCTCTCCTCACGCCCGCGGGCGTGACGGCCCGGGCGGGCGCGCGTGTGGGTCGACCGGACGGGTACGCGCTCTCGCTAAGTTACCGTCCAGTCTGCGGACGGCTACCGGCGGTACGCAAGGGGGCGGTGAGGGCCGACGGCTGCTCCGGTGACGCGCGGCGGAGGCCCTCCGGGGCGCGCACCAGCGAAAACGTCGACGGTGGGGGCGCGGGGTCGACTACGTTGCTGACCATGACTCAGACGCACGATGACCCGCAGGAGCTGTGGACCGCCGTCGACCACTACGTCTCCGGGCTGCTCGCCCCGGAGGACGAGGCGCTGACAGGGGCGCTCGCGGCGAGCGACGCGGCCGGGCTGCCGCAGATCGCCGTGGCGGCGAACCAGGGCAAGCTGCTCCACCTGCTGGCCCGGATGAGCGGGGCCCGCCGCATCCTGGAGATCGGCACGCTCGGCGGCTACAGCACCATCTGGCTGGCCCGCGCCCTGCCGGAGGACGGCCGGCTGGTCTCCCTGGAGTACGACGCGCGCCACGCCGACGTGGCCCGCGGCAACCTGGCCCGGGCGGGGCTCGACAAGGTCGCCGAGGTCAGGACGGGTGCGGCCCTCGACACGCTGCCGCGGTTGGCGGAGGAGGACGCGGGCCCCTTCGACCTGTTCTTCATCGACGCCGACAAGAAGAACAACCCGCGCTACGTGGAGTGGGCCCTGAGGCTGAGCCGCCCGGGCAGCGTCGTCGTGGTCGACAACGTCGTGCGGGGCGGCGCCGTCCTCGACGCCGACGGCGACGAGGCCGTGCGCGGCACACGCGAACTGTTCGACCTGGTCGCGCGCGAGCCCCGGCTGGACGCGACGGCCGTGCAGACCGTCGGGGCCAAGGGCCACGACGGACTGCTGGTCGCCCGGGTGGTGTCCTGACGTGACCGCGCACTGGGACATACGTCCCGAGCAGTACGACACGCCCGACGCGACGGGGCTGCGCCGTGACTACTACGGCGAGGTGGCCGGCCGGTACTGGGGCCGGCCCGCCACCCCGGCCGAGATCGACGAGGGGCTCACGGACGACGGCGCCGAGGCGCTGACCCCGCCGACCGGGCGGTTCCTCGTCGGGCGCAAGGACGGCGCTCCCGCCGCCTGCGGCGGCGTCCTGCTCCTGGACGCGGAGCGCGCGGAGCTGACCCGGGTGTTCGTGCGGCCCGCCTTCCGCGGCGCGGGCGGCGCGGCGCTGCTGGTGGCCGCCCTCGAAGGGGAGGCCCGGCGGCTCGGCGCCCGGACCGTCGTCCTCAACACCCGCCTCGACCTGGTGGAGGCCCGGGCGCTGTACGCCCGGCACGGGTACAGGGACGTCCCGCCCTTCGGCGACGATCCGTACGCGCAGGTCTGGCTCGGCAAGACGCTGGACTGACC
>NZ_MKXB01000020.1:9048-54740 GCF_001865245.1 Streptomyces sp. CC53 | reverse complement strand
CGACCCGGACGGTGCCGGCCCGGACGGTGCCGCTCCGGACGGCCCCGGGCCCGGCGGCCGCGGGTCCGGACGGGCGTCGCGGAACCGCCGCCGGTCCCGGGCCGCCGCCGGCGGGGCGTCGGCGAGCCGCACCACCGCCCCGTCGCGCCCGGCGACCACCGGCTTGGGCGACAGCGCCGCCTTGGCCCGGTACTGGGCGGCGTCCGCCAGCCGGAACAGCCGCCGCGCGGACCGCACCGGGCCGATCGGGTCGCCGGTGGAGGCCACCCCGCAGGCGACGCCCTCGCCGAGCTCCAGCTCTCCGGCGCGTACGCACAGCTCGTCCGCCACCGCGACCAGCTCGTCGGCGCTCGGCCCCACCGTCACGAGGCAGAACTCGTCTCCGCCGAGGCGTGCCGCAAGGCCCCCGGGCAGCCGTGCACCGCAGTACGACAGCAGGGAGCCGAACCGTTCCAGCAGCCGGTCGCCGACGGCGTGGCCCTGCGTGTCGTTGACCCGTTTCAGTCCGTTCAGGTCGCAGACGACGAGGCCGACCACGGAGCCGTCTGCGAGGTGCCGCTCGATGGCCTCCTCCAGCCGGGTGTCCACGGCCCGGCGGTTGGCCAGCCCGGTCAGCGGATCGGTGAAGGCCAGCTTGCGGACCTCCTCCAGCCGCTCGGTCTGCGCGATCCCGGCGGCGACGACCGCCGCCAGCACCGTCGCGAAGTCCGCGTCACCCCGGTCGAAGACCGGCGCGCCGACCGGTCGGGCGACGTACAGCTCGCCCCAGGCCCGCCCGTGCAGCACGATCGGCGCGACGACGCAGCAGCCGCGGCCCCGCCGACGCAGGGCCGCCGCCCGGCCCCAGGGCATGGACCGGGCCCCGCCGGGCGAGGCATCCGGTCTGCGGTGGCCGGGGCGCGGGCCGGGCGCCGGCCCGTCGGCCGTCTCCACCCAGGCGTTGGGCTCCCCGCCGCCCGCCCAGCGCTCGTGCAGGAACTCGGTGATCTCGGAGAACTGGTACACGGGGTACGTCTCGTCCTCCGGGAACTCCTCCTCGTCCGGGGCCCGCTGACCGGCGTTCACCAGGACCTTGAGCCTGCCGAGGTCCCGCTGCCAGGTCGAGAGGGCCGCGAACGTACCACCGAGCGCGTCTCGCGCGCCGAGCGCGGCGGCGCGCCAGCACTCGCGCGGCGTGTGCGCGGCCGCCATGGCCTGCGCCAGCGCCACCACGGCCCTCAGCCGGACATCCTCACCCATTCCTCAAGCTTAGGGATGATTTCGTACGTTTTACCCGAGATCGCCACTCCGGTTACGCCAGGTGACGCCATCCCCCGCACCCGGAGCAGCCCCGGCCGCCCGCGCCGGCGGGGTCGCCGCACAGCCCCCTACCGCGGCGCGAGGGGCGGTGCGTCATGCTCCGGGCCACTCCGGCGAGCGCTTCTCGTTGAAGGCGGCGACGCCTTCCCGCCGGTCGCCGGAGAAGGCGACGGTCCGCCAGGCCGCGTCCTCGACCTCCAGGCCCGCCCGCAGGTCGAGGCCGTGGCCGAGCCGCATCGCCTTCTTGGCGGCGCGCAGCCCGACCGGCGAGTTGGCGGCGATCCGCCCGGCGAGCTCCAGGGCGGCGCCCCGGGCGTCCTCCTCCACCAGCTCGTCGACCAGGCCGAGGCCGGCCGCCTCGGCCGCGGGCACCCGGCGGGCCGTGAAGACCAGCTCAGCGGCGCGGGCCGCCCCCACGCGGCGCGGCAGCAGCTGCGTCCCGCCGCCGCCGGGGATGACACCGACCGACACCTCGGGCAGCCCGACGACCGCGGTCGCGTCGGCCACGATCAGGTCGCAGGCCAGCGCCAGCTCGAAGCCGCCTCCCAGGGCGAAGCCATGCACGGCGGCGATCGTCGGCATGGGCAGCTCCAGCACGCCGGTGTAGCAGGCGCGGGCGGTCGGCCGCTGCGCGCGCAGCTCGTCGTCCGTGAAGGAGTTGCGCTCCTTGAGGTCGGCGCCCACGCAGAACGCCCGGTCGTGGGAGGAGGTCAGGACGGTGACCCGGACGGACGGGTCGGCGGCCAGGGCGTCGCAGGCCGCAGCGATGCAGCGGGCCATCTCGGACGAGACGGCGTTCATGGCCTTGGGGCGGTCGAGCAGCAGCTCGGCGACATGGCCGTGCCGGCGCACGGCGACGAACTCCCCGAAGCGCAGGTCGGTGGCAGCGGACGACGATTCGGACACGGCGGCGGGCCCTCCCGGTTAACGACCGTTCATTTGGTTACCCGGGGATCTTAGGCTCCCGCCGCGACAGCAGCCAGGGCTCGATCACGCCGAGGCCGCGCACGGGCCGCTGCCACATCGGCTGGAGCGCGAACCGGTACGCGGGCGGCTTCCCGCCCTCCTTCTCCGCGCGCGCAACCTCCTCCGCGAGCTGCGCCTCCGACTCGGGTGCCTCCCGGGTGCGGGCCAGTTCCTCCGCGAACGCCCCGTCCACGAGGACGGCGTCCTTCGGCGCTATGGAGGTGAGCCGGCTGGCGAGGTTCACGGTGGTGCCGAAGACGTCGCCCATGCGGGTGGTGACCGTGCCGAAGGCGATCCCGACCCGCAGCGCGGGCATGGTCTCGTCGTTCCTGAGGGTCTCGATGAGCCGCAGCGCTATCTCCGCGGCGGTGCCCGCGTCGTCCGCGGCGAACAGCACCTCGTCGCCGAGGGTCTTGATGAGCCGCCCCCCGTGGGCGGCGACGAGGTCGGCGCAGGTGGTCTCGAAGGCCTCCACGAGCTCCCCGAGCTCCTCCTCCTCCAGCCGCCGGGTCAGCCTGGTGAAGCCGACCAGGTCGGCGAAGCCGACGGCGAGCCGCCGGTCCACCATCTCGTCGTCGTCGGCCGCCTGCACCACCCGGCCGGTCGCGGCGGCGAGCTGGCGCCGCCACACGTACACCAGGAACTCCTGGAGCTCCGGCAGCAGCAGCTCCACCAGCGGGTACGTGACCTCGGTGCGGGTCATGCCCGGTTCCGGCGGCTCGGTCAGCCCCTCCAGGAACGAGTCGATCTGCCACTCCGCGAGACGGGCCGTGGTCTGCCCGGTGGACCGCGCCACCTGCACGGCCATCGGCTCGCTCAGCAGCCCTGCCTCCACGAGTCCGGCGAGCCGCCGCAGGGCCAGCACGTCGGCCTCCGTCAGCGCCTTGGCCTGCCCGATGTCGGCGAAGCCCATGGCCCGCCAGAACCGGGACGCGAGGTCCATGGAGACGCCCGCGGTGCGGGCCGCCTGGAAGGGGGTGTAACGCCGCTCGGCGCCGAGGATGAGCTGCTCCAGGCGGATGGCCAGAGGGTTGTCGGTCGGCTCCGCGGTGTGGTCGACGACATGGTGGGGGGAGGGGTGTGCCGCTCCGCCAGCGTTCGCGTCGTCGACGGTCACCGGCCGCCTCCTGCCCGTTCCGTACGCACTGCTCCGCCGTTCTGTCGCCGCCCCGCCCCGTGGCGTGCACGAGGGGGTGCTGCTGGGCACCCCCGGGCGGGCCGCCTCAACGATACGTCAGGTGTGCCGTAGCTCACGTCCCGGCGTCCCAGCGCGTTCAGCCCGCAGGGCGCAGATGGACGATGTCGCCCGCCCCGACGGCCTCCCGGCCGCCGTCGGCGGTGGCGACGACCAGGCGCCCGTCGCCGTCCACGGCCACGGCCTCGCCGGTCAGCGCCCGGTCGCCGGGCAGCTCCGCCCGCACGGTGCGGCCGAGGGTGGCGCACCCGGCGGCGTACGCCTCCTGGAGTCCGGAGGCGGCCGGGTCGCCGTCGGCGGCGGTCCACCGCCGGTACCACTCCTCCAGGGAGCGCAGGACGGCCCGCAGCAGCGGGTCGCGGTCGGTGCAGACGGCGTCGGCGAGGGCCAGGGAGCCCGCGGTGGGCACGGGGAGCTCGTCGGCGCGCAGCGTGACGTTGAGGCCGAGCCCGACCACGACGCCGTGCTCGGCGGCGCGCTCGGCGAGGATGCCGCCCGCCTTCCGCTCCTCCTTGTCCGCGCCCTTGCCGACGTGCACCAGCAGGTCGTTGGGCCATTTGAGGGCCGTGTCGACGCCGGCGGCGCGGGCCAGCGCGGTGGCGGCGGCCACCCCCGTGAGCAGCGGCAGCCACGCGAGCCGCTGCACCGGCACGGCCGGCTTGAGCAGCACGGAGACGAAGATCCCCGACCGGGCGGGCGCCGACCAGGTCCGGTCGAGCCGCCCGCGCCCCGCCGTCTGCTCCTCGGCGACCAGGACGGCGCCCTCGGGGAGGTCGGGGGCGCGGCGCGCCAGGTCGGAGTTGGTGGAGTCCACGGAGGGCACGACGTCGAGGGAGGTCCACAGCGACCCCGGCCGCAGGAGGGCCCGGCGCAGCGTCGCGGCATTGAGCGGGGGCCGGTCGAGGTCGCTCCAGCGTCCGGCCGCGGAATCGGGGCTTCCGGAGCCGCTGCCTGCGCGGTTCGCTGGACCAAGTGAGGGCGTCATGCAACCCAGCGTAGGTGTGGCAAACACCGCACTGCCGAAGGCCACCCCCGCCGATACGCTACGGGCCAGTAGCCAACGCAGCCCGTGACCACACGTGTACCAGGCAGGGAGCCGCATCCCGATGTCCGAGCGTCCAGAGATCGACATCCACACGACCGCGGGGAAGCTCGCGGACCTGCAGCGCCGAATCGAGGAGGCGACGCACGCGGGTTCCGAGCGTGCCGTCGAGAAGCAGCATGCCAAGGGCAAGCTGACCGCCCGTGAGCGCATCGACCTGCTCATGGACGAGGGCTCCTTCGTCGAGCTGGACGAGTTCGCGCGACACCGCTCCTCCAACTTCGGCCTGGACAAGAACCGCCCGTACGGCGACGGCGTGGTGACGGGCTACGGCACGGTCGACGGCCGTCCGGTGGCGGTCTTCTCCCAGGACTTCACCGTCTTCGGCGGCGCCCTGGGCGAGACCTTCGGGCAGAAGATCGTCAAGGTGATGGACTTCGCGCTGAAGACGGGATGCCCGGTGATCGGCATCAACGACTCCGGTGGCGCCCGCATCCAGGAGGGCGTGAGCGCGCTCGGCCTCTACGGCGAGATCTTCCGCCGCAACACGCACGCCTCCGGGGTGATCCCGCAGATCTCCCTGGTCGTCGGACCGTGCGCGGGCGGCGCGGTGTACTCCCCCGCGATCACCGACTTCACGGTGATGGTGGACCAGACCTCGCACATGTTCATCACCGGCCCGGACGTCATCAAGACCGTGACGGGCGAGGACGTCGGCTTCGAGGAGCTGGGCGGCGCCCGCACCCACAACGCCACGTCGGGCGTGGCGCACCACATGGCGGCGGACGAGAAGGACGCGATCGAGCACATCAAGTCGCTGCTGTCGTACCTCCCGTCGAACAACCTCTCGGAGCCCCCGGTGTACCCGGAGGAAGCCGACCTGACGATCACCGACGAGGACCGCGAGCTGGACACGCTGGTCCCGGACTCGGCGAACCAGCCGTACGACATCCACACCGTCATCGAGCACGTCCTCGACGACGGCGAGTTCCTGGAGACCCAGGCGCTGTTCGCGCCGAACATCGTCACGGGCTTCGGCCGGGTGGAGGGCCGCCCGGTGGGCGTGGTGGCGAACCAGCCGATGCAGTTCGCCGGCTGCCTGGACATCGACGCCAGCGAGAAGGCCGCGCGCTTCGTCCGCACCTGCGACGCCTTCAACGTCCCGGTCCTGACCTTCGTCGACGTGCCCGGCTTCCTGCCGGGCGTGGGCCAGGAGCACGAGGGCATCATCCGGCGCGGCGCGAAGCTGATCTACGCGTACGCGGAGGCCACGGTGCCGCTCATCACCGTGATCACCCGCAAGGCGTTCGGCGGCGCCTACGACGTGATGGGCAGCAAGCACCTGGGCGCCGACCTCAACCTGGCCTGGCCCACGGCGCAGATCGCGGTGATGGGTGCGCAGGGCGCGGTGAACATCCTGCACCGCCGCACCCTCGCGGCGGCTCCCGACGAGGAGCGCGAGGAGCTGCGGGCGCGCCTGATCCAGGAGTACGAGGACACCCTGCTGAACCCGTACACGGCGGCGGAGCGCGGCTACATCGACGCGGTGGTCATGCCGTCGGAGACCCGCGCCCACATCGTGAAGGGCCTGCGTCAGCTCCGCACGAAGCGGGAAGACCTGCCCCCGAAGAAGCACGGCAACATCCCCCTGTGAGGAGCCCCCGATGATCAGAGTCGTACGGGGCAACCCGACCCCGGAGGAGCTGGCCGCCGCCCTGGCGGTGGTCAGGGCGCGCGCCGCGGCGGCGGCCTCGGCGCCGGACGCGGGCGGCGAGCCCGCCACGCCGGACGCGTGGTCCGAGCCGTCGCGCATCGCCCGCGTCCGCACGCGGCGCCCGGGTGCGGCGTCCTGGTCCCGCACGTACTGGCCCGGCTGACCCCGGCGGGGCCCGCCGCCCTGTGCCCGCGCCCCGCGCACACGCCGGGGCGCGCGCACGTCGAGCGCAGGGGCGGCGCCGGTACGGTGGCCGGACTGCGCGCACCGCACCGCAGTGGGTCCCGCCCCGACGGACGCAGGCCGCCCGCCGTACCGGCGGGGCGGAACCCGAGGCGCGGGCCTCAGCAGGGCTCGGGCAGGTCCCCGAGGTGCGCCCGCAGCCGCTCCCTGAGCAACAGGTACGCGTCCCACCGGCGCGGCAGCGGACCGGGAGGCCGCTGCACGACCCGGGCGGCGGATATCGCCTCCCCGCGCCGGAACTGCTCCCTCGTCAGGTCCAGCTCGACGCCGCTCGCCAGCCGGTTCCACCAGTGGTAGCCGCGCTGTGCGCCGTCGACGTGCACCTCGCCGACGACCAGGTCGCCGCCGAACAGGTCGTGGACGACCAGGGACGTGATGTCACAGTGCCCCCAGGAGGGGTTCTCCGGCCGCCACACGTCGCGGTCGTCGGGCGAGGCGGTGTCCGCCGCCCAGCAGGCCCGCAGCGCCCGGTCCAGGTCGAGCAGGGTCAGAGGAGTCATACGGCACAGGCTCGCACCCGCCGCTGACAACGGCCTGGCGGCGCAGATGAGTACGCGTACTCAGGCGCCCCGCCCGGCGCGGGCGCACCATCGGAGGATGCTGTGGTCCGACCCCGAGAACGAGCCGCCCGAGGAGATGCGGGCCACGCAGGCCATGCTGCGCCGGGCAGGGGTCCTGCTGGCCGTCGCGATGCTGTTCCTGATGCTCGCGACGGGCCTGCGCTGACCGGGTCGGAGGGTCGCGGATCGCCGCCCCCGTTTCCGTACGATGGCGCCATGAGCCCACAGCGTCGCCTCGTCCTCGCCTCAGCCTCCCCTGCCCGCCTCGGACTGCTGCGGCAGGCGGGACTCGCACCGGAGGTCATCGTCAGCGGTTTCGACGAGGACCGCATCACCGCCCCCACCCCCGCCGAGCTGGCGCTCGCCCTGGCGGAGGCCAAGGCGTCCCTGGTGGCCGCGAAGCCGGAGGCCCAGGGCACACTGGTCGTCGGCTGCGACTCGGTCCTGGAACTGGACGGCCGGGCCCTGGGCAAGCCGGCGGACGCCGAGGAGGCCGTCGCCCGCTGGAAGTCCATGCGCGGCCGCGTCGGCGTCCTCCAGACGGGCCACTGCGTGCACGACACCGCGGCCAAGCGGTACGCGTCCGGAACGGCGTCCACGCTGGTCCGCTTCGGCGACCCCACGGACGACGAGATCACCGCGTACGTGGCTACGGGCGAACCCCTGAACGTGGCGGGCGCGTTCACCCTGGACGGCCGCTCGGCCCCGTTCATCGAGGGCATCGACGGGGACCCCGGCAACGTCATCGGACTGTCCCTGCCGCTCTTCCGGCGCCTGCTGGGGCAGTTGGGCGTTGCCATGACGGACCTGTGGACGTGACCGTCCCCGCCGCGCCCGCCGCAGCCACCGTCTGACGCCTCGCCGGTGCCCACGCGGCCGCGGCCAGGGGCGTGCCCGACGCGCCCCCGTGCGGCTACGGCGCCGCCGCCGCGCCCTCCTGCCCGGCCGCGGTCTCGTCCCCGTACGCGACGAGGGCCAGCACCACCAGGCCCAGCACGAGCATCAGCACCGCGAAGGCGGTCCAGCCGACCACGGCCACGGCCACCGCGCCCAGCACGCCGTGCGTGAGCGCGCAGGAGACCAGCAGGATCCGCACCCGGCGGGTGGGCGCGCGGTCGCGGACGCCGACGCGGAGGAGCGCCGCCCCGCACAGCGCCAGGTAGGCGCCGAGGACGGCGCCCATCGCCCAGGTGCCGGCGACCATCGCGCCGGGGTCCAGGTCCGCCAGCGACATCCGCTGGTCGCCCTGGACCTTCGCGAGCACCGCGTGCAGCACGAGCACGCCCACCGCTTCCAGCAGCAGCGCGGTGGCCGCCGTCAGCGCTATCGGTCTGCGGGTCGCCACGGGTACCCCCTGCGCACTCGGCCTGTTACCGCTAGTACGGAGAAACAACGCGCAGGCTACTCACCGGTAAACCCCTGGGCAAGGGTCCTGACGCAACGGCAAAGAATCATTCGCCCATTCGTAGGGACTCCACAAAGAAACAACCCGCCCCGCTGGCCCCCAGGACAGAGACCTTGGCCACACCGCAGGGCTACTGTGCAGTGGAGAAGCCCTGCTTACCGTGGCAGGACAAGGGGTCCTGAGGCCCGAGAGACCCCGTTTCACGCTCCGTGTGGGCAACCTCACGACTGGGGAACAGTCGAAACGTCGTGTCGGCAGTCCCTAAACTCAGCGTGTTTTGGGAATGGAGGGAGCCATCGTGCGCAAGGTGCTCATCGCCAACCGTGGCGAAATCGCTGTCCGTGTCGCCCGTGCCTGCCGGGACGCCGGGATCGCCAGCGTAGCCGTCTACGCCGACCCGGACCGGGACGCCCTGCACGTCCGTGCGGCCGACGAGGCATTCGCCCTGGGCGGTGACACCCCGGCCGCCAGTTACCTGGACATGGCCAAGGTGCTCCAGGCGGCCAAGGACTCGGGGGCCGACGCGGTCCACCCCGGCTACGGCTTCCTGTCGGAGAACGCGGAGTTCGCCCAGGCCGTCATGGACGCCGGGCTGGTCTGGATCGGCCCCCCGCCGCAGGCGATCCGCGACCTCGGCGACAAGGTCGCCGCCCGGCACATCGCCCAGCGCGCCGGCGCGCCGCTGGTGGCCGGCACCCCGGACCCCGTGTCGGGTGCGGACGAGGTCGTCGCGTTCGCCCGCGAGCACGGTCTGCCGATCGCGATCAAGGCCGCCTTCGGCGGCGGCGGGCGCGGGCTGAAGGTCGCCCGC
Organism: Streptomyces sp. CC53; assembly: GCF_001865245.1. Taxonomy (GTDB): domain Bacteria; phylum Actinomycetota; class Actinomycetes; order Streptomycetales; family Streptomycetaceae; genus Streptomyces. Next base: position 45,505 of record NZ_MKXB01000020.1, on the reverse strand, counting down.
ACCCTCGAAGAGGTCCCCGAGCTCTACGACTCGGCGGTCCGCGAGGCCGTCGCGGCGTTCGGCCGCGGTGAGTGCTTCGTGGAGCGCTACCTGGACAAGCCCCGCCACGTGGAGACGCAGTGCCTGGCGGACAAGCACGGCAACGTCGTCGTGGTGTCCACGCGTGACTGCTCCTTGCAGCGCCGCCACCAGAAGCTCGTCGAGGAGGCGCCCGCGCCGTTCCTGACCGACGAGCAGAACGCCGAGCTGTACCGCGCGTCGAAGGCCATCCTGAAGGAGGCCGGCTACGTCGGCGCGGGCACCGTGGAGTTCCTCGTCGGCGCCGACGGCACGATCTCCTTCCTGGAGGTCAACACCCGCCTCCAGGTCGAGCACCCGGTCACCGAGGAGGTCACCGGCATCGACCTCGTGCGGGAGATGTTCCGCATCGCCGACGGCGAGGAGCTCGGCTACGGCGACCCGGCCGTCCGCGGCCACTCCTTCGAGTTCCGCATCAACGGCGAGGACCCGGGCCGCGGCTTCCTGCCCGCCCCGGGCACGGTGACCCTGTTCTCCCCGCCGACCGGCCCGGGCGTCCGCCTCGACGCCGGCGTCGAGTCCGGCTCGGTGATCGGCCCCGCCTGGGACTCCCTCCTCGCCAAGCTGGTCATCACCGGCGCCACCCGGCAGCAGGCCCTGGAGCGGGCGCGGCGCGCGCTCGCCGAGTTCCAGGTCGAGGGCATGGCGACCGCCATCCCGTTCCACCGCGCGGTCGTCGCCGACCCGGCGTTCGCCCCCGCCGAGGGCCCCTTCACGGTCCACACCCGGTGGATCGAGACCGAGTTCGTCAACGAGATCAAGCCCTTCGCCGCGCCCGCCGACGCGGAGGCGGACGAGGAGCCCGGTCGCGAGACGGTCGTCGTCGAGGTCGGCGGCAAGCGCCTGGAGGTCTCCCTCCCCACGTCGCTCGGCATGTCCCTGGCCCGCACCGGTCTCGCCGCCGGGGCGAAGCCGAAGCGGCGCGCCAAGAAGAAGGCCGCCGCCGCGGCCTCCGGCGACACCCTCGCCTCCCCGATGCAGGGCACCATCGTGAAGGTGGCCGTCGAGGAGGGCCAGGAGGTCGACGAGGGCGACCTCATCGTGGTCCTGGAGGCCATGAAGATGGAGCAGCCGCTGAACGCCCACAAGGCCGGCACCGTCAAGGGCCTCAGCGCCGAGGTCGGCGGCTCGGTGACGTCCGGCGCGGCGATCTGCGAGATCAAGGACTGACGGCCGCGCCGCGGCGCAGCCCGGCGCGAGGGGCCTTCCGGATCGTTGCGGAGGGCCCCTCGCCCGTACCCGCCGGATGGCATCCTGGAGTACGAGGAGGGTGCGGCGATGACCACGACCCGGCCCATGCGGGCCGATGCCCGGCGCAACCACGAGCGGTTGCTGCGCGTGGCGCGCGCGGCCTTCGCGGAGCAGGGCGCGGACGCCGCGCTGGAGGAGATCGCGCGGCGCGCGGGCGTGGGGATCGGCACCCTCTACCGGCATTTCCCGAACCGCCCCGCCCTGCTGAACGCCGTCTTCCAGGACGCGCTGGCGACCCTGCTGGAGCGGTCCCGGGAGCTCGCGGACACCGAGGAGCCGTGCACGGCACTGGTGGAGTGGCTGCGGGCCATCGTGACCCATGCCGGTGAGTACCGGGGCTTGGCGCGCGCGCTGATGTCGGCGCCGTACGAGCCGGGTTCGGCGCTGTCCGAGTGCAGTGAACCGCTGCGTGCGGCGGGTGACCGCCTGCTGGTCCGCGCGCAGGAGGCGGGCGCGGTACGGGCGGACGTGTCGATCGGCGATCTGATGCAGCTCACCAACGCGATAGCCCTGGCGGCGGAGCAGGACGCCGAGGACCCCGAACTGGCCGACCGTTTGCTGACCCTGACCCTCCGCGGACTCAAGGCCTGAGTCCCGCCGGCGCGGGCCGCCGCCGGCTCAGGGCCCCACCGGCACGGGCCCCCGAAGCAGGCCGCAGCCGACACCGGACCAGCGTCGGCGCGGGGATCTCCCGGCGCCCATGAGGGCGTCCCCTGCGGGCCTCCGTCGCCCTCCAGACCGTTGCAGACCGGCCGACGCCCGCACCCCCGCCCAGGACCGTCGCGGGCAAGGACCTCCGAGCACCGGATCGGCACCGGACCCGCGTCGGCGCGGGGATCACCCGGCGCCCATGAGGGCGTCCCCTGCGGGCCTCCGTCGCCCCCGAGGCCGTTGGGGACCGGCCGACGCCCGCACCCCCACCCGGGACCGTGGGGGCGAGGGCCTCCGAGCACCGGATCGGCACCGGACCCGCCCTGCCCCGAGGCCCCCTCCTTGCGGACCCGCTGGCACCCACCGCCCGTCACCCCGTGAGGGCCACGGACTGCGGTACCCGGGCGGCTTCGGGGACCTCCTCGTGCACCGCGGTGCGGCTGTGTCCGGGGGGCGAGGCCACGCCCCGCCCGCGTGTCTCCCGCGCCGCCCGCAGCCCGACCCGTGCCTGCGCCCGCGCCCGGGTCGGCGGCGGGCGCGCGCGTGATCCGGAGGCTGACGGGCGCGCGCATGATCCCTAGGCCGGCGGGGGCGCGCGTGATCCTTAGGCCGGCGGACGCGCCCGCCGCGTACGCGCCCCGGCGTGCCGGTCCTCGCGGTCGGCGTGAAGCCGCACGACTCGCCCGTAGAGGTTTCTGAGGCGTGTCCGCCAAAGGCCGGAACGTGTCCCCGCAGATCGCAGGGCCACACCGGTGACCGGCACGGACGGCATACCGAACGGAGCACGGCGGCGGGCCCCGCCCTCAGGAGGGTCCGGTGGCCGCCACTCCGCCGGGCCGACGTACCCACCGGGCACGGGGAGGCTCCCTGAGGGAGCCGGGTTCAGCGGCGGCGCAGGTCCGCCACGCGGGCCGGGCGGTCCGCCGGTGCGGGGTCCACGGCCGCGGTGAGGGAGGCGGCGCGGAGCGGGGCGCCGGGGTGGCGGCCGCGCTGGCCCGGGAGCGGAACGTCCCTGCGGTGCTGGCGGCCCGACGGGCCTCCCTCCGCGGTGCGCGGGCCGGGCCCCGAGGAGGGGCCGCCGCCGGCAGCCGTGCCGGAGGAGGAGGCGACCGTGATCTGGACGCCCTGGTCGGCCAGGGCCTGGAGCTCCATGGCGGCGCGCTCGTCGTGGCCGGGCGGCTCGTCCGTGACGAGGCGGGTGATGAGGTCGGTCGGAACGGTCTGGAACATGGTGTCCGTACCGAGTTTGCCGTGGTCGGCCAGGACCACGACCTCCGCCGCCGCCTGCACGAGCGCCCGGTCGACGCTCGCCGACAGCATGTTGGAGGTCGACAGGCCGCGTTCCGCGGTGAGGCCCGCGCCGGACAGGAAGGCGCGGGACACCCGCAGCCCGTGGAGGGACTGCTCCGCGCCGCTGCCGACGAGCGCGTAGTTGGAGCCGCGCAGGGTGCCGCCGGTCATCACCACCTCCACGCGGTTGGCGTGGGCGAGGGCCTGGGCGACGAGGAGGGAGTTGGTGACGACGGTCAGGCCGGGGACGCGGGCCAGCCGGCGGGCCAGCTCCTGCGTGGTCGTCCCGGCGCCGACCACGATGGCCTCGCCCTCCTCGACGAGGCCCGCCGCGACGTCCGCGATGGCGGTCTTCTCGGCGGTCGCGAGATGGGATTTCTGCGGGAAGCCGGACTCTCGCGTGAATCCGCCCGGCAGTACCGCACCGCCGTGCCGGCGGTCGAGGAGTCCTTCTGCCTCCAGCGCGCGCACGTCCCGCCGTACGGTCACTTCGGAGGTCTGGACGACGCGGGCGAGCTCCCGGAGCGATACCGCCCCATTGGCCCGCACCATTTCTAGGATCAACTGGCGACGTTCTGCAGCGAACACGAAACTGACAGTAACCCCAGCGGTCGAGGGTTTGCAGCCGTATGCGCCGAATCCGAGAAGTTGCGAACAGACGGGGCCGCCAAGTGGTATGGGTGGCCCCGTCCATGAACGGTCTTCGACCGCGGATTGTCCCGACTTGCCGGGAGTTGCCGGGGGTTGCCCCCTGGCCAAGGGTGTCCGTTTGACCGGATTGGCGACCTTACGCCACCCCTTACCCCTCGCCCCGCCCCCGGCCTGCGTCGGGCCGCCGCGGGGTCATGCCTCTGCGCCCGCCGACTTCCGGGTGTGCAACTGCCGTGCCACCTCGGCGATCGATCCCGACAGGGACGGGTACACGGTGAAGGCGTTCGCGATCTGCTCGACGGTCAGATTGTTGTCGACCGCGATCGAGATGGGGTGGATCAGCTCACTGGCTCGGGGCGAGACGACACAGCCGCCCACCACGATGCCGGTGCCCGGCCGGCAGAAGATCTTGACGAAGCCGTCCCGCACCCCCTGCATCTTGGCCCGCGGGTTGCGCAGCAGCGGCAGCTTGACGACCCGGGCGTCGATCTTGCCCGCGTCCACGTCGGCCTGGGTGTACCCGACGGTGGCGATCTCGGGGTCCGTGAACACGTTCGACGACACCGTCTTCAGGTTGAGCGGCGTCACCGTCTCACCCAGGAAGTGGTACATCGCGATGCGGCCCTGCTGGGCGGCCACCGACGCCAGCGCGAAGACGCCCGTCACGTCGCCGGCCGCGTACACGCCGGGCGCCGTCGTGCGGGACACCTTGTCGGTCCAGATGTGGCCGGAGTCCCTCAGCCGCACACCGGCCTCCTCCAGGCCCATGCCCGCGGTGTTCGGGATGGCACCGACCGCCATGAGGCAGTGGGTGCCGGAGATGACCCGCCCGTCCGACAGGGTGACCTCGACGCGGTCGCCGACCCGTTTGGCGGACTGGGCGCGCGAGCGCGCCATCACGTTCATGCCGCGGCGCCGGAACACGTCCTCCAGTACGGCCGCCGCGTCCGGGTCCTCGCCGGGCAGCACCCGGTCGCGCGACGAGACGAGCGTGACGCGGGACCCGAGCGCCTGGTACGCGCCGGCGAACTCGGCGCCGGTCACACCGGAACCCACCACGATGAGCTCCTCGGGGAGCTCCTCCAGGTCGTACACCTGCGTCCAGTTGAGGATGCGCTCGCCGTCCGGCTGGGCGTCGGGGATCTCGCGCGGGTGGCCGCCGGTCGCGATGAGGACGGCGTCGGCGGTGAGGGTCTCCTCGGAGCCGTCGGCGGCGGTGACCACGACCTTCCGGGAGCCGTCGAGCGCCTGCGCGCCGTCGAGTCGGCCCCGGCCGCGCATCACCCGGGCGCCGGCCCGGGTGACGGACGCGGTGATGTCGTGGGACTGGGCGAGCGCGAGCCGCTTCACCCGGCGGTTCACCTTGCCCAGGTCGACGCCGACCACCCGTGCGGGTGTGTCCACGTGGGGTGTGTCGTCGGCGACGATGATGCCCAGCTCCTCGTAGGAGGAGTCGAAGGTCGTCATGACCTCCGCGGTCGCGATGAGGGTCTTGGAGGGTACGCAGTCGGTCAGGACGGACGCCCCGCCGAGGCCGTCGCAGTCCACGACGGTCACCTCCGCGCCGAGCTGGGCGCCCACCAGGGCCGCCTCGTATCCGCCGGGTCCGCCACCGATGATCACGATCCGGGTCACTGGGGTCACGCCTCGCGCTCTCGTCACGGCAACCCCGCGGACTGTGCGGGCCCGGGGGTCGGGAATGGTCCTCGGAAGGAAGGGAGTACGTACTTCATTGTCCCGCACTGCCCGAGCCCGCTCAGCCCCGGGTCCTCGTTCGGCCGCTTCCGGCCGCGCGGTCGCACCCGCCTCCCTGCGCCCGCGGCCAGCGCGCAGCCCCACCCCTCACGTACTCTCGACCCATGTCGCTCTACGCCGCGTACGCCGGCAATCTCGACGCGCGGCTGATGTCCCGCCGCGCCCCGCACTCCCCGCTGCGCGGGACCGGCTGGATGAACGGCTGGCGCCTGACCTTCGGCGGCGAGCAGATGGGCTGGGAGGGGGCCCTCGCCACGATCGTGGAGGACCCCTGCTCGCAGGTCTTCGTCGCGCTGTACGACATCGCCCCGATGGACGAGGACTCGATGGACCGCTGGGAGGGCGTCGGGCTGGACATCTACCGGCGGCTGCGCGTGCGGGTGCACACCCTGGACGGCGAGGAGTCCGCCTGGACGTACGTGCTCAACGGCTACGAGGGCGGGCTGCCGTCGGCCCGCTACCTGGGTGAGGTCGCCGACGCGGCCGAGTCGGCGGGCGCCCCCCACGACTACGTGATGGAGCTGCGCAAACGGCCCTGCTGAGGGCGGCCGGCGGCGATAGACTCGCGCCAGGACAGGCGGAGGGATCATCATGTCTCGGACCTACCAGGTGCACTTCACCGAGCAGGCCGCTTCGGCCCGCGATCGGCTGGACGACCACCAGCGGTCGGCGTTCGACAAGGGCATCGCCCTCATCGCCCGCGACCCGTTCCTCGATCTCTCCCGCCCCATAAGCGCCACCGGGGACGACCGCACCATCCTCCTCACGCAGAACATCCTGGTCGAGTACACCGTGAGCCTGGGGCGCCTGCTGATCTTCATCGTCGAGGTCTTCAACAACAAGGACGTCCTCGTCACCGACGCCGACGACTGACCTGCCCGCCCTCCAGGGCCGCGAAGGCACGGAGGGCGGGCAGGCCCGGAAATCCGTGGGCGAGAGGCGGGGGCCCGAGGAGCCGGGACCAGCGGGACCGCGAGCCCGAAGCCCGGGCAGGCCCGGAGGACCGGCGGGCCCGGAAGCCCGAGGCCCAGCAGGCCCGCGGAAGGCCGCAGGCCCGGAAGAGCCCAAGCCCCTCAGCCCGGAGGACCGGCAGGGCCGGAAGAGCACCAGGCCCTGCAGAGCCGCAGCCCCTGCCGGCCCGGAGGACCGGAGACCGGCAGGCCCGGAGGAGCGTGGACCGGCAGGCCCGGAGGGCCGTGGACCGGCAGCCCCCGAAGAGTCGGCAGGTCCGTGGGCCGGCAGGACGGCAGGACGGCAGGGCGGGAACCGCATGCTCAGGAGGGCCGGAGTTCCGGGCTGCGGAGGGCCGCAAGCCGCCTCCCAGGGGTCGCCCGGCCGATTCGGCGGAAACCACAACGCAACGATCCGAACACCGTAGGGCCTGTCATCTACGCGCGTAGGCCCGTTCGGGTTACCCTCGTCGCGTGAACGCATCTGCTACTCCGGAACGCCCCCTGGGCGACCCCTACGCCGCCGCCGACCAGGCCGCTTCCCGCCTGCGTGAGCTGACCGGCGCCGAGACCCACGACGTCGCCCTCGTGATGGGCTCCGGCTGGGCCCCCGCCGCCGACGCGCTCGGCAGCCCCGAGCACGAGTTCCCCGTCACCGAGCTGCCCGGGTTCCCGCCGCCCGCGGTCGAAGGCCACGGCGGCAAGCTGCGCTCGTACCGCATCGGCGACAAGCGGGCCCTGGTCTTCCTGGGCCGCACGCACTTCTACGAGGGCCGCGGCGTCGCCGCCGTCGCCCACGGCGTGCGCACCGCCGTCGCCGCCGGCTGCAAGACCGTCGTGCTCACCAACGGCTGCGGTGGTCTGCGCGAAGGCATGCGTCCCGGCCAGCCGGTGCTGATCGGCGACCACCTGAACCTGACCGCCGCCTCCCCGATCGTCGGCGCCAACTTCGTCGACCTGACGGACCTCTACTCGCCGCGGCTGCGCGCGCTGTGCAAGGAGGTGGACCCCAGCCTCGAAGAGGGCGTGTACGTCCAGTTCCCCGGGCCGCACTACGAGACCCCGGCCGAGATCAACATGGTCCGCGTCCTGGGCGGCGACCTCGTCGGCATGTCGACCGTCCTGGAGGCCATCGCGGCCCGCGAGGCGGGCGCCGAGGTCCTGGGCATCTCGCTCGTCACCAATCTGGCCGCGGGCCTTTCGGGTGAGCCGCTGAACCACGAGGAGGTCCTGCAGGCCGGTCGCGACTCCGCTGCGCGCATGGGCCAGCTCCTCACCCGGGTGCTGGAGCGCATCTGAGGCACCGCCGGGTACCGGCACAGGGCAGGACCACCCCGTACGCGTACGACACACATCCAGAGAGGCAGACCGTGCACCAGGACCTGATCGCGCAGGCGGAGGCATGGCTCGCGGAGGACCCGGACGGCGAGACCCGCGAGGAGCTCGCCGCCCTCCTCGCCGAGCGGGACCTCGACGAGCTGGCCGCCCGCTTCGCCGGCACGCTGCAGTTCGGCACGGCCGGACTGCGCGGCGAGCTGGGCGCCGGACCGATGCGGATGAACCGCTCCGTGGTCATCCGCGCGGCGGCCGGCCTGGCCGCGTACCTGAAGGAGCAGGGCAGCGGCGGGGGCCTGGTCGTCGTCGGCTACGACGCCCGCTACAAGTCGGCGGACTTCGCCCGGGACACGGCCGCCGTGATGGTCGCCGCGGGCCTGCGGGCCGCGCTCCTGCCGAGGCCGCTGCCGACGCCCGTCCTCGCGTACGCGATAAGGCACCTGGGTGCGGTCGCGGGCGTGGAGGTCACGGCCAGCCACAACCCGCCGCGGGACAACGGCTACAAGGTGTACCTGGGCGACGGCTCGCAGATCGTGCCGCCGGCGGACGCGGAGATCGCGGCGCAGATCGCGGCGGTGCGTTCGCTGGCGGACGTGCCGCGCGCCGAGGACGGCTGGGACACGCTGGGCGACGAGGTCCTGGACGCGTACCTGGCGCGCACGGACGCGGTCCTCACCCCCGGCGGCCCGCGCACCGCCCGGGTCGTCTACACGGCGATGCACGGCGTCGGCAAGGACGTGGTGCTGGCGGCCTTCGAGCGGGCGGGCTTCCCGGCTCCGGTGCTGGTGGCGGAGCAGGCGGAGCCCGATCCGGCGTTCCCCACCGTGGCGTTCCCGAACCCGGAGGAGCCGGGCGCCATGGACCTGGCGTTCGCGACGGCGCGGGAGGCCCGGCCGGACCTCGTGATCGCGAACGACCCGGACGCGGACCGCTGCGCGGTGGCCGTGCCGGACACCGCGTCCCCGGGCGGCTGGCGGATGCTGCGCGGCGACGAGGTGGGCGCCCTGCTGGCGGAGCACCTCGTCCACAAGGGGGCGCAGGGCGTCTTCGCGGAGTCGATCGTGTCGTCCTCGCTGCTGCGGCGCATCGCGGAGGCGGGCGGGGTGGGTCACGCGGAGACCCTGACCGGCTTCAAGTGGATCGCCCGCGTGGACGGCCTGCGGTACGGCTACGAGGAGGCCCTCGGCTACTGCGTGGACCCGGGCGGCGTCCGGGACAAGGACGGCATCACGGCGGCCCTGCTGGTCACGGAGCTGGCCTCGGAGCTGAAGGAGCAGGGCCGGACCCTGTCGGACCTGCTGGACGACCTGGCGGTGGCGCACGGCCTGCACGCCACGGACCAGCTGTCGGTCCGCGTGCAGGACCTGTCGGTCATCTCGGAGGCGATGCGCCGCCTGCGCGAGGCGCCCCCGGCGAAGCTGGGCGGGCTGACGGTGGTGTCGGCCGAGGACCTGACGAAGGGGTCGCAGGCGCTGCCCCCGACCGACGGGCTGCGGTACTACCTGGAGGGCGACTACAAGGCCCGCGTCATCGTCCGCCCGAGCGGTACGGAGCCGAAGCTGAAGTGCTACCTGGAGGTCGTGGTCCCGGTCGCGGACGCCCCGGGGCTGGCGGACGCCCGCACCAGCGCGGCCGGGGTCCTGGAGGCCGTCAAGCGCGACCTGGCGGCCGCGGCAGGCATCTGACGCTTCCCCTGCCCGGCGGAGGGGCCGGCCCGGAACGACCCGGGCCGGCCCCTCCGGCGTACAACGGGCACAGCGCCCTGTGCGGGGTCGCGCCCGGCGAGCACGCGGCCCGCCCCCTCCGCCACACCCGTGCGGCGGTCCGCTGCGGCCGGCTCTCCGCCCACCTGTGCGGCGGTACGCGATGCTCGGCCCCTTCGCCGTGGCGGCACGCGCCGGCCGGTACGCCCCCCTGCCGTGCCGCACGGCTCAACGCGGAGCCTCGGCCCGTGCCGGAACCCGCCCTCGCGGGCCACGGCCCCTGGGGCGGCCGTGGCGCCTCCCCCGGGGTCCCGCCGCCGGCGAGGCCCGCGGGTCCGGGGCGGCCACGCCGGCGGTGTCAGGCCGTGGCCAGCAGCACCACGAGCGCCACCAGGCCGACCGCCGCCGGGGCGAGGACCTCGTAGCACCAGCGGACCCGGGGCTCGCCCTGGGCGGTGGGGCGCTCGGCGCCCCGCTCCGCTAGTTCCTTGAGCACGTCCAGCGGCCGGTCCTTGCCGCCCTCCGCGGTGGCGCCCCCGCCGCGCAGCGCCTTCTTCCGGGCCCTGAGGGACACGGGGACGGCCCACACCTGGTACTTGGCGCCGTCGCGGGTCACGGCCTCCGTCGAGTAGGAGGCGCGCACCGCGGCCACCGTGCCCCAGGGCAGCTCGATCGTGCGGAAGGGGTTGCGGATCCTGACGCGGTCCGCGTTCGCGTGCACGGCGGGGCGGAAGGTGAACGCCACCACCAGCGGCACGCCGAGCAGCAGCAGCGCGGCGGCCGTCCACGGCACCCGGCCGTCGCCCCGCAGCATCGCGTCGACACCCATCCACAGGCCGATCGCGAGGAGCAGAGCACCGCCGGCCATACCCATCGGGGACCGGTAGACCCGGTCCGCGTACGCGGGCTCCGCGGAGGGGTCGGGGGTGCCGGGCTGCTGCTCAGGGGTCGTCATGGGGGCGATTGTGCCTCAGGCCGCCGGGACGCCGGTGTGAGGTACTGCACCCGGCTGCGGCCCGCGCCGCGCTCGCCTGCGCGTTCCGGTTCACGGATGCGCAGTCGTGACCTCCGTCGGCTGTCCTGCTCTGTACAGGCCGCTACGCGCGTAGATATGCTCACCTGGTGACCATGCCCGACAATGCACCCTTCGCTGACGTGACCGCGTCCGACAGCACGCTGCGCCGCTTCCTCCACGGGCTGCCCGGCGTGGACCCCGTCGGTCTTGAGGCGCGCGCCGCGTCCCTCGGTACCCGCTCGATCAAGACGACGGCCAAGGCGTACGCCATCGACCTGGCCATCTCGATGATCGACCTGACGACGCTGGAAGGCGCGGACACCCCGGGCAAGGTCCGGGCGCTCGCCGCCAAGGCCGTCCACCCCGACCCGACCGACCGCACCGCGCCCCGTACCGCCGCGGTGTGCGTCTACCCCGACATGGTGGAGACGGCCAAGGCCGCCCTCGCCGGTACGGACGTGAAGGTGGCCTCCGTGGCCACCGCCTTCCCGGCCGGCCGCGCCGCGCTCGGCGTGAAGCTCGCGGACACCCGCGACGCCGTGGCCGCCGGGGCGGACGAGATCGACATGGTGATCGACCGCGGCGCGTTCCTCGCGGGCCACTACCTGAAGGTCCACGACGAGATCCGCGCGGTGAAGGAGGCCTGCGGGACCGCCCGCCTGAAGGTGATCTTCGAGACGGGCGAACTCTCCACGTACGACAACATCCGCCGCGCCTCCTGGCTCGGCATGCTCGCGGGCGCGGACTTCATCAAGACGTCGACCGGCAAGGTCGCGGTCAACGCCACCCCCGCCAACACCCTGCTCATGCTGGAGGCCGTCCGCGACTTCCGCGCGCAGACCGGTGTCCAGGTGGGCGTGAAGCCGGCGGGCGGCATCCGCAGCACGAAGGACGCGGTCAAGTTCCTGGTCCTGGTCAACGAGACCGCGGGCGGGGACTGGCTGGACCCGCACTGGTTCAGGTTCGGCGCGTCGAGCCTGCTCAACGACCTGCTGATGCAGCGCCAGAAGCTCGCCACCGGCCGCTACTCCGGCCCCGACTACGTGACGGTGGACTGATACACCATGGCATCCGCATTCGAGTACGCACCGGCTCCGGAGTCGCGCTCCGTCGTCGACATCGCCCCCTCGTACGGGCTCTTCGTCGACGGCGAGTTCACCGACGCCGCCGACGGCAAGGTGTTCAAGACCGTCAGCCCCTCCTCCGAGGAGGTGCTGGCCGAGGTCGCCCAGGCCGGCGCCGAGGACGTCGACCGGGCGGTCAAGGCGGCCCGCAAGGCGTTCGGCAAGTGGTCGGCGCTGCCCGGCCGCGAGCGCGCCAAGTACCTCTTCCGCATCGCCCGGATCATCCAGGAGCGCTCCCGCGAGCTGGCCGTCCTGGAGACCCTCGACAACGGCAAGCCGATCAGGGAGACGCGTGACGCCGACCTGCCCCTGGTCGCCGCGCACTTCTTCTACTACGCCGGCTGGGCCGACAAGCTCGGCCACGCCGGCTACGGCCCGGACCCGAAGCCGCTCGGCGTCGCCGGCCAGGTCATCCCGTGGAACTTCCCGCTGCTGATGCTGGCGTGGAAGATCGCCCCGGCGCTCGCCGCGGGCAACACGGTCGTCCTGAAGCCCGCGGAGACCACCCCGCTGTCCGCCCTGTTCTTCGCGGACATCTGCCGCCAGGCGGGGCTGCCCAAGGGCGTCGTCAACATCCTGCCCGGGTACGGGGACGCCGGGGCCGCCCTGGTCGCCCACCCGGACGTCGACAAGGTGGCCTTCACCGGCTCCACCGCCGTGGGCAAGGAGATCGCCCGCACGGTCGCCGGCACCTCCAAGAAGCTCACGCTGGAGCTCGGCGGCAAGGGCGCCAACATCGTCTTCGACGACGCCCCCGTCGACCAGGCCGTCGAGGGCATCGTCAACGGCATCTTCTTCAACCAGGGCCAGGTCTGCTGCGCGGGCTCCCGCCTCCTCGTCCAGGAGTCGGTCCAGGAGGAGCTGCTGGAGTCCCTCAAGCGGCGGCTGTCCACGCTGCGCCTGGGCGACCCGCTGGACAAGAACACCGACATCGGCGCCATCAACTCCGCCGAGCAGCTGGCCCGCATCACGGCCCTCGCGGAGACCGGCGAGGCGGAGGGCGCCGAACGCTGGTCGCCCGCCTGCGAGCTTCCCGCGCACGGCTACTGGTTCGCGCCGACGCTGTTCACGAACGTCACGCAGGCGCACACGGTGGCCCGTGACGAGATCTTCGGGCCCGTCCTGTCGGTGCTGACCTTCCGCACCCCGGACGAGGCCGTCGCGAAGGCCAACAACACCCAGTACGGCCTGTCGGCGGGCATCTGGACCGAGAAGGGCTCCCGCATCCTCGCGGTCGCGGGCAAGCTCCGCGCGGGCGTCGTCTGGTCCAACACGTTCAACAAGTTCGACCCGACCTCGCCGTTCGGCGGCTACAAGGAGTCGGGCTTCGGCCGCGAGGGCGGCCGCCACGGTCTGGAGGCGTACCTCGATGTCTGAGTCGGCGACGCGGCTGAGCGTCTTCAAGACCTACAAGCTGTACGTGGGCGGGAAGTTCCCTCGTTCCGAGAGCGGCCGGGTGTACGAAGTGACCACAGCGACATCAGCCTCCGACGCGGCGGGCCGGGGCACCTGGCTGGCGAACGCGCCGCTCGCCTCCCGCAAGGACGCCCGTGACGCGGTGGTCGCCGCCCGCAAGGCGTTCGGCGGCTGGTCCGGCGCCACCGCCTACCTGCGCGGCCAGATCCTGTACCGGGTCGCGGAGATGATGGAGGGCCGCCGGCACCAGTTCGTGCGGGAGGTGGCCGACGCCGAGGGCCTGTCGAAGTCCAAGGCGGCGGAGACCGTCGAGGCGGCCATCGACCGCTGGGTGTGGTACGCGGGCTGGACCGACAAGATCAGCCAGGTCGTCGGCGGCGCCAACCCGGTCGCCGGGCCGTACTTCAACCTGTCGACACCGGAGCCGACCGGTGTCGTGGCGGTGCTGGCGCCGCAGGAGTCGTCGCTGCTGGGCCTGGTGTCCGTGGTCGCGCCGGTGATCGCCACCGGCAACACCGCGGTCGTCGTTGCCGCCGAGAAGGCCCCGCTGCCCGCCCTGTCGCTGGCCGAGGTGCTGGCCACCTCGGACCTGCCCGGCGGTGTGGTGAACATCCTGTCCGGCCGCACCGCGGAGATCGCCGCGCCGCTGGCCGCCCACCAGGACGTGAACGCCGTCGACCTGACCGGCGCGGCGGGCGACACCGAACTGGCCCGGGACCTGGAGGTCGCGGCGGCGGACAACCTCAAGCGGGTCCTGCGCCCCCGGCCTGTGGACAGGACCGACTGGTTCGCCGACCCCGGCACCGGCCGGCTGACCGCCTTCCTGGAGACAAAGAGGGTCTGGCACCCCACCGGCTCCCTGGGCGCCTCCGGCTCGTCGTACTGAGCCGTACGCCCCGCCGTACCGCGGCCCCGCCTCCCCGCCGTCCAGGGGAGGCGGGGCCGTGCCCCTGCCGGGGCCGCCTCAGCCCGGCACGACCCCGCCCAGCAGCGGGCCCGCCACCGGCAGGCTCGGGACGTTGGTCAGCGACCCCGTCACCGAGGTCGTGTCGACCGGCTGGAAGTCGGCCACCTGCGTGCCGACCCCGTTGTCCAGCGGGTCCACCCCGGTCTCCGCCAGCGGGTTGATCTTGAGGTGCTTGACCGGGCCCGCCACGTGCGGGACCGCGCCCGTCAGCGCCTGCACGGAGGCGGCCGGGTCGACGTCGTGCAGCTGCGGGGCCGCATGCGCCGCTCCCCCGGCCGCTCCGAGCGCGGCGCCCACCGCCGACACGGTCAGCCCGGCCTTCAGCAAACGGTTCATCACACTGGTCCTCACCTGAGGGTGCTCGATCGAGGACGCAGCGTAGGGGAGGTGTGATGCTCGATACCAACGGGTGCACGGCGGGGTCCCCCTACCGGCTCAATGGTTCACACTGGTGTCCCGTGAGTGCGCAACCGATCCCGACCCGCGTCGTCCTGCTCGCGGGCCCCTCCGGCTCCGGAAAGTCGTCCCTCGCCGCCCGCACCGGCCTGCCCGTGCTGCGGCTCGACGACTTCTACAAGGAGGCCGGCGACCCGACCCTCCCCCTCGTGCCGGGCAGCACGGACATCGACTGGGACGCGCCCGGGTCCTGGGACGCGGACGCGGCGGTCGCCGCGATCGCCGAGCTCTGCGCCACCGGACGCACCACCGTCCCGGTGTACGACATCGCCACCAGCTCCCGCGTGTCCTGGGACGCCTTCGACATCGAGCGCACCCCGCTGTTCGTGGCGGAGGGCATCTTCGCCGCCGACATCGCGCGCCGCTGCCAGGAGCTCGGCCTGCTCGCCGACGCCCTGTGCCTGCGCGGTCGGCCGTCGACCACGTTCCGCCGCCGGCTCCTGCGCGACCTGCGCGAGGGCCGCAAGTCGGTGCCGTTCCTGCTGCGCCGCGGCTGGCGGCTGATGCGGGCCGAGCGGTCCATCGTGGCGCGGCAGACCGCGCTGGGCGCGCACGCGTGCGACAAGAAGCAGGCGCTGGGTCGTCTGGAGGCCGCCGCCGCGGGCCGCCGCCGACCCCTCGCCGCCGCAACGGCCCCCGCACCGCAGGGCGGCTGACACCGCGGCCGACCCGCCGCGCGGCTGCCGCCGTCGCACCCCGGTGGCGGGCGGCAGCCCTCACTGCTGCGGGATGCGGCGGCACAGCCCCCGGCCCGAACAGGGGAATGCGCCGGACAAGCCCCCCAGCTTGTCCGGCGCAGGTGTTCCCCCGTACCCCCCGTGGATCCCCCCGGTCCCCCGTGGCGGCCGCCGGTCTCCCCCGAGACCGTGACCGCCTCCCCCGTGTCCCCCCGTACCCTCAGGCCACGAGCTGGCCGAAGGACTCCTCCTGGTCGCGCCCGAAGCTGAGGACCTCGTCCTCGCGCAGTCGGCGCAGCGACCGCCAGATGCTCGACTTCACCGTGCCGACGCTGATGTCGAGGATGTCGGCGATCTCCGGATCGGTGCGGCCCTCGTAGTAGCGCAGCACCAGCATCGTGCGCTGCTGCTCGGGCAGCCGGGCCAGCGCCTGCCAGAGCACCGTGCGCAGCTCAGTGCCCCGCATCGCGTCGGAGTCGCCCACCGTCTCCGGCAGCTCCTCCGTCGGGTACTCGTTGAGCTTGCGCCGCCGCCAGGCACTGATGTGCAGGTTCGTCATCGTCCGCCGCAGGTAGCCGCCGACGGCCGCCTTGTCGCTGATGCGGTCCCAGGCGCGGTACGTGGAGAACAGCGCCGTCTGCAGCAGGTCTTCCGCCTCGTGGCGGTCGCCGGTGAGGTGGTAGGCCGTGGCGTACAGGGAGGCGCGTCGCTCCTGGACGTAGGCGGTGAACGCCGCTTCGGCGCTCGTCCCCGTCCGCTCCGCGCGCTCCCCCGGGCCCTCCCCGTACGCCCTTCCCCCGTCAGCCACGGCGACCATGTACGGCGCCTTGTGCTGACGCCCGGCGCCGCGAACGCACCCCCGCCCGTTCACGGCACCGGACTTCTCCGCGCTCCGGACGACGTCGTGGAGGCGCGTGACCACTGCGCTCGCGCTCGGAGTGGTGCTGTGCGGCACTGCGTTCATCACGCCCCCCTGTCGTCCTGGAGTCGGTTCGTCCGTGTGACCAAAAGACTGCCGGGGCCACTTCATGGCGCTGTCCGCCGACTGTCACAGGCCTGCAACAGGGGCGTGTGACACGGCGCGGACCGTCCTCTGACCGTGCGGTGACATACCGGTCCGGTACCGGTGGGGCCGTGGGAGCGCTCCGGGTGTCGAACTCGCCGCGCCCCATGAGACAGAATGACGGCGTGCCTTTCCTGTTGCTGATCGAGGACGACGACTCCATCCGCACGGCCCTCGAACTCTCGCTTTCGCGACAGGGCCACCGGGTGGCCACTGCCGCGTCCGGCGAAGAGGGTCTGAAGATGCTGCGGGAACAGCGGCCGGACCTGGTTGTGCTGGACGTGATGCTGCCTGGCATCGACGGCTTCGAGGTGTGCCGGCGGATCCGCCGCACCGACCAGCTGCCGATCATCCTGCTGACCGCGCGCAGCGACGACATCGACGTGGTCGTCGGTCTGGAGTCGGGTGCGGACGACTACGTCGTCAAGCCGGTGCAGGGCCGGGTGCTGGACGCCCGGATCCGGGCGGTGCTGCGGCGCGGCGAGCGGGAGACGACGGACTCGGCGACGTTCGGGGCGCTCGTGATCGACCGGTCCGCGATGACGGTGACGAAGCACGGGCAGGAGCTGCAGCTCACGCCGACCGAGCTGCGGCTGCTGCTGGAGCTGAGCCGCCGCCCCGGGCAGGCGCTGTCGCGGCAGCAGCTGCTGCGGCTGGTGTGGGAGCACGACTACCTCGGCGACTCGCGCCTGGTGGACGCCTGTGTGCAGCGCCTGCGGGCGAAGGTGGAGGACGTGCCGTCCTCGCCGACCCTGATCCGTACGGTGCGCGGTGTCGGCTACCGCCTGGACACCCCTTCGTAGGATCGTAGTGACGGGAACAGCACAGTGAGCGGTGCCGCGAAGAGCACCAGGAACGGCGGGGCGGCGCTGCCCCCCGGCCGGCGGTGGACGAGTCTGAGGGTGCGCCTCATCGCCGTGTTCGGGCTGGTCGCGCTGGCCGCCGCGGTGTCCGCGTCGGGCATCGCCTACTGGCTGAACCGCGAGGCGGTCCTGACGCGTACGCAGGACACGGCGCTGCGCGACTTCCGGCAGGAGATGCAGAACCGGGCGGCGGTGCTGCCGCTGCGGCCGACCGAGGAGGAACTGCGGCGCGCCGCCGAGCAGATGGCGGCGGGCGGCGGCGGGTACAGCGTGCTGCTGCTGGGCGAGCGCGAGGAGGGCAAGCCCATCGTCGGGGCGTCCGACCCGGACCGCTTCACCTGGAAGGACGTGCCGCAGACGCTGCGGGCCGCGGTGGCCGAGGAGCAGGAGGTGGGCTCCGGCAACGACCACCCGTACCACCTGTTCTGGCTGCGTACGGAGCGGGGCGGGACGCCGTACCTGGTGGGCGGGACGCGGATCATCGGCGGCGGGCCGACCGGCTACATGTACAAGTCGCTGGAGCCGGAGCGTCAGGACCTGAACTCGCTGGCCTGGTCGCTGGGCGTGGCGACGCTGGTGGCGCTGCTGGGGTCGGCGCTGCTGGCGCAGTTCGCGGCGACGACGGTGCTGCGGCCGGTGCACCGGCTCGGCGAGGCGGCCCGGCGGCTCGGCGAGGGCCGGCTCGACACCCGGCTGCGCGTGTCGGGCACGGACGAACTGGCCGAGCTGGCAAGGACGTTCAACGACGCCGCGGAGAACCTCCAGAAGAAGGTCGCGGACATGAGCGCCCGGGAGGAGTCGAGCCGCCGGTTCGTGGCGGACATGTCGCACGAGCTGCGCACGCCGATGACGGCGCTGACGGCGGTGACGGAGGTCCTGGAGGAGGAGCAGGACGGCCTGGACCCGATGATCGCCCCGGCGGTGGCGCTGGTCGTCAGCGAGACGCGGCGGCTGAACACGCTGGTCGAGAACCTGATGGAGGTGACCCGCTTCGACGCGGGCACGGCCCGGCTGGTGCTCGACGACGTGGACGTGGCCGACCAGGTGACGGCCTGCATCGACGCACGGGCGTGGCTGGACGCGGTGGAACTCGACGCGGAGCGGGGTCTGGTGGCCCGGCTGGATCCGCGGCGGCTGGACGTCGTCCTCGCGAACCTGATCGGCAACGCGCTGAAGCACGGCGGGTCGCCGGTGCGGGTCGCGGTGCGGACGGACGGCGACGACCTCGTCGTACGGGTACGGGACCACGGGCCGGGCATTCCGGAGGAGGTGCTGCCGCACGTCTTCGACCGCTTCTACAAGGCGAGCGCGTCACGGCCGCGCTCGGAGGGCAGCGGGCTCGGCCTGTCGATCGCCATGGAGAACGCCCTGATCCACGGCGGCAGCATCACGGCGGAGAACTCGCCGGACGGCGACGGCGCCGTCTTCACCCTGCGGCTGCCGAGGGACGGCTCGGGGGTGGCCGGCCGGGACGGCGGCGAGGGCGCGCGGCGGGGCGGCCGGGGGGAAAGCGACGGTCCAGGGGATGAGGAACAGCGGAGTGACAGCCAAGCAGGCGCCTGAGCCGTCCGGGGCGGCACCGGTCGGCGGACCCGGTTCCCGTGCGGGAGGCGGCACGGGCAGGGGCGCGGCGGTGCGCCGCCGGTCCCTGGTGCTCGCGGGTGCGGCGGTGCTGGCCGCGGTGACCGCGGGCTGCGGGATCCGGACGACGTCGGTGCCGGTCGACGCGGGCGGCGCGCCGTCCCGGATGTCGTGCGACCCTCCGCCGGCGGCCACCCCGGAACCCGACCCGGGCGCGGCCTCGGAGGCGGCGCGGACGTCGGCCGCACCCCGCACCGAGGCGGTGTACCTGGTGTGCGCCTCCGGTCTGGCGACGATGGACAGGACGCTTCGGCTGCCGACGGGCGGCGGGGCGGCGCGGGTGGCCGCGGCACAGGCCCTGCTGGACGCGCTGGCGCAGCAGCCGTCGGAGGCGGAGCGGCAGGCCGGCTTCGCCACGTACGTGCAGGGCCCGCTGACGGTGTCGGAGGGGCGGGACGGCGACCCTGAGGGAGCGCTGCGGCTCAGCCGGCAGCCCGAGGACCTGGCGCCCGCGGCGCTGTCGCAGATCGTCTGCACCTACGCGGGCGCCGGCGCGGTGGCGGCGGGTGCGGTGCCGCTGGGCGGCCCCGGCGACTACCCGGTGCGCCACTACGTCTGCGACCGGGCCGTCAAGGAACGCCCCGAGTCGCCCGTGCCGACGCGGTCGGCCTGATCGTGGCGCACGAGCCGGCCGGGCGGGCCGCGGCCGGGACGCGGGGTCTGCCGGCGCCCGCACCGCTGCCGAGCGGCGCAGTCGCCCGGGCGCGGGGCGGAGTGCGTCCGGGCGGAACCGATGCCGCCGCACCTCGCGTCTTGGGGGGCGTGCAGCGTCATGGTTCGGGCGGCAGTGCCGTCATCCGCCACCGCGTGGCGGGGCTGGTCCTCCTCTTCGTCCACCTCGCGATCGTGGGGTGGCTGACGCTGCGCCCGCTGGACGTGATGTGGGTGACGGCCGCGAACTGGGAGCCGCTGGCGGGGATCAGGGCGGACCTGGCGCTGGGCCCGGTGGAGGCGGCGCGGCGGATCGCCGGTGGGCTGCTGCTGCTGGCGCCGCTGGGCGTGCTGCTGCCGCTGGCGGACGCGCGGTTGGACGTGGCGCCGTGGGCGTCGCTGCTGCGCACCGCGGCGGGTGGCGCGCTGGTGTCGCTGGGGATCGAGTTGCTGCAGACCGCGGTGCCGGGGCGGGTCGTGGACGTGGACCAGTTGCTGTTGAACACCACCGGTGTGGCGCTGGCCCACCTCGCGGTGGTGCCCGCCTGGCGGGCGCGGCTGCGGCGCCGGCTGGAGCTGCACGGGGACGGTCGCGGGGGCCGGCCGGGGGTCCGGGGCGCGGTCGCGGCGGCGGTGCGCTCGGCGGGCGAGCGGGCCTCCGCCCTGGGCGGGAGGAACGGTCGGGGCGGGGCCCTCCTGAGGGAGGACGGCTCTCAGGGGCCTACCCCGACGATTCCCAGGGTCGGGATCGCCCCGTAGTCCGATGGTTTGTCCGCGCGGCCGGGGCACGATGGAGTCAGTTGGAGGCCCGCTACGGAGGCTTCCTCGACGCTTCAGTTAGGAGCCCACCATGGCCGCACTGACCCGCCCTCGTGACGGACGCATGATCGGTGGAGTGTGCGCGGGCCTGGCGCGGCGCTTCGGCACCTCGGCGACGACGATGCGCGTGATCTTCGTGGTGTCGTGCCTCCTTCCGGGCCCGCAGTTCCTGCTCTATCTGGCGCTGTGGCTGCTGCTGCCGCAGGAGAAGCCCGCGGACGCGGCCTGGTAGCCGGACCGGTCGTCCCCGTATCGGCGAAACGGCGGTGGGCACCCCCGTAGAAGGGTGCCCACCGCCGTCGTCGTGCGTGCGGGGTCAGCCGAGGCCGGCCTGGCCCAGGCTGCCGCCGACGGGCAGGCCGCCGAGCAGCCCGAGGACGGGGTCGGCGGGGGTGTCGACCGGGACGTCCGGCGCGGCCTGGGTGGCCATCTCCACGACGCCCTGGGTGAGGCCGACGGCCTCGCCCGCTCCGCCGGGGAGGTGACCGGCGACCTCGCCGACCGGGACGGCCTGCGTGACGGTCTCCAGGGCGGGGCCGGTGGGGACGGAGGTCAGCGCGGCGGCGCTGCCCGCGGAGGCGGCGGCGAAAGCGGCACCGAGCGCGGCGACACCGAGGGACTTGGCAGCGGACTGCTTCATCGAAAATCGTCCTTGGGGGAAACTCGGGGGAGATGAGCGGCTCTGCAACCTAGCCACCGCGCAACGCCGTCCGCAATCACCCGAAACCTTCGGGTCAACGGGTTTCCCGAGCCCCCGGGGGCGGCGGGGAGCCGACTCCCTCAGCGCACGCACGCCGCGGACGCACTGGTCAGAGCGGTCTAGCCGAACAGCCACTCGGACTTCAGCTCGGCATATCCGGGCTTGATGACGTCGTTGATCATCGCCAGCCTTTCATCGAAAGGAATGAATGCTGATTTCATCGCATTGACCGTGAACCACTGGAGGTCGTCGAGCGTGTAACCGAAGACCTCGGTCAGCAGCTCGAATTCCCGGCTCATGCTCGTTCCTGACATCAGACGGTTGTCGGTGTTCACCGTGACCCGGAAGTGCAGTCGGCGCAGCAGACCGATGGGGTGCTCGGCGTACGAGGCGACCGCGCCCGTCTGGAGGTTGGACGTCGGGCACATCTCCAGCGGGATCCGCTTGTCGCGGACGTACGCGGCGAGCCGGCCGAGGGAGACCGCGCCGTCGGCGGCGACCTCGATGTCGTCGATGATCCGCACCCCGTGACCCAGGCGGTCGGCGCCGCACCACTGGAGGGCCTGCCAGATCGACGGCAGGCCGAACGCCTCGCCGGCGTGGATGGTGAAGTGGTTGTTCTCCCGCTTCAGGTACTCGAAGGCGTCCAGGTGGCGGGTGGGCGGGAAGCCGGCCTCGGCGCCCGCGATGTCGAACCCGACGACCCCGGTGTCGCGGTGGGCGTTGGCGAGTTCGGCGATCTCCAGCGAGCGGGCGGCGTGCCGCATGGCCGTGAGGAGGGCGCCGACGCGGATGCGGCGCCCGCTCTCGCGGGCCCGCCGCTCCCCTTCGCGGAAGCCGTCGTTGACGGCCGCGACGACCTCGTCCAGGGTGAGCCCGCCTTCGAGGTGCTGCTCGGGGGCGTAGCGCACCTCCGCGTAGACGACGCCGTCCTCGGCGAGGTCCTCGGCGCACTCGGCGGCCACGCGGTACAGGGCGTCACGGGTCTGCATGACGGCGCAGGTGTGCGCGAAGGTCTCCAGGTAGCGTTCGAGCGACCCGGAGTCGGCGGCCTCGCGGAACCACAGGCCGAGCTTGTCGGCCTCGGTCTCCGGCAGGGCCGTGTAGCCGCGGTCCCGGGCCAGTTCGATGACGGTGCCGGGGCGGAGCCCGCCGTCCAGGTGGTCGTGGAGCAGCGCCTTCGGGGCGCGGCGGATCTGGTCCGCGGTGGGTGTCGCTGCGGCCGGCGAGGCGGCCGGGGAGGGGCTCTGGCTCGTCATTTCCGCACTGTAGCCCCTACGCGCGTAGAGGGCACCGGTGCGACGCGGGGCGGCCGGGTGGCGGCCCGCCGGGGGCGAGGATCGGCCGATCCGCCGCCCGATACCCAACAGTGACCGGTTGGACGAGTGGCGTACACCAATCCTTCTGAGACTGTTCTGCCATGGCACACGCACTCGTAGGCCCGGGCTCAGGGGATGCCCGGGCGCCCCGGCTGGGACGGCCGGTGAGGGACCCGGGAGCACCGGGGGTGGTGGACGGGGTGGTGCTGCTGCTCCCCGACGGCGTCCCCGAGTCGGGGCGCGGGCCCTCGCTCCTGGCGCACGCCGCGCTGCGGCCGCTGGGACGCAGCCTGGTGCGGGCGGCGGGCCGGGACCACGGACTGGTCGCGCACGTGGTGCGCTACCGGGGGCGCGGCTGGAACGGCGCGGACGCCCGGCTCGCGGCGGACGCCCGCTGGGCGGTCGGGGAGGTGGCGCGGCGTCACGGGGACCTGCCGGTGTGCCTGGTGGGGCACGGCATGGGCGGGCGGGCCGCGCTGCGGGCGGCGGACCACGCGGCGGTGGTGTCCGTGCTGGCGCTGGCGCCGTGGCTGCCCGGGGACGACGTGGCGGCCGAACCGGAGCCCGTACGTCAGCTGCTGGGCCGTCAGGTGATGGTGGTGCACGGCACGACGGACGAGACCGCGCATCCGGAGCTGTCGTACCGGCTGGCGATCCGCGCGAAGAAGGCGAACCGGTCCACGTGCCGGTTCGAGGTGCACTCGGACGGCCACGCCCTGCGCCAGCACCACGGCGAAGTGCTGGCCCTCGCGGCGGACTTCGTGCTGGGCTCGCTGTTCGGGCGGCCGTTCTCCCGGCCGGTCGCGGACGCGTTCGCCGCGCCCCCGCCGCTGGGGCTGCGGATGCCGTTGGCCGCGGGGTTCGGGCGGTCGCTGCGCCCGTGACCGCACGGGGGGACGCCGTCTGCGGCCGCACGGGACGGGGTGCGGTCCGCGGCCGCACGCGCGGGGGCTTTGGATGCGTCGGAGAGGTACGGGCGGGGCGCGGGTGCGCTGCCGAGCCGTACGGGACGGGACTGCGGGTCGCACGTGGGAGCCTCCCGACCCGGACGCGGACGTGGGGCGGGGGCACCTGCGGACGGCTGCGGGCGCGGGGCGGCCTCCGGCCGGGGTGCGGGTCGGCGGGGCGCCGTGGCCGCGAGAGGGCGGGGGGGTCAGTGGATCGCCTCGCTCAGCAGCTTGCCGCGGCGCGACAGGAGGAACTTCTTGAAGGCGGCGACCGGCGGGGTGTCGGGACGGCCCGCCTGCCAGGCGACACCGATTTCGCGCACCGCCCGCGGCGCCGTCACCGTCAGCTCCACGACGCCGGGGCGGGGCACGGCGGGCGGCGGCAGCAGGGCGACGCCGAGGCCGGCGGCGACCAGGCCGCGCAGCGTCTCCGCCTCCTCGCCCTCGAACGCGATGCGGGGCCGGAAGCCCGCCTCGGCGCACAGGTGGTCGGTGATGCGACGCAGCCCGTAGCCGGGCTCCAGCGTCACGAACGCCTCGTCGGCGGCCTCGGCGAGCCGGACCCGCTTGCGGGCGGCCAGCCGGTGGTCGTCGGGCACGACCAGCCGCAGCCGCTGCTCGTCCAGGCGGCGGGCGACCAGGTCGGGCGCGTCGGGCACCGGCGAGGTGAGGCACAGGTCGAGCTCTCCGGCGCGCAGCCGCTCGATCATGGCCTCGCCGTAGTTCTGGACGAGGGTGAAGCGGACCTTCGGGTGGTCGACGCGGAACGCCCGCAGCAGGCCGGGCACGGTCTCGGAGCCCATCGTGTGCAGGAACCCGAACGCGACCCGCCCCGCGCTGGGGTCGACGTCGGCCCGTACGGCCTCGGCGGCCCGCTCCACCTCGCCGAGGGCCCGCTCCGCGGCCATCAGGAACGTGCGGCCCGCCGGGGTCAGGGACACCGTGCGGCCGGTGCGGGCGAAGAGCGTCACGCCGAGGTCCTCCTCCAGCTTCGCGACGGCCCGCGACAGGGTCGACTGCGGTACGCCCGTGTCGAGGGACGCCCGGGTCACGTGCTCGTGCCTGGCCACCGCCGCGAAGTACGCGAGGCGAGGGGCGAGCAGCAGGCCCATTTCGTCTTCGTTACTGTTCAGTGACAGCCACGGCTGTGACCTGTAGTCATGCATCATGGGAACGATTAAAGCCGTTCCATGCATTGGACGCATGAACGGCCGTGTCCGTACGTTCGAGACATGTCTCCCGCCAGTACCAAGGCGTCCACGACGACCGTGGACGCCGACACCCGCCTTGCCCCAGGACGCCCCGGCTACCGCCGCATGAGCTTCGCGCTCTTCGCCGCCGGACTCGCCGCCTTCGCCCTCCTCTACTCGACCCAGGCCCTGCTGCCGGCCGTCTCCGCGGACTTCGCGGTGAGCGCCTCCGCGGCGAGCTGGACGGTCTCCGCCGCGACCGGCGCACTGGCCCTGTGCGTGCTGCCGCTGAGCGCCCTGTCCGAGCGGTTCGGCCGCCGGGCCCTGATGACCACGTCGCTCGTCGTCGCGGTGGCGGTCGGACTGCTGGTGCCGTTCGCGCCGAGCCTTGAGTGGCTGGTCGTGCTGCGGGCCGTGCAGGGCGCCGCCCTGGCGGGCGTGCCGGCGTCGGCGATGGCGTACCTGGCGGAGGAGGTGCGCCCGAAGGCACTGGTGGCGGCGATCGGGCTGTTCGTCGCGGGCAACAGCATCGGCGGGATGAGCGGCCGGATCGTCACCGGCTGGGCCGCCCAGCTGTGGGGCTGGCGTGCCGGGCTCGCCGCGGTCGGCCTGCTGGCGGCGGTGTGCGTGGTGGCGTACCGGCTGCTGCTGCCGAAGGCCCGCCACTTCGCTCCGGCGCCGCTGGACCCGCGGGCGGTGGCCCGCACGGTGCGGACGCACCTGTCGGACCCGCTGCTGCTGCGGCTGTACGCGATCGGCGCCCTGTTCATGACCGTGTTCGGCGCGGTCTACACGGTGATCGGCTACCGGCTCGTGGAGGCGCCCTTCTCGCTGCCGCAGGGCGTGGTGGGCTCGGTGTTCCTGGTGTACCTGGTGGGTACGGCGTCGTCCGCGGCGGCCGGGACGCTGGTGGGCCGCATGGGCCGGCGCGGGGCCCTGTACCTGGCGGTGGCGACGACCGCGGCGGGGCTGCTGCTGTCCCTGTCCGCCTCGCTGGCCGGGGTCCTCGCGGGCCTGGTGCTCATCACCGCGGGCTTCTTCGCCGGGCACGCGGTGGCCTCCGCGGCGGTGAGCCGCACCGCGACGGAGGGCCGGGCGCAGGCGTCGGCGCTGTACCAGTCGGCGTACTACCTGGGCAGCAGCGCGGGCGGCACGCTGGGCGCGGTCGCGTTCCACTCCGGCGGCTGGGCGGGCACGGTCCTGCTGGGCCTGGTCGCGGTCCTCGGCGTCGTGTCGATCACCCTGTACGGCACCCACAGCGCCCGCGTCCAGGAGCGCCGCCTCGCCGGCCTCGCCCGGGCCCGGCGCGCGCACCCCGCGATGGCGGGCCGCTGACCCGGGCCGCGGAAAAGGCGGACCTCCGGCCGTAACCATGCCCCGCCCCCGAGCGTCCTACAGGTACGACAAGCACAACGGACGCGAGGGGGCGGGCGTATGCGCACAAGAGGTCCGGGCGGGACGTGGCGGTGGCGCGGCGGGGTCGCGCTGGCCGTCACAGGACTCGTGGTCCCGCTGGCGGCGGCGGTGGGAGCCGGGACGGCGCAGGCCGCGACGGCCTGCACGACCAAGGCGGGGCCGTACCAGAAGCAGGTGGAGAAGTTCCTCGGGCGGCCCGTCGACGGCAGGCAGTCGCCGGCCGACTGCCGGGCCGTCCAGTCCTTCCAGCGGCAGCACGGCATCACCCCGGACATGGGGTACGCCGGGCCGCTCACCTGGCGCACGATGGACACGATGATCCAGCAGCGGGCCGCCGGGAAGAACCCGAACAAGGCCGGCAAGTGCCCGGTCAACAAGGGCAGGATCGCGTGCGTCGACCTGACACGGCAGCTCAGCTGGGTGCAGGACGGCGCGAAGCTGGTGTACGGACCGGTGCCGGTGCGCACGGGCCGCGACGGCGCCGAGACCCGCACCGGCCTCAAGCGGATCTACCACCGCAACGTCAAGCACTGGTCGACGATCTACAAGGTGTGGATGCCGTACTCGCAGTTCTTCGACGGCGGCCAGGCCTTCCACTCGACGGACAAGTCGATGTGGAACCCGCCCGGTTCCGGCGGCTGCGTGAACATGCGGCCCAAGGACGCCAAGGCGTACTGGAATCTGCTGAAGAACGGCGACGACGTCTACGTCTACGGCCGCAAGCCCGGTACCTGACCTGCGGCGCAGCCCTGTTGAGGGGCCGCTGTCAGTGCCTTCCTGTAGCGTCCGAAAGGTACGCACAACCCATGCAGGTCAGGCACGAGCGAGCGCGACAGGGGTGGTCGGGATGGCCGAGACGGCGGCGCCCGAGGACACGGAGGCCCGGCTTGAGGAGCACCGGAAGGAACTGACCGGCTACTGCTACCGCATGCTGGGCTCCGCGTTCGAAGCGGAGGACGCGGTCCAGGAGACGATGATCCGCGCCTGGCGGTCCCTGGAGAGGTTCGAGGGCCGCTCGTCCCTGCGCTCCTGGCTGTACCGGATCGCCACGAACGTGTGCCTGGACGCGCTCAACGCGGGCAACCGCCGGGCCCGGCCCGTGGACCTGACGGAGGCCGTGCCGGTGGCGCGGGCGCAGCTCACCTCCCGCCCCGAGGCGACCTGGCTGGAGCCGGTGCCGGACGGCCGGGTGCTGCCGCAGGTCTCCGACCCGGCGGAGACGGCACTGGCCCGGGAGTCCGTGCGGCTGGCCTTCGTCGCGGCCCTCCAGCACCTGCCGGCGAAGCAGCGGGCGGTGCTGATCCTGCGCGAGGTGCTGGCCTGGAAGGCGAGCGAGGTGGCCGAACTGCTCGACACGTCGGTGGCCTCCGTGAACAGCGCGCTGCAGCGGGCCCGCGCGACCCTGGCCGCGCACGCTCCGGCGCGGACGCAGACGGCGGACCCGCTGGACGCCGGGCAGCGTGACCTGCTCGACCGGTACGTGGCCGCGTTCGAGGCGTACGACATGGCGGCGCTCACGGCGCTGCTGCACGAGGACGCCACGCTGTCCATGCCGCCGTACGACCTGTGGCTGCGGGGCCACGACGACATCGTGGGCTGGATGCTGGGTGTCGGCTCGGTGTGCCGCGGCTCGCGCCTGATCCCGACGGTCGCCAACGGCACGCCCGCCTTCGCGCACTACCACCCTGATCCGCAGGGCGGGTTCAGCCCGTGGGCCCTGATGGTGATCGAGATAGCGGACGGCAGGGTCAGCGGGATCACGTCGTTCCTGGACGTGCAGCGCTGGTTCCCCCTGTTCGGTCTCCCGGAGCGGCTGGATCCGCCGGAGGCGTGAGGGGGATGGCCTCGTCGGCGAGCCCGGCCAGGTCCAGCAGCGCGCGCAGCTCGGGTCCCGCCCCCTCGACGGTGAGGCGACGGCCGAGGCGGCGGGCTGTGAGCTGCATGCGGGCCAGGGCGTCGACGGCGGCGAACGTGGGGTGGCCCAGCCCGGAGGCGTCCACGACGACATCCCCTTCCGGCGGTGTGGCACGGGCGCCGAGCTGCTCGGCGAGCCCGGCGCAGAGCCGCGGCACGTCGGGGGGTTCGAGGGGGCCGATGAGCTCCAGCACGAGGGGGTCCCTGTTCATCACATGAACAGGGACCCGGTCAGGGTCCGGAACTCATCGGAGCGGGGGGACGGGGGACTCCGCCGTGCCGGGGGTGAGGTCGAAGGGCTCGGGAAGGTGGATCTCCTCGCCGGAGAGCACGGTGTCCAGAACCCGGTACGTTCCGTTCCTCGGCTCGCCGTGGAGGGTGGCGATGGCGCCTCCCGTCTGCCAAGCGTTCCACCAGGAGGTACAGGGGGACACCCGCGGTGGCGTAGCCCTTCACCTTCTGCACCCGGACGATGTCGTCCCAGCCGGAACCGTCCTCCGGTCCGGACTCGACGGCGAGTGCCCTCGCGGTGTGCTCCTCTTCGGGGGGCACACAGTCCAGCATGCCGAACGGGACCGGTGGCGAGCCACCGGTCCCGTTCACCGAAGGGGCACATGCCTTTGACAGGGTCAGGCGATGCGGTCCAGGACGATCGGCTGCGGGGTGAACGCCGCGCCCTCACCGGCGATGTCCCAGGCGCCGTCCAGGGACTTCAGGGCGTAGTCGAACTTCTCCGGGGTGTCCGTGTGCAGGGTCATCAGCGGCTGGCCGGCCGTGACGGTGTCGCCCGGCTTGGCGTGCAGTTCGACGCCCGCCCCGGCCTGCACCGGGTCCTCCTTGCGGGCCCGGCCCGCGCCGAGGCGCCAGGCGGCGACGCCGACGCCGTACGCGTCGAGGCGCGTGAGCACACCGGAGGACGGCGCGGTGACCACGTGCTGCTCGCGGGCCACCGGCAGCTGCGCGTCCGGGTCGCCGCCCTGTGCGGCGATCATGCGGCGCCACACGTCCATGGCGGAGCCGTCCGCGAGGGCCTTCGCCGGGTCGGCGTCCTTGATCCCGGCGGCGTCCAGCATCTCGCGCGCCAGGGCGACGGTCAGCTCGACGACGTCCGCCGGGCCGCCGCCCGCGAGGACCTCGACGGACTCGCGGACCTCCAGGGCGTTGCCCGCGGTGAGGCCGAGCGGGGTGGACATGTCGGTGAGGAGCGCGACGGTCCGCACGCCGTGGTCGGTGCCGAGGCCGACCATGGTGGACGCCAGCTCGCGGGCGTCGTCGATGTTCTTCATGAAGGCGCCGGAGCCGACCTTCACGTCGAGGACCAGCGAGCCGGTGCCCTCCGCGATCTTCTTGGACATGATCGAGGAGGCGATCAGCGGGATGGCCTCGACGGTGCCGGTGACGTCGCGCAGCGCGTACAGCTTCTTGTCGGCCGGGGCGAGCCCGTCGCCGGCCGCGCAGATGACCGCGCCGGTGGTGTCGAGGACGTGCAGCATCTCCTCGTTGGACAGCAGCGCCCGCCAGCCGGGGATGGACTCCAGCTTGTCGAGGGTGCCGCCGGTGTGGCCGAGGCCCCGGCCGCTGAGCTGCGGAACGGCGGCGCCGCACGCCGCGACGAGCGGCGCCAGCGGAAGGGTGATCTTGTCACCGACGCCACCGGTGGAGTGCTTGTCGGCGGTCGGGCGGGACAGGGACGAGAAGTCCATGCGCTCGCCCGAGGCGATCATCGCAGCGGTCCAGCGGGCGATCTCCGCCCGGTTCATGCCGTTCAGCAGGATCGCCATCGCCAGGGCGGACATCTGCTCGTCGGCGACCTCGCCGCGCGTGTACGCGTCGATGACCCAGTCGATCTGCTCGGGGCTCAGCTCACCACGGTCCCGCTTCGTGCGGATGACGGAAATCGCGTCCATGGGCTCAGTGTTCCTTCCAGCGGTGCGCGCCGAGTCGTCTACGCGCATAGAGAGGGGAAGTGGCGCGGCCCTTCCACCGAGGGGAGGCGGAAGGGCCGCGCGGATCAGGTGAGGTGCTTCGGACCGAAGGCCTGCGGCAGCATCTCGTCGAGCGTGCGGACGCCTTCGGGGGTGTCCACCAGCAGCTCGCCGCCGCCGAACTCGTAGAGCAGCTGCCGGCAGCGGCCGCACGGCACCAGCGTCTCGCCGCGGCCGTCGACGCACACGAAGTGCGTCAGCCGGCCGCCGCCGGTGGCCTGCAGCTGCGAGACGAGCCCGCACTCGGCGCACAGGCCGATGCCGTACGAGGCGTTCTCGACGTTGCAGCCGGTGACCACGCGCCCGTCGTCGGCCGTGGCCGCCGCACCGACCGGGTAGCCGGAGTACGGCGCGTAGGCGTGCGCCATGACCTCCCGGGCGGCGGCGTGCAGGGCCTCCCAGTCGAAGGGGGGGTCCTGCGCGGGCGTCGTCACTTGCCCTGGCCCTTCTTGTAGGGCAGGCCGTCCGCCTTGGGCGGCCGGAGCCGCTGCGCGGACAGGGCCAGCACCAGCAGCGTCGTGACGTACGGCGCCGCGTCGACGAACTGGCTGGGCAGGGCGTCGGTGAGCGCGTACCAGGTGAAGAGCCCGGCTGCCACCACGACGGAGACCACGGCGGCCGTGTACTTCTTCTTGTACAGCGTCCAGCCCGCGGCGATGACGAGCAGGATCGCCAGCAGGAGCAGCATCGCGTGGACGTTCTCGGCGCCGCCGCGCAGCTTGAGGCTGTCGGTGAAGCCGAAGAGTCCCGCGCCCAGGGCGAGACCGCCCGGCATCCAGTTGCCGAAGATCATCGCAGCGAGGCCGATGTAGCCGCGGCCGCCGGTCTGGCCCTCCTGGTAGATGCCGGTGGAGACGATCGCGAGGAACGCGCCGCCGAGGCCGGCGAGGGCGCCGGAGACGAGGACCGCGATGTACTTGTACTTGTAGACGTTGACGCCCAGGGACTCCGCGGCGACCGGGTTCTCACCGCAGGAGCGCAGCCGCAGGCCGAAGCCGGTGCGCCACAGCACCCACCACGTGCCGGGCACCAGCAGCAGGGCGATGACCGTCAGCAGCGACAGGTTGGTGACCAGGCCGCCCAGCACTCCGGCGAGGTCGGAGACGAAGAACCAGTGCTTCTCCTGGAGGTCGCTCAACCAGTCCGACAGCCCTGGGACGGTGATGCGCTCGATGGGGTCGATGCGGGGGGACTGCTTCGAGGAGCCGCCCGCGGCCTCGGCGAAGGTGAAGTTCGACAGGTACCGGGTCGCGCCCGTGGCCAGGATCGTGATGGCCACACCGGAGACGATGTGGTTCACGTTGAACGTGACGGTCATGATCGCGTGGATCAGGCCGCCCAGCGCACCGCCGAGGAGCCCCACCAGCACGCCGGTCCACGGACCCCACTGGTAACCGGCCCAGGCACCGAACCAGGTGCCCAGGATCATCATGCCCTCAAGGCCGATGTTGACCACGCCCGCGCGCTCGGCCCACAGGCCGCCGAGGCCGGCGAGGCCGATCGGCACGGCGAGCTGGAGGGCGCCTGCCACCTGGCCGACGGAGGTCAGGTCCTCGGCGCCGCTGATCACGCGGACCAGGGAGAACAGCATCAGGCCGGCGGCGACGATCAGCAGGATGACCGGCAGGGACAGCTTGCGGCGGCCCCCGCCCTTGGCGGGCGCGTTGGCGCCCGCGGTGGTCACCGTGCTCGTGGATTCCATCTCGCTCATGCCGCCACGTCCTCCTTGTTCTTGCGGGCCTGGGCGGCAAGTTCCTCGCCGACCTTCTGCTGCTGCCGGCGCAGGCCGTACTGGCGGACGACCTCGTACGACACGACCACCGAGATCACGATCAGGCCCTGCATGATCGTGGCGATCTCCTTCTCGAACTCCGGGTCGATCACGGATCCGGACGCCTTCTCCAGGAAGGAGATGAGCAGGGCGGCGAAGAAGATGCCGACGGGGCTGTTGCGGCCGAGCAGGGCGACGGTGATGCCCACGAAGCCCACGCCCGCGGGGAAGCTCAGGCTGTAGGTGTGGGTCTGGCCGAGCAGCAGCGGCATACCGGTCAGGCCGGCGACACCGCCGGAGATCAGCATGGCGGTGAGCACCATCTTCTTGGCGTCGACGCCGCTCGCCTGGGCGGCGGTCGAGCTGGCGCCGGTGGCGCGCAGGTCGAAGCCGAAGCGGGTGCGGTTGAGGACGAACCAGTAGACGACGCCGAGGGCGAAGGCCACGAAGGTGAAGCCGTAGATGTTGCCGCCCTCGACCGACAGGCCGGTCATCCAGCCGGACTCGGCGATCTCACCGGTCGTGAGGTCGTTGGAGCCGGGCGGCTGCACGCCGAGGTTCGCCGGCAGGATCATCCAGGCGATCAGGCTCGTCGCGATGGCGTTCAGCATGATCGTCGACACGACTTCGCTGACACCGCGGGTGGTCTTCAGGAAGCCGGCGATACCCGCCCAGAAGGCACCCACGAGGACGGCGACGACCACGATCAGCAGCAGGTGCAGCGGACCGGGCAGCTCGACGCTGGCGCCGACGACGGCGGCGAGCATCGCGGCGAGGCGGTACTGGCCGTCGACGCCGATGTTGAACAGGTTCATCCGGAAGCCCACGGCGACGGCGAGGGCTGCCAGGTAGTACGTGCCGGTCTGGTTGATGATCAGGACCTGGACGTCCGGGAACTCGGCCGTCTCCATCATCAGGGTGTACGGCCTGATCGGGTCGCGCCCGGAGGCCAGCAGCACGATCGAGGTGAGGACGAAGGCCACGGCCAGCGCGAGCGCCGGGCCGGCCAGGGCCAGCAGCACCTTCTCCTTGTCGAACTTCTTCATCGGCCTTCACCGTCCGTGTCGTGACCGTGCGCGTCGTGCTCAAGGTGGCCGGTGGCGGCACCGGTCATGGCCGAGCCCAGCTGCTCGGGGGTGATCGTGGCGGGGTCGGCGTCCGCGACCAGGCGGCCGCGGAACATGACCCGCAGGGTGTCGGAGAGCCCGATCAGCTCGTCCAGGTCGGCGGAGATCAGCAGCACCGCGAGGCCCTCCCGCCGGGCCTCCCGGATCTGGTCCCAGATCTGCGCCTGCGCGCCGACGTCCACACCGCGGGTGGGGTGGGCGGCGATGAGCAGCTTGGGCGCGTGGCTCATCTCGCGGCCGACGATCAGCTTCTGCTGGTTGCCGCCGGAGAGGGAGGCCGCGGTGACCTCGATGCCGGGGGTGCGCACGTCGTACTCGCGCACGATCCGCTCGGTGTCGCGGCGGGCGCCGCGGGGGTCGAGGATGCCGTGCTTGCTGTTGGGGGCCTCGGTGACGTGGCCGAGGATGCGGTTCTCCCACAGGGGGGACTCCAGCAGCAGGCCGTGCCGGTGGCGGTCCTCGGGGATGTAGCCGATGCCGCGCTCGCGCCGGCGGCGCGTCGGGGCGTGGGAGATGTCGGAGCCGTCGAGCGTGATGACGCCGCTGTCCGGGTCGCGCATGCCCATCAGGGCTTCGATCAGCTCGGTCTGGCCGTTGCCCTCCACGCCGGCGATGCCCATGACCTCGCCCTTGTGGATGGTGAAGCTGATCCCGCCGAGGACCTCGCGGACGACGCCGTCGGGGTCGGTCACGGCCAGCCGCAGGTCGTCGACCTGGAGCATGGCGGTGTCGGTGACGGTGGACTCGCGGGTCTCCGGCGAGGGCAGCTCGGCACCCACCATCAGCTCGGCGAGCTGCTTGGTGGTCGTCGTGGCCGGGTCGGCGGTGCCCACCGTCGTGCCGCGCCGGATGACGGTGATGTCGTCGGCGACGGACAGCACCTCGCCCAGCTTGTGGGAGATGAAGATGACGGTGAGGCCCTCGGCCTTGAGCTCCCGCAGGTTGGCGAAGAGCGCGTCGACCTCCTGCGGCACGAGCACGGCGGTCGGCTCGTCGAGGATGAGGGTGCGGGCGCCGCGGTAGAGGACCTTCAGGATCTCGACGCGCTGGCGGTCGGCGACACCGAGGTGCTCGACGAGCACGTCCGGGCGGATGTTCAGCCCGTACGCGTCGGAGATCTCCTTGATCTTGTCGCGAGCCTTGCCGCCGATCCCGTACAGCTTCTCGCTGCCGAGGACGACGTTCTCCAGGACGGTGAGGTTGTCGGCCAGCATGAAGTGCTGGTGCACCATGCCGATGCCGGCGGCGATGGCGTCGGCCGGGCTGTGGAACGAGACCTCCCGGCCGTCCACGACGATCGTGCCCTCGTCCGGCTTCTGCATGCCGTAGAGGATCTTCATCAGGGTCGACTTGCCTGCACCGTTCTCACCGCAGAGGGCGTGGACCGTGCCCTTGCGGACGGTGAGGTGGATGTCGTGGTTGGCGACGACGCCGGGGAAGCGCTTGGTGATGCCGCGCAGTTCGACTGCGGGGGGGCTGGACGCGTTGATGACGCACTCTCCTTGGCGAGAAAGGAGCGGGAGAAGCAGGGGGGAGGACGGGCACGCTGGGCACGGTGGGCTCGGTGTGGCCGAAGTTATCGCGCCGGAGAGGGTTCTACGCGCGTAGTGATCCCGAATGCCAAACACCCGTGGCCAGAACCTGACGGCGGGGTCCGGAGGGCAGGCGCTGTGGCGTTCCTGTCCGTCCGGACCCCGAGGACCGAGGGTCCTGGCCCCGTGACGTGGGTTACGGGGCGGTCTTGACCTGGATCTTGCCGGCGATGATGTCGGCCTTGGCCTGGTCGACCGCGGTGATGACGTCCTTCATCTCGGTGAAGGCGGGGTTGGACATGGCCAGGCCCACACCGTCGTCCTCCAGGCCGTAGCGGATCTCACCGCTCTGCGGGTTGCCGTCCTCGACCGACTTGATCAGGTTGTAGACGGCACCGGAGACGTTCTTGGTGACCGAGGTGAGGATGTGCTCCTTGTAGGCGGCCAGACCGGACTGGTTGTACTGGTCCGAGTCGACGCCGATGGCCCACTTGTCGGCCTTGGCGGCAGCCTCGATGGAGCCCGAGCCGGCGAGGCCGGCGGCGGCGTAGATCACGTCCGCGCCCGCGTCGATCTGGCCCTGGGCGGCGGCCTTGCCGAGGTCCGGCTTCGAGAAGCCACCGAAGTCCGGCGGCTGCGTCAGGTACTGGACCTTGACGTTGACGTCCTTGTTGGTGTCCTTGACGCCCTGGACGAAGCCCGCCTCGAACTTCTTGATCAGCGGGGTCTCCACCCCGCCGATGAAGCCGACGGTGTTCGACTTGGTCACCTTGGCGGCGGCCACGCCCGCCAGGTAGGAGCCCTGCTCCTCGTTGAAGACCAGGTTGGCGATGTTCTTGCCGGTCTTCGACGTGTCGTCGATGAGACCGAACGTGGTGTCCGGGAACTTCGGGGCAACCTCGGCGATGGCCGGCGCGTACGCGAAGCCGACGCCGATCACCGGGTTGTTGCCGGCACGGGCGAGCGAGGTGAGGCGCTGGACCTTGTCCGGGTCGCCCTCGCCCTCGCTGGGCTCCGCCTCGGTGCCCTTGATGCCGAAGTCCTTCTCGGCCTTGGCGAGGCCGGCGTAGGCGGCGTCGTTGAACGACTGGTCGCCGCGGCCGCCGATGTCGTACGCGATGGCGGCCTTGCCGCCGTCCGAGTCGGACCCGGCGTCCGACGAGTTGCCACCGCCGCAGGCGGTGACGCTGAGCGCGAGCGCCGCGGACGCGATGCCCGCGGTGGCGATCCTGGTGATCCGGCGCAAGGGGGGCTCCTTCGACCTGACCGAAGCGCCTCTTCTCGGCGCTGGTTTCGCGGCGATCGTAACGCGCGTAGATGTCAGATAAAGCCCCGTACGGAAGCCGTTATCGATTCGTCGCGAACAGGCCGCGGCCCGGCCACCTCCCCGTGGGTCCCGCCGAGTAGGGGCCACCCCAGCGTGGCAGCCGTTCTGGCCTGCGGTCGGCCGACGCGCCGGCGGGTGCGCCGGGTGGCTCAGCAGGGGCCGACGGGCGGCGAGAGCGACGATATCGAGCCACCTGCGGGGGCGTCGGCGTGGGAGGAATCGCCCGAGGCGCGGGCGCCCTCGACGGGGGGGCGCGACCCTTCGGTAAGAGCGGGGAGTCCGCAGCACGCGGCGGGGGCGGGACGCGCCGGGGTGCCCCACGGGACGGACGCACCGGGCACGTTCCTGACGGAGATCGCCTCTGGGGGCTGTCGGGCCCGGCGGCGGCCGGGCGTGCCCGTACGGCAGGGTCCTGGCGTTCACGGGGCTGCCGGCGACGGCCGGACGTGCCTTACGGCAGGGTCTCGGGGGCGCGGGGGTGCCGGCGGCGGCCGGACGTGCCCGTACGACAAGGTCCTGGCGTTCACGGGGCTGCCGGCGACGGCCGGACGTACCTTACGGCAGGGTCTCGGGGGCGCGGGGGTACCGGCGGCGACAAGGCGGGACGCCCCGCTCCGGTCGTCGCCGTCTCGGGGAGCTGCCCCGGATCGCCCGGTGTGCCGATCGAGCCGCCCTGGATCGCCTGGTGTCCCGGTGGTCACCGTCTCCGGAGCCGGGGTCGGGGGCAAGCGGTGAAGTACCCCGGCGGTGGGCAGGCGGCGTGCAGACGGGTACGCCTCCGGGCCCGCGGCGGGTCGACGCGAACCGGCGCGGTCGTGGCGGCGGAGGGGCCGCGGGCCTGGGTGGCGAAGGACCGGGGCCTGGGCGCCAGGG
>NZ_MKXB01000020.1:0-8717 GCF_001865245.1 Streptomyces sp. CC53 | reverse complement strand
CCGCCGGGGGCGGGGAGGGTCAGACCGTGCCCGCGTCGATCAGGGCGGCGGCGGTGAACATCTCGACGCCGACCTTGATCGCGCTCTCGTCCACGTCGAAGTTGCCGCGGTGGAGGTCGAGGTGGTTGGGGTCCCCCGGGCGGCGAACGCCGAGGCGGGCCATGGCGCCGGGGACGTGCTCCAGGTACCAGGAGAAGTCCTCGCCGCCCAGGGACTGCTCGGTGTCCTCGATCGCGTACGGGCCGCAGCGGCGGGTCATCGCCTCACGGAGGAGCTCGGCGATCACCGGGTCGTTCACGACCGGCGGCACCCCGCGGACGTAGTTGATCGTGGACTTGGCTCCGTGCAGGGTCGCGACCTCGTCGATCGCCGCGTACACCTGGTCGGGGGCGTCCCGCCAGGCGGCCAGGTCCAGGCAGCGGACCGTGCCGCCCAGCTCGGCGTGTTGCGGGATGACGTTCGGGGCGTGGCCGGCCTCGATGCGCCCCCAGGTCAGGACCAGGCCGGAGCGGGCGTCGATACGGCGGGCGAGGAGCGCCGGGACGTCCGTGGCGACCCGGGCCACCGCGGTGACCAGGTCCGTCGTCAGGTGCGGGCGGGCGGTGTGGCCGCCAGGACCGTCGAGGGTGACCTCCAGGCGGTCGCAGGCGGAGGTGATGGGGCCCACCCGCAAACCGATCTTGCCGGCGTCGACGCGCGGGTCGCAGTGGACCGCGATGATCTTGCCGACGCCGTCGAGGACGCCGGCCTCCACCGCGTTGACCGCGCCGCCCGGAAGGACCTCCTCGGCCGGCTGGAACACGAGCCGGACCGGGCGGGCCAGCAGGCCCTTGCGGTGCAGTTCGGCCAGGACCAGACCGGTCCCCAGGACCGTGGTGGTGTGGACGTCGTGGCCGCAGGCATGGGCGCGGTCCGGGACGGTGGAGCGGTACGGGCAGTCCGCCTTGGTGTCCGGGATGGGCAGGGCGTCGATGTCCGCGCGGATCGCCAGCATGGGGCGGTGGCCGTCCCAGGTGCCGATGTCGCAGGTGAGCCCGGTGCCGCCGGGGAGCACCCGGGGGCGGAGGCCCGCGGCCTCCAGCCGGGACTTGATCGCGGCGGTGGTGCGGAACTCCTGGTTGCCCAGCTCGGGGTGCATGTGCAAATCCCGGCGGAAGGCGATCAGCTCGGCACGCAGGGGTTCCGGCAGCGTACCGGGCAGGGGCGTTTCGCCGGGAACGTCTGCTTCGGGCTCGCGGGACATCAACTTGTTCACCCATCAAAGGGTAGGCGTCTTTACCCCTCAACTTACCTGTGATCTACAAAACTTCAGCCCGATAGGGGAAAGAAGGCGAGCTGAGAGCGCTTGAGGTGGGTCCGACGTGGGTAAGCTCACGCCTTTTGGGCCTTGAGTCGATCTTCCCGCACCCCCTCCCGCCGTGGCGTTAACAGTCGTTTACGCCCCGGTCAGCGACAGCCCGTGGGCCGCCCGGGCCGACTCCGCCACCGTACGCAGGAACCCCCGGGCCCGGGGCGGAGCGCTCGCTTTCAGCCATTCCGGCGCCACGTCGCACACCGTGATCGACACGCCGGTGCCGGCCAGGGCCGCCGGCAGGGTGTGCACGACCGTGGACGGGAAGCTGAGCACGGTGCGGCTGGTCGGCCCGCGGCGGGTGACCAGCTCCAGAGGCAGCTCGGGGCGGACGACCTCCAGTCCGGTCTCCGTCGCGATGCGGTGCAGCTTCGGTGTGCTCTCCCGGCGGTGCGCGTAGTAGCGGGTCACGCCGTGCGCCGCCGCCAGGGCCGCCACCGCCCCCACGTAGCGGTCCGCGTCCACCACGCCCGTCTCCACCAGCGACGTGCCGACCAGGTCGGCCCCCGGAGTGACGCGTGGCGGGCCGAAGCGGGCGCGGGTCCAGGCGAAGGCGTTGCGGGCGACCTCGGTGCCGGGCGGGGCCGCCGCCAGAGGCAGGGCCGTGAAGATCTCGACCGTGCGGCCCCGGCCCGGGGCCAGCCGGCGGCGGGCGAGGGCCGTCAGCGGGGCCAGGGCCAGCTCGCGCGGGCTGCGGCTCTCCCTGCGGTGCCAGCGCACGAGCCGCTCGCCCGTGCTGAGCCGCTCCGCGTACTCCATGGTGGCCGTGCCGTCGTCGACGACCGTCAGGCGGCGCGGCGGGAACAGCGACAGCAGCAGCTGCACGTAGCGGGAGAACGGGTCCCCGATCAGGACGTGGTCCGCGCGGCGCAGCAGCGGGGCGAGCGCGCGCAGGGTGTGCGGCAGGGAGCCCTCGCGGCCCCGCGCCTCCTGCCAGTGGA
This sequence comes from Streptomyces sp. CC53, assembly GCF_001865245.1. GTDB lineage: Bacteria > Actinomycetota > Actinomycetes > Streptomycetales > Streptomycetaceae > Streptomyces. Next base: position 6,425 of record NZ_MKXB01000020.1, on the reverse strand, counting down.
CGGTGAGGCCCTCGTCGCGGGCCAGCCCCGCCATCCGGCGCAGCTGGCCCCGCGACATCGGGTCGGTGGGCGGGAGGACGACCAGGGTCGGGGGCGTGCCGTGCGCGCCCGCCCGCGGCGCGCCTCCCGGCGCGCCGGTGGGCGGTTCGGCGAGCCGTGCGTACGTCCACTCCAGGACGTTCAGGAGCTGGACCGGGCTCTCGACGAACGCAAGGTGCTCGGTCGGCGGGGTCATGCCGGGGCCATCACGCGGCGCAGCTTCTTCATGGGGGCGAGCTCCGACTCGTACACGCGCTTCACGCCGTCGCCGAGGGCGGTCTCGATGGTGCGGATGTCGCGGACGAGGCGGCTGAGGCCGCCGGGCTCGACGGACGCGGCCTGGTCGGAGCCCCACATCGCACGGTCGAGGGTGATGTGGCGCTCGACGAAGACCGCGCCGAGCGCGACGGCGGCGAGCGTGGTCTGCAGGCCGGTCTCGTGGCCGGAGTAGCCGATCGGGACGTTGGGGTACTCCTGCTTCAGCGTCTCGATCACCCGCAGGTTGAGCTCCTCGGCCTTCGCCGGGTACGTGGAGGTGGCATGGCACAGCAGGATGTTGCCGCTGCCGAGGACCTCGACGGCGTGGCGGATCTGCCGCGGCGTCGACATACCCGTGGAGAGGATGATCGTGCGGCCGGTCGCGCGCAGCTCGCGCAGCAGCTCGTCGTCGGTCAGGGAGGCGGAGGCCACCTTGTGGGCGGGGACGTCGAACTTCTCCAGGAAGGCGACCGCCTCCGTGTCCCAGGGGGACGCGAACCAGGCGATGCCCTTCTCCTTGCAGTACGCGTCGATCGTGCGGTACTCCTCCTCGCCGAACTCGACGCGGTGGCGGTAGTCGATGTAGGTCATCCGGCCCCAGGGGGTGTCGCGCTCGACGTCCCACTGGTCACGGGGGGTGCAGATCTCGGGGGTGCGCTTCTGGAACTTGACGGCGTCGCACCCCGCCTCGGCGGCGGCGTCGATCAGCTTGAGGGCGTTGTCGAGGTCGCCGTTGTGGTTGATGCCGATCTCGCCGGTGACGTAGACGGGCCGGCCGGGGCCGACGGAACGGGTGCCGAGGGTGCGCAAACGGGGGTCGCTCATGATCCACTTTCCTGGTCGCGGTGCGTTGACGGACGGGTGCGCGTGACCCGGTCACGCGGGTGGGACGTGCGTGACCCGGTCACGCGGTGGGGTGTGAGTGACCGGGTCACGCGGTGGGGTGGGCGGTGAGCTCGGGTCCGAGGAGCCAGCCCGCGATCTCGCGGACGGCCCCCTCACCGCCCGGGGTGGTCGTGACGGCCCGCGCGGCGGCGCGGACGGGTCCGTGGGCGTCGGCCACGGCGACCGGCCAGCCGACGAGGCCGAAGCACGGGAGGTCGTTGACGTCGTTGCCGGCGTAGAGCACCCGCTGCGGGTCGACCCCGTACTCCTCGCACCAGTGCTTCAGCGCGAGGTCCTTGCGGTCGATGCCGTGCAGCACGGGCACGTGCAGCTTGCGTGCGCGGGCCGCGACGACCGGGTTCCGCTCCGTGGAGAGGATCAGCAGGTGCAGCCCGGCGCGGCGCAGAGCGGCGATGCCGAGGCCGTCGCCGCGGTGGACCGCGACCGTCTCGCGGCCGTCGGAGTCGATCCACACGCGGTCGTCGGTCTGGGTGCCGTCGAAGTCGAGGACCACCGCGTCGACGTCCGCCCGGGTCGGGGTGGGCGCTGCGTCCAGCAGCGGGGCCAGGGCGCGGGCGCGGGCCAGGTCGTGCGGGTCGTCGATCTCCAGCACCCGGGCGGGGTCGGTGGCGACCAGGGCCGTGCGGCCGAAGAAGCGGTGGCGGTGGCGGCGGAAGCCCGCCGCGTCCATGGCGTACGCGGCGCCCGTCTCCAGCAGCTCGGCGGGCCGGTCCTGGCGCCGCGGCCGGTACGCCTTGTCGTGGTTGACGCCGTGGGCGTCCAGGGCGCCGGACGCGGTGCCCTCGGGGCGGTGCGCGTCCTCGGCGCCGTGCGGGCCTTCCGGGCCGCGCCCCGGGCCGGCGGCCCGCCGCGGGTCCGCGGTTCCGTCGGCGTCCTTGGCGCCGTGCGCGTCGGCGGGTCCCGAGCGGGCGGGGTCCGCCGCCGGGCGGGGCCGGGCCCCGCGCCACACGAAGCCGTGGAAGGGGGCGGCCGTGAGGGCGGTGTCGGCGCCGCCGCGCAGCACCTCGTCCACCACGCCGTCGACGTCCGCGGGCGTCAGGAAGGGGCTGGTGCACTGCACCAGGAGGACCACGTCGGCGGCCCGGCCCGTCTCCGCCTCGCGGGCGTCCAGGGCGTGCAGCACGGCGGCCTCGCTCGTGGCCGTGTCGCCCGACAGGTCCGCGGGGCGGGCGACCACCGCCGCACCTGCGCGGCGGGCGGCGTCCGCGATCGCGGGGTCGTCCGTCGACACGGCCACGTCGGTCACCAGGCGGGCCGCCAGGCAGGCGTGCACGGCGCGGGCCACCAGCGGGACGCCGCCCACCCGGGCGAGGTTCTTGCCGGGGACACCCTTGGAGCCGCCGCGGGCCGGGATGACCGCGAGGACGGTCCGTCGTTCGGTCGCGTTCACAGCTCCCCCAGCCTGCGGATCAGCGGCGCCACCCGCTGGACACCGTGGCGGTACGCCCCGCGTGCCGTGCCGCGGACGGCGTCCCGCAGCGCCCGGCGCACCCCGCGTGCCTCCGGCGCGTCCTGGGCCGCCTCCAGGTGGTGGCGGCCCAGGACGCCCGGCAGGTAGCCGGGGGCCGTCGCCGCCGTGTAGTAGGGGGCGACGGGCGGCGCGCCGGGCTTGCGGCGTTCCTCGATCCTGGCCCGGGCCGCGGCGAAGGCGTCGGTGTCCGGCGCGGCCCGCAGCCCCTGGTCGGCGAGCCAGTCCGGGTCGGGCGCGGGCTCCTCACCGGCGTCGAGCCGGTCCCAGGAGGTGAGCAGGCCGGACCCGACGAAGTAGTGGTTGCCGAGGGCTTCCCGCACGCCCAGGTCGCTGAGCACGGCCGTCGGCACGCCCCGGTGCAGGGCCTCCAAGGCGGCCGTCGACGACACGGTGACCAGCAGGTCGGTGCGGTCCAGGACGTCGCCCATGTTCCCGTACACGAGGCGCAGGTTGGGCGGCAGCGGCAGGGTGCGGGCGAGCCGCTGGTACGGCAGTTCTTCGATGTGCGTGGTGTGCTCGCCGGGCTTGGAGCGCAGCTTCAGCAGCATCTCGCGGCCCGGGTGCAGCCGGGCGTACCCGGCGAGGCGGCGCAGCAGGTAGAGCCGCTCGGCCCGGGACGCCGGCACGGACGGCTGCGCGGCGAACACCACGGTGTGCCGCCCGGGGACCGGCCGGTAGGGCGTGCCGCCCAGGAACGGCAGGGCCGCCTCCACGACGGGCGAGGCGTCGGCGCCCACGCCCTCGTACACCTGGCGGAACCGGCGGGCGTCGAAGGGCGAGTTGGCGAGGACGACGTCCGCGCCGTGCCGCAGCAGCAACCCGTCGGTGAGCTTCTCGTACACCACGCCGACGTAGCCGGTGACGGTCACCGGGCGGCGCTCCGGGGCGAGGGCGGCCAGGCCGTGCAGCAGCGCCCGGACGGTGCCGCCGACGGTGGCGAGGACGACGACGTCGTACGCCTCCTCGCGCAGGGCCCGCAGGAGCTCGGCCGCCGTGACCTCCCGGGGCGTCCCGAGGCCGGTCTCGGCGAGCTGCCGGGCCGTCGGGGTCGCCCGGCCGCGCAGCGCGAAGCCGGTGACGTCGGGGGCGGGGCCGGGCGGGGCGAGGCGGCGCGCGGTCAGCGCGCCCCATTTCCAACGGGTGTCGGAATCCGCGACGACCGCGGTCCGATACGTGAGCGAGGGCACGCCGAGGACATTAGGAAGGCCATCCCTTTCGCGGCCCAACTCGGCGGCAACAAACAGTGAACAGCACCTTTCCGCCGTCCGGTTCAGCAGTGCGCCGCGCATTGTTCACCTGTCAGCCCCTCCCAGGAAGGAAAGAGGGAGCGGCGGGCGGCCTAGCGTCCGAGACGTGGTCAAGCTCTCCGTCGTCGTGCCGTTCTTCAACGTGCAGAGATACGCGCCCGACACACTCAGAAGCCTGCACGCCAACGCCCGGGAAGACTTCGAGTTCCTGCTCGTCGACGACTGCTCGACGGACGGCACTCCGGAGATCCTCGAACGGGCCATGCGGGAGGTCCCCGGCGCGGTGCTGCTCCGGCACCGGACCAACGGCGGTCTGGCGACGGCCCGCAACACCGGGCTGGACGCGGCACGCGGCGAGTACGTCGCGTTCCTCGACGGCGACGACTGGCTCGCACCCGGCTACTACAGCCGACTACTGTCGCTCATAGAGGGGTTGGGGTGCGACTTCGTCCGTACTGACCATGTGCGGTGCACGGGCCGGGAACGGTCGGTGCAGCGGGCACCGGTGGGGAGGCGCGGTGAGGTGCTGCGGCCCCGCGACGCGATCCTCCCGGCGCACCGCTCGACGTCGGTCGACTATCCGTACGCGTGGGCCGGGATGTACCACCGGCGGCTGCTCGACCGGGGAATCCTGCATTTCCCGCACGGCCTGCGGACGGCGGAGGACCGGCCGTGGATCTGGCGACTCCACCGGGAAGCCGATTCCTTCGCCGCGGTCAGCACACTCGGGGTTTTCTACCGCAGAGGGGTGGCCACGTCGCTCACGCAGATCGGCGATATCAGGCAACTCGATTTCCTCCGCGCATTCGACCAGGTGATCGACGAGACGGCGGCCGATCCGGACGCCGATCGACTTCTACCGAAAGCGGTGCGGACGTATTGTGCGATCATCGCCCACCACTGCGGTCAGATCACGCGTTTCGAACCGCCGGTGGCCCGGCGGCTGCGGGCGCTGAGCGCGGCTGCCCTGCGGCGCATGCCACAGGACGTCCTGAAGGACGTCCTCGCCACGATGGACGCGGACCGGGCGCAGCTCCTGCGGCGGCTGCGGCGGCGCCCCGCCCCCGTGGGGAGCGCAGCGGCGGAGGGGGGAGCGTGACCGCGCGGCCCGGGACCGGCGAAGGAGGGGACGTGACCACGGGGCAGGGGGTCGGCGGAGGCGGGAACGTGAGCGCGCCGCCCGGAACCGGCGGAGGCGGATCAGGGACCACGCAACTGCTGTACGCGTCCAGCCTGTACGGGGCGGCGACGCTCGCCGCCGCCCTGGACAGCGGGTGCCTGCCCCCGGCGGCGCGGCGGGTGCTGCTGGTGTCCAACAACGCGTCGGTCCCGGAGACCACGCCGCCGCTGGACCGGATGCCGGGGTTCGCCCGGCTGCGTGAGGGCGGCGGCGGCCGGTTCGACGACGTGCTGTCCTGGAACGCGGCGATCGCGCCGCTGCACCCGGGTGGCTGGTCGCCGCGCGGGGACGAACTGCCGCTGTGGGAGAGGCACCTGCGGCTGCTGTGGGGCCTGGGGGACGGGGGCCGGGTCGAACTCGTCGTGGAGTCACTCCAGGTGGCGCCCGCGCTGACGCTGGCGCGGATCTTCCAGGACGCACCGCTGACGGTGTACGCGGACGGGCTGATGACGTACGGCCCGACCCGCAACAAGATCGACCCGCTGGTCGGGGAACGGGTGCGGCGGGTGCTGCACCTGGACCTCGTGCCGGGCCTGCGCCCCCTGCTGCTGGGCGAGTTCGGGGCGGTCACGGAAACCGTCCCGGTGGACGCCTTCACGAAGGTGCTGGACGAGCTGGCGACGCACGACACGGCGTCCGGTGCGGAGGAGGACGGCGGGGAGGGCGGGGCGCTGCTGCTCGGGCAGTACCTGTCGGCGCTGGACATCCTCACGGCGGACGAGGAGGAGGAGCTGCACCTGCGGATGGTGCGGGGCGCCGTCGCGCGCGGTCACCGCCGCCTGGTCTTCAAGCCGCACCCGGTGGCCCCGCCGTCCTGGTCCCGGCGGTTGGAGCGGGAGGCGGCGGGGCTGGGCGCCCGGCTCGCCGTGCTGGAGCAGCCGGTGCTGGCCGAGGTGGTGTTCCGGCGGATGCGGCCCGAACTGGTCGCGGGCTGCTTCTCGACGGCGCTGTTCACGGCGGACCGGTTCCACGGCATCCCCGTGGCGCGGGTCGGCACGGACCTGCTGCTGCAGCGGCTGGCCCCGTACCAGAACAGCAACCGGATCCCGGTGACCCTGGCGGACGCCCTGCTGCCGGACCTGGAGGCGCCCGCAGGCGCCGCGCCGGCCGACGTGGACGTGCCGGGCCTCGTCCGAGCTGTGGGCTTCGCCATGCAGCCGGACCTGCGGCCGGACCTGCGGGAGGCGGCCGAGCAGTATCTGGCGCGCAGCGCCCCGGCCCACGTCGCGCGGTACTTCAAGCGGCGCCGCCTGACGGTGCTGGGCCTCCCCGGCGGCCTCCCGGTCCCCCGCGGCCAGGCGGTACGGCGTGTGGCCCGCCGCGT
>NZ_MKXB01000019.1 GCF_001865245.1 Streptomyces sp. CC53 | reverse complement strand
GGGGGTCGCTCGTTCGTGTGGGTTCCAGTGTACCGCGTGCATCCGGTAGATGCAGCATGTACCGTTGGCGGAAACACAGGACACCCGCCCGGGAACCTCCCCGAATTCCGAGAGGAACGACCGCAGATGACCGGTCACCCCGAATCTACCGGACCCGATCCCGCGCTGAGCAGCGATTCTCTGCGCCGGGTGACGCAGTACCAGACGGCGGGCGTCAACGCCCGGTTGAGGCTGTTCGCCCTCCTGGAGGCGCAGGGAGTGCCCGCGAGCGAGGCGGACGACCTGGTGGCCGCGCTGGAGGCCGGGGCGGTCGCCGGGGCGCAGTGCGAGGTGGTGGAGCTGGGCGGGATGACGCCGGCGTCTCGGGGTGAGGTGTTCGAGGACGGCTGGGATGAGGGCGTGGCGACGGTGAGCGAGGCCCTGGTGGGTATCGCGGATCGAGAGTGGTCCCGGCGCGGTGGCCGGTCGGCGGGTGCCGCTGAGCTGGCCGTACATATCGCGGACGTGAGGCAGCGTGAGCGGGCCGACCTGGTGCGGTTGGAGAGGTTCGTCCGGGAGTCCGTACTGCCGGGCACGCACCCGCACACCACGGCGCGGCGCCGGGTGCTGGAGGCGCTGGGCGAGGCCGGCGGTCTGTGCACCGCGCGGACGCGGAACACGGACGGGGACGTCGTGGTCTGCACGCTCGATGCCGGGCACTACGACCCGGACGACGTGCCGCCCTTCAAGGACGGGAAGCCCGGCGGCTGGCACAAGGCCGGTGGGCAGATCTGGAACGACTCGGGCGCGGCCTGCATTCCGCACGCGGCCATCTGAAAGACCACGGGAATTCAGGCATAGGGGAGGCAAGGAAATGTCAGCGATCCAGCTCAAGGAACACCAGGTAGATCAGCGCTCCGCGTTTCGTAGGTGGGTGGGATTCCCTGCAAGGTCATCTGTGCCCCCGCAGGGTGCCCGGGGCACGATCGTGTCAGCGACCGGGTCGGGCAAGACGATCACGGCCGCCGCGTGCGCGCTGGAGAGCTTCTCGGACGGCCGGATCCTCGTGACTGTCCCGACCCTGGACCTGCTCGCGCAGACCGCCCAGGCGTGGCGGGCGGTGGGCCACCGGGCCCCGATGGTCGCGGTGTGCTCGCTGGAGAACGACCCGGTCCTGGGCGCGCTCGGGGTACGGACCACCACCAACCCCATTCAGCTCGCCCTGTGGGCCGGGCACGGGCCGGTCGTCGTGTTCGCCACGTACGCCTCTCTCGTGGACCGTGAGGACGTGGACGCTCCCGAGGGGCAGCGGAAGGTTCGCGGGCCGCTGGAGGCCGCGCTGGCGGGCGGGGAGCGGCTCTACGGCCAGCACATGGACGGCTTCGACCTCGCGATCGTGGATGAGGCCCACGGAACCGCTGGTGATCTTGGCCGTCCGTGGGCGGCGATCCACGACAACGCCCGGATCCCGGCGGACTTCCGGCTCTACCTCACCGCGACCCCGCGCATCCTCGCCGCGCCCCGGCCGCAGAAGGGCGCGGACGGCCAGGAGGTGGAGCTGGCGACGATGTCGGATGACCCGGACGGGACCTACGGCAAGTGGATCGCAGAGCTCGGTCTGAGCGAGGCGATCGAGCGCGAAATCCTTGCGGGATTTGAGATCGACGTCCTGGAGATCCGCGACCCCTCCCCCGTTCTCGGGGAGTCGGAGGAGGCGCGACGGGGCCGGCGCCTGGCGCTCTTGCAGACGGCGCTCCTGGAGCACGCGGCGGCGTACAACCTGCGTACGGTCATGACGTTCCACCAGAAGGTCGAGGAGGCCGCCGCGTTCGCGGAGAAGCTGCCGCAGACAGCTGCCGCGCTGTACGTCAACGACGCCTCCGATGAGGACCTGGCGGCCGCCGACAAGCTGCCGAAGTCGTCGATCGACGCGGAGTTCTACGAACTCGAGGCCGGCCGCCACGTACCGCCGGACCGCGTGTGGTCGGCGTGGCTGTGCGGCGACCACCTCGTGTCCGAGCGGCGCGAAGTCCTGCGCCAGTTCGCCAACGGCATCGACGCGAACAACCGGCGGGTCCACCGGGCCTTCCTCGCCAGCGTTCGCGTGCTCGGGGAAGGCGTCGACATCACCGGCGAGCGGGGAGTCGACTCGATCTGCTTCGCCGACACCCGCGGCTCCCAGGTCGAGATCGTGCAGAACATCGGCCGGGCGCTCCGCCTCAACAAGGACGGCAGCATCAAGGTGGCCAGGATCATCGTGCCCGTGTTCCTGGAGCCGAACGAGGACCCGACCGACATGGTCGCCTCCGCGAGCTTCAAGCCGCTCGTGGCCGTGCTCCAGGGGCTGCGCAGCCACGATGAGCGCCTGGTCGAGCAGCTCGCTTCCCGGGCGCTCACGAGCGGCAAGCGCAAGGTCCACGTCCGGCGCGACGAGGACGGGCGGATCGTCGGGGCCGGCGGCGAGGGCGAGGACCAGGAGGACGACGACACGCAGGCCGCCGCCGAAGCCGCCCTGCTCCACTTCTCCAGCCCGCGCGACGCCGCGACCATCGCGGCGTTCCTGCGCACCCGGGTCTACCGGCCGGAATCCCTGGTCTGGCTGGAGGGCTACCAGGCCCTGCTCCGGTGGCGGAAGGAGAACGAGATCACCGGCGTCTACGCCGTTCCGTATGACGTCGAGGTCGAGGTCGGGGCGACGAAGTCGTTTCCGCTTGGCCGTTGGGTGCATCAGCAGCGGAAGGCGCAGCGGGCCGGGGATCTGGAGGACCGGCGCAAGACGCTCCTGGACGCCCCGGAGGCCGGGATGGTCTGGGAGCCGGGCGAGGAGGCATGGGAGAACAAGCTCGCCGCGCTCCGCTCCTACCGGCGGGCCACCGGGCACCTCGCGCCCCGGCAGGACGCCGTGTGGGGCGAGGGCGAAGCGATGGTGCCCATCGGGCAGCACATGGCGAACCTGCGCCGGAAGGGCGGTCTGAGCAAGGATCCGGAACGGGCCGCCGTACGCGCGCAGCAGCTGGCCGCGGTCGACGAGGACTGGAACTGCCCCTGGCCGCTGGACTGGCAGCGGCACTACCGCGTCCTGGCGGACCTGGTCGACGCCGACGGCGTCCTGCCAGCCATCGAACCGGGGGTGCTGTTCGAAGGCGATGACATCGGGCGGTGGCTGGAGCGGCAGAAGAACCCGGGCACCTGGGCGCAGCTGTCGACAGAGCAGCAGGAACGGCTGACCAAGCTGGGCGTGCAGCCCGCCCAGGCCCCGTCTCCCGCCCCGGCGGCGCCCCGTACGGCGAAGGGCCCGAGCAAGGCACAGCAGGCGTTCCAGCGTGGCCTGGCAGCCCTGGCGCAGTGGGTGGAGCGGGAAGGCGCCCACCGGCCCGTACCGCGCGGCGCGGTCGTGGAGATCGAGGGCGACGGCGAGACGGAGCCGATGACCGTCAAGCTGGGCGTATGGATTTCGAACACGAAATCCAGAAGGGACCGGCTGGACGCCGACCAGCTCGCCGCCCTCGCGAAGCTGGGCATGGACTGGGCGAAGCCGGTGACGATCCCCCAGGCCGCCCCGGGCGCCCTCTGATCGCCGTCTTGCACTGTGACCGAGCCATGGGCTTCTTGAGGCCCGTGGCCCGGCGCTGTGGCCATGGTTCGATCGATGTGCTGGCAGGTCAGAGGTGTAACGCGGACTCTGCTGCGCCTCTGGTGTTGCACGCTGTGCGGCCCCCGCTCCCGTGGAGAACAGACTTCACTGCGACGCGAAGGGCGCTGGACCAAGCCCTGCAACGCCGACTTCAGTGTGGCCGCTTGTCGCCATGAACTCGCTCTCACGCCCATCGGGCAAGCGCAGCATTCCAGGGTCCGCGTCGAAGAGGTCAACGCGGCTTTCCGGATCTGCCAGTGTGCTACTGCCAGCCCAGGTACTGTCCCGGTCCGACTCCCGGTTGTCGCTCCGGCGAGGGTCGTAACGCAGAACAAGGGACGCGGTGACCGCGACTTCGCGACCGTCAGGCATGACGACGACGGCAGGGCCCGCATAGCGCTGACGGCCATCGCCCGGGTGGAAGGGCGCGCGAGGATCCATGCCGGGAGGCTAGCGCGCAGCACGTACACCTTCTACCCCCTCCCCCGGCAGTCGCTCAGGCGCGCCAAACTGCTCGGGCCAGATGGTTGGCTCGCGGGTCAGGCATGCGCCACGTCTGGGGAGCGAGGCGGTGGATGCTCCACGGTCCAGCGACGTTCGATGTTCAGGCTGGGCGGAAAAGCGGCGTACTGCAAGATGTACTGCGGAGCGGAATGTGTCTGACCCTCCCAAGGCTTGGGCTGACTTGGGCTGTTCGGCTTCCAATGCTTCCAGGGATCGTGCTGCGGGTACATCTGCGGCACTGTGTGATCCCGGGTACCGCCTGCCTTGGCCGCGCGTTTTCCCGACGACGCTTTACCCACCGGCTGTCCTCCCCTGTGGCTGTTCGCGCTAGTCATACAGGGAACCGAGCGAGGGGTGTCAGCGGATTTCGTGGGGCACCGCGAACTGTCTAGTGACCACTCGCAGCGTTGTAGGGCCCTGGACATGGGGGTCCCGTGCCGAGTGCGGTGGCGGGGATCTCCGCCACGACGTCGTTCAGGCTTCCTGATCCGGTTCGCTTGATCTCCTAGGCATCCGTTGCGAACGTGCCCGCCCGGGACCGCGAACACGGCACTGTGGGGGAGTGATCCATCACCCTGGCCTCCTGCGGACCGCTCCCCTGCAGGGGGAGACGACCTCGTCGCTGATCTCCCGCATCGCGAGCCGCTACGGAATGGAGGCGAAGGCTTTGCGGTCCTGCTGGCACTGGCACAACCATCAGCCCAAGCACGAAGGCGGCGCCTGGCGGGCTGACGCCGAGGTGCTGCTGAACGCAACCGGGCGGCATCTCCTGGCAGAACTGTGCGGCGTCGAGGCAGACGTGCTGGCGCGTGCGTTGCCCTCCTGGGCGCGGCAGGACGGCAAGCTGCCGGCCGAGGGAGGTGGAGTGCCAGCGGCGGCGTGGCGGATTGGCGGCGTTGTTGCCGGGCCGGTGGCGTACGGCTGCCGGCTGTGCGCGGCCCGGCGCACGGCAACGGCTTTCCGGGCGATGCGGTACGCCCCGCGGTGGGATCGGGTGTGCGTACGGCACGGGCGGTGGCTCTTGGACGCGGACGCCGACCAGCCCCACGAGTGCCTGGACGTGCGGCAGCTGCCGGAGATGGTGTGGGCGCAGCGGCGCTGGGCGGGGGTGGCGCGGCGGGCCGTGCGGGCTGGGGCCGAGCCGGAGCGGGTGTTCACTCTGGCGTGGGCGGTGGTGGCACGGTGGTGGGATCAGGCCTTGCACTGGGAGCGGGAGACGATCTGGCCGCGGCGGCTGCATCAGGTCGCGGGCGGGAATGCAGGTGGTGATCTGGCGTGGTGGCGGATCGTCGGGCGGGACGCGGTCGTCTTCCCCGAAGTGGTGACGGTCGCGGACGCTCTGCTGGACCCGGCGATGGCGGAGTTGGTGTGGGTGGACAGTGGTGCGGGGCGGCCGCGGGCGCTGGCCGCCGACGGGATGTTCTGCCGTCGGCTCGGGGAGCGTGTCGGGCGCGCGTGGCTGGGGCCGTTGGCGGCGACGGATCACGGCGGTCCGCTGATCGCCTGGATGGGCAGCGTCATCCGCCGACGCCGCGGAGCCGGCGGCCCGCCGGGGTACGCGGACGATCCCTGGTGGGTGCGCCAGGAGCATCAGCCGGTGACCATGGCCGGGCAGTTGCGGGTGCTCGGCAAAGAGAAACGGGCGCCGGGCTCGGGGACGATGTGGCGGGCGGTGGTGCCGCCCGAGCAGCGGGCGCGGATCGGCAGCCTCATCGACAGTGCCGAGGAACAGTTGCTTCAGCTGCGCGGCGTGCAGAGCGGGCCGACCGCCGAGGTCTCCCGGCAGCTGCTGCGCGGTCTCGGGCACAGTGCCGGTCTGATCGAGGCGGCCTGGAAGCGGACCGCGGTGGCGGCGGTGAACGGTGGAGTGCCATTGGAGGAGGTGGCCCGGTGGGCGGACATGCCCGCCGAGGTCCTCAGGGGCATGCTGACGGCAGGCGGGCAGGAAGACGGCGGCGGAGAACGACGGGGCGGGGTGTCGGCTGTTAGCTGATAGGGCACTCGTTTGTGGCAGAAATCCCGAAAGCGGCGTCGTCTGCCGGCGGGAGGGGCTTGGCTGACGCAGGTGATCAGCACAGGGGCGACCCGGCCCGGGGGCCGGGCAGGGCGAGTGGCCGTGGATCGAGGGAGCGGGTTCGAGGCGGTGTTCCTCGATCCGGTGGGGCAGGCGGTGCAGCAGCGGTGGGCGGATGCTGCCATGACCGTGGCGTTCGAGGACTTGCCGCCGGTGTCGGCGTTCCCGGTGGTCCCGGGGCGGCGCTGGGGTCCGGGGCTGTGGTGGTCGGCGACCACCGGGCGGCACGTGGCCGCGGGGTCGAACGCGATGCGTGCCCAGCTGATGGTCCTGGACCGCGACCCTGACGTGACAGGCCTGGCGGGGCGGCCCGTGCGGCTGCTGTGGCGTGATGGACGGGGACGGGAGCGTGCTTGGGTGCCGCAGCTGTTCGCCCGGTACCGCGACGGCACGGGTCTGCTGGCCGACTGCCCCAGCCACCCGGAAGCCGGCGGCGAACGCGCTGTGAAGGCTGCCGAAGCGATGGGCGAGGCGTGTCAGGAGATCGGCTGGACCTACCGGCGCCTCGCGCCGCTCGACGATGTGCTGGCCGCCAATCTGAAGTGGCTGGCCGGCTACCGCCATCCCCGCAACGTCGGCCGTCTGGGCCTGATGTCCGCTGTTCTGGAGGCGTTCACGCGGCCGCGGCCGCTGCTCGCGGGAGCCGAAGCTGTCGGTGACCCGATCGAGGTGCTTCCCGTCGTCTTCCACGCCCTGTGGCACGGACAGCTCACAACGGACCTGGAGGCGCCGCTGCACGAGTGCGTCCTTGTCGGCCCCAGGGACTGGAACGGTCCAGGCGAGACGGAAGGTGCCAAGTGAGCGCGCGGCGCAATGCGCGGCCGGCGGTGAAGGTCGGGGCGCATGTCCGTTTCCGCGGCGTGAAGTGGCAGGTGGTCGCCCTGTCCGGGCAGACCGTTCACCTCGTCGGCCCGGACGGCGGTGGCGAGGCGGTGCTCGCCGGGTACCTGTTCGCCGATCCCGGCTTCAGCGTCATCGGGGCCGACGTGCCGCAGGCGGCCCCGCAGTGGGGGCTGTTCGAGACCGCGCCCGCCGCGGCGCGGGAGAAGGCCCTGGCCTGGCAGCGGCACGTGAGGGAGGTCGAATGCGGCCTTGCCGACGGGCCTGGCAGCGGTGGAGTGGTGCGGGAGCAGTACGACCCCGCACGGCACACGCTGGCCGAGCGGGAGCAGGCCAAGGCTGAGGAGCTGACCGCCCTGGGGTTCGGGCGGGTGTCGCGTACCACGGTGCAGCGCATGCGCCTGGCCTACCGCAAACAGGGCCTGTGGGGGCTCCTGGACCACCGCACCACCCGCGCCTCCAGCCCCACTGGGCGGGCTGACGAGCGGGTCGTCGCCGCCGTCCGCGAGGCGCTGCGCCGCCGGCGCGGGCGTTCCAAGGGCACTGTCAGCGGCCTGTTCCCGCTGATCAACCAGATTCTCAAGGAGCGGCACGGTTCCGGTGCGGTGCCCGTGCCGTCGCAGGCCACGCTGTACCGTCTCGTCACCTCCCTCGCCCGCCCCGGTGAACTGCCCAGTGGTCCGGTGCGGCAGGTGCCCGCGAGCGTCGAGGGGCGGGCTTTCACCCCCGCCATGGCGCTGCGGCCGGGCGAGCAGGTCCAGATCGACACCACCCGCCTGGATGTCCTGGCCCTCTTCGACGACGGGCGCCTGGCCCGGCCCGAGCTGACTATCGCCGTCGACGTCGCCACCCGCTCCATCCTGGCCGCCGTGCTGTGCCCGAGCGCGACCAAGGCCGTCGACGCGGCCCTGCTGCTGGCGGAGATGGCCGTCCCGCACCCGGCCAGGCCGCCCTGGCCGGACATCCTGCGCATGGTCCACGCCCGCACGCTCCCCCACCAGCGGCTGGCCACGCTGGACGAGCGCCTGGCCGGTGCGGCGGCCCGGCCGGTCGTGTTGCCCGAGACGATCGTCGTCGACCGGGGCAAGGTCTTCGTCTCCGCCGCGTTCACCGCCGCCTGCGAGACCCTCGGCATCAGCGTCCAGCCCGCCCCGCCCCGCGCCCCCACCGCGAAGGGCATCGTCGAGCGGACCTTCGGGTCCATCAACGCCCTGTTCTGCCAGCACCTGCCCGGCTACACCGGCTCCGACGTCACCCGCCGCGGCCCCGACACCGAGAAAGACGCCTGCTACAGCGTCGCCCAAATGCAGGACCTCCTCGACGAGTGGCTGGTGCACTACCACCACCGGCCCCACGAAGGCCTGCGCCACCCGATGATGCCCAGGAAGGCGCTCACCCCGAATGAGATGTGGGCCGCGCTCGTCGCCGTCGCCGGACACGTCCCCGTCCCAATGACCGGGCGCGACTACCTCGAACTGCTGCCCGTGCGCTGGCAGGCCATCACCCCCGCCGGCATCACCATCCACCACCGCACCTACGACGCGGATCTCCTCGCCCCGCACCGCGGCCAGGCCTCCCCTGTCGCCGGCAGAGGCGGGAAATGGGAGATCCACTACAACCCCCACGATGTGCGCCAGATCTGGGTCCGGCTTCCCGACGGTGAACTTACCGAGATTCCGTGGATCCACCGCGACCACGTCCACCGGCCCTTCGACGAACGGACCTGGCAGCACATCCGCACCCAGGCCGTTGACGGCAACCACGGTTACGCCGAGCAGTACGAAGCCAGCCTCGCCGACGCCCTCGACCAGCTCATGCGCCGCGTCCACAGCGGCCACGCCACCAAAGCGGAGCAGGACCTCATGGCCCGCACCGCTCACATCCCGCTCCCCACAGCCGGCGATGGGAACCACGGCACCGAAGCAGCCGCCGACAGCCCTGCGCAGCAAGGCGACGAAGGCAACGACGACAGCATCGACGACCTCGACGACCTGCCCGACGACGACGTCAGCCCCGCCTCGGCCGCCGGATTCGGGCTCTACAACGCGCACGAGGAAGCCGCCACATGGTGAACCCGAGCCAGGCAAGCGCGGGCAGCGCACAAGGCGGCACCGGCGACAGCGGCGAGGCCGAGCTGTCCTGGCCCCTGACCACCTGGCAGGGCTGGCACCGCTTCGCCACCACCGACCCGCCCACCCCTCCCCGCCCTGGCGACCCGCCCCGCAGCACAGAGGAACGCCTGGCCTACCACTCCGCGTTCGTCACCATCCGCACCCCCGCCATCCACACCCTAGCCACCCAGGTCCGCACCCTGATGACCCTCGGCCGCCACCAGCAGACCACCGCCCGGCCCTCGCTGATCGTCACCGGACCCGCCGCAGCAGGGAAAACGACCGCGCTCCTCAACGTCGGCCGCACCTGCCACCTCGCCCACATCCGCAAGAACCCCGCACCGCCCGGATCAGCGCACGCAGTGGTACCCGTCGCGTATGTCCTGGTCCCGCCCGGCGCGACCGCGAAAACCCTCGTCACCGAGTTCGCCCGCTACCTCGGCATCCCCGTCACAGCCCGCATGACCCAGACCCAGATCACCGACGCCGTCTGCCACACCTACACCCAAGCCGGTGTACAGCTCGTTCTCATCGACGAGATCCACCGTCTCAACCCCCGCACCACCACAGGCGCCCAAACCGCAGACCTGATCAAAGACCTCAGCGAACGTCTGCCCGCCACGTTCGTCTACGCCGGCATCAACGTCACCGACACACCCCTCTTCACCGGCGTCAGAGGCGCCCAACTCGCCGGACGCGCCACCCTCGTCGACTGCGGTCCCCTCCCCGCTCGCCACGGCACCCGTCACCCATTCCGCGACGTCATCACCGACATCGAAAACGCACTCGACCTCGAACACCACAAACGCGGCACGCTCCCCCGCCACGCGGCTTACCTCCACCAGCGCACCGCCGGCCGCATCGGATCCCTCACCCGACTCATCCGCCAAGCAGCCATCACCGCCATCCACGACGGCACCGAACGCATCACCAAACGATCACTCGAAGCCATCCGCCTCGACCACCTCGCCGAAACCCACCACCGCCCCCGCCAAGGCCGATAGGCCCACCTGCCAGGCAGACAGAACAGCTCTGACCAGCACAAACACCAGCCGGGCCTTTACACGCTAGAACTACCTACAACACACCCCGCCCCGCTCAGCACAGAACGCATAACCCCAGCCCACACACCCCGGCCACCCCCGCCGAACCGCCAACTCCGCCCCTCAATAAACCCACAACACCCCAGGCCACCAACGACCCGGCACACCAACAAACCCCCCTCCGAGCGTTA
>NZ_MKXB01000018.1:10747-21083 GCF_001865245.1 Streptomyces sp. CC53 | reverse complement strand
GGGGCGGGGGAAGGCCGGCGGGGCGCCGCGGGCCGCGCTGCCCCCGCCTGGTGCGCCGGGCGGCCACGGCCCGCCGTGCGCCGGCGGCACCGGCGCGTGGGGCCGCCCCCGCGGGTGGCGGAGCCCCGCGGGGAACCGCCCGTGGGGACGCCCGGGTGCGCCCCGCAGGGACGTCGGGTGCGCGGTCCGGCGGGGTTACGGCGGGGCCCGCGCGGGCGGCGGGGAGGCGGGGCACGAGGCCGGCGTCGGTGGCGCGGGGACCGCGACCGGTCAGCAGGGGCCGGGGCGGAGCGCCGCGTCGAGCGTGACGTGCCCCGGCACGGCGGGCAGGTCCGTGAGGGGGTGGCGGAAATCGACCGTGCCGTCTGCGGCTTCGGCGACCTGCTCGGAACCGAGCGACGGGTAGAAGCCGCGCACCCGGTGGTTCTTGGCCGTGGGCCGGAAGCATGCCCGGACCTCGGCCGCGCCCGAGTCCCTGGCGTGCTCCAGCAGGGCGGCGAGGGCGGCCTGCTCGATGCCGCGGGCGAAGACCCGGCAGCTGAGCAGCACGTTGTCGATGTACAGGACCGCGTCCTCGCGGTGCGCGAAGAGGGCGCCCACGACGCCGTTGTCGCCGAAGCGGTCGCGGGAGCGCACGGCCAGCGCCAGGTGGCCCGGCGCGTCGAGCCGCTCCCGCACGTCGGGCGGCTGGAGCCGGCGGGTGGTGAGGTTGAACTGGTTGGTGCGCAGCGTCAGCTGGGCGACCCGGGCCACCTCGTGGTCCCGCACCGGGGCGACCTCCACGGTCACGCCGAGGGCCCGCAGGTACTCCTCCGCCGAGCCGGCGGCCCGCCGCAGGTCCTGCCGCCCGGCCTCCTGGCGGTACTGCGCGGCACGGCCCCGGTCCGCGGCGGTCAGTTCCGGTACGTCGAACCAGCCGTCGGCGAGCAGCCGGTCGACGTGCAGCGCCGGCTCCTCGTCGAGCGGGACCACGGCGGCCCCGGGGTGGGAGGAGGCGACCAGGCCGCGTTCGAAGGGCGAGTCGTCGGCGAAGACGAAGCTGTCGGTGGCGAGGTTCAGACGGTCGGCGAGGGCCTGGACGGCGCCGTCCTTCGGCTCCCAGTCGGCGCTGACGCACACGAAGTCGTCCTCGCGCAGCGCCATGTCGGGATGGGTGCGCAGCACGTCGAGGACCGGCCCGCGGTCGTTCTTGCTGCACACGGCGAGCAGCACGCCCTGGCTGCCGATCTGCTTGACGACCCGCTGGAACCGGCCGAACGCGGCGCCGCGGTAGGTGGTGGCGGCGGCGATGCCGTCGGGGCCGTCGTCCCCGAGGACGCCGTCCCAGAGGGTGTTGTCGAGGTCGACGACCAGGACCTTCTTGGCGCGGCCGCGCAGGGCCCGCAGCAGGTGGCCGGCCTGCCGCGCGTACCGGCCGAGGAGCTCCCCGCCGAGGTGCGCCTCGGCGTAGGCGGCGAGCCGCGGGTGCGCAGCGGGCCGCCCTCCGCGATCAGCGGCTCCAGGTCGATGACGTGCAGCCGGGGGTGTGCGGCGGCCAGCCGCAGCACGGCGATGTTGAACTCCCGCCACAGGATGGCGAGTTCGGTGCGGGACCGGTGGTCGACCAGCTGCCGGGGGTACTCGGCGGGCAGCGGCAGCGTGTGGAGGACGAGCGTGCCGGGGCCGTGCCGGGTGTAACGGCCGGCGAGTTCGTCGAGCAGCGCCGCCTTCCCGGCGACGGCCGCGGCGACGTCCTCGGCGCGCCAGGGCAGCGGCAGTTCGTCGAAGACGATCCGGGCGTCCAGCAGGCACAGGGCCAGCTCCGTGCCGGGGGCGTACAGGTGGCTGCCGTCGTCCTGGAGGTCGCGCAGCCACGCCCCGTGGTCCCCGGCCGTCACGCGCGCCGGGATGCCGTGCCGGGCCAGCTCCGCGACGAGCGGCGCGGTCAGCCCGTCGAGCGTGCCGTGCCCGGTGACGGCGACGGCGGCGGGCTGCACCCCGGGGTGCAGTGCGGCGACGTCCTCGGGCGCCGTCCGGGCGAGCAGGCGGCCCGCCCGTGCCAGTTGGGCCGCCGCGTCGTCGCGCTGGGCGAGTTCGGCCAGCAGACCGGGGACCGCCGGGTACTCGGCGGCCAGCCTCCTCGCGTCGTGCAGCGCGCGCAGCCGGTCGAGGGGTCCGGCGGGATCCACTGCTGTGCTCATGGGTCGTTCGCCTCTCTGCCGGGGCGGGCGGGCCGTCCCGAGGCTGCGCCCGGGGCCTAAAGACGGGCTTGCGCCGGACGTCCGGGCGCCGGAGCGGGGCGGCCGGCGGCGGACGCGCCCCGCACGGCGCCCGCAAGAGCTGCTTTAGGCGGACTGCGGACCATCGGCGGAGGATGCCCCCTCCCGAAAGGCAGCGCTGATGACGACAACCGAGCTGACCGCCGAGGTGTGCGTGGTCGGAGGGGGTCCGGCGGGGCTCACGCTGGCCGTGGAACTCGCCCGGCGCGCGGTCTCCGTCGTGGTCCTGGAGCAGAGCGGCCGCTTCGACCGGTCGTTCCGGGGCGAGTCGGTCTCTCCGGACTCGGTGTGGCTGCTCGACCGGCTGGGCGTCCTCGACCGCCTGGCGGGCTCCTACCAGCAGATGCACGGGATGGAGATCGTCGACTCCGGCAGCACGGTGCTGCGCGCCGACTTCCGCCGCTTCCGGTACCCGCACCCCTACCCGGTGGAGCTGCCCCAGCCGGCGCTGCTGTCGGCCCTGGCGGCCCTCGGGCAGGAGGAGCACCCGGAGCACTTCGTCCTGGTGCGCCGCGCCACGGCCACGCGGCTGCTGCGGGCGGCCGGCGGCAGCGGGCCGGTGGAAGGGGTGACGGCGCGGACCCCGGAGGGCGAGATCACGGTACGGGCGGCGCTCACCGTGGCGGCTGACGGCCGGTTCAGCAAGGTCCGCGAGATGTCCGGCCTGCCGTACACGAAGCTGCCGCTGGACCGCGACGTGGTGTGGCTGAAGCTGCCGTTCCCGCCGGAGTGGGACGACCGTACGTACCGCGTCCGGATCCGCGGCGACCAGCACGGGCTGTTCATCCCGACCCATCCGAGCAGCGTCCGCGTCGGCTTCAACATCCCGAAGGGCGGGCTGCGGGAGCTGCGCGCCCGCGGCCTGCCCGCGCTGTACGAGCGCCTCGACCTGCTGGCTCCCGAGCTGTCCGGGTCGGTGCGCAGCGAGATCCGCTCCTGGTCCGACACGTCGATGCTGGACATCTTCACCGCCCTGGTGCCGCGCTGGTCCATGCCCGGCCTGGTCCTGGTCGGCGACGCGGCGCACACGCTGACGCCGGTCCTCGGGCAGGGCGTCAACCACGCGATCATCGACGCGGTGACGCTGGCCCCGCTGGTACACGGCGCGCGCGCCGCGGGCGGGGACGCGGCGGCGCTGCTCCGGGCGTGCCAGGAGTTCCAGCGGGTGCGCGAGGGGGCCGTGGGCCGGTCCCGGGGGCTGCAACTGCGGCAGGAGCGGCTGTTCGCGTGGCACGGTGCGGGCGGCGTCCTGCGCCGCTCGCTGTACCGGGCGGTCGACAGGAGCCAGACGCTGAAGGAGAAGGTGCTGGGCGGCGCCTACTTCCAGCTGCAGAAGCCCGGCCCCCACGCGGTGCAGGCCCAGTCCCCCACCGCCGCGGGGTGACCGGAGGAGCGCCGCGGGGAGGGGTGCGGTGGCTATGCGGCCGGGCCGCCGCGGTGAGGACGGCGGCAAGACGCCGCGGGCCGGACGCGCGGAGGCCGCACGGTCCGGACGGGGAGAGCAGCGCGGGCCGCACAGGTGCCCCGGCACGGGCCGGACGGGCGGCGGCGGTGCGCGGGCTCGGGATGACGGCCGGGTCCCGCGTACGGCGGCGGTCGACGTGAGCGTCCGTGGAGCGCGTACCGGAGGGCGCCGGGGGCGGCGCGGGCCGCGCGAGCACCGCGGTACGGGCCGCACGGGCGCCCCGGCACAGGCTGGACGGGCGGCGGCAGCGCGGCGGTGCGCGGGCTCGGGATGACGGCCGGGTCCCGCATGCGGCGGCGGTCGACGTGAGCGTCCGTGGAGCGCGTACCGGAGGGCGCCGGGGGCGGCCCGGGCCGCGCGAGCACGGCGGTACGGGCCGCACGTCCTCGCGGACAGGGCCCCGTGGGACGCCGCCGGCGACGGGACGCACCGCGGCGGTCACGGCGCACGGGCCGTGCCGTCGCGCCACGCGCATCGGCCGCGGCGGCGGAGGGGGGCGGCGCGCCGGTGCCCGGCCGCCGAGCGGTGACGGCCGGGCGGTGTCGCGGTGGAGTGCGTCACCAGGTGACGGGCAGGCGGGTCAGGCCGTGGACCATCATGCCCGTCGTCAGCTCCAGGGACTCGGCCGGTTCCGCGAGCCGCAGTCCGGGGAAGCGGCTCAGCAGCGACGTGAGGACGATCTGCAGCTCGGCCCGGGCCAGGGCGGCGCCGAGGCAGAAGTGCGGTCCGTGGCCGAACGCGACGTGGTGGACGGCCTCGGGCCGCGCGGGGTCGAACGCGTCCGCCGGGGTGCCGGTGAACCGCTCGGGGTCCTGGTTGGCGGAGCAGACCGCCGCGAGGACGGCGCTGCCCTTGGGGATGACGGTGCCGCCGACCTCGACGTCCTCCAGGGTGATCCGCAGCGGGCCGCCGTCGCCGATGGGGTTGACGCGCAACAGCTCCTCGACGGCGTGGTCCATCCTCTCCGGGTGGGCGCGCAGCGCGGCCATGTGCTGCGGGTGGCGCAGGAGGGTGAGCACCATCTTGCCGATCATGCTGACGGTGGTCTCGTGTCCGGCGACGAGGATGGTCGCCGCCATCACGATCAGCTCGTACTCGTTGAGGCTGCCCTCGTCGTCGTGGGCGGCGACGAGCGCACCCATCAGGTCGTCCGTCGGCTGCTCGCGCTTGCGCGCGACCAGGGCCGCCAGGTACTCGATCATCTGCCGGCGCCCGGCGGCGGTCTCCTCCGCCGTGTGGGCGGTCAGGGAGACGAAGGCGTCCGACCAGGCGCGGAAGCGGTCGCGGTCCTCGAAGGGCACGCCGAGCAGCTCGCAGACGACCATCACCGGCAGCGGGAAGGCGAGCGCCGTGTTCAGGTCGACCGGCCCTCCGTGCTTCTCCATCGCGTCGAGCAGGCCGTCGGTCAGCTCCTGGATCCGCGGGCGCATGTCCTGCACCCGGCGTGCGGTGAACTCCCGGGAGACGAGCCTGCGCAGCCGGGTGTGCTCGGGCGCGTCCGTGGTGAACAGACTGCCCGGGACGGGAGGGGTGCCGGTGAGCTGCGGCGCGTCGGGGTCGATGGTCGCGGCCCGGCTGAACCTCGGGTCCGCGAGCACGGTGCGCACGTCGTCGTACCGGGTCACGACGTAGCCCTCGTCGCCGCTGGGCAGCCGGACGTGGGCCACCGGACACGTGGCCCGCAGCTCCTCGTACACGGGCGGCACCTCGACGGCGGAGGGCCGGTGGAACGGGTAGTCGAGGAGCCGCTCGCCCGCCCCCGCCCCGCCCTCCGTCGTCTCCGGTCCGCCCGGCGTCGTCCCGGGCCCGCCCTGCGTCGTCTCCGTCGTGTCCATGCGTCTCCTCCGGCAGCGGGTGCCCGCGGTCACGGGTGTGCGGTGGTCGGTCCCGGGGCGCGGCGGGAGCCGCGGCCGGGACGCGACGAGCCTTGCAGCAGGGCCTTGCGCGGGACCAAAGCGGCTAGCGTCGAGGCACACCCGGCCGGGGCGCGGTGCAGGGGGACCGGCCGGTGCCGTGCAGCGCGCTGGTCGCCCGGGGTCAGCGCGGCCGGCCGTCGGCCGCGCGCAGGCCGTAGCCGAGCGCCCGGTCGGCGGCGATGTGCAGCAGCCAGGCCAGGCCGAGGTTGAAGAGGGGGACGGCGACGGCCTTGGAGTCGGGGACCAGGCAGCTGAGCATGACGGCGAAGGCGACGGCGGGCCGGTGCAGGAGGTTGTAGAGGGGGACGGCCCTGGGCGGCATCAGGCCGGGCCGGTGCGGGCCGGAGAGCGCGAGCAGGAGCGACAGGTCGGGGACGACGACGCCGGCGACGGCCGCGACGATCACCCATCCGCCGTACTTCGCGGCTTCGAACACGGCCCAGGCGAGCAGGAGGGCGGCCGCCGCCGCCCAGGCGGTACGGGCCTGCCGGGACGCGGGGCGCCTGCCGGCGCCGGGCGTGGCGTGGTGGGTCACGGGCCTGTTCCTCTCGCGGTCGTCCGGTGCGGGCTCCGGGCCGCCGTGCGGGGGTGCGGCGTCCGCGCGGTGGCGCCCCGGCCGGGCGGGGGCGGCCGGAGCAGTGCGCCGGCATCCTGCCCGCGTGGCACTCCGTTCACGCGGTGATCCGCTCGGTGGCGTACCGGCGGGTGAGTGCGGCCAGTTCGTGCAGGAAGCCGCTCTCGTCCTCCCGGACGAAGAAGTGCCCTCCGGGCAGTGTCCGCGCGGTGTGGCCGGCGCCCGCGTACTGGCGCCAGGCGAGCACCTCACCGACGCTGACGAGCCGGTCCGCGCGGCCCGCGAACAGGTGCAGCGGCACCGGCAGCGGTCCGGGGGGCTCGGCGGTGCCGCTCAGGCACAACCGGAGGTCGTCACGGGCGACCGGGAGCAGCGCGGACAGGAACCCGGGGTGGGCGAGCAGCGCCTGCGGGATGCCGCCGAGGTCCGCGAGCGCGGCGGCCAGCTCCCGGTCCCCGGCGTCGGGGTGGGCCATCGCCGGGGCCGGCAGGTGGGGGGCGCGGTAGGCGCTCAGGACGAGCGCGAGGGGCAGGTGCGCGCCGCGCCGGTGCCGGCGCCGGACGAGCGCGGACGCGATGAGCGCGCCCATGCTGTGGCCGTAGAGGAGGTGCGGCTCGGACAGCTCCGTGTCGAGCTGCGCGTCCAGGTCGGTGACGAGGGCGTCCAGGTCGGTGAACCGGGGTTCGTCGTACCGCTCCTCGCGGCCGGGCAGTTGCACCGGCACCACCCGCACCCGGGCATCCAGGGCGTCGAGGCCGCGCTGCCACCGCCGGTACGCCGACGCTCCGCCGCCCGCGTACGGGAAGCAGAACAGCCGGGTGCCCTCGGGGGGTTCGTGGTCAGGGCGCTTCGGGGACAGGTATCGCGTCATGGTGGTCGCCGGTTCCGTCCGGGGATGGGGGATGCTCCGGTGCTGGTGGGCGGCGCGGCCGGTCCGGTACGGCACCCGCCCCGCGGGGCGCGCCGGCCCGGGGCGGGCGCCGCCGCGCCGGTCCGGGGCTGTTCCGGTGTGCGGCGCTGCTGGTCCCGGTGGTGGTCGCAGCGTCCGCCGGGCCGCAAGGGTGCGGGTCCGCGGTCGTTTCGGGCCGGCGCTGCGGGACGGGCGGCACCGCCCCGCAGCCGCGGTTCGTGGCGCCCGGCCGGCCGGGCGCGGTCCCACGCTGCCCGAGGGGGCTAAAAGGGGGCCAAAGTCGGGAGGGCGGTGTCGAGCCGCGGATCGGCCGCGAGGATCTCCCGGTGTAGCCGCTGGATGCGCAGGGAAGGCTCTATACCCAACTCCGCCACGGTCGACGCGCGTAGCTTCCGGAAAATCTCAAGTGCCTGCCATGAGCGACCGCTTCGGTAGAGGGCGAGCATCAGAAGGCCGTGCAGCTTCTCCTCCAGAGGGAAGCGCTCCGTGAGGGCGAGGAGTTCGGCGATCACTTCGGCGTGCCTGCCGAGCCGGAGGTCCGCGGTGATCCGCCCCTCCAGTGCGGAGCGCCGCGTCTCCTCTAGCCGCAGGGACTCCACGCGCAGCGCCGGCCCGATCGGCACGTCCCCGAGGGCGGGCCCGCGCCACAGGGCGAGGGCATCGGCCAGCAGGGACGACGCGGCCGCGTCCTCTCCCCCGGCGAGGGCCCGCAGACCGCGGGCGGTGAGCTGCTGGAAGACCTCGGCGTCGATGGCGTACTTGGGCAGGTTGAGCACGTACCCGGCGTAACTGCGGCTCAGGATGTCCTTGGGCGCGCACTCGTGCTCCGGTCCGAGAGCCAGGCCGATGGCCCGGCGCAACTGTTTGACGTATGTCTGCACCACACCGGCGGGCCCGTTCGGCGGGCTCGCGTCCCACAGTTCCTCCGTCAGGGTCGTCACCTTCACGTCCCCGCCCGCGTTGACCGCCAGCAGCGCAAGCATCTGGCGCGGCTTGGCCGCGGTCGGCACCACGGAGGTGCCGCAGATCTCCACGACGAGCGGCCCGAGAACCCCGATCTTCATGCCACTGCTCCTTCCGCCTGCCGGAACAGTGGCACGCCACCGCCGCCGGCGACACTGAGCCGATCATGTCGTGGTCCGGGAATCCGGCCGGGTCCGCGCATGAGAATTTCACGCCCGGCCCCTTCGAAGGGGCCGGCCCGGGCAGCCGCCCCGCCCCGGCAGGGCCTCCCGCGGTCGCTGCGGCACCGCAGCCGCCCTCAGGAGTGCCGCGACGGTCAGGAGCAGCGCCCCCACGTCCGGCAGCCCGGGCCGGAGACGCCGGGCGTAGCGGGCCCTTGCCGGAGCCCGCCGCCTTCCGGCCAGGTGCCTGCCCGTCCTGATCGGCCGCCCGGTGCCGGTCCCTCCGCGTCGGCCGCCTCCGTGCCTGTCAGTCCTCGTCGGCCGCCCACAGCGACCGGACGTGGCCCAGGTGGCGGGCCATGCACGCCTCGGCACCGGCCGCGTCCCCGGACAGCATCAGGTCCAGCAGTTCCAGGTGCTCCTCTGCGGAGGCGACGAGCTTGCCGCGCTCGTCCAGCGCCGTCAGGCCGTACAGCCGGGACCGCTTGCGGAGGTCGCCGACGGTTTCGACGAGCCGTTCGTTGCCGTGCAGCCCCAGCAGCGACAGGTGGAAGCGGCGGTCCGCGTCCAGGTAGCCGATCAGGTCGTGGCCGCGGGCGGACGTGACGATCTCCTCGGCGACCGGGCGCAGCGCCTCCAGCTGCTCCCGGGCCGCCGTGCGGGTGACGGCGCCGACGGTGGGGACCTCGATCAGGGCCCGCAGCTCCGTGTACTGGTCGAGGTCGCGGCCGCTGACCTCGGTGACCCGGAAGCCCTTGTTGCGCACCGGCTCGACGAGGCCCTCCCGGGCGAGGTCGAGCATGGCCTCCCGTACCGGTGTGGCGGAGATCCCGAAGTCGGCGGCCAGGGCGGGCGCGGAGTAGACCAGGCCGGGCTGGAGCTCCCCGGAGATGAGGGCGGCGCGCAGGGCGTGGGCGACCTGGTCGCGCAGGCGCTCCTGCGCGGTGATGAGGTTCGACTGCTTCAGATGGCCACCCATGGGCCTACCTCCGGGGCTGCGGTACTGCGTCGGTGCGTTGCGCGGGCCCTTCAGAGTAGGAAACCCGCGGGGAAGGGGTCGTCCGGGTCCAGGAAGTACTGGGCCGTGCCGGTGATCCAGGCCCGCCCGGTGACGGTGGGAACGACCGCGGGCAGCCCGCCGACCGTGGTCTCGGCGACGAGCCGGCCGGTGAAGCGGGTGCCGATGAACGACTCGTTGACGAAGTCGCGGCCGAGGGGCAGCTCGCCCCGGGCGTGCAGCTGGGCCATGCGCGCCGAGGTGCCGGTGCCGCAGGGCGAGCGGTCGAACCAGCCGGGGTGGATGGCCATCGCGTGCCGGGAGCGGGCGGCGTCGGAGCCGGGCGCCGCCAGGTAGACGTGCTTGAGGCCGCCGATCTCCGGGTTCTCCGGGTGCACCGGCCGGTCCGTGGCGTTGACGGCGTCCATGACGGCGAGGCCGGCGGCCAGCAGGTCGTCCTTGCGGGCCCGGTCGAACGGCAGCCCCAGGGCGTCGAGGTGGACGAAGGCGTAGAAGTTGCCGCCGTAGGCCAGGTCGTAGGTGACGGTGCCGTGTCCCGGCACGTCGACCTTGCGGTCCAGGGCGACGCTGAACGCGGGGACGTTGGTGAGGGTGACGGACTTCGCGGCGCCGCCCTCGACGTGCACGTCCACCGCGACCAGGCCGGCCGGGGTGTCGAGGCGGACGGTCGTGACGGGTTCGGTGACCGGCACCATGCCCGTCTCGACGAGGACTGTGGCGACGCCGATGGTGCCGTGGCCGCACATGGGGAGGGCGCCCGACACCTCGATGTAGAGCACGCCGTAGTCCGCGTCGGGCCGGGTGGGCGGCTGGAGGATGGCCCCGCTCATCGCGGAGTGGCCGCGCGGCTCGTACATCAGGAGGGTGCGGAGGTGGTCGAGCTCGTCGACGAGGTGGCGGCGCCGTTCGGCCATGGTGGCGCCGGGCAGGACCCCGACGCCGCCGGTGATGACGCGGGTCGGCATGCCCTCGGTGTGCGAGTCGACGGCGTGGAAGACGTGTCGGGTGCGCATCGGGTCTCCTGTTCGGGGTCCGTGGGGCGGGGGTGCGGGGCGGGGCCTGTGGGACGGG
>NZ_MKXB01000018.1:0-10466 GCF_001865245.1 Streptomyces sp. CC53 | reverse complement strand
GTGGGGCGGGAGCGGGCGACCGCCCGGGGTCGGCGGGGCCTCCCGTCGGAGTGTCCCCCGACAGGCGCGTCCCGCGGCAGGAGCGTCCCGCGGCAGGACTACCGTCGGCAGGAGCGCCGCCGGTAGCCGCGTCCCCCGGCAGCGGACTCGCCCCGCTCCTCGGGGGCGGCGCCGCGCCGCTCCCCGGTGCCGTGCCCCGATCGCTCGGCGGTCGTACGCCGAGGACGGCGAGGACGGCGAGGACGGCTCGCACGCGGGGGTGGCCGCCGGGCGCCGCGGGTCAGTCCGCGACGCGGTCCATGCCCTCGGCGAGGGCCTTCTCCGTGGCGGCGCGGACGGTGGCGGCCTGCTCCTCCGTCAGCGGTGCGCGCGGCGGGCGGGTGGGGCCGCCGGGGCGTCCTGCGATGTCCATGGACAGTTTGATGGCCTGCACGAACTCGGTCTTCGAGTCCCAGCGCAGCAGCGGGTGCAGCGCCCGGTACAGCGGCAGGGCGAGGTCCAGGTCCTGGGCGACGGCCGCCCGGTACAGGGCGGCGCAGGCGCCGGGCAGGGCGTTGGGGTAGCCGGCGATCCAGCCGGCGGCGCCGGCGAGGGCGAGTTCCAGCAGGACGTCGTCGGCGCCGATCAGCAGGTCCAGTTCGGGGGCGAGTTCGGCGAGCTCGTAGGCGCGGCGGACGTCCCCGCTGAACTCCTTCACGGCGACGATCGAGCCGTCGGCGTGGAGCCGGGCGAGCAGTTCGGGCGTGAGGTCGACCTTGGTGTCGTACGGGTTGTTGTAGGCGACGACCGGGACGCCGGCCTTGGCGACCTCGGTGTAGTGGGCGCGGACGGCGGTGTCGTCGGCGCGGTAGGCGTTGGGCGGCAGGAGGAGGACGGAGCCGCAGCCGAGTTCGGCGGCCTGCTCGGCCCAGCGGCGGGACTCGGCGCTGCCGTAGGCGGCCACGCCGGGCATCACGCGGGCGCCGTCGCCCGCCGCGTCGACGGCGGTGCGCACCACGCGGGCGCGCTCGTCGTCGGTGAGGGTCTGGTACTCGCCGAGGGAGCCGTTGGGGACGACGCCGTCGCAGCCGTCGGCGATCAGCCGGGCGACGTGCTCGGCGTACGCGTCGTAGTCGACGGACAGGTCGTCGCGCAGCGGCAGCGCGGTGGCGACCATGATGCCGTGCCAGGGGCGCGTGCGGGTGTCGGCGGGGGCACCGGTGGTCCGGGGGGTGCTCATGCGGGGGCTCCTTCGTGGGTGTCCGGCGGTTCGGGCAGCTGGGCCAGGTTCTTCAGGGGGACGGGGCAGGACAGGGGGCGCCGGTCGGGCGCGGGCTCCTCTCCGGCGAGGCGGGCGACGGCCTGGCCGCACATACGGCCCTGGCACCAGCCCATGCCTGCTCGGGTGAGGAGTTTGACGGTGCGGGCGTCGCGGGCGCCGAGGTCGGTGACGGCTTCGCGGATCCGGTCGGCGGTGACCTCCTCGCAGCGGCACACCTCGGTGTCGTGGCGGAGCCAGTCGGCCCAGCCGGTGCCGGGCCGGTGGGCGCCGGCCATCGCGTCGGCGAAGGCGCGCAGGCGGGCGCGGAGGCGGGTGAGGGCGGCGGTGCGGCGCGGGTCGCGGGGGGTGCCCCGCAGGGTGTGGGCGACGGCCGCCGCGGCGATCTCGCCTTCGGTGAGGGCCAGTTCGGCGCCGCCGACGCCGCCGGTCTCGCCTGCGGCCCAGATGCCCGGCACGGAGGTGGCCTGGTCGGTGTCGAGGGTGAGGGCGGGGGTGCCGTCGGGGGTGCGGCGGGTGGCGCAGCCGAGTCCGGTGGCGAGTTCGAGCTGGGGGACGAGGCCGTGGCCGACGGCGAGGGCGTCGCAGGGGATGCGGCGGGCGGTGCCGGGCACGGGGCGCCAGTCGCGGTCGAGCCGGGTGACGGTGACGGCTTCGACGCGGGTCGTTCCGTGGGCGGCGGTGACGGCGTGCCGGGTGAGCAGGCGGGTGCCGTGCCGGAGCAGGGCGCCGCCGTGGACGGCGCCTTCGGCGAGCTTGCCGGGGTTGCGGGCGAGGGCGGGCAGATGGTGTGCGTACGGGGTGTAGTCGGCGGCTTCGACGACGGCGGGCACCCGGGCGCCCGCGGCGGCGAGGGAGCCCGCCACGGCGAGCAGGAGCGGTCCGCTGCCGGCGACGACGATCCTTACCCGGGACCGCGGCCGCGCCCGGTCGGGGGGCGCCCCGGGGCCGGGCAGGACGAGCCCTGACTTCAGCATGGCCTGGGCGCCGCCCGCGGCGACGACGCCGGGCAGGGTCCAGCCGGGGAAGGGCAGGTGGCGTTCGTACGCGCCGGTGGCGAGGAGCACGGCCCGGGCCCGCACGGTGGCCGGGGTCTCGTCGGGTCCGGCGACGGCGTGCAGGGTCCAGCCGCCGGTGCCGGCTCCGGGGTCGTCGCGGACGACGGTCCACACGTGGTGGAGCGGCAGGTGGGTGACGCGGCCTGCGGCCCGGTGGGCGTCGAGGCGGCGGGCCCGGGCGGCGAAGTGGCGCCATCCGTGGTGCAGGGCTTCGGGCCGCCGGGCGCGCAGTGCGGGTGCGGGGTGCCGGTAGAACTGGCCGCCGGGTCGTTCGCCGGCGTCGATGAGGGTGACGGACAGCCCGAGGTCGGCGGCGGTGACGGCGGCGGCGAGCCCGGCGGGGCCGGCCCCGACGACGGCGAGGTCAGCGGGGGCTGTCATGGCCGGTGCCCTCCTGGGTGGTGACGGTGTCGCCGGGGCGGACGGGGATCAGGCAGGCGCGCTGGTTGGGGCGGCCGTTGACGGTGGCGAGGCAGTCGTAGCAGCTTCCGATGCCGCAGAACGCGCCGCGTGGCGCCCCGCCGCGGCGGGTGGTCCGCCAGGAGAGGATCCCGGCGGCCCAGAGGGCGGCGGCGAGGGTCTGCCCGGGGAGGGCGGTGAGGGTGCGCCCGTCGAAGGTGAAGGGGTACGGGTCGGCGGGCTCGGCCCGGACGAGGCGGAGGGGGCCGGTGCGCGGGGGGCGGCTCATCGGGCGGCTCCGGGGAAGCGGTCGGGGCGGAAGGGCGCCGGGTCCAGGGGTGGTTCCTCGCCGCGCAGGGCGGCGGTGACGAGGAGGCCGGTGGCGGGGGCGAGGCCGATGCCGGCGCCTTCGTGGCCGCAGGCGTGGTGCAGGCCGGGGACGCGGGGGTCGGGGCCGATCGCGGGGAGGTGGTCGGGCAGGTAGGGCCGGAAGCCGCAGTAGGCGCGCAGGGCGCGGGCGTCGGCCAGGAGGGGGAAGAGTGCGGCGGCCTGCCGTGCGAGGCGGCGCAGGGCTTCGGTCGACAGCGTGCGGTCGTAGCCGACGCGTTCGCGGGTGGCGCCGATGAGGACGGGCCCGGCGGGGGTGCCCTCGACGACCGCGGAGGACTGGAGGCCGGCGGAGCCGCTGGCGACGTCGGCGACGTAGTCGGCGGCGTAGACCTTGTGGCGGACCAGCCCGGGCGGGAGGGGTTCGGTGACGAGGACGAAGCCGCGGCGCGGCAGGACCGGCAGGTGGGTGCCGGCGAGTGCGGCGAGGTCGCCGCCCCAGGGGCCCGCGGCGTTGACGACGGCCGGGGCGTGCAGGTCGCCGCGGGGGGTGCGGACGCCGTGGACCGCGCCGCGCGGGCCGGTGAGGACGGCGGTGACCTCCTCGCCGAGCCGTACCGCCGCGCCGGCGTGGCGGGCGGCGCGCAGCAGGGCCGCCGCCGCGCGGGCGGGCTGGACCTGGGCGTCCTGCGGGTAGTGGACGCCTCCGGCGAGGCCGGGTGCCAGGTGCGGTTCCCGGTCGTGGAGTTCGGTGGCGGGCACGTCGTGGGCGGTGACGCCGGCGGTGCGCTGCCCGTCCGCGAAGGCGCGGAGCGCGGCGAGAGCGGTCTCGTCGGACGCGATGACGAGACCGCCCTTGGGCTCGTACTCGACGTCGGCCTCCGCGGGGAGGGTCGTGGCGAGTTCGCGCCAGAGCCGGGTGGACAGGAGCGCGAGGTCGAGCTCGGGTCCGGGTTCCTTGTCGGAGACGAGGAGGTTGCCCTCGCCGGCCCCGGTGGTGCCGCCGGCGACGGGGCCGCGGTCGACGACGGCGACGGAGAGGCCGGAGCGGGCCGCGTAGTAGGCGCAGGCCGCCCCGACGACTCCGGCACCGACGATCACGGCGTCGAAGGTGTCGGATGGTCTCGTGGGCACAGCAGTAACATTTCACATGGCACTGCTCGCCCACAAGACCCGCCGACGGCGGCGCGGGACCGCCGCGCCGGTCACCTCTTCAGCGGGCCCTCGCAGGTGTACGAGGAGGTTCCCGCGGTCCGGTCGTCCCAGACGTCGACCGGGCCGAAGGAGCAGTTCATGTCCGCCAGGTTGGGCGAGGCGGCCCCCGCCCTGTCGAGCAGGAAGTAGTCGACCGT
Source organism: Streptomyces sp. CC53 (assembly GCF_001865245.1). GTDB lineage: Bacteria > Actinomycetota > Actinomycetes > Streptomycetales > Streptomycetaceae > Streptomyces. The sequence goes on along the minus strand of NZ_MKXB01000018.1, from coordinate 6,072 downwards.
CTCGGACATGTCCTTGAACACCCGGTCGGCGCTGCCCGCGTCGGCGAGCCAGGAGGTGATCCGGCCCATGCAGGTGAAGCGCGGCATGCCGGTGTCGCCGTTGCCGGTGCACTCCGGGGTGTTGGAGGTCGCCCCGGCGAAGGCGTCCCGGACGGCGCCGGCCGTGGTCTCCCGCAGGCCGTCGTTCGGGGTGTGGGCGGTGTCGGGGACGAACAGGTCGGGCAGCCGCTCGATCTGCGCGTCGAGGAAGGCGTCGTAGCCGCGCTGGACGCCGGCGTCCCGGCCCAGCCGGTCGCGCCAGGCGTCGAAGGCGGCGGGGTCGTCGGCGCGCAGGTGCCCGTACATCTCCTGGAGGAGGGACGGCCGCTCCGTCCACAGGTACTCGAAGAACGTGCCCGCGTACGCGTAGAAGCGGAAGCCGTCGCCGCCGTACGTGGCGTGCAGGATCTGGTCGACGGTCATGCGGGGTCCGCCGCCCGCCGTGTCCCTGATGACGCTCTCCACCAGGGACTTGCGCACGGCGACGCCGTCGTCGCGCGTGGCCCCGTCGAAGAACTCGGCCGTGCCCTCGTCCATGGCGGTGGTGCGGTCGCCCTGGTACCAGGGGCCCTCGCCGAAGTAGCCGGGCACCGCCCAGCGGCCGTTGAGGTAGTGCACGTACTCGTGGCGGAACAGCTCCTCCAGCGTGAGGCGCGAGTCCTGCGGGACGCGCCGCTGGTAGGTGTAGAAGGTGGCGCCGCGCTCGATGTAGATGCCGCCGTTGTCCGTGCCCATGCCGGTGAGCAGCGGGTGGTAGGTCTCGTAGTCGGCCCGGGAGGCGTACAGGACGGTGTTCAGCGCGGCGTTGGTGTCGCCGGCGAGCGGCGTGTCGGTGCCGAGGACGCGGTGGAACTGCGCCTTGACCTGCTTGCTCGCGTAGTACAGCTGGTCGACGGTGGCGCGGTCGAGGCCGGTGCGCACCTTGAGGGTGCCGTTGTCGTACGTGTACGTGTGGGGGAACAGCATCCGCTCGATGTCGTCCTTGCAGACGCCGTACGGCTCGCACGCCCCGTAGTGGTCGAGCCAGGAGGCGACGTTCGCCCAGGGCTCGCTGCCGTGGCCGAAGCGGGTGGTCACCGTCTTCAGGAGGGAGCCGAGGTCGGAGACGATCCCGTCGCGCAGGGAGTCGATCTGCCCGAAGCGCCCGTACTCGGAGAGCGCGTCGCGCACCACCCACTCGTTCGGCGTGCCCTTGAGGTGGGTGTGGTACGCGAACCTCTTGAACGCGCCGCGGTAGCGCGTGTCGGCGGCGACGGCGTCACGGAAGGCGCGGTCGTCGTTGCCGGGGTAGATCCCCAGGTAGTTGACGGAGAGCGCGGCCAGGGCGGCGCCGCCCCAGTGCGGGTCCTTGTAGGTGTTCGGGTAGTACCCGTCCATGGTGGCGAGCACCTTGCGGATCAGGTCGAGCTGCGAGTGGCGCAGGCCCTTGGCGCTGCCGGCGTACAGCGCTTCGCGGAGGGTCTGGGCGTTGGTCGCCGTCTCGTCGAAGGTGCGGGGCGCGGCGCCGAAGGCGGCGATGGCGCCCCGCATGGTGTCGGCGGTGGGCCCGTCGGTGACGTCGATCTCCTCGCGGGAGAAGTCGTGGTACACGACGGCGTGGAGGTAGGTGAACATCTCCAGCAGGTTGCTGGAGTTGGAGCCGTCGTGCTGCCCGGCGAGCGCGGCGGCGCGCTGCGACACGGCCTGGACGTGGGCGTCGGACATGACGGGCGCGAGACGGGCGTCCCACGTCCAGATCAGGTCGCGCAGGCAGCCGTCGGCGGTGACCGCACCGTCGCCGAGGAAGTCCGCGAAGGCGTCGGGGGCGAGCCCGGTGACGCCGTCGAGCGTGCAGGCAACCCCCGCGGCGGTGCGGTGCGCGGCGGCCGCCGCACGGGCGGGCGCGGCACCGTCCAGGGTGTGCAGGCCCGGGGTGTTGCCGCCTGCCGCACGCTCACCCGGGGCCTTCGCGGTGACCGGGGCGGGCTTGGGGGCGCGCCCCAGGCGGAGGACCTCGTCGTGGGGGTGCGGGTCGGCGGCGGCCGGGCCGGCGACCGGGACGGCGCGGACCGGCTGCGGGGCGGCATCGGCGGCGGCCTGGGCGGCCGGCGCGGTGCCTGTGGCCGTGCCGAGCAGGGCCGTGGCGACGACGGTGGTGAGCAGCGCCGCGCGCAGTGGTCCGGGCCGCGATATGCGGCGGTCGGAAGGTCTGTGGGACACCTTGCGGCTCCTCTGGGTGTGTGGGAGGTGGGTGGGGGTGTGCTCACGGCCCGCGTCCGGGCGTGAACATCCGCACGGCAGGGCGGAGTCGGCGCCTCGATTGAAGCGTCCATGCCACTGCAATGTGAGCTGTAACATAGTAATGTGAAATTGCACTGACAACCCCTCAACGCGTTCTGGAGCCCGCGATGAGCGACAGCACCCCCTCCGGCCGGCCCCGCACCGGCAGCCACGACCTGTCCGTGTCGACCGAGTTGGCCCGTTTCATGGCCGAGCAGTGGGCCCCCACTCCCCTGCCGCAGGACGCCCGCGTCGCGGCCCGCGACCACACGCCGGCCCGCCGCGCCCGGCTCTCCGCGCGCTTCCCCGGTGAGCGGCTCGTCGTCCCGGCGGGCGAGTTGAAGGTCCGCTCCCACGACGTCGACCACCGCTTCCGCCCGCACAGCGCGTACGCCTGGCTGACCGGCCTGACCGGCGAGGACCAGGCAGGCCACGTCCTGGTGCTGGAACCGTCGGGACCGCACGCCCACGAGGCGGTGCTGTACCTGCGCCCCCGCTCACCGCGCACCGCCGGGGCCGACGGCCAGGTCGACACCGCGTTCTTCCGCGACCGCCGCTACGGCGAGTTCTGGGTCGGACGCCGCGCGGACCTCGCCGAGGCCGAGCGCATGACCGGCATACGCTGCGCCCACCTCGACGAGCTGGGCGGCGGCCTGCCGCCCGGCCGGGAGCCGTCCGCCGACCCGGAGCTGGCGGCGGCCCTGTCCGAACTGCGCCTGGTCAAGGACGCCTGGGAGGTGGACCAGCTCCAACTGGCCGTCGACCACACCGCGGCCGGCTTCGAGGACGTCGTACGGGCCCTGCCCCGGGCGCTCGCCCACCCCCGCGGCGAACGCTGGGTCGAAGGGGTCTTCGGCCTGCGGGCCCGCGCGGAGGGCAACGGCCTCGGCTACGAGACCATCGCCGCGTCCGGCGCCCACGCCTGCGTGCTGCACTGGACCCGCAACGACGGCCCGCTCGACCCCTCCACGCTGCTCCTGCTGGACGCGGGCGTCGAGACCGACACCCTGTACACCGCCGACATCACCCGCACCCTGCCCCTGTCGGGCCGCTTCTCCCCGGTCCAGCGCCAGGTGTACGAACTGGTGCTCGCCGCGCAGGAGGCGGGCATCGCGGCGCTGCGGCCGGGCGCCCGGTTCCGCGACTTCCACGAGGCCGCCATGCGGGTCATCGCGGAGGGCCTCGCCGAGTGGGGCGTGCTGAAGGACGCCGAGGGCGATCTGCACCGCCGCTACACGCTCTGTTCCAGCGGCCACATGCTGGGCCTGGACGTCCACGACTGCGGCCAGGCCAGGGCCGACGCCTACCTCGACGGCGTCCTGGAGGCTGGCCAGGTCCTCACCGTCGAGCCGGGCCTGTACCTCCAGCCCGACGACCTCACCCTGCCGCCGGAGCTGCGCGGCATCGGCGTCCGCATCGAGGACGACCTCGTCGTCACCGCCGACGGCGCGCGCCTGATGTCCTCCGCGCTGCCCCGCACGCCGGACGCGGTGGAGGAGTGGATGGGCACCCTGATGGACGCCGGGGACGCGTAGCACTCCGGCGCCGTGCCCCGCCCGCCGTCCGCGGCGGGCGGGGCCCCCGATGACCTGCCTGTGGGGGGCGGGCGGCGACGCGGAGGCCGCGGCGTAGGGGCCCGGCTTCACGACACCGGTCTCCGCTGGAGTGGTAGCAGGCCCGCCACGCTGTCTCGCCTCGGCTGGCGGGCGATGTGTCGGAGTCCAGTGCCCTGCCGAGTGCCGGACCGCCCACCGGCGTACGGCGGCGCGCCGGACCCCGGTGGTGCTTGGCTAAGGGCTGACTTCCGTGGGAAGAGACGACGTCATGGACGAATCGACGGCTGTGTGGGCCCTGCATGTCGGGGAAGCGGAACTTGCGGTGGAGCTTCCCCGGCGGTGGGCTCATTCGCAAGGGGTTGCGGCTCGCGCCGCCGGACTGGCACGTGTCCTTGGTGAGGACGCTCACCTCTTGGTAGCCGCCGCTACGCTGCACGATGTCGGCTACGCGCCTCGCTTGGCTACGACGGGGTTCCACCCGCTCGACGGGGCACGGTTCCTTCGAGAGGAGCACGGGGCCGACGAGCGGCTGGTGCGGCTTGTGGCGAACCACTCCTGCGCGTTGCTGGAGGCCGAGGAGCGTGGGTTCCGCGAGGTGCTGGAGGCGGAGTTTCCGTTGCTGGAGGAGCCGCTGTTGGTGGATGCGCTCGTGTACTGCGACATGACGACGACGCCCGATGGTGCGCGTACCACCGCGCAGGATCGGGTCGCGGAGATTCTGGGGCGCTACGGGGCTGACAGCGTGGTGGGGCGGTTCATCCGTCGGGCGTCGCCGGAGATCTTCGCCGCGGTGGAGCGGGTGGAGGCTGCGTTGGCGGGTCAGCCGAGGTAGGGGTAGGTGCCGGCGAGGTAGTCGCCGATCTGCTGGCGCATGCTGGGGTGGATGTCGTAGCTGTTCAGGTCGGCGGGTTGGACGAAGCGGACGCCGTCGGCCTCGTCGTTGATGGTGGGCTGCCCGCCGACGGGGCGGCCGATGTAGGTGTTCTCGTACTGCTGGCGGATCTCGCCGTCGGTGTAGGCGACGATGTGGTGGGGGTTGGTGTAGACGCCGAGGAAGCCGGTGATCTCGGCGACGATGCCGGTCTCCTCCAGGCATTCGCGTACCGCGCACTCGGCGGCGGTCTCGCCGATGTCCTGGGCGCCGCCGGGCAGGGCCCACTGGCCGGTGTCGCGGCGGCGCTGGAGGAGGATGGCGCCGCTGTCGTCGACGACGAGCAGGTTGCTGGCGGGGATGAGGGTGTTCGCCTTGGGGGCGTCGGGGTCGTTGTAGTACTCAGTCCTGCCCATGCGTGGCGGTCCCCTCCTGGTCGGGTTGCCAGGGCCGCGCGCCGGCCCAGACTACGTCGAAGCTTTGAGCGTAGTTGTCGAACCAGCCAGCGGCATCCACCCGCCGAAGGTGCAACAGCGGGTTGGCGCTGGCTGGTTGTCCCCACACGTGTGGGTTTACCAGCAGATTGCCGTCGTAGCGGAAGAGGGAGTTGTAGAGGGTGCTGTCGTGGAGCCGCACCTCGCATCCGGCCTCGGACAGCAGCGGCCGGTAGTACGTGAGGGAGGCGCGGATCTTGGCGGCGAGCGTGTCGCCGATGCCTTCCTCACGGCCCCGGAGAGCGGCGGCCTGGCCGGTCGGGTCACCGAAGCAGAGGCGGATGTGGACGCCGTCGGCCGCGCGCTCGGCGAGCATCTTGGCGACGTGCGGGTTGGTCTGTGCGAAGAACGTGCCGGACAGGACCATGACGTCGATCTGCTGCTGTGCGCCTTGGAGCAGGGCGAGCCATGTGTCGCGGGGGACGCTGGCCCGGTTCTGGTAGGTCCCGACGATCTCGCTGCCTAACCCGGTGGCGGTCCGTCCGCCACGGGAGGGCGGTGTCGGCCAGAGGAAGGTCTCCTCGACCCGTAGGTGCTGAGCGGCACGGAAGCGGTGCCGCGGATGGGGTACGCGTCCGCCAAGCCAGCGGCTGACGGTCTTCGGGTCTACCTCACAGGCCTCGGCGAGCGATTCGGGATTTACGCCGCGCTGGGCGAGTACGGAGTGAAGTCGCTCGTTCACAGAGGTCATACAAGCCCAGTCGGGTGACGACGAGCAAGGACGTTGTGGGACGTTCACCGGCCAGCGGACGGCTGGACAGTGGTGCTTACGCTGGCGGTATGCACCTCATCGTCCTATTGATCCGAAACGATTCGGGTTCTGGGTCGTTGGTGGGGTGTGAGCGATCTGGTG
>NZ_MKXB01000017.1 GCF_001865245.1 Streptomyces sp. CC53 | reverse complement strand
CGGGCGGGGCGATGCCCTACGGGCAGGGGCGGGCCGCGCTTCCGGGGCCGCGCAGCCCGGCCGCAGGGATCAGAGCAGTCCTGCCGTCCCCAGCAGGTAGGCCGTCATCGGCTCGTAGCAGCGCGGGTCCACCACGTGGTCGTCGAGGGGGACGGTGACCTGAAGGGTGCCCTCGGCCTCGGCGAGGAACAGTGCGGGGTCGTTGCTGTCGGCGTATCCCACCGTGTCGATGCCGCGCTGGCCGGCGCGGCCGGCCCACCCGTGGTCCGCGACGACCAGGTCGGGCAGCGGCTCGTCGGCGGCCAGCAGGCCGTCGAGCACGGCGTTCATGGGGTCGGGCGAGTGGGTGTGCCACAGGGTGGCGCCCCGTTCGAAGAGCGCCACGTCGGCGAACTGGACGACGTACCCCTCGTCGGTGGTCAGCCCGTCGGGGATGCGCACGATGTCGCAGCCGGCGGCGCGCAGCGCGGCGGCGGTGCGGCTGTGCACGTCCAGCAGGGCGCCGGGGTGGCCGGTCGCGAAGAGGACCCGCGCCCGGTCGGCGGCGGCCTTGCGCAGGCGGCCCGCCATGCGGTCCAGGGCATCGACGGTGAGCTCGGGGTCGATGGTGTCCTGGCCGACCCGGTGCCCGGGGTCGTCGTTGACGCCGCACCGCTCGGCCATGACCGCGAGCACGTCCTGCTCGTCCGACCAGCGGTCGCCGAACTCCAGTCCCAGCCAGTAGTGCCGGTCGCCGTTGGCGAGGCTGCGGTAGTGGGCGAGGTTGTTGTCGCGCGGTGTGGCGACGTTCCCCGCGATACGCGTACGGACGAGGTGCTCGACGAGGGCGGGGCGGCTGGGTATCGGCATGGCCCCCATTGTGCCGCCCGCCACGCCCCGTGGCCGAGGGGTTCCGCGGCGTGGACGCGGAGGCGGTCGCCCTGCCGGTGACGGAAGCGGAGGGCCCGGTTTCGTGGCCGTACGGGGGGCGGATCTCCGACCGGCGGCCGCACGCCGGGACCTTCGGCCCCGCGTGTCGGAAAACGCCCGCAAGGCCGGGCAGCGCCGGGCACACTGAGCACACGCCTCCCACAGGACATCAGGCCCAAGGCCCTCACCGTCACAGGAACGTCATGTTCCCGACAATGGAGCAGAAAGGCACCTCTTTGAAGCGTGCGATACGTGCCGCCGCCCTCGCGACGGCCGCCCTGTCCCTGGCCGCCCTGCCCACGGCGGGCCACGCCGCCTCCACCACGGGCGCCCTCATGATCACCCATGTGCGGCCGAACGCCTCCGGGGCGGACGTGCGGGACGGCAGGCAGCTCAACCTCAACGGCGAGTACTTCATCGTCAAGAACGTCACCAAGCGGACCGTGAACGTGGGCGGCTACATCCCGGACATCACGTCCAACACGTACGGCCGCGCCCTGCCGTCCTACAACCTCCCCGCCGGCGCACGTGCCTACGTGCACACCGGGAGCGGCAGGAACCACAAGGACAGCAGCGGTGCGCACCACATCTACCGCGGCTACGGCCGGCACGTGCTGCCCAACGACGGCAGCGCGCGCAACCCGGACCTGCGGCTGAAGAAGCCGGGCAGCGCCGACAACAACAGCTCGGCGGGCACCGTCAGCTCCTGCAACTGGGGGCGCGCCGCGGACGGTCGCACCTACGCCTGCTGAACGCGGCCGGTCCCGGCGCGACGACGCCGGGACCGATCCCCGCCGCTCCCGGGGCGACGTGCGCACCTCCGGCCGAGCGGCGGTACGGCACGGCCCCGGACTGCTAGCCTGCGGCCGCATGCCAGTGTCGTTCACGGTGCGCGATGTCCCCGACCACATCGCCCGTGCCATCGAGGCACGCGCCGCCGAAGCCGGACAGTCCGTGCAGGACTACCTCCTGCGCCTGCTCGTCCGTGCCGCGACCGCGCCGAGCCCAGCCGAAACGACTGCCCGCGCGGAGCACCTCGCCGGCGGGGACGCCGACGCACGGAACCCGGCACGCCGCCGCCCCCTCGACCGGTGATCTTCCAGCGGGTACGGTGAGCGCCGTCCCGCGTGAGCCGCCGCCGCCTCCGCGTCCCCGCACGTGACTGGAGGCCCGGCCCGCCATGTCGTCGCCCGCCGCACCCGCGCCCGCCCCGGGCGGTCCGCGCCCCGCCTGGCTCACCGACCTGCCCGTCCTCCTCGTCGCGGTCGTCTGGGGCGCCAGCTACCTGGCCGCGAAGGGCATCACGACGGCCCACACCGTGCTGGCGGTGCTCGTGCTGCGGTTCGCCGTCGTCCTGCCCGCGCTGGCCGTCGCCGCCGGGCGGCGCCTGCGGGCGCTGACCGCCGCCCAGTGGCGGGGCGCCGCGCTCCTCGGGCTGATCCTCGGGGGCGTCTTCCTGCTGGAGACCTACGGGATCGTCCACACCTCCGCGACCAACGCGGGCCTGATCATCAGCCTCACGATGGTCCTCACCCCGCTCGGCGAGGCCGCGCTGACCCGCACCCGGCCGTCGGGGGCGTTCCTCGCGGGGGCCGGGCTGTCCGTGGCCGGGGTCGTCCTGCTCACCCAGAACGGCGGCTTCACCACCCCGTCCGCCGGCGACCTGCTGATGCTGCTCGCCGCGCTCGCCCGCACCGCGCACGTACTGGTCATGGCCGGCACCCGTGCGGTGCGGGGCGCCGACTCGCTGTCGCTGACGACCGTCCAGCTCGGCACCGCCGTGGTGCTGTTCGCCGTGCTGGCCGCCGTGCCCGGTACGGGCGCCACGCCGTGGGCCGCCGCGCGGGACTTCGGTCCGGGCGCGTGGGCGGGGCTGCTGTTCCTCGCGGTCTTCTGCACGTTCTTCGCGTTCTTCGTGCAGATGTGGGCCGTGCGGCGCACCTCGCCGTCCCGGGTCAGCCTGCTGCTGGGCACCGAGCCCCTGTGGGCGGCGGCCGTCGGCCTCACCCTGGGCGGCGACCACCTCACCCCGGCCGGCCTGGCGGGCGCCGCGCTCGTCCTGGGCGGCACGCTCTGGGGCCGGCACGCCGCCGACCGCGCACCGCGCGGGCCGCGCGGGGACGCGCCCCGGAACGTGGGCCCCCGGCAGCCAGCCCCCCGCGTCGCGGCGCCCGGCCCGGAGGCCGCCGGAAGCCCGCACCCGGCGCAGGTGGAACCCGCGCCGTAGACAAGCGGCCGCGGGCGGGGCCCGCACGACGACCGCGCCTCGGGTCGCCGGGGCCGTCAGCGGTGAGATCCGGGGCCGCCCGCCGCCCGCCGCCCGCCCGGTACGCCACCCGGCGCCGCAGCGCCACAAACCTCGGGTCCCGGGGCCGCAGACCGGTCCGTGGCCCGTGGGGCTTTCGGGCCCGTACCCCGCCACACCGGCAAGCAGCCGCAGGCCACACCACACCGCCGCCGCAGCGCGCCTCCGCAGGCCGCGGCTCGCGCCGACCTGTACGCCGCGGTGCCTCAGGCCTCCGGGGGGCCCGTCAGCGAGCCGAAGGCTCCGTGGGCCAGTCGGCGCAGCAGCGCCTCCGTCGCGTGGCGGGCCGCCGGGTCGCCCGCGGTGGACGCGGAGCCGAGGTGCGGGGTCGAGTTGAGCAGGCCGAAGACCGCGTGGACGGCCGCCCTGGCCTGCTGCTCCGACTGCTCCGGGTGGAGCCGCCGCACCACGTCCACCCACAGCTCCACGTACTGCCGCTGGAGCTGGCGCACCCGCTTGCGGTCGGTGTCCCGGAGGCGGTCCAGCTCCCGGTCGTGCAGGGTGATGAGGGAGCGGTCGTTGAGCGCGAAGTCGATGTGCCCGTCGATGAGCGCGGCGAGCAGGGCGTCGGGGTCGCCGTCCGACTCCTCGACCCGGCGGCGCCCGCCGTCCAGCAGGCGCTCGCTGATGCCGACGAGCAGCTCGGCGAGCATCGCGTCCTTGCCGGCGAAGTGGCGGTAGAGCCCGGGGCCGCTGATGCCGACGGCGGCTCCGATCTCGTCGACGCCCACGCCGTGGAAGCCGCGCTCGGCGAAGAGCCGGGCGGCTTCCCTGAGGATCTGCTCGCGGCGCGTGGGGGCGTCGGTCCTGGTGCTCATGGATCGATTCTAGACAAGGCGGTTAGCGCTCGTTAACCTGAGGCGGTACGTTAACGCTCATTAACCGAGTGGTGACAGTCGTACGGGCAAGGGGGCTCGACACGATGCAGCAGGCACCTGTGCTGACGAGCGCGGCAGATCCCGCGTCGCCGGCCTGGCAGGCCAACGAGGCGGCGCACCGCGAGCTCGCCGACGATCTGCGGGCGCGCCTGGCCGCGGCCCGGCTCGGCGGCGGCGAGAAGGCGCGCGCCCGGCACACCGCGCGCGGCAAGCTGCTGCCCCGCGACCGGGTGGACGCCCTCCTCGACCCGGGCTCGCCGTTCCTGGAGCTGGCGCCGCTGGCCGCGAACGGCCTGTACGGCGACCAGGCGCCCGCCGCCGGGGTGATCGCCGGCATCGGCCGGGTCGGCGGCCGTGAGGTCGTCGTCGTCGCGAACGACGCGACCGTCAAGGGCGGCACCTACTACCCGATGACCGTGAAGAAGCACCTGCGCGCGCAGGAGGTGGCCCTGGAGAACCGGCTGCCCTGCGTGTACCTGGTGGACTCGGGCGGCGCGTTCCTGCCGATGCAGGACGAGGTGTTCCCGGACCGCGAGCACTTCGGGCGGATCTTCTACAACCAGGCCCGCATGTCGGGCGCCGGGATCCCGCAGATCGCGGCCGTCCTCGGCTCCTGCACCGCCGGCGGGGCGTACGTGCCGGCCATGAGCGACGAGGCCGTGATCGTGCGGAACCAGGGCACGATCTTCCTGGGCGGGCCGCCGCTGGTGAAGGCCGCGACCGGCGAGGTCGTGACCGCGGAGGAGCTGGGCGGCGGCGAGGTCCACTCCCGCACCTCCGGCGTCACCGACCACCTCGCCGAGGACGACGCGCACGCGCTGCGGATCGTCCGGGACATCGTGGCGACCCTGCCGCGGCGCGGGCCGCTGCCCTGGTCCGTGGAGCCCGCCGAGGAGCCGAAGGTGGACCCGGCCGGGCTGTACGGGGCCGTGCCGGTCGACTCCCGCACCCCGTACGACGTGCGCGAGGTCATCGCCCGGATCACGGACGGCTCGCGGTTCGCGGAGTTCAAGGCCGAGTTCGGGCAGACCCTCGTCACCGGCTTCGCCCGCATCCACGGCCACCCCGTGGGGATCGTCGCCAACAACGGCATCCTGTTCTCCGAGTCCGCCCAGAAGGGCGCCCACTTCGTCGAGCTGTGCGACCAGCGCGGCATCCCGCTGCTGTTCCTGCAGAACATCTCCGGCTTCATGGTGGGGCGGGACTACGAGGCGGGCGGCATCGCCAAGCACGGCGCCAAGATGGTCACCGCCGTCGCCTGCACCCGTGTGCCGAAGCTGACCGTCGTCGTCGGCGGCTCGTACGGCGCGGGCAACTACTCCATGTGCGGCCGGGCCTACAGCCCCCGCTTCCTGTGGATGTGGCCCAACGCCAAGATCTCCGTCATGGGCGGCGAGCAGGCCGCGTCGGTGCTCGCCACCGTCAAGCGCGACCAGCTCGAAGCGCGCGGCGAGGAGTGGCCGGCCGAGGAGGAGGAGTCCTTCAAGGCGCCCGTCCGCGCCCAGTACGAGACGCAGGGCAGCGCCTACTACGCCACCGCCCGTCTGTGGGACGACGGGGTCATCGACCCCCTGGAGACCCGGCAGGTGCTGGGTCTGGCCCTGACCGCCTGCGCCAACGCGCCCCTGGGTGACCCCCAGTTCGGCGTCTTCCGGATGTGAGGAAGCCGTGAGCGATTCCATGTTCGACACCGTCCTGGTGGCCAACCGGGGCGAGATCGCCGTCCGGGTCATCCGCACGTTGCGGGCCCTCGGGGTGCGCTCGGTGGCCGTCTTCAGCGACGCCGACGCCGACGCGCGCCACGTACGGGAGGCGGACACGGCGGTGCGGATCGGGCCGCCGCCGGCCGCCGAGAGCTACCTGTCGGTGGAGCGGCTGCTGGAGGCCGCCGCCCGCACCGGCGCCCAGGCCGTCCACCCCGGCTACGGCTTCCTCGCGGAGAACGCCGCCTTCGCACGGGCCTGCGAGGACGCGGGCCTCGTCTTCATCGGCCCGCCGGCCGACGCGATCTCCCTGATGGGCGACAAGATCCGCGCGAAGGAGACGGTGCGGGCCGCGGGCGTGCCGGTGGTGCCCGGCGCCTCGGGCCCCGGGCTGGAGGCGGCGGCCCGCGAGATGGGCGCGCCGGTGCTGCTGAAGCCTTCGGCGGGCGGCGGCGGCAAGGGCATGCGGCTGGTGCGGGACCTGTCGGTGCTGGAGGAGGAGGTCGCCGCCGCCCGGCGCGAGGCGCGCGCGTCCCTCGGTGACGACACGCTCCTCGTGGAGCGCTGGATCGACCGGCCCCGGCACATCGAGATCCAGGTCCTCGCGGACGGCCACGGCAACGTCGTCCACCTCGGCGAGCGCGAGTGCTCCCTGCAGCGCCGCCACCAGAAGATCATCGAGGAGGCCCCGTCCGTCCTGCTGGACGAGGAGACCCGCGCCGCGATGGGCGAGGCGGCCGTGCAGGCGGCCCGGTCCTGCGGCTACCGGGGCGCGGGCACGGTCGAGTTCATCGTCCCGGGCGGGGACCCGTCGGCGTACTACTTCATGGAGATGAACACCCGCCTCCAGGTCGAGCACCCGGTGACGGAGCTCGTCACCGGACTCGACCTGGTCGAGTGGCAGCTGCGCGTCGCGGCGGGCGAGCGCCTGCCGTTCGGTCAGGCGGACATCGCCCTGACCGGCCACGCCGTCGAGGCCCGCCTCTGCGCCGAGGACCCGGCGCGCGGCTTCCTCCCGTCCGGCGGCACGGTGCTGTCGCTGCGGGAGCCGCAGGGCGAGGGCCTGCGCACCGACTCGGGCCTGAGCGAGGGCACGGAGGTGTCGAGCCTCTACGACCCGATGCTGTCGAAGGTCATCGCGTACGGCCCGGACCGGGCGACGGCCCTGCGCCGGCTGCGCGCGGCGCTCGCGGACACGGTGACGCTGGGCGTGCCGACGAACGCCGGGTTCCTGCGCCGCCTGCTGGCCCACCCGGCGGTCGTGTCCGGGGAGATGGACACGGGCCTCGTGGAGCGGGAGGCCGACGGCCTGGTCCCGCAGGGCGTGCCGCCCGAGGTGTACGAGGCCGCCGCGGCGGTCCGTCAGGAGGCGCTGCGCCCCGCGCCCGGGGCGGGCGGCTGGACGGACCCGTTCTCGGTGCCGAGCGGCTGGCGCATGGGCGGCGAACCCCTGCCGGTCACCCACCACCTGCGCGTCGCGGGACTCGAACCGGTCACCCACGTCCTGCGGGGCACGGGCCACCGCGTCACCGCCGACACGGTCACGGTCACCGTCGACGGCGTCACCCACACCTTCCGCCACGCGGGGACGTGGCTGGGCCGGGACGGCGACGCGTGGAACGTGCTGGACCACGACCCGGTCGAGGCGTCCCTCACCCGTTCGGCCCATGCGGGGGCGGACTCGCTGACCGCGCCGATGCCCGGCACGGTCACGGTGGTCAAGGCGGCGGTCGGCGACGAGGTCGCGGCCGGGCAGGGGCTGGTCGTGGTGGAGGCGATGAAGATGGAGCACGTCATCTCCGCCCCGCACGACGGCACCGTCGTCGCCCTGGACGTGACGCCCGGCACGACGGTCGCCATGGACCAGGTCCTGGCGGTCGTGGAGCCGCACGCCGCGCACGAGGAGGCGGACGCATGACCGCGGGACTTCCGATGACGGTCGCGGCGCCGGGGCTCCCGGCCCGGGTGCGGATCCACGAGGTGGGTCCGCGCGACGGCCTCCAGAACGAGTCGGCGACCGTGCCGACCGAGGTGAAGGCGGAGTTCGTCCGCCGCCTCGCCGAGGCGGGCCTCGACACGGTGGAGGCGACGAGCTTCGTGCACCCGAAGTGGGTGCCGCAGCTGGCCGACGCCGAAGCCCTGTTCCCGCTCGTACGCGATCTCGGCGTGCGCGTGCCGGTGCTGGTCCCCAACGAGCGGGGCCTGGACCGGGCGCTGGCGCTCGGCGCCCGCGAGGTCGCCGTGTTCGCCAGCGCGACGGAGTCCTTCGCGCGGGCCAACCTGAACCGCACGGTGGACGAGTCGCTGGCCATGTTCGCGCCGGTCGTCTCCCGCGCGAAGGCCGAGGGCCTGGCCGTGCGCGGCTATGTGTCGATGTGCTTCGGCGACCCGTGGGAGGGCCCGGTGCCGGTGGAGCAGGTCACGGGCGTCTGCCGCCGCCTCGCGGACCTGGGCTGCGACGAGCTGAGCCTCGGCGACACCATCGGCGTGGCGACGCCGGGCCATGTGAAGGCGCTGCTGGCCGGCCTGAACGGGGCGGGCGTCCCCACGTCGGCCCTGGCCGTGCACTTCCACGACACGTACGGCCAGGCGCTGGCCAACACGTACGCGGCGCTGGAGCACGGCGTCACCACCGTCGACGCCTCCGCCGGGGGCCTGGGCGGCTGCCCCTACGCGAAGTCCGCCACCGGCAACCTCGCCACCGAAGACCTCGTGTGGATGCTCGACGGCCTCGGCATCGAGACCGGGGTCGACCTCGGCCGCCTCACCGCCACGAGCGTGTGGCTGGCCGAACGGCTGGGCCGTCCCAGCCCCTCCCGTACCGTCCGCGCCCTCTCCCACAAGGAGTGACCACCATGTCCCTGGACCACCGGCTCTCGGCAGAGCACGAGGAACTGCGCCGCACTGTCGAGGAGTTCGCCCACGACGTGGTGGCGCCGAAGATCGGCGACTTCTACGAGCGGCACGAGTTCCCGTACGAGATCGTGCGCGACATGGGCCGCATGGGCCTGTTCGGCCTGCCCTTCCCGGAGGAGTACGGCGGGATGGGCGGCGACTACCTCGCCCTCGGCATCGTGCTGGAGGAGCTGGCGCGCGTCGACTCGTCCGTGGCGATCACGCTGGAGGCGGCCGTCTCGCTGGGCGCGATGCCGATCCACCGCTTCGGCACGGAGGAGCAGAAGCGGGAGTGGCTTCCGAAGCTCTGCTCGGGCGAGGTGATGGGCGCCTTCGGCCTGACGGAGCCGGAGTGCGGGTCCGACGCGGGCGGCACGCGCACCACGGCCGTCCGGGACGGCGACGAGTGGGTCGTCAACGGCACCAAGTGCTTCATCACCAACTCCGGTACGGACATCACCGGTCTGGTGACCGTCACCGCCGTGACGGGCCGCAAGGACGACGGCCGGCCGGAGATCTCCTCCATCATCGTCCCGTCCGGCACGCCGGGCTTCACGGTCGCGGCCCCCTACTCGAAGGTCGGCTGGAACGCCTCGGACACCCGTGAGCTGTCCTTCCAGGACGTCCGCGTCCCCGCGGCCAACCTGCTGGGCGAGGAGGGCCGCGGCTACGCCCAGTTCCTGCGCATCCTGGACGAGGGCCGCATCGCGATCGCGGCGCTCGCCACCGGGCTCGCGCAGGGCTGCGTGGACGAGTCCCTGCGCTACGCGCAGGAACGTCACGCCTTCGGCCGCCCCATCGGCGACAACCAGGCCATCCAGTTCAAGCTGGCCGACATGGAGATGCGCGCCCACATGGCCCGCATCGGCTGGCGCGACGCGGCGTCCCGCCTGGTCCACGGCGAGCCCTTCAAGAAGGAGGCGGCGGTGGCGAAGCTGTACTCGTCCACGGTCGCCGTCGACAACGCCCGCGAGGCCACCCAGATCCACGGCGGCTACGGCTTCATGAACGAGTACCCGGTGGCCCGCATGTGGCGCGACTCGAAGATCCTGGAGATCGGCGAGGGCACCAGCGAGGTCCAGCGGATGCTCATCGCCCGCGAGCTCGGCCTGTCCGCCTGACGGCCGGGCCCCGCGCCTCCGAGGCCCTCCGCCCCGCCGGGCGGGGGGCCTTTGCGGCTGCCCGCCGGGCGGTGGGCCGCGGGCGGCAGGCGTCCGCACGCTCGCCGACGGCGTGCCCACGCGGACGGGCGTCCGGCACGGCGGGCGGGCGTACGGTCGCCGACGGCGCGCGGTGCCGCGCCCGGCCGGGTATCGCGGCCCCGACAAGCTCTGGCCATAGGCTGACCCCGACCGAACGGAGGGGGCGCCCGTGTCCGTCGAGTACGTCGTGCAGCTGGTCGCCGCGGTGGTGCCGCCGCTGCTCATGCTGGGGCTGGTGGTCTGGGTGACCGTCAGGGTGTTCCGGCGCGCACCGTGGGCGGGCCTCGCGGTCGTGCTGCTGCTGGGCACGCTGGTGCTCTACCTGTGGGGCCTGCTGCACCTGTTAACCCTGGACGTCGCCGAGACCTGCGCGCTGCGCCACCACCAGCCATACGACGGGGAGGCGGTCCGCGCGGGGCAGTCGCTGCTTCCTTTGTCGGCGCCCTGCAACGCGTCGTACGACATGGTGCCGGGCTATGTGAACCCGGGCCTGCCGGCGGGGATCGCGGGCACCGCCGGGGCCGCCGTCATGGCCGTGCGGGCCGGGCGGGCACGGCGCAGGCGGACCGTCGACGTGACGTGATCAACAGCGTCACGACGCCCCGCCCTCTGGACATGATCTGAGGTTAGGCTAACCTACCTTCGACCCCGCCAGAGGGCCGGTATCCGGCCGTACGAAAGCGATCTCGCCATGCCCAGCAACGCCCGAGCCAGCCACCTCACCCGCCGCGGCCTCCTCGCCACCGGCGGCGCCTTCGGGTTGGGCGCCGTGCTCGCCGCGTGCGGCGGCAGCGACAGCGGCAAGGACACGAAGGACTCCGGCAAGGACAAGGCCGGCGCCGCGTCCGGCTCCTGGTCCTTCACGGACGACCGGGGCGTCACCGCCAAGGCCGACTCGGTCCCGAAGAACATCGTCGCCTTCACGGGCATGGCGGCGGCCCTGCACGACTTCGGCGTCGAGGTGAAGGGAGTCTTCGGCCCCACCAAGACCGCCGACGGCAAGCCGGACGTGCAGGCCGGCGACCTGGACGTGAACAAGGTGAAGATCCTCGGCAACGTCTACGACGAGTTCAACGTCGAGGAGTACCTGAAGCTCCAGCCGGAGGTGCTCATCACCGACATGTGGGAGAAGGACACCCTCTGGTACGTGCCGGCGGAGTCCAAGGACAAGATCCTCAAGATCGCCCCGAGCGTCGCCCTGTGGGCCGCCGACCAGTCCATGCCGAAGGTGATCGAGCGTCACGTGGAGCTGGCGGAGAGCCTCGGGGCCGACGTGAAGGCGAAGAAGGTCGTCGAGAGCAAGGAGCGTTTCGAGAAGGCCGCCGCCCGGCTGCGCGCCGCCGCCAAGGCCAAGCCGGAGATCAAGGTCCTCATCGGCTCGGCCTACCAGGGCTCCGACGTCTTCTACGTCTCCACCCCGGACCGCCCCGCCGACACCAAGTACTTCAAGGAGCTCGGCGTCAACCTGGTCGAGCCGGAGAAGCTGGGCGCCACCGGCTGGTTCGAGGAGCTGAGCTTCGAGAACGTCGGCAAGTACCCGGCCGACATCATCATGATGGACAACCGCACGTCGGCCATCCAGCCCGCGGACCTGGCGAAGACCAAGCCGACCTGGAACCAGCTGCCCGCCGTCAAGGCCGGCCAGGTGATCCCGCGCGTCACCGAGCCCATCTACTCGTACGACAAGTGCGCCCCGATCCTGGAGGCCCTCGCCGAGGCGCTCGAGAACGCGAAGAAGGCGGCCTGACCCCGATGACGACCGCCGAGACCGCCGTGTCCCTGCCCTTCCGGTTCTTCCCCCTCGAAGTCGTGAGCACCCGGCGGCTGGGGCCGTCGCTGGTCCGCGTCACCTTCGCCGGCGCCGACGGCGAGGACCTGGAGGACTTCGCCTCCGGGGGGCGCGACCAGAGCCTGTCGCTGTTCCTTCCGCACCCGGGCCAGCCGGCGCCGGTGCTGCCGCCGGTCGTCGACGGCGACCTGTACGGGGCGCTGGGCGCCTGGCGGGCCATGCCGGACGACGTACGGGCCGTCATGCGCTCGTACACCGTGCGGCAGCAGCGCCGGGACCCACACGAGATCGACATCGACTTCGCCGTCCACGAGGACGGCGGGCCCGCGTGCCGCTGGGCGCAGCAGGCCGCGCCGGGCGACCGGGCCGCCGTCCTGGGTCCGGTGGTCGCGGAGAACACCGGGGTGCGCTTCCAGCTGCCGGAGGACGCCGACGAGGTGCTGCTCTGGGGCGACGAGACCGCGCTGCCGGCCGCCTCCGCCATCCTGGAGTCGCTGCCCGCCGGCCTGCGGGTCCAGGCGTGGTTCGACGTGCCGCACGGCGGGGACCGGTGCGAGCTCGCGACCGCCGCCGACGCCGCGGTGACCTGGCTCGTACGGGACGAGGGCGCGCCGTCCGCGGTCGACGCGGTGCGCACGGCCGAGGTCACCGGATCCGCGCCGTACGTGTGGATCGCCGGGGAGTCCGGCGCGGTGAAGGCGCTGCGGCGCCACTTCGTGAACGAGCGTCAGTTCGATCGCCGACGGGTGACGTTCGTCGGATACTGGCGCAAGGGCCTGAGCGAGGACGCGCTGCGCGAGGCCCCGGAGACGGATCCCGACACCGACGCGTGACGCGGGCGCGGGTGCGGGTGCGGGTGCGGGCCGACGGTGAGTCCCCCGCACCCCGCCCGCCTGCACGCCCGCGCACCTGCACATGTGCACGCCCGCACACCGGACCCGACTGCGCCCGCGCCCCACTGCACGGCCCTGCACGTCCCGAGGGGCGAGGAACGTTTGCGAGATCAAGTTAGGTTAGGCTAACCTAACTATCACATCGTCCCTCGCCCCTCACCCTGTCCTCTGAGGGACGGCCAAGTCCCCGCATCCGGGAGGATGTCGTATGCGCTCGCACCTGCTGAACGACGTGACGGCGGAGCAGTACCGGCGTTCCGTCACCGAAGGAGTCGAGCGGGTGGCGCACAAGATCGCCACCACCCGGCGCCCGTTCACCGGCGTCACCCCCGACACGCTCGCCCCGACCGTCGCCTCCGTCGACCTCGACCGGCCGCTCGGCGACACCGCCGCCGCACTGGACGAGCTGGAGGAGGTCTACCTGCGGGACGCGGTCTACTTCCACCACCCCCGCTACGTCGCCCACCTCAACTGCCCGGTCGTCATACCCGCCCTGGTGGGCGAGGCCGTCCTCACGGCCGTCAACTCCTCACTGGACACCTGGGACCAGAGCGCGGGCGGCACCCTCATCGAGCGGCGGCTGATCGACTGGACCGCCTCCCGGATCGGCCTCGGCGACGCCGCCGACGGCGTGTTCACCAGCGGCGGCACGCAGTCCAACCTGCAGGCGCTCCTCCTCGCCCGCGAGGAGGCCAAGACCGCCGACCTCGCGAAACTGCGCATCTTCACCTCCGAGTCCAGCCACTTCAGCGTCCAGAAGTCCGCCCAGCTCCTCGGCCTCGGCCGGGCCGCGGTCGTCTCCATCCCCACGGACCGCGACCGGCGCATGCAGACCGTCGTCCTCGCCGCCGAGCTGGCCCGCTGCGCCGCCGAGGGCCTCGTGCCGATGGCGGTCGTCGCCACCGCGGGCACCACGGACTTCGGCTCCATCGACCCGCTCCACGACATCGCCGCGCTCGCCGACGAGTACGGCGCGTGGATGCACGTCGACGCGGCCTACGGCTGCGGCCTGCTCGCCTCCCCCACCCGCCGCCACCTCCTCGACGGCATCGAGCGCGCCGACTCCGTGACCGTCGACTACCACAAGTCCTTCTTCCAGCCGGTGAGTTCCTCCGCGGTCCTGGTCCGCGACGGAGCGACGCTGCGGCACGCCACGTACCACGCGGACTACCTCAACCCGCGCCGCACGGTGCAGGAGCGGATACCGAACCAGGTCGACAAGTCCCTCCAGACCACCCGCCGCTTCGACGCCCTCAAACTGTGGATGACGCTGCGGGTCATGGGCGCCGACGGCATCGGCGGGCTGTTCGACGAGGTGTGCGACCTCGCCGCCGCGGGCTTCGACCTGCTGGCCGCGGACCCCCGCTACGACGTGGTCGTCCGGCCCTCGCTGTCCACCCTCGTCTTCCGCTACATCCCGGAGCGGATCACCTCGCCCGAGGAGATCGACCGCGCCAACCTCCACGCCCGCAAGGCGCTGTTCGCCTCGGGCGAGGCCGTCATCGCCGGTACGAAGGTCGACGGCCGCCAGTACCTCAAGTTCACCTTGCTCAACCCGGAGACGACCGTGCAGGACATCGCGGCCGTCCTGGACCTCATCGCCGGCCACGCCGAGCAGTACCTGGGAGAGAACCTTGTCCACGCCTCTTGACTTCATCGGTATCGGACTGGGTCCGTTCAACCTCGGCCTCGCCTGCCTGACGGAACCGATCGAGGAGCTCGACGGGCTCTTCCTGGAGTCCAAGCCGGACTTCGAATGGCACTCCGGCATGTTCCTGGAGGGCGCGCACCTCCAGACGCCGTTCATGTCGGACCTCGTCACGCTGGCCGACCCGACCTCGCCGTACTCCTTCCTCAACTACCTGAAGGAGAAGGGCCGGCTGTACTCGTTCTACATCCGCGAGAACTTCTACCCGCTGCGGGCCGAGTACAACGACTACTGCCGGTGGGCGGCGGCCAAGCTGACCAGCGTCCGCTTCGGCACCACGGTCACCCGCGTCGAGTGGGACACGGACGCCGAGGTGTACGCCGTGCACACGGACGGCGGCGACGTGCTGCGCGCCCGCCGCCTCGTCCTCGGCACCGGCACCCCGCCGTACGTCCCGGACGCCTGCGCGGACCTGGGCGGCGACTTCCTCCACAACTCCCGCTACATGCCCGGCCGGGACGCCCTGAAGGCCAAGAAGTCGATCACGCTCGTCGGCAGCGGCCAGAGCGCCGCCGAGATCTACTACGACCTGCTGTCCGAGATCGACGTCCACGGCTACCAGCTGAACTGGGTCACCCGCTCCCCGCGCTTCTTCCCGCTGGAGTACACCAAACTCACGCTGGAGATGACGTCCCCCGAGTACGTCGACTACTTCCACGGGCTGCCCGAGGACACCCGCTACCGCCTGGAGGCGGAGCAGAAGGGCCTCTTCAAGGGCATCAACGGCGACCTCATCGACGCCATCTTCGACCTGCTGTACCAGAAGAACGTCGAGACCGGCGGCCCCGTCCCCCCCGCCTGCTCACGAACTCCTCGCTGAACACCGCCTCGTACGACGAGGCCACCGGCACGTACACGCTGGGCCTGCGCCAGGAGGAGCAGGGCAAGGACTACGAGATCCGCACCGAGGGCCTGGTCCTCGCCACCGGCTACAAGTACCGCGTCCCCGCCTTCCTGGAGCCGGTGCGCGACCGCATCAACTGGGACGGCCGCGGCCGGTTCGACATCGCCCGCAACTACTCCGTCGACACCACGGGCCGGGGCATCTTCCTGCAGAACGCCGGAGTCCACGCCCACTCGATCACCTCGCCCGACCTGGGCATGGGGCCGTACCGCAACTCCTGCATCATCCGCGAGCTGCTGGGGACCGAGTACTACCCCGTCGAGAAGTCCATCGCGTTCCAGGAGTTCAGCATATGAGCACCGCCCCCGCCGCCCGCTCCGTGGGCAGCCTCGCCTTCCGCCCGCTCGATCCGCTCCGCGACGCCGAACTCGTCCACGGCTGGGTCACCCACCCCAAGGCGTCGTACTGGCTGATGCAGGACCACCGGCTGGAGGACGTGGAGCGGGACTACATGGCGATCGCCGCGCACCCGCACCACGACGCCTTCATCGGCCTGCACGACGGCGCACCGGCCTTCCTCATGGAGCGCTACGACCCGGCGCACGTGGAACTCGTCGGCCTCTACGACCCGCAGCCCGGCGACGTCGGCATGCACTTCCTGGTCGCGCCGACCGACGAACCGATCCACGGCTTCACCCGGGCGGTCATCACGGCCGTCATGGCGGAGCTGTTCCGCGACCCGGCGACCGCCCGCGTCGTCGTCGAACCCGACGTGCGCAACACCGCCGTCCACGCCCTGAACGAGGCCGTCGGCTTCGTCCCCGTCGACAAGATCACCAAGCCGGAGAAGGAGGCGCTGCTCAGCGTCTGCACCCGCGAGGCGTTCGAAGCCGCCACCGGAGGTGCCGCCCGATGAGCCCGCTCAGCCCCGACCCCGTCGCCCACCTCACCCCCGAGCGTTGGGCGCACGCCAACCGCCTGCTCGTCCGCAAGGGCCTCGCCGAGTTCGCGCACGAGCGGCTCCTCACCCCCGAGCCGCTCGGCGAGGGCCGGTACCGCGTCCTCAGCGACGACGGCACCACCGAGTACCGCTTCACCGCGGGACGGTTCGCCCTGGACCACTGGCAGGTGTACGCCGACTCGATCAGCCGCCACCGCGAGGGCGAGGAGCTCCCGCTGGACGCGCTGGAGTTCGTCATCGAGCTGCGCGGCGCCCTGGGCCTGAGCGACGAGGTCCTGCCCGTCTACCTGGAGGAGATCTCCTCCACGCTGTCCGGCACGGCCTACAAGTCCGCGAAACCGCAGGTCACCGCCGCCGAGCTGGCGAAGGCCGACTTCCAGGCCGTCGAGACCGGCATGACCGAGGGCCACCCGTGCTTCGTCGCCAACAACGGCCGGCTCGGCTTCGGCATCGACGAGTACCACGCCTACGCCCCCGAGGCCGCGAGCCCGCTGCAGCTGATCTGGCTGGCCGCGCACCGCGACCGCACCGCGTTCTCCGCCGGCTCGGGCATCGCGTACGAGTCGTTCATCCGCGCCGAGCTGGGCGACGCCTTCGTCGACTCCTGTGCCCGCGAGCTCACCGGGAGGGGCCTGGACCCGGACGACTACCTCCTCGTGCCGGTCCACCCCTGGCAGTGGTGGAACAAGCTGTCGGTGACCTTCGCCGCCGAGATCGCCCGGCAGCGGCTGGTGCTGCTCGGCCCGGGCGACGACCGGTACCTGGCCCAGCAGTCCATCCGGACGTTCTTCAACACCACCGACCCGTCGAAGCACTACGTGAAGACCGCGCTGTCGGTGCTGAACATGGGCTTCATGCGGGGCCTGTCCGCCGCGTACATGGCGGCGACCCCGGCGATCAACGACTGGCTGCACCAGCTCGTCGAGAGCGACGACGTGCTCCGCGCGGCCCGCTTCTCGATCATCCGCGAGCGGGCGGCGGTCGGCTACCGGCACCTGGAGTACGAGCGGGCCACCGACCGCTACTCGCCGTACCGCAAGATGCTCGCCGCCCTGTGGCGGGAGAGCCCCGTGCCGTCCCTGGAGCCCGGCCAGCGGCTGGCCACCATGGCGTCGCTGCTGCACGTCGACCACGAGGGCGCGTCGTTCGCGGGCGCCCTGATCGCCGAGTCGGGGCTCGCCCCCGAGGTGTGGCTGCGGCAGTACCTGGACGCCTACCTGCTGCCGATCCTGCACACCTTCTACGCCTACGACCTGGCGTGGATGCCGCACGGCGAGAACGTGATCCTCGTCGTCGAGGGCGGCGCGGTCCGGCGGGCGGTCTTCAAGGACATCGCCGAGGAGATCGTCGTCATGGACCCGCAGGCCGTGCTGCCGCCGGACGTGGAGCGCATCCGGGTCGAGGTGCCGGAGGACCAGAAGATCCTCTCCGTCTTCACGGACGTGTTCGACTGCTTCTTCCGGTTCCTGGGCGCCACGCTGGACGCCGAGGGCGTGCTGGACGAGGAGTCGTTCTGGCGGACGGTCGCCGAGTGCGTCCTCGCGTACCAGGAGTCGAAGCCGGAGCTGGCGGAGAAGTTCGCGCGGTACGACCTCTTCGCGGACGAGTTCACGCTGTCCTGCCTGAACCGGCTCCAGCTGCGGAACAACAAGCAGATGGTGGACCTGGCGGACCCGTCGGCGGCGCTCCAGCTCGTCGGCGCGCTCGCGAACCCGCTCGCGAAGTTCCGCCCGTAGGGGATCCGGCCGCGCCGACCGCTGCGGCGGGCGCGCGGGGCCGGCGCCGACCGACCGGGGCGCGGTGGAGTACGGTCCTCCACCGCGCCCCGGTTTGCCCTTTTTCACCCCATGACAGGTATAGACCAAGCCTGTTCCGGGCGTAGATCACCTGGCTTCCTGCCCGATAGCGGGCAGATTTCTTGCGAACGGACGGCCTCACCCCTCAGTATCTACGGGTGCTCGATCGCCGCCCGTCGTCCCACGACGACCTCATCGACCACCTGGTGCGCAGCACCGCGCTCCAGCGCGGGGAGGCCGCCCGGGTGGTGCTCGACGTGCTGGCGTACTTCGACGAGACCACCGAGGAGTTCGTCCGGCGCCGCCACCGCGAGCTGCAGGCGGACGGCGCGGTGAACTCGGAGATCTTCGAACGCATCGCGGCGGAACTGCCGCACCGCGCCGTGGCGCCCCCGGAGCTCTCGCTCCGGCAACTGCGCCGCATGGTCTACGGCTGACCCGCCCCGGAGCACCGGGGCGCCGGCACCGGGCCGGCGCGGGAACGCGAGCACACATCCGTGAAACCAGGAGGGGTTACAACTCTATGTGCGGAATTGTCGGCTACATCGGTAAGCGCGACGTCGCCCCGCTGCTGCTGGAGGGCCTGGCGCGGCTGGAGTACCGCGGCTACGACTCGGCGGGCATGGTGATCACCAGCCCCAAGGCGGCCGGGCTCAAGCTGGTCAAGGCCAAGGGCCGGGTGCGCGATCTGGAGGCCCGGATCCCCAAGCGCTTCACCGGCACCACCGGCATCGCCCACACCCGCTGGGCCACCCACGGCGCGCCGAGCGACCACAACGCGCACCCGCACATGGACCCCGAGAACAAGGTCGCGGTCGTCCACAACGGCATCGTCGACAACGCCTCCGAGCTGCGCGCCAAGCTGGAGGCGGACGGCGTCGTCTTCGCGTCGGAGACCGACACCGAGGTCCTCACCCACCTGATCGCCCGCTCGCAGGCCGACTCCCTGGAGGAGAAGGTCCGCGAGGCGCTCAAGGTCGTCGAGGGCACCTACGGCATCGCCGTGATGCACGCCGACTTCAACGACCGCATCGTCGTCGCCCGCAACGGCTCCCCCGTCGTCCTCGGCATCGGCGAGAAGGAGATGTTCGTCGCCTCCGACGTCGCCGCGCTGGTCGCCCACACCCGCCAGGTCGTCACCCTCGACGACGGCGAGATGGCCACCCTGAAGGCCGACGACTTCCGTACGTACACGACCTCGGGCGCGCGGACCACCGCCACCCCGGAGACCGTGGAGTGGGAGGCCGCGTCCTACGACATGGGCGGCCACGACACGTACATGCACAAGGAGATCTCCGAGCAGCCCGACGCGGTCGACCGCGTGCTGCGCGGCCGGATCGACGACCGGTTCTCCACCGTGCACCTCGGCGGCCTGAACCTGGACGCCCGCGAGGCCCGCACCATCCGCCGCATCAAGATCCTCGGCTGCGGCACCTCTTACCACGCCGGCCTCATCGGCGCGAGCCTCATCGAGGGCATGGCCCGCATCCCGGCCGACTCGGAGCCGGCGTCCGAGTTCCGCTACCGCAACCCGGTCGTGGACCCCGACACCCTCTACATCGCGGTCTCCCAGTCCGGTGAGACGTACGACGTGCTGGCCGCCGTGCAGGAGCTGAAGCGCAAGGGCGCCCGCGTCCTCGGCGTGGTCAACGTGGTGGGCTCGGCGATCGCCCGCGAGGCCGACGGCGGCGTGTACGTGCACGCCGGCCCGGAGGTCTGCGTGGTCTCCACGAAGTGCTTCACGAACACGGTCGTCGCCTTCGCGCTGCTGGCCCTGCACCTCGGCCGCATCCGCGACCTGTCCGTCACGGACGGCAAGCGGATCATCGAGGGCCTGCGCAGGCTGCCGGAGCAGATCTCGGAGATCCTCACCCTGGAGGACGAGATCGAGAAGCTGGCGCACGAGTACGCCGAGGCCAAGTCGATGATGTTCATCGGCCGGGTGCGCGGCTACCCCGTGGCGCTGGAGGCGTCGCTGAAGCTCAAGGAGATCTCCTACATCCACGCCGAGGCGTACCCGGCGTCGGAGCTGAAGCACGGCCCGCTGGCCCTGATCGAGCCGGCCATGCCGACGGTCGCGATCGTCCCGGACGACGACCTGCTGGAGAAGAACCGCGCCGCGCTGGAGGAGATCAAGGCCCGCAGCGGCCGGATCCTCGCGGTGGCCCACCAGGTGCAGGAGAAGGCCGACCACACGATCGTCGTGCCGAAGAACGAGGACGAGCTGGACCCGATCCTCATGGGCATCCCGCTCCAGCTGTTCGCGTACCACACCGCCCTGGCGCTCGGCCGGGACATCGACAAGCCGCGCAACCTGGCGAAGTCGGTGACGGTGGAGTAGGTCCGCCGCGCCCGCGTACGGCCCGGGGCCGGCCCTGTGCGGGGCCGGCCCCGGGCCGCCGTGTCACACCTGGCGCAGCAGGTACATCGTCCGGAAGCCGCCGCTGGTCGAGCAGCTCAGGGTGTTCTGCGTGCTGGTGTAGGTGAAGCCCCGCGGGACCGTGCAGGCCCACAGGCCGGTCTTCGGGGTGCGCAGCAGGTACATGGTGCGGAAGCCGCCGCTGGTCGAGCAGCTCAGGGTGTTCTGCGTGTTGCTGTAGGTGAAGCCGGAGGCGGTGCCGCAGGCCCAGAGGTTGTCGGCGGGCGGCTGGACGAAGTACATCGTCCGGAAGCCGGTGCCGCCGCAGCTGAGGGTGTTCTGCGTGTTGCTGTACACGTAGCCGGACGGGATGGTGCAGGACCAGAAGCCCGCGGCTGCGTGCTGGTCGCCGCCGGGCGCCGGAGGCGCGGCCGCGGTGGCGGGGGCGGTGGCCCCGGCCAGCAGGAGGGCGGCCGTGCCGACGACGGCGGCCAGTCTTCTGCGGAGGGTCGGTCGCAGCATGGGAGGGGCACTCCTCGTGTGGGTCGTCCTTCGGGCAGAGCCGACGGGTGGGGGGCCGGCCGGGGTCTGGCCCGTGCCCCGGCCGCCGCAGAGCGCGCTGGAATGCTGGCAGCCGCACCTGCGGCGGGCAACCGCCCGCCGCCCCGCCCCCGCCGGTTCCGGCCGCCCCGGCGCCCCGGCCACCTGCGGGGACGCCGGGGGCCGGGCAGGACACGAGGCCGAAAGACGTCCCCGCGGCTACTGCGGCTGCTGGAAGTGCACCTCCGGGTAGGCGTCGGAGGGCCCGTCCAGCAGGGGCTGGGGCCGATGGCGCAGGTGCCGGTCGAAGAACGCGGCGGTGTAGGTCCGCACGAGGTCCACGGCGTGGTCGGCGGGGAGTCCGGGCTCGCCGGGGAACGGGTACGGGAGCTCGTCGAGCTGGTCGAACAGGACGGGCCCGTCGGAGAAGGTGTAGTGGTCCGAGCCGGTCACGGTCAGCCAGCGCTTCCAGCCGTCGAGGTTGTGCCAGGCGGCGTCCCAGGTGCGGTCGGGTCCGCCGGGCAGGTGCATGCCGTCGTGGGCCTCGTGGGTGCCGAGCATGAGGAACGGCCGCCCGCCGAGACCGCCGTCCGGGACGGGGTCGCCGAACGAGCCGTCCATGTTGACGCCCGCGCGGACGCGCGGGTCCTGCCGCATCACGGACGCGGCGGCGGCCCCGCCCAGGGAGTGCCCGGCGGCGCCGATCCGCCGGCGGTCGATGACGGAGGCGTACCGCCAGGCGGGGCGCGGCCCGGTGAGCCGGTCCAGGACGAAGGCCAGGTCCCGGCCACGCCCCTCCGTCGCCGCCCGGAAGTCCTCCTCCGTCTGCGCCTTCGTGCAGGCCACGCAGGTGAGGACCCGGCCGCCGGGGAAGACCACCCCGTTCGCCTCGTAGGCGTGGTCGACGGTGGCGACCACGTAGCCGCGGCTCGCGAGGTCCTCGGCGAGCGTGGTGAGCGTGTAGCGGGGCACGCCGAACCCCGGTGACAGCAGGACGAGGGGGTGCCGCCCGCGCTGCGGCCGGGCGCCGGGAACGCTGTGGGTGCGGGTCGCGGTGAGGCGCTCCACGGTGGCGGGGTCGCTCACGCCGAGCGCCTCCAGCAGGGCGCGGGCCTCCTGCGGCCGCGCGTACGGGGCGGGGTCTCCGGCGGCGGACCGTGCCGGATAGCGCACGTCGACCATGAGTTCCCGGGGCCTGTCCGGCATCCAGGGGTCCTGCCGCGCGCGGTCGACGAGGTGCAGCGTCGAGCGGCCGACCGGGAACGCCCCGGTGGGCCGCGGCAGCACGACGCCGTCCGCGGCGGTCGTCGGCGCGGTGGCGGGGGCCGCCGTGGCGGCGGCGGGGGTACGGGCGTGGGCCTGCGCGGCCGGGGCGGCGCAGCCGAGGGCGAGGGCGAGCGCGAGGGCCGCGGTGGCCGACGCCCGCGTGCGGGCCGTGCGTATCGTCGTCATGCCGAGGACGGTAGGCGCCGGCCCGCCCGGCGGTCATCCGCCGTGGGTCGTCCTCGCGGTCGGCCCGGAGGGGGATGTCGGGCCGTACCGGGGGAGGTTGACAGCCCATCAGGGACATCGGGGGCCGGGGCGGGGTCCAGGGCGGCGACCCGCGTCCGCGGCGCAGCGGCACGCCGCGGGACACCCCGCGGAGGCGGCGCGTGGCCCCGGCGGGCCGTCCGGGAGTACGCGCGTGGGCGCCCGCCGCGGTGGGCCCGCGGCTGCGGCAGCGGGGGCGGAGGAGGCGTCGGCCCGCCCGGACGGACGGCCCCGAGGGTGC
>NZ_MKXB01000016.1 GCF_001865245.1 Streptomyces sp. CC53 | reverse complement strand
CGGATCGGGGCGGCGGCTCCTCGCCGCCTTCAAGAGGGCCTGCCACGCGGTTTCGGGCAGGCCGGGCGACGGGGCGTCGGTGATGTGGCGCACCGCGGCCCGCGCCGCGCCGTGCGGGCTCGTGAAGAGGCGCGGCAGCAGCAGCGTCACCTCGGCGGCCAGGTCCGGGTCGCCGAGCAGGGGGCGCACCGCCCACTCGTAGAGCGCCGCCGCGTCCGCGGCCCGTACCGCGTCGTCGGGGTGGGGACCGGGGCCCGCCCGCTCGGTGACGAACAGCTCCATGCGCAGCACCACCGCGCACAGGGCCGTCCGCTGCTCGCGGCCCCAGCCCGGCCACCGCGCCGCCGCCTCCCTCACCACCAGCGCCAGGCCGTCGTGGCGCGCCCCCAGGCGCAGGGCCCGCACGAGCTCGTCGTCGCTCGCCCGGGACAGCGTCTCCGCCGCGTGCGGCGCGTGCGGGTCGTCCAGCGCCGCCCGCACGTCGCCGCGTTCGGGGCCGCGGCGCGGTCCGCCGCCCCGGGCCGCGTCCGGCCGGCGCCCCAGGGGCGACCGGTCGCCGGCGGGGGCGGGCCTCTCCGGCGGCACGGTGCGGACCGGTTCTGCGGGCGGGGCCTGCGGGGCGGGGCGCAGCAGCGGCAGCGCCGCCTCCGCCTGCGCGAGCAGGGGCATCCCGCGGGCGCGGGAGGCGACCCTTTGCAGGGCCTCCCCCACCGCGTACTCCGCGCGCAGCTGGTGGCGGACGAGGGTCTCCGCGACGGTCTCCGCGCGGTCGCCGCACCGCTCGGCGGGGTCCGTCCGCCTGCGGTTCCCGGCCGCGGCGGCGGCGCCGCTCCAGCGGCTGACGAACACGAACCTGAGCCGGTCGGTCTCGTCGGTGTCGTGCGTGGCGAACGTCCAGCCGCGCACGGCCTGGCCGCCGAAGATGCCGTGCAGCCCCCACAGCACCGGGCAGGCGGCGTCCCCGCGCGGGTCGAGCAGGGTGAAGGAGGCCGTGGGGTGGCGCAGGAACTCCGCCACCGCGCCGGTCAGTTCGTGCCGCACCCGGGGCAGGGCCGCGGTCAGTGCCCGCAGTCCCTCGTCGGCGGCGGCGACGAGCGGCGCCTCCGCCACCCGCGGCAGTCGCCCGCGCACGTCGGCGAGGGGCAGGTCCGTGCCCTGCCAGGACCAGTGGTGCAGGCCCAGGCAGGTCGCCGGGTCGAGGACCGCGGCCGGTCCGAGGAGGGCGTGGCAGAGGGTGCTGGCGCGTCCGCCCGCGTCCCGCCAGGGGGCGCGCCGCACCAGCAGCACCTCGTCCGCGCGTTCCAGCCGCAGCAGTGCCGGTGCGGTGACCTCGCCGGTGCCGCGCAGCAGCGCCCCCGTCCTGCGGAACAGGTCGTCGGCCCGCTCGGGCGGGCAGGAGCAGGCGACGGGTCCGAAGCCGGTGGTGCCCGACAGGTTCTCGGTGTCCCAGCGGAAGACGACCTGGTCCACCGCCCGGTCGTGCCCCCAGGCGTCGGCCCGGCCCCGCGGGTCGTGCGGCGTGGTCATCGGATCCCCACCTCTTCCTCGTCCACTCCCGGCAGCAGCCCGCACATGGCGAAGAGCGACAGCAGCGGCGCCAGGACGCGCCGGGGCCGCACGCCGTGCGGGAAGTGGTCGTGCCGGGCCTCTCCTCCGGTGGCGGCCACGAAGTGCAGCGTGCAGCGGGCGCAGTCGTCGAACGGCCGGAGCCAGGCCGCCGTGGCGTACCGCTGCACGAACGCGTAGGCGTCCCTGCTCTCCTCGCGCACCTCGTCCGGCCGGTACTCCGGCGGCTGGGAGCGGCCCAGCCACCGGTCGACGGCCGGTTCGACCCGGATGAGGTCGCTCTTGTTGACGGCGAGGGCGGCGGATGCGGCGACGTACGGTCCCGCGGTGCGCGGGATGCGGTTGAGGACGGTCGTGAACGCCTCGTCGCCGAGGTCGCGGCGGCGCAGTCCGTGCAGGGCGCGCAGCGGGTCGAGGGACGCGAGCCGCAGGGCGCGCAGCGGGTCCAGGACGAACAGGAACGCGTCGACGCCCCGCAGGAACCGGGCCACTTCGCCGTCCTGGGCGAGGTCCTCGCCCGCCAGGTCGAAGAACACCACCGGCCGGGTGGGCCCCCGCCCGCTGACCAGGAGTCCGTCGGCGAACCGTGCGAAGGTCTGCTGGCCGGTCCTGCCCAGCTCCCGGCCCTGCTGGAGGCTCTGCACCCGCTCCCGCAGGAACGTGCGGTGGGTGTCGGGGTTCAGGGGCAGGCACTTGAGGCCGTACGGTTCGAGGCCGCCCTGTTCGACCTCGCCGAGCATCGCCGCCAGCAGGTGGGTCTTGCCGACCCCGGAGCTGCCGACCAGGGCGATGGACAGGGGGCGGCCGTGGGTGAGGTACGGCACGGGGAGTTCGTGCAGCTGGTCCTCGTCGGCGTGCGGGCAGGGCTGGTAGGCCCTGCGCAGGGCGTCCGCGACGTGGGCGGGCCGGTGCTCCCCGCTCAGGTCGAGGGGGAGGCGTGCGCCGCGCGCGTCGATGGTCACGAGGCGGGTCTCGTCGTAGGCGACGGGCAGCAGGCAGTGCGGGCAGAGGCGTTCCGGTGACGCCGGGTCCGGGCCCAGGCGGGGGGCGGGCGGCTCGGCGGGGGGCGGTGGTGCGCCGGTGGAGCCGAGGAGGCGCTGCAGGAAGGTGCTGCGGCGGGGCGGCGGGTCGGGCACGGGGTCCGGGGCCCGGCCGAGGCCGAGCGTGGCGCGTTTGCGGGCCAGCTGGGCGTCGTGGTCGGCGCGGCCGCGGGCCAGTGGGTCGGGGCCGCCCGCCGACGCGGCGAGCGGGTCGGGGGCGTTGAGGAGGCGCATCAGCTCGGCGGGGGCGGGCCTCCCCGCGGCGGCGGGGTGGAAGGCCCCGCCGTGGGCGAGGGCGGTGAGGCCCCGGAAGTCGGCCAGGTCGGCCGGGGGGCCCGCGCCGCGGTCGGGGCGCCCGGCGAGGAGGAAGTACATCAGCTGGGCCACGGCCCACAGGTCGTCGCGGGGGTCGGCCGCCCCGGTGCCCTGCCGCTGCTCGGGGGACGCCCACGGGGCGGTGCCCGCGGCCTCGCGGGGCTCCCCGGTGCGCAGCGCCGCGTACGGTTCGCAGAGCCGCACGTGCCGGCCGTCCCAGCGGACCGTCTCGGGGTCGATGGCGCGGTGCACGAAGCCCGCGGCGTCCAGCAGGCGTACGGCCAGGACGAGTTGGGCGAGGATCCGCTGCTGTTCGGCGACGCCGAGCGCGCCGCCGAGGGTGGCGAGGGGCTCGGCGTCGGCGATCCGGTAGAGGACGAACGGCTCCGGCGCGTCCAGGTCGTAGCCCACCACGCGGGTGAAGACCTCGCCGAACCGTGCGTCGCCGTAGCGCCGTTCGAGGGCGACGGCGGCGGCGGCCTCCCGTTCGAGGGCGTTCATGGCCCGCGGGTCGCAGGGCGCGGGGATGCGGTACTGGAGGACCGTCCAGTCGACGCCCAGGGTGACGGCGCGGGCGAGCCGGCCGGGGGGTCCCGGTAGTTCGCGGTCGCGGCCGAAGCGGGCGGGGAACCGCATGACGGTGCCGTCGTGGGTGCGGAAGGTCAGTTCGCCCGCGGCGGGCGGGTGGGGTGGTGCGGGACGGGTCATGACGGCCGGCCCTCCTGTCCTTCCCCGGACGCCTCCCGCACAGTCCTGACGGCGTCGTGGCGGAGCGGTACGAGGTGGAGGACCCCGGCGTGGCGTCCGGCGGGCGTCCACACCACGTCCTCGGCGTGGTCGCCGTACGGGTACGGGTCGGGGTGGGCGGAGGGCGCGTCGCGGTCGGCGGCGCCGCGCCGGAACGCCTCCGGTACGAACCGCACGCGGCGCAGGGCCTGCGGGTCGGCGGACAGCAGCCGCCGGTGCTGCGGGCCGCACAGCGGCACGGTCGGTTCGCCGTCGCCGCCCGGGGTGAGCAGTCCGGAGACCCGGTCGGGGGCGACGCCGGTCAGCCGGGCGGCGTCGGGGCGGCGTTCCGGGTGGCGGTCGTACGGCGGCGGGGAGGTCGCGGCGTCCCGCAGGAGCCGGCCGTGCACCTCGTCGAGGAGGTCCCGCACGGGGGTGTCGAGGGAGGTGCGCCCGGCCTGCGCCGGGTCCCGTTCGATGCGCGCCCAGTAGGGGGAGAGGAGGTCGCGCAGGCCGGCGGCGAGGTCGGCGACGAGGGTGTCGACGAGGTCGGGGCCGCCGTCGCCTCGCTCGCGTTCCAGCCACGCCGGCTCGGCGCCGGCACCGGGCGAGGGCCACCGGTGGTCGCCGCCGCCTTCGCCGGGGCCCGCACCGCCGCCGGGGGCCCGGTGGCTGCCGCCGTCCCGTGCTCCGGCGCCGTGGCCCGGGTGCGGGCCGGGCGGGGGGTACCCGTCGGGCGCGTGGTCCCGCGCCCCCGCCCCGTGCGGGGCGTCGCCGGACGGCGGGCCGGCGTGCCCGGGGCCGGGCCCGTACGGCGAGCCGCTCCGGG
>NZ_MKXB01000015.1 GCF_001865245.1 Streptomyces sp. CC53 | reverse complement strand
GCACCCGGAGAGGGGGCCGCCGAGGGCGCGGACGGCCCGGCTGCCCGACGGGAGCGGGGCGCGCCCCGTGCCGCCGAGCCCGGCACGGCGGGGCCCGGCCGCCGCGGCGAACCCGCCGAGGCGGGCGGCGCGCCGGACGAGGAGCCCGCGAAGGACGCCGGGGACACACGGTTCACCGTGCGGCTGCGGAACTTCGAAGGGCCCTTCGACCTGCTGCTCCAGCTGATCGCCCAGCACAAGATGGACGTCACGGAGGTCGCCCTCTCCCGGGTGACCGACGACTTCATGGCGCACATCCGGTCGATGGGGCCCGACGGGGACCTCGACCAGACCACCGAGTTCCTGGTGGTCGCCGCCACGCTCCTCGACCTCAAGGCGGCCCGCCTGCTGCCCGCCGCCGAGGTGGAGGACGAGGGCGACCTCGCCCTGCTGGAGGCCAGGGACCTGCTGTTCGCCAGGCTCCTCCAGTACCGCGCGTACAAGCAGATCGCCGAGCTGTTCGGGGCGCGCCTCGACGGCGAGGGACGGCGCCACCCGAGGACGGTCGGCCTGGAACCGCACCACGCCGAGCTGCTGCCCGACGTCGTCATCAGCGTCGGCCCCGAGGGCTTCGCCCGCCTCGCCGTCAAGGCGATGCAGCCCAAGCCCCCGCCGCAGGTCTACGTCGAGCACATCCACGCCCCGCTCGTCAGCGTCCGCGAGCAGGCGGGGATCGTGGTGGCGCTGCTGCGCGAGCGCGGCGAGGCCAGCTTCCGGGAGCTGGCCGGGGACGCCGGCGACACCCTCACGATCGTCGCGCGCTTCCTCGCGCTGCTGGAGCTCTACCGGGACCGATCCGTGGCCCTGGAGCAGGCCGACCCGCTCGGCGAGCTCACCGTGCGCTGGACCGGCGGGGACGCCGACGCCGCCGTGACCGACGAGTTCGACCGCCCCGCGGAGGAGAAGCAGTGACCGAGCTGAAGCCGGCCCTGGAGGCCGTCCTCATGGTCGTCGACGAGCCGGCGACCGAGCAGCACCTCGCCAAGGTGCTCCAGCGCACCCCCCGCGAGGTCGCCGAGGCCCTGCGCGAGCTGGCCGACGAGTACGACCGGGAAGGGCGAGGCTTCGAGCTGCGGGCCGTCGCGGGAGGCTGGCGCTACTACACCCGGCCCGCCTACGCCTCCGCCGTCGAGAGCTTCGTCCTCGACGGGCAGCAGGCACGGCTCACCCAGGCCGCCCTGGAGACCCTCGCCGTCGTCGCGTACCGCCAGCCGGTCAGCCGCTCCCGCGTCTCCGCCGTGCGGGGAGTGAACTGCGACGGAGTCATGCGCACCCTCCTCCAGCGCGGTCTGGTGGAGGAGGCGGGCGCGGAACCCGGAACAGGTGCGATCCTGTACAGGACGACGAACTACTTCCTGGAGCGGATGGGCCTGCGCGGCCTGGACGAGCTCCCCGAGCTCGCGCCCTTCCTCCCGGAGGCGGACGCGGTGGAAGCCGAGAGCCTGGAAGCCGTTCCGTCGTTCGATCCGGACGCACCTGAGCCGGACTCCGAGGACGCAGACGTAGACGACAAGACGGAACTTTGATGCGAAGCAGCGGCAGGAACAGCAGCGGGCGCGGTAACCAGGGCGCCGGCGGGGGCACCTCCCGGCCGAGGTCCGGGGGAAAGCGCGACGACAAGCAGCAGCGCGCGGGCCGCCCCCGCCCGGAGGAGCGCCGCTACGACGTGGGCGGTTCCGGCGAGGGCCAGGGCGGCGCCCGCAAGGGGCGCGGCGCGGCGGCCCGCGGTGGCGCCAAGGGCGGCCCGAAGAAGCCCCAGGAGCCGCAGCGGGGCCGCGGCGGGCGCACCGCCCCGGCGCGGCCGCGCGAGTACGACGCCCGGGTGGAGGAGCGCAACCGCGAGCGCTACGCGAACCGGCCGCAGAAGCCGGCCCAGGACCAGGACGGCGAGCGGCTGCAGAAGGTCCTGGCCCGTGCGGGCTATGGCTCCCGCAGGGCCTGCGAGGAGCTCATCGACGAGGCGCGTGTCGAGGTCAACGGCTCGATCGTGGTCGAGCAGGGCCTGCGGGTCGACCCGGGCAAGGACGAGATCAAGGTCGACGGGCTGACCGTCGCCACGCAGTCCCACCAGTTCTTCGCCCTCAACAAGCCGGCCGGCGTCGTGTCCACGATGGAGGACCCCGACGGCCGCCAGTGCCTCGGCGACTACGTCACCAACCGGGAGACCCGCCTGTTCCACGTGGGCCGGCTGGACACCGAGACCGAGGGCATCATCCTGCTCACCAACCACGGGGAGCTGTCCCACCGCCTCACGCACCCCCGGTACGGCGTGCGCAAGACCTACCTGGCCGCGATCCAGGGCCCCATCCCGCGGGACCTCGGCAAGCGGCTGAAGGACGGCGTCCAGCTGGAGGACGGCTACGCCCGCGCCGACAGCTTCCGGGTCGTCGAGCAGACCGGCAAGAACTACCTCGTCGAGATCTCCCTGCACGAGGGCCGCAAGCACATCGTGCGCCGGATGCTCGCCGAGGCGGGCTTCCCCGTCGACAAGCTCGTGCGGACCGCGTTCGGCCCGATCGCCCTCGGCGACCAGAAGTCGGGCTGGCTGCGGCGCCTGACGAACACCGAGGTCGGCATGCTGATGAAGGAAGTCGACCTGTAGGCCGCCCGGCCGCCGGCGACGCCCGGCGGGGGCCCGGTACATCCGCGAAGCCCGCAGCCCTCCCGGCTGCGGGCTTCGCGCGTTCCCGAACCCGCTTGCGGGACACGACCGACCCTCTTTATAGTCAAGGTGACTCTTAAAGAGTCGCGGGGGTCGCGGAACCCGCGGGCCTGGACCGACGGGGGTGGGCCAGGCCCGCGGGCGCGCTCCCCCGCCCGCCACCCGCATCTCGGAGCAGCCGGATGAACGCCCAGGCACCCGACGGATACGACCCGCGCGCCTTCGAGCCGTTCGCGGTCACCGTCGACCTCGCCGTGTTCACCCTCCGCGCCGACCGGCTGCAGGTGCTGCTCGTGCGGCGCGGCGAGGCGCCCTACCAGGGCTGCTGGGCGCTGCCCGGCGGCTTCGTGCTGCCCCGCGAGTCCGCCGACCAGGCGGCCCGCCGCGAACTGGCCGAGGAGACCGGCCTGTCCGACGCCACCGCGGCCCGCCTCCACCTGGAGCAGCTGCGCACCTACAGCGAACCGGACCGCGACCCGCGCATGCGCGTCGTCTCCGTCGCGTACACCGCGCTCGGACCCG
This sequence comes from Streptomyces sp. CC53, assembly GCF_001865245.1. Lineage (GTDB taxonomy): Bacteria > Actinomycetota > Actinomycetes > Streptomycetales > Streptomycetaceae > Streptomyces. Next base: position 15,205 of record NZ_MKXB01000015.1, on the reverse strand, counting down.
GCCTGCCCGAGCCGCGCGGCGGCGGTGACGCCGCCGACGCCGCCTGGATGCCGTACGGCACCCACGGGCCGCTGGCCTTCGACCACGACGCGATCCTCGCCGACGCCCGCGACCGCGTCGGCGCGAAACTCGAGTACACCTGCCTCGCCACCGCCTTCTGCCCGCCCGAGTTCACCCTCGGCGAGCTGCGCCGCGTGTACGAGACCGTCTGGGGCGTGGAGCTCGACCGCCCCAACTTCCGGCGCAAGGTCCTCGCCACACCCGGCTTCGTCCGGCCCGTGGAAGGACCGCCGCGCCTCACCGGCGGCCGGGGCAAACCGGCCGCCCTCTACCGGGCGGGGGACGCGACCGCCCTCCACCCGCCCCTGCTGCGACCGGAAGGACGACACGCATGACCACCGCCAGGACCGCCGCCGAACAGGCCGCCACCGGCTCCCTCCTCGGACTCGCGCTCGGCGACGCGCTGGGCCTGCCGACCGAGTTCATCGACGTTCCCAGGATCACCAGCTGGTACGGCCCCTGGCGCGCGATGCAGCTGCCCGAGCGTGCCCGGGTCACCGACGACACCCAGATGACCCTCGCCCTCGGCCGCGCCCTCCGCACCTCCCTGGGCGGCGGCCCCCTCACCCCCGAGCGGCTGGCCGGCCCCGCGCGCGAGGAGTTCGTGCGCTGGGCCCGCTCGCCCGAGAACAACCGCGCCCCGGGCCGCACCTGCCTCACCGCCTGCGCGCTGCTCGCGGACGACGCCCGCCCCTGGCAGGACGCCTCCCAGACCGGCTCCAAGGGCTGCGGGGCCAACATGCGCGTGGCGCCCGTCGGCCTCGTCCCCGGCCTGTCCGGGGAGCAGCGGGCGGGCGCAGCCCAGCTGCAGGCCGCCCTCACCCACGGCCACCCCACCGCCCTCGCCGCCTCCGACCTGACCGCCCACGCCGTCCACCTGCTGGCCCGGGGCACCGAGCCGCTCGGACTCGTCGGACAGCTCCGCTCGTACGCGTACGACAACCGCTCCCACTACCACGAGACCTGGCTCGGCGACCTGTGGACCCGGTCCCACGACCCGTCGCCGCTGCACTTCGCCCGGCGCGGCTGGGACGAGTGCCTCGCGATGCTGGAGCGCCTGGAGGCCGCCCTGCGCACCGCAGACCCGGAGACCGACCCCTGCCTGCACACCGGTGAGGGCTGGATCGCCGAGGAGGCCCTCGCCGCGGGCCTGCTGTGCTTCCTGCTCTTCCCCGGGGAACCGGTCACCGCGCTGCGCCGGGCCGCCTGCAGCAGCGGTGACTCCGACTCGATCGCCTGCCTCGCGGGCGCGTTCGCCGGCGCCCACCTGGGCGCGGACGCCTGGCCCCGCGAGTGGGCGGACCGCGTCGAGTACCACGGCGAACTGCTGGCCCTCGGCGCCCTCTGGGATGCTTGATCACGTGACCACGTCCATAGAAGCCCTCGACCTGACCTCCGTCGTCGCCGGGCAGCCCGACCCCGTCCTGTTCGCCACCGTCTCCGGCGCCCACCTGTACGGCTTCCCGTCCCGCGACTCGGACGTGGACCTGCGCGGCGTCCACCTGCTGCCGCTGGACGCCCTGGTCGGGCTGCGGGAGCCCGAGGAGACACGCAGCCGCATGTGGACTCGGGACGGCGTCGAGATGGACCTCGTCACCCACGACCTGCGGAAGTTCGTCCGGCTGATGCTGCGCCGCAACGGCTACGTGCTGGAGCAGCTGCTGTCGCCGCTGGTGGCCCACACCACGGACGTGCACGCCGAACTCGCCGCCCTCGCCCCGCGGGTCGTCACCCGCCACCACGCCCACCACTACCGCGGCTTCGCCCGCACCCAGTGGCGGCTCTTCGAGGCGAAGGGCGAGCTGAAGCCGCTGCTGTACACGTTCCGGGTGCTGCTCACCGGCATCCACCTGATGCGGACCGGTGAGGTCCTCGCCCACCTGCCGAGCCTGCTCGACGCGGTGGAGGAGGCGCCCGGCCACCTGCCCGGGCTCATCGCCGCCAAGGCGGACGCCGAGCACGGACCGCTCACCGGCGTGACTCCGGAGCGGGCCGCCGCCGACGTGGCGGCGCTGCACGCCGTGCTCGACGCGGCGCAGGACGCCTCCGCGCTACCCGACGCCCCGACGGGGGCCCACGACGCCCTGCACGACCTCGTCGTACGGGCCCGGCTGTCCGGCCTCCAGGGCTGACCGCAGCCGCGCACGGAACAGGAAGTCCTCCACCCGGGCACGGTCCGGCTCCGCGGGCAGCGGCGAACCCGGCAGCGCCGCCTCCGCCTCCTCCGCGAGCCGGGCCATCCGGGACTCCACCTCGGGCCAGCCGACCTCGCCCCGCTTCACCGCGAGCAGCGCCTCACGCGCGTCGCCCACGTCGACGACCAGTGCGCCGGTGCGCAGCAGGTCCCGGCAGCTCGCCAGGAGCCGCAGCAGGTGCATGGCGTGCTTCCAGCGCGGGGCGCCGTGCTGCCGCACGTCCGCGTCGAGCTTGCGGCGCTGCGCGTACGCGTACCGGGCGAAGGTCGTGTGGGTCTGCCGGGACAGGAACGCGCCGCGCAGGGCGAGCAGTTCGCGACCGGTGCCGTCGGCGTACTCGACGAGCGGGGAGTGCAGGACCTCCAGGATGTTCGGGTTGGCCCGCAGCGCGAGCTCGCAGAAGCGCTCCAGCTCCCAGCTGAACTGCTCGGGGGCCGGCCCCTCGACGTGCGCGGGCGGCTTGGCGAACCGCCACTGGAGCGGCGTGGGGGCCAGGAACACCCCGCGGCGGTCGGTGTCGCTGTCCTCCGTGGCCAGCCCGAAGGCCCGCGACCCCATGACACAGGAGTAGACCGTGTGGTCGCGGACCAGGGCTTCCGGTGTGATCGCGTCCCAGGTCATGGGGCGAGCCTATGCGGTGGCAGGGGGCGCCGGTCAGGCGAGCCGGATCGTGCCGTCCGAGACGGTGATCTCCCGCGGCGGCAGCGGGCGGTCGGCGGGGCCCGACGCGACCGAGGCGTCGGTGACCCGGAACCGGCTGCCGTGGCAGGGGCAGTTGATCAGCCCGTTGGTCACCGAGCCGACCGTGCAGCCCTGGTGGGTGCAGACCGCGGAGAAGGCCTTGAACTCGCCGGCGACCGGCTGGGTCACGACCACCTTCTCGTCGGCGAAGATCTTCCCGCCGCCCACCGGGATGTCGGAGGTCGCCGCCAGTTCCGCGCCGGACGACGAGCCGTCGCCGCCGCACCCCGACACCAGAGCGGCGGTCGCGGGGGCCGTGACGGCGCAGACGAGGACGGTACGGCGCCGGGGCGCGGGCCGGGCGGCGGGGTCCGGTACGGGAGCAGAAGCGCACATGGCCCCCATCCTGGTGCGTCGCCGCCACCGCGAGGAAGCAGCCATGCCGGGAGTGGCCCCGTCTTCACCGTCCCGCCTGCCGGCCGGCCCCCGGCACGCACGCCCACCTCACGGGTCGAGCCCCAGCACCTCCCCGGCAGGGCCCCGGCGCACCCGCCGCACCCCGGTGACGGCGGACCGCTCGACGGGCCCGTGGACGTGCGGGTACGGACCGGCCCACCGCACCGGCGCCGACAGCCGGGCCTCGTCGACGGAGAGCACCAGCAGTTCGCCGGGCACGTGCCGGTAGCGGGCGTCCGCCACCGCGAGGGCGGCCGCCTCGTCGGCCGAGCAGTGCACGAAGCCCTCGGCGGCGAGCGACGGCGGCCGGTAGGGGCTCGCGGGGTCCGCGGCCCAGTCCGCCAGGGGTACGAGGTGGAAGAGCATCCCCGTAGTGTCGCCGACTAGGCTGAACGCGACGGGACAACGGGCGGCGGAGGCAAGGAGCGGGGCGTGGCGGTACGAGCGGTCCGAGGGGCCGTACAGCTGGAGCGGGACGAGGCCGAGCACATGCACGAGCAGGTGGGTGCCCTGCTCACCGCGCTGCTGGAACGCAACGGGCTCACCGCCGACGACCTGATCAGCGTCTGGTTCACCGCGACGCCCGACCTGCGCAGCGACTTCCCCGCCGTCGCCGCCCGCCGCCTCGGCCTCGTGGACGTGCCGCTGCTGTGCGCCGCCGAACTGGACGTCGCCGGCGCGATGCCCCGCGTCGTCCGCGTCCTGGCGCACGTCGAGACCGATCTGCCCAAGACCGCGGTCGCGCACGTCTACCTCGGCGCCGCGGCCGCCCTGCGCAAGGACATCGCCCAGTGAGAACAGCCGTCGTCATCGGAACCGGGCTGATCGGCACATCCGTCGCCCTCGCCCTCACCGAGCGCGGCGTCGCCGTGCACCTGGTCGACCACGACCCGGCGCTGGCCAGGACCGCGGCGGCGCGCGGCGCCGGCACCGACAGCCCGCCGGAGGGCCGCGTCGACCTCGCCGTGGTCGCCGTGCCGCCCGCGCACGTGGCGTCCGCGCTCGCCGCAGCCATGCGCGCCGGCACCGCCCGCGGGTACCTGGACGTGGCCAGCGTGAAGGGCGGCCCCCAGCGGGAGCTGGCGGCGACGGGCCTCGACCTGTCCGCGTACATCGGCTCGCACCCGATGGCGGGCAAGGAGCAGTCCGGGCCGATGGCCGGGAGCGGTGACCTCTTCGAGGGCCGGCCGTGGGTGCTCACGCCCACCCGCGACACGGACACCGAGGTCCTGAACCTGGCGCTGGAACTGGTCGCCCTGTGCCGGGCCGTGCCCGTCGTCATGGACGCCGACGCCCACGACCGGGCGGTGGCGCTCGTGTCCCACACCCCGCAGCTGGTGTCGTCGATGGTCGCCGCGCGGCTGGAGGACGCCGAGGAGACCGCCGTGCGGCTCTGCGGGCAGGGCATCCGCGACGTGACCCGCATCGCCGCGTCCGACCCGCGGATGTGGGTGGACATCCTGTCCGCGAACCCGGGACCGGTCGCGGACGTGCTGTCCGCGCTCGCCGCCGACCTGGACGAGACCGTACGGGCGCTGCGCGCCCTGGAAGCGGCGGACGACGACAAGCGCCGCGAGGGGGTGACCGGCGTCGAGGACGTCCTGCGCCGGGGCAACAGCGGCCGCGCGCGCGTGCCCGGCAAGCACGGCACGGCTCCCGCGGCGTACGAGACGGTCGCCGTGCTCATCAGCGACCAGCCCGGCGAGCTGGCCCGGATCTTCGCGGACGCCGGGCGGGCGGGCGTCAACATCGAGGACGTGCGCATCGAGCACGCCACGGGCCAGCAGGCGGGCGTGGTGCAGCTCATGGTCGCCCCGTCGGCGGCGCCCGCACTGTCCGCGGCCCTGCGGGAACGGGGCTGGGCCCTGCGCCAGTAGGACGCGGCCCCACCGGCTGTGGGCGCGGTGCGCCCCGACGGCAGCCGCGCAGGGCCCGGCGGGCCGGGCCGGCGGCCCGTGGCGGAAGGGGGGTGCGGGCACTCGGTAACCTTGTGGCGGGTGCCCGGCAACCGGCCGACCCGTCTCCCGCTTCACCAGGAAGGTGTCCGACACCGTGGAATCCGTGATCGTCGCCATCGATGGCCCCTCCGGCACGGGCAAGTCGAGCACCTCCAAGGCCGTGGCCGCCAAGCTGGGCCTCAGCTACCTGGACACCGGCGCGCAGTACCGCGCGATCACCTGGTGGATGATCAGCAACGGGATCGACACCGACGACCCGGCCGCCGTCGCGGACGCCGCGGGCAAGCCCGCCATCGTGTCCGGCACCGACCCGTCCCACCCGGCCATCACCGTCGACGGCGTGGACGCCTCCGGCCCGATCCGCACGCCGGAGGTCACGGCCAAGGTCAGCGCGGTCAGCGCGGTCCCGGAGATCCGCACCCGGATCACCGAGCTGCAGCGCTCCATCGCCGCCGCCGCCCCCCAGGGCATCGTCGTCGAAGGCCGGGACATCGGCACCACCGTCCTCCCCGACGCCGACCTCAAGATCTTCCTGACCGCCTCCCCGGAAGCCCGCGCCGCCCGCCGCGCCGGGGAGCTGAAGGGCGCCGACGTCTCCGCCACCAGGGAAGCCCTCATCAAGCGGGACGCCGCCGACTCCACCCGCAAGACCTCCCCGCTGGCCAAGGCGGACGACGCCGTCGAGGTCGACACCACGGAGCTGACCCTCCAGCAGGTCGTCGAGTGCGTCGTCACCCTCGTGGAGGAGAAGAGGACGGCCGCCCGGTGACGCCGCCGTCCGCGAAGGGGGCCGCCACCGGGCGGCGCATCGGCATCGGCCTGATGTACGGCCTGTGGAACCCGCGCGTCCTGGGCGCCTGGCGCGTCCCGGCCGCCGGCCCCGTCATCTTCGCCGTCAACCACGCCCACAACCTCGACGGCCCCATGCTCATGGGTACCGCCCCGCGCCCCGTGCACTTCCTGATCAAGCAGGAGGCGTTCGTGGGGCCGCTCGGCCGGTTCCTGGACGGCATCGGCCAGATCAAGGTGGACCGCTCCACGGCCGACCGCACCGCGATCACCCGCGCCCTCGACGTCCTGGCGGCGGGGGGCGTCCTCGGGATCTTCCCCGAGGGCACCCGGGGTGAGGGCGACTTCGCCTCGCTCCGCGCGGGCCTGGCCTACTTCGCCGTGCGGTCCGGCGCGCCGATCGTCCCCGTGGCCGTGCTGGGCAGCAGCGAACGGCAGGGGCGGCTGGTCAAGGCGCTGCCGCCGCTGCGCGGCCGGGTCGACGTGGTCTTCGGCGACGCCTTCCAGGCCGCCGACGGCAGCGGCCGGCGCACCCGCAAGGCACTCGACGAGGCCACCGTACGGATCCAGGGGCGGCTCGCCGCCCATCTGGAAAACGCCAGGCGCCTCACCGGGCGCTGAGCGACACTCACAGTAGTGGGCCCGTCCGCACGGGCGGCCCACCGACCACCACGAACGCACGAGGAACGGACTTCATGAACGACCAGCACGACCACGGGGCACTTGGCGACGCCGAGTACGCGGAGTTCATGGAGCTCGCCGCCGAAGAGGGCTTCGACGTCGAGGACGTCGAAGGCGCGATCGAGGAGGCCGGCCACGGCCCGCTGCCCGTCCTCGCCGTCGTCGGCCGCCCGAACGTCGGCAAGTCGACCCTGGTGAACCGCATCATCGGCCGCCGCGAGGCCGTGGTGGAGGACCGTCCCGGCGTCACCCGCGACCGCGTCACGTACGAGGCCGAGTGGGCCGGGCGCCGGTTCAAGGTCGTCGACACCGGCGGCTGGGAGCAGGACGTCCTGGGCATCGACGCCTCCGTCGCCGCCCAGGCCGAGTACGCCATCGAGGCCGCCGACGCGGTCGTCTTCGTCGTCGACGCGACCGTCGGCGCCACCGACACCGACGAGGCGGTCGTCAAGCTGCTCCGCCGTGCGGGGAAGCCCGTCGTCCTCGCCGCCAACAAGGTGGACGGCCCGTCGGCCGAGGCCGACGCCGCCATGCTGTGGTCGCTGGGCCTCGGCGAGCCGTTCCCCGTCTCCGCCCTCCACGGCCGCGGCACCGGGGACCTGCTGGACGAGGTGCTGAAGGCCCTGCCGGAGGCCCCCGCCCAGACCTTCGGCTCGGCGCCGGGCGGCCCGCGCCGCATCGCGCTGATCGGCCGGCCCAACGTCGGCAAGTCGTCGCTGCTGAACAAGCTCGCCGGCGAGGACCGCGTCGTCGTCAACGAGCTCGCCGGCACCACCCGCGACCCGGTCGACGAGCTCATCGAACTCGGCGGCACCACCTGGAAGTTCGTCGACACGGCCGGCATCCGCAAGCGGGTCCACCTCCAGGAGGGCGCCGACTACTACGCCTCGCTGCGCACGGCCGCCGCGGTCGAGAAGGCCGAGGTCGCCGTCGTCCTCATCGACACGTCCGAGTCGATCAGCGTCCAGGACCAGCGCATCATCACCATGGCCGTCGAGGCCGGGCGCGCCCTGGTCATCGCGTACAACAAGTGGGACAACCTCGACGAGGAGCGCCGCTACTACCTGGAGCGCGAGATCGAGACCGAGATGCAGCAGGTCGCGTGGGCGCCCCGGGTGAACGTCTCCGCCCGCACCGGCCGCCACATGGACAAGCTCGTCCCGGCGATCGAGACGGCCCTCGCGGGCTGGGAGACCCGAGTCCCCACCGGGCGCCTGAACGCCTTCCTCGGCGAGCTGGTCTCCGCCCACCCGCACCCGATCCGCGGCGGCAAGCAGCCGCGCATCCTCTTCGGCACCCAGGCCGGCACCAAGCCGCCCCGGTTCGTGCTGTTCTCGTCCGGCTTCCTGGAGCACGGCTACCGCCGGTTCGTGGAGCGGCGACTGCGCGAGGAGTTCGGCTTCGAAGGCACCCCGATCCACATCTCGGTGCGTGTCCGCGAGAAGCGCGGCAAGAAGAAGTAGGGGCCCGCGGCCCCACGGCGGAGGGGCCGGGTGAGGACGTCCTCACCCGGCCCCTCCGCCGTCACACCTCTCTGCGCGGAGCCGGCGGCAGCGCCGCGTAGCCCCCGTACGGGGCGGGTGGCCCCTGCCCGTACGGGGGGAGCCCCGAGGCGCCGCCGTGGCGCGGCGCCGACGCGGCGAAGCCCCGGAAGCGCAGGTCCTCCTCGTCGCTGCGGTCACCCGGCAGCGCCCGGAAGGACCGGCGGTACTCCGAGTACAGCGCGTCGTAGATCGGCGTCGCCGAGAACCCGGGGGAGCCGCTCGGGGCGCCGGGTCCCTGCTGCGCCGCCGGGCGCATGGCCGGAACGTGCTGGTACGGCTGGCGGGACGACTCGTAAGAGTGCTGCACGTAGGTGCCAACGACCCCGGTCCCCGTCGGATGCGGCTCGTAGGGGGTTCCGTACGGTGGTCCGGACGGGGACCCGTGGGGGGATCCGTACACGGATCCGTACGCCCCGGGCGGGTTCCCGTACGGCGCGTACGGGAACCCGCCCGGGGCGACGGCGGGCCGTATGGCGGGGCGCAGCCCGTCCATCAGGAGGTTCCGGCCAACGGCATGGCCGCGGCGACCAGCCGACCGTTGGCGGCGGCCTTCTCCAGCGCGTCGCGCAGCAGGTCCTCCCGCGGCTGCTGGCCGATGGACCCGACGGGGGCGGCGAACACCAGGACCGTGTGCGACTTGTTGGCCGCGGCTCGCCAGCCCTCGGTGACCTGGAGCGGCTGGTGTGCCTGCCACCACGCCACCGGGCTCCCCCCGGCGCTGCCGGGCTGGAGGATCGCGTGGAGCTGCCCCATCGCCAGCAGCACCGACCAGCCGGCGAGCCCGGCCGGCTTCTGGTTCACGTCGGACACCGGCACGAAGCCCTGCTCGATGAGGAGCGGCAGGAACTCGTCACCCGTGCCCGCCGAGCCCGGGCGGGCGATCGGGGCGGTCGGCTCCACGACGAGCGCCGGGTGCAGCTCGCCGTCGAGGAGCACCAGGCCGCTGGTCACCCCGAGCACCGCCTGCTCCGCGCCGTCGGGGAACTGCGCGGGCGCGGGGGCACCGGCGGGCGCCGGTGGCTGCGCGTCGCCGGTGATGGACCGGACCGCCCCCTGCAACTGCTCCTCGGAGACCCGGACGACCTGGGAGGGGATGCAGGTGGCGTGGGCGAAGGCGAGGACGGCGGTCTCCTCGCCGACGAACAGCACGGTGCTGGTGCGTTCCTGCTCGGAGTCGCCCGGGGTGCGGCAGGAAGTGCAGTCGTAGCTGCCCGGGGCGTTCTCGCCGGCGAGCAGCCGGTCGGCTTCTTCGTCGCCGATCTCGGCGCGTACGTCCTCGCTGACGTCGAGCATGCGCGGCACGGGTGGCTCCTCGGACTCGTTGGTGCGTGCGGTGGCGCGCCGGGCCGGTCCCGGCACGCCTCATGCCGGTTCAACGGGCAAGCCGCGGCCGGGGTCACGCGCCGGGGGGAACCGAATGGGGCTGCACCGGTCGGGTGGCGCCGGTGCGGCACGCCGTACGGCCGGGCGGGCGGGGCCCGGCAGGGCGCCTAGCGTGGGCCGATGCCGCCCGTGTCGTCGCCGCTGCCGCTGCTGGGCGCGCTGCTCGCCGTCGCGCTGCTCGCCTGCCCCGCCGCCGCCCCGCCGCGGCCCGACCCCGTGCGGGCCGCCCCTCCACCGGCCCCCGGGCCCGAACGGAACCACGGCCACCCCCACTTCTCCGGCGGCACGGGCACGCACCTGGACTGCCCGGACGACTGGCCCTGGGGCTGCGTCGCCCTCTGCGAGAGCAGCGGCCGCTGGGACGCCGACACCGGCAACGGCTACTTCGGCGGCCTCCAGTTCCGGCAGTCCACCTGGGAGGCGTACGGCGGACTCGACCACGCCCCCCGCGCGCACCTCGCCACGCGCGAGCAGCAGATCGCGGTGGCACAGGAGGTGCTGCGGTGGCAGGGCTGGCGGGCCTGGCCCGAGTGCTCCCGCAGGTACGGGCTGTCGGGCCGCCACCACACCGTCCGGCCGGGCGACACCCTCAGCTCGGTCGCCCGGCGCTTCGGCGTCAAGGGCGGCGCCAGGGCGCTGTACGAGGCGAACCGCGAGGTGGTGGGCGACGACCCGGACCGGCTGCGGCCCGGGCTGCTGCTCCGCCTCCCCGAGCCGGGCGGCGGCCCGACCGCGTCGCCCGGGCCGCCGGAGCCGCTCGACGCGCCGGTGTCCCCTGCGCCGCCGGAGCCCTCGGTGCCGTCGTCGTCCCGGGTGCCCGCGGTGCCTCCGACGCCGTCCGGTGCTCCCCCGGCCCCTTCCACTCCCGGGACCCCTTCGGGGCCGTCGGAGGCCGGCCCGTCCCCGGAGTCCCCGGCCGGCTTCCCGATCGGCGGCGCCCGCTCCTTCGTGCCGTCACACGGCGGCCGCCGGACGGCCGGGGCCCGGAGCGGTCCGCCACCGGTGCGGGTGGTGGCGCGGCCGCGGCAACCACAGGGCGCCGCGCGGACTGATATGAGGTGGAGGGCGTACGACGCGGGCGCCGGGCTGACCACCTTCACGGGCGTCCCGAACGACACGGAGGACACATGAGCGGCGTGGTGATCCACGTACCGTCCGGGGAAGGCGCGGGGCACCCGGACGCGGGGGGCGGGAAGGTGACGCTGCGGCTGGGGCCCGGGCAAGTGGCCCGGTTCGGCCGCGGCGGGTGCGCGGGGGACGGCGACGGGGTCGACCTGCGGTTCGACGACCCGGCCGTGTCACGGCTCGCCGGGGAGATCCGGGCGACCGACGACCACTGGCAGCTCACCAACCACAGCACCACCCACGGCTACCTCGTCGAGAACCCGGAGGGAGCCGGCGAGTACCTGCGGGTGCCGCCGCGGCGCGTGGGAGCACCCATCCCCTTCGAGTTCGCACGGGTGGTGCTGCCCGCCCGCGGACCGGCGGTGGCCTTCCAGGTCTTCGCACCCGACCACGTGTACCTCGACACGGGCGGACCGGGGGGCGGCGGCCCGGGCACGCGGACGCTCACCGCGTACTCGCTGGACGAGACGGCGGCCTACTTCCTCGTGCTCGTCGCCCTGTGCGAACCGCGGCTGCGGGACGAGTCCGCGGTGGCCGTGCCGACCACCCCGCAGATCGTGGAGCGGCTCAGGGACCATCCGGTGCACGGCGGCCTGACCGCCCGCGCGGTCACCGCGCACCTGGACTACCTCGCCGAGGAGAAGCTGCGCGTCCGCCTCCCGGACGCGTCGGCGCGGCGCACCGGGAAGCGGGAGGCCGTGGCGGGCGTGGCGCTGCGCTTCGGACTGGTGCGGGAGGACCACCTGCCGCTGCTCCCCGCCCGCCGCCGGGGGCCCCTCGTGCCGGGTGCGGCCGGATGACGCCGGCAGGCCCGGCGGGGGCGGTCCCGCGCGGCTACCGCGTGGCCGGCTGGCAGGTCACGGAACTGCTCGGCCAGGGCGGCTGGGGCACGGTCTACGCGGCACGGGCCGTCGACCCCGCCGGGGGCCGCGCACCGGCGGACGTGCCGGACGAGGTGGCGCGGGGCGGTCCGGAGCAGCCGCCCGGCGGAGAACCGGACGAGGTCGCGCTGAAGTTCCTGCCGACCGCCGGACTCGCGCCCCGCCAGGCACGGGACCTGGTGGACAGCGCGCGCCGCGAGGCCGCGCTCGGACAGCTGGTCCACCACCCGCGGCTGGTGAGGATGCTGGACTCCGTCGTCGTCCACGACCCGGCGCGCCCCGAACTCGACGGCGCCGTGGTGCTGGTCATGGAGCGGGAGGCGGCCAGCCTCGCCGACGTGCTGCCGCACGAGCGGACGGAGGAGGCGGCGGCACGGCTGCTGGCCGAGGTGTGCGAGGGGCTCGCCCAACTGCACGCGATGGGCTGGGTCCACGGCGACCTGAAACCCGGCAACGTCCTCGTGACCCGGGACGGCTCGGCGCGGCTGTCCGACTTCGGACTGGCGGTGCAGCTGGACGGCACCCACGGCTACACCGCGCCGGTCGGCACGCCCGACTGCCTGCCGCCCGAGCGGTGGCGCGCACCGCTCGCCGAGTGCGGCATCCGGGTGCGGCCGACCGCCGACGTGTGGGCCTTCGGCCTCCTGGTGCACCAGGTGTTCACCGGCGGGGCCTCGCCGTTCCCGGGCGCGACGCCCGGCGCGCGGGCGGCGGCCGTGCAGGAGTACGCCGAAGGCCGGGCCGCCCTGCGGCTCGATCCCGCCGTGCCGCCGTTCTGGCGGGAGTTGGCAGCGGACTGCCTGGCCCCGACGCACGAGGCGCGCCGGGCGCACCCCGCCGACGCCCTGCTGGCCCGCATCCGGGCGGAGGAGGCACGCCGCCCCGGCCCCGCACGGCGCTCCCGGCGGCGGACGCTCGCGGCGGCCGGCGCGGGCGCCTTCGCGGTGTGCGGGGCTCTGGGCGGCTGGCTGGCGTACGGCCAGGACGGGACCGGTGGGCGCGGCGGCGGTCCGGCCGCCGCGCCGTCCGCGGCGCCCGCCTCCGTACGGGTGTACAACGCCGAGGCGTACTGCCGTGACCGGGCCGACCGGGACCGCATGTGCAGCCTCGGCCTGGCCATCGACCCGGCGAAGCCGTACACGCTGGACAACGTCGTGCCGACCCGGGTGTGGCACGGGGACGTGCTGGCCGCGTCCTGCCGGTTCCCCCAGGGGGAACCGATCACGGACGAGGCCGGGGCCCGGTCCGTGGCCTGGTACCGGGTGCGGCTCCCGGCCGGTGCCGGCGGGGGCGACGCGTGGCTGCCCGCCGTGCGGACCAAGGACCGGCCCGCCGTCCCGGACTGCCCGCCGGACACGCGCGCCGCGACCGCCCGGCGCTGAACCGTGCCGGCGGGCCGTCAGCAGAGCGGGATGTCGCGGCCGTCGTTGTCCTTCGCCTCGTCGTCGCCCCACCGCTTGAGGTAGTACGCGGAGACGTAGGCGCGGCCCCTGCCGCCCGGGGCGACCCGGTCGAGGTCGGTCAGCAGCCACCAGTGGTTGTGGTCGGAGCCGGCCCGGACCTCGTCGCCCCACTTCTTGCACAGCACGTAGTGGGTGCCCTTCAGCAGGGTGCCCTGCGGGGCGCACGCGGGGCGGGAGTCGCCGACGCAGTCGGTGGACGCGTAGCCCGTGGCGTCGGCGAAGGTGTCGACCCAGTACTTCGCCGGAGCCGGATTTCCCCCGCCCCCGCAGGCGTTGGTGCTGGTGACACGCGGGAAGGTGCCGTCCGGCGAGAGCCGGTACTCGGTGCCCTGGATGACGGGGTGCACCATCTCGTCCGTCTCGCCGTCGTTGTCGCCGTTGCGGTCGTACAACTGCTCGTAGTGGAGGTGGGCGGCGGTCGTGCCCGTCAACCCGAGGCGCCCCAGGGGCGCGCCGGAGGCGACCCGCTCGCCGAGGCGCACGTCGATGCGGTCCATGTGCAGGTAGACGGTGAACCAGCCGCCGCCGTGGTTGACCTCCAGACCGCCGGGCTCGAAGAACTCGGTGACCGTGCCGGCCGCCGACGCGACCACGGTGGCGCCCAGGGTGGCGCCGCCGACCCGGTACATGTCGAGTTTCTTGTCGTCGGGCGCGTGGCCCCGGTACGTCTGGAGCTGCCAGGTCTGGCCGCAGGGGAACGGCAGCCGGAAGTCCGGCCGCGCCGCCGCCGCGGAAGGGGCCGCGGCGGCGGGGGAGGACGGCAGGAGGAGTCCCGCGAGCGCGGTGAGGAGGGCGAGGACGGCGGTGGCGACGGGCCTGCGGGCGCGGGCGCCGCCGTGCACGGGCGGCAGGGCGCCGGGCCTGGCCGGGGCCTGGACACGGGCCTGGGGTCGGGGTTCCACGTGGGTTCGCTCCCGGATGGTGGGACGGCGGGGGCGGCGGGCCCGGCTGCGCGGGCCCGCCGTACCCGCCATCCCTATCGCGGGCGGCCCGCGGGCGTCCCTCCGTAACGTTACGGATGTCCGGGGCCGTTCCCGCCCCGGTACGTTCCGGACCACCGCCCGACGAGGCGGCGCCGCCGGGGCGACCCGGCGGCGGCATCGACCCACCGGAGAGGGAGCACTCGTGCGTCTTCGTCTGTCCCGCAACGGGCTTCGCGCCGGCCTCACGGCGTCGGCGGCCCTGCTGATGCCGCTCGTCGCCGCGGCGCCCGGCCAGGCCGCCCCGGCCGGCACCGCACAGGCCGGCACCGCGGCGTCCGCGGCCGCCGCGACCGGCGCCTGCCCGGCCGCGGGCACGGTCACCCAGGGCTACAGCGGCAGCCATGACGGCGTGGACATCGCCAACGCCAAGGGCACGCCGATCTACGCGGTGGCCGCGGGCGAGGTCATCAACTCCGGCCCCGCACAGGGGTACGGGCAGTGGATCCGGATCCGCCACGGCGACGGGACGGTCACCGAGTACGGGCACATGTACCACCGGGACGTCACCGTCGGGCAGCGCGTGGCGGCCGGGCAGCGCATCGCGCTCATGGGCTCGGAGGGCGACTCGACCGGCGTGCACCTGCACCTGCGGGTCCGCACGTCGACGTCCACCGCGGTCCGCGGCATCGACCCCGTGCCGTACCTGCGGGACCGGGGCGTCGGCCTGCCCTGCACCCCCGGGGGCGGCGGCGGGGGCGGCGGCACCAGCGTGACGGCCTGGGCCACCGCCAACGTCCGCTCCTGCGCCTCCACGTCCTGCGGCGTCGTCAGCTCGGTCCACGCGAACGAGTCGTACCCGGCGAACTGCTGGGTGAAGGGCCAACTCGTCAACGCCGAGGGCTACTCCAACGACAAGTGGGTGCAGCTCCCGCTGCGGGCCGGCGGAGTCGGTTACGTCAGCGCGATCTTCCTCAAGGGCGACGAGACCGGCGGCGTCAGCCGCCCCTGCTGACGGGACGCACCGTGAACGGCAGGACGAACCGTGCCGGCGCGCGGTGCGCGGCCC
>NZ_MKXB01000014.1 GCF_001865245.1 Streptomyces sp. CC53 | reverse complement strand
CACCGGAACGCGGGCTCGTCAGGCGGGGCGCACGACCGGGCCGGGCTGGCCCTGTCGGCGGCTGGCCCGATCGGGTGAGGCGCCACCCCCACCCCTAGTGCCCGATTTGTGGCGTTTTTTGCGGGTACCCGGCGGCACATGATCACTGTTGGGGTCGAGGAAGAGTTCTTCCTGGTCGATCCGGTCACCTGCCTCCCCGTACCGCTCGCCGACGAGGTGCGCGCCGCGGCCGGACTGGAGCCGATCGTGGACGCCTCTGAGGTCCAGTCGGAACTCCTCCAGTCCCAGATCGAGGTGGCCACCCCCATCTGCACCGACCTCGACGAGGTCGGCGGCCACCTGCTGCGCCTGCGGCACGCACTCGGTACCGCCGCGGAGAAGAACGGCTGCCGGATCGTCGCGGCGGGCACGGCACCCTTCCGCGAGGCGGCGCCGGTGCCCGTCACGGAGTGCGCCCGCTACCTGGCGATGCGCTCGCAGGCACCGCAGTTGGTCGAGGAGCAGCTCGTCAACGGCATGCACATACACGTCGGCGTGCCCGACCGGGCCACCGGCGTCGGGGTCCTCAACCGGATCCGCCCCTGGCTGCCGGTGCTGGTGGCGATGTCGGCCAACTCGCCCCTGTGGGACGGTCACGACACCGGGTTCGCGAGCTGGCGCACGGTGATCTTCGGCCGGTGGCCCGCGGCCGGGCCGCCACCGCACTTCGCGGACCTCGACGACCACGACACCCGGATACGCGTCCTGCTGGAGTCGGGGGCGGTCTCCGACACGGGCCAGCTGTACTGGCAGGCCCGGCTCTCCGACCGCTACCCGACGGTCGAGGTGCGCTGCATGGACGTGCAGCTGCGGGCCGACACCGCGGTGATGTTCACGGGCATCGTGCGCGCGCTGGTCGCCACGGCGCTGCACGAGGAGGCCGCGGGCGCGCCACCCCCCGTGTGCCCGCCGGAGCGGCTGCAGGCGGCGAACTGGTACGCGGCGCGGCACGGGCTCAGCGATCTGCTCATGGACCCCGAGGGCCGGTGCCGGCGGGCCGGAGACGTGCTGTGCCTGCTGCTGGACGCGTTGACGCCCGCGCTGGAGGAGACCGGGGACACCCGCGAGGTGAGCTCGCTGGTGCACCGGCTGCTCCAGCAGGGCACCCCCGCCGACCAGCAGCGCAGGGTGCTCGCCGAAGGCGGCCCGGCGGCGCTGACCGATCTGCTGATCACCGAGACGGTGGCTCCGTGAGCGGCGGGAGCCGGGTGGCCCCGGGGCGGAGGACCGCGCTCCGGGCCGCACCCGCACGGAGCGGACCACCGCGCCGCCGGACCCCGGTCGGCCCGGCCTGGTACCGGGCCCCCGCCCTCCTGGCGGGACCGGGGCACGGACACCCGGCCGGTCGCCGTCCCGCCGGGAGCGCGCGTCCCCCTGCCGTGGGTGCCCGGCCACGGGCCCGCCGGGGCGCCCGGCCGTCCGACCCACCCGCGCCCCGGGGCGGCGCACCGGGCCGGAGACGCGCCGGACCGCCGGGACCCTCCAGGGTCCCGCGGCCCCCCGACCCGCTGCCGCCGTCCCTCGGCGCTCCCGGCCTTCCGGACGCGCGGAGGGCCGCTTCCGGCGAGACGCCGGGCCCGGCGCCGGTCCCCGGGGCACCCGTGGGCCCCGACCGCGCGACCGACCCGCACGACCCGTAAGTCCACCACGCCGCGGAAAGACCCGTGCGGCACGAGCGACCCGCACGACACACAACCGCACGACAACGGGCCGACGGCCCGGCGGACGAAGGAGGCCCCCGGATGAGCACCGAGTTCGCGCGCACCTGGCAGCACGCCGTGGTCACGGGCGGCGCCGGCTTCGTCGGCTCCCACCTGTGCACCGCGCTGCTGGACGCCGGTACGGAGGTCACCTGCGTGGACGACTTCAGCACCGGCCGCCGGGCCAACGTGGCCGCCCTGCTCGACCGGCCCGGCTTCCGGCTGCTGCAGGCCGACGTCGCGGAGCCGTTCGCGGTGGACCGGCCGCCCGACCTGGTGCTGCACTTCGCCTCCCCCGCCTCGCCCGCCGACTACCTGCGGCTGCCGATGCACACCCTGGAGACGGGCAGCCTCGGCACCCGGCACGCGCTGGAGCTGGCGCACCGCGCCGGGGCGCGCTTCGTGCTGGCGTCCACCTCGGAGGTGTACGGCGACCCGCAGCAGCACCCGCAGAGCGAGCGCTACTGGGGCAACGTCAACCCGGTCGGCCCCCGCAGCGTGTACGACGAGGCCAAGCGGTTCGCCGAGGCACTGGTGACCGCCCAGGCCGGCACGTACGGCACGGACGTCGGGATCGTGCGGCTGTTCAACACGTACGGTCCCCGGATGCGCGGCCACGACGGGCGGGCGGTGCCGACGTTCATCCGCCAGGCGCTGGCGGGTGAACCGCTGACGGTGACCGGGGACGGGCGCCAGACCCGGTCCCTGTGCTACGTCGACGACACCGTGCGCGGGGTGCTGGCGGCCGCGGCGCACGGCATGCGCGGGCCGGTGAACATCGGCAACCCGGACGAGATCACCATGCTGGACCTGGCCCGGCTCGTCATCACCCTCACCGGGTCCGACGCGGACGTCCGCTACATCGAGCGGCCCGTGGACGACCCGGCGGTGCGCTGCCCGGACATCACCCTGGCCCGGGACAAGCTCCAGTGGGAGCCGCGCGTCGCCGCCGCGGACGGGCTGCGGCGGACCATCGACTGGTTCCGCGCCCACCCCGCCGACCCCGACCCGTCCCCCGGCTCCCCGGCCGCCGCACACCGCCGCTGAGGCCACCGCCCCGGACCCTCCGCCGGTACCCCCGGCGCAGGTCGCGCCGCTCCGCGGCGGGCCCCGCGCCGCGCGGGCGTACCGCCCTCCGCCCCGCTCCCTCCTCCGACTCGCCGAAAGGCGGACGAGCCCATGCGCATCCTCGGTATCAACGCCCTCTTCCACGACCCGGCAGCCGCGCTGGTCATCGACGGGCGGGTGGTGGCCGCCGCGGAGGA
Organism: Streptomyces sp. CC53; assembly: GCF_001865245.1. Classification (GTDB taxonomy): domain Bacteria; phylum Actinomycetota; class Actinomycetes; order Streptomycetales; family Streptomycetaceae; genus Streptomyces. Next base: position 6,377 of record NZ_MKXB01000014.1, on the reverse strand, counting down.
GGAGCGGTTCTCGCGGCGCAAGCACGGGAAGCGGCCCGTGCCGTTCTCCGCCTGGGAGCTGCCGGAGCAGGCCGCCTCGTGGTGCCTTCACCGGGCGGGGCTGCGGCCCCAGGACCTGGACGCGGTGGCGTACTCCTTCGACCCCGGACTCGCGAGACCCGCCGCCGACATGGGCCTGGACGACCCGTGGGACCACCTGCGCCTCACCTACGCGCGGGAGGCGCCCGGCTTCCTGAAGGCGGCGCTGCCCGGCCTGGACCCGGCCGCGGTGCGGTTCGTGCCGCACCACATGGCGCACGCCGCGTCGAGCGCGTTCGCGGCGGACGGCGACGGGATCGACACGGCGTCGGTGCTCGTGCTCGACGGGCGCGGCGAGCGGGCCTCGCACCTGGCCGCCCGCCGCGTGCACCACCGGCTGGAACCCCTGGCGGCGCAGGACCTGCCGCACTCCCTCGGCCTGGTCTACGAGGAGTTGACGGCCCATCTGGGCTTCCTGCGCTCCTCCGACGAGTTCAAGGTGATGGCCCTCGCCTCGTACGGGCGGCCGCGGATGCGGGACGAGCTGCGGCGGTACGTGTACCCGACGGGCGACGGCGGCTTCCACGCGTCCGGGGTGCCCTGGCACCAGCTGTGCCCGCCGAGGGGCCCGGAGGAGGCGTGGACGCAGGACCACGCGGACCTGGCGGCCAGCGCCCAGGAGGTGCTGGAGGAGACCCTGCTGGACCTCGTGCGCTGGCTGCACGGCCAGACGCACGACTCGGTGCTGACCCTCGCCGGCGGCGTGGCGCTCAACTGCGTGGCGAACGCGAGGACCGCCCGCGAGGGCCCGTTCTCCCGCGTGTGGGTGCAGCCCGCTGCCGGCGACGCGGGCACGGCGCTCGGCGGGGCGCTGCTGCTCGCGGCGGGCGGCGGTGACGACGTGGCGCCGATGGGCGGCGCCGACCTGGGCCGCGAGTGGTCGGACGCGGAGCTGGGCGCGTGGCTGAAGACCGCCGCCGTGCCGTTCGAGCGGCCCCCGGACATCGCGACGACCGTGGCGGAGGCGCTGGCGGACAACGCGATCGTGGCGTGGTTCCAGGGGCGCTCCGAGTACGGGCCGAGGGCGCTCGGGCACCGCTCGCTCCTCGCCCATCCCGGGCACGCGGGGAACCTGGAGCGACTCAACGACGTGAAGGGCCGGGAGCAGTTCCGGCCGGTGGCGCCGATGGTGCTGGCGGAACGCGCCGCGGAGGTCTTCTCCGGTCAGCTGCCCAGCCCCTACATGCTGTTCGTGCACGAGGTGGCGCCGCAGTGGCGGGAGCGCATCCCGGCCGTGGTGGACGTCGACGGCACCGCGCGGGTGCAGACCGTGGACCGGATCGCCGAGCCGCTGGTGGCCCGCATGCTGGACGGGTTCGAGCGGCTCACCGGGCTGCCGGTCGTGGTGAACACCAGCCTCAACACGGCGGGCAGGCCCATGGTGGACGATCCGCGGGACGCCCTGGAGTGCTTCGGGTCCACGCCGGTGGACCTGCTGGCGATCGGGCCGTACGCGGTGCGGCGGGGCGCGTTCTTCGCGACGGACGCACAGGACTCCCAGTCCGTGCGCGGGCAGTGAGGGAGAGGGCCGTGAACATCCTTCTGTGGCACGTGCACGGCTCGTGGACGACGGCGTTCGTCCAGGGCCCGCACACCTACCTGGTGCCGGTGCTGCCGGGCCGCGGCCCGGACGGGCGGGGCCGGGCGGCGACCTTCGCCTGGCCCGACGCCGTACGGGAGGTGACACCGGACCGGCTCCGGGAGGAGCACGTCGACCTGGTCCTGCTCCAGCGGCCCGAGGAGTTCGACCTGGCCGAGCGGTGGCTGGGCGGGCGGCTGCCCGGCCGTGACGTGCCGGTGGTGTACCTGGAGCACAACGCGCCGGACGGGAACGTTCCGTCCACGCGGCACCCCTGTGCCGAGCGGCCCGAGGTGACGCTCGTCCACGTCACGCACTTCAACCGGCTGTTCTGGGACTGCGGCCGGGCCCGCACCGTGGTCGTCGAGCACGGCGTCGTCGACCCGGGCCACCAGTACACGGGCCGGCTGCCCCGCGCCGCCGTCGTCGTCAACGAGCCGCTGCGGCGCGGCCGCCACACCGGTACGGACCTGTTGCCCGCGCTGGCCGAGGCCGCGCCCCTCGACGTGTTCGGGATGCGCACCGAGGGCCTGGCGGCCCGCCTGGGGCTGCCGGAGGAGCGGTGCAGGACCGCGGACCTGCCGCAGCGTGCCCTGCACGCGGCGATGGCCGAGCGGCGGCTCTACCTGCACCCGGTGCGCTGGACGTCGCTCGGACTGTCCCTGCTGGAGGCCATGCACCTGGGCATGCCTGTGGTGGCGCTGGCCACGACGGAGGCGGTGGAGGCGGTGCCGCCGGGCGCCGGGACGCTGTCGACGCGGCCGGAGGTGCTGGCGGCGGCGGCCCGCCGGTACCTGGCGGAGCCGGAGGCGGCCGCCGAGGACGGGGCGCGCGCCCGCCAGGCCGCCCTCGAACGGTACGGGCTCAAGCGCTTCCTCGACGACTGGGAGCGTGTGATCACGGAGGCGCGCTCATGACCCGCGACGGCTCCCGCGGTCCCCGGAGCGGGCACGGCCCCGAGGGGCCGTCCGGTCCCCTGTCGGTGGTCCTCGTCTCGGAGCACGCGAGTCCGCTCGCGGCGCTCGGCGGGGTGGACGCGGGCGGGCAGAACGTCCACGTGGCGCGGCTGGCCGCGACGCTCGCCGACCGCGGCCACGAGGTGGTGGTGTTCACCCGCAGGGACGCGCGGTGGCTGCCCGACCGGATCCGGGTGCGGCCCGGCGTGGTCGTGCACCATGTGCCCGCCGGACCGCCGGAGGCCCTCCCCAAGGACCGACTGCTGCCCTACATGGGGGCGTTCGGCCGTCATGTCGCGGACGTGCTGCAGGGCCGGCCGCCCGACGTGCTGCACTCGCACTTCTGGATGTCCGGCGTCGCGTCGCTGCTGACCGCCCGGGCCCTGAAGGTGCCGCTGCTGCACACGTACCACGCGCTGGGCACGGTGAAGCGGCGGCACCAGAGGGCCGCCGACACCAGCCCGCCCGAACGCATCGGCGCGGAGCGGCAGGTCGGGCTGGGCTGTGACCGGATCATCGCCACCTGCGAGGACGAGGTGCGTGAACTGCTGCGGATGCACATCCCGGCGGGGCGGGTGAGCGTCGTCCCGTGCGGGGTGGACACGGAGGAGTTCTGCCCCGTCGGCCCGGTCGCCGAGCGGGGCACCGCACCGCACCGGCTGCTCCAGCTGGGGCGGCTGGTGCCCCGGAAGGGCGCCGCGGTGTCCGTGACGGCGCTGCCGCGGCTGCCCGGCGCGGAGCTGGTGGTCGTGGGCGGCCCGCCGCCGGAACGGCTGGGCACTGACCCTGAGGTGCGGCGGTTGCGGGAAGTGGCGCGGCTCGCCGGGGTCGCGGACCGGGTGCGCTTCACCGGCGCGGTGTCCCGCGACGCGGTGGCGCCACTGCTGCGCAGCGCGGACGTGGTGCTGTGCCCCGGGGACTACGAGCCGTTCGGGATCGTGCCGCTGGAGGCCATGGCGTGCGGGCGGCCCGTGGTGGCCACCGCGGTCGGCGGCCAGCTGGACACCGTGGCCGACCCGGAGTGCGGGCGGCTGGTGCCGCCCCGCGACCCGCAGGCGCTGGCGCGGGCCGTCGCCGAGTTCCTCGCCGACCCGGCGCTGCGGGTCTCCTGCGGGGCAGCGGGCCGCCGCCGGGTGCTCAGCCGGTACGACTGGACGCGCGTCGCCGCGGCGACGGAGGCCGTGTACGCGGAGGTGCGCGCCGCGCGCGCCGCCGGGGCGGCCGTCTCCGGGGCCGCCTGAGCGTCCCTCCCCGCGCGCCCCCGCCCGACCCTCGTGTACGGAGCCGCCCGGCCCCGTGAACCGAGCACCTGCCACCCGTGAACCGAGAAGGAGGTGCGGGACCGCCGCCGCCCGCGAGGGCGCGGTACGCCCGGACGCCATGGACGACTTCCCCCGCAGCGCACACGACCCCGCCGACCGCCCCGCACGGCAGCCCGCGCCCCGTGACGGGCAGGACCGGGACCTCCCGCACCACGACGCAGGGGACCCGTGGTACGCCCACCTGGACCCCCGGCACCCGGTGCACGGCGGCGCCCGAGGGGCCCCCGCGCGCACCGCGGTCCACGAGGCCTCCCGCCGGCACTGCCGGGACCTGCAGGAGGCGGTCGGCCGGCTGCACCGCGACCACGCCGAACGGCTCGCGCGCTGGGGGGCTCGGCTGGCGGCCGTGCTCCCCGGCGGCGGCCGGCTGCTCGTCGCGGGCAACGGCGGCAGCGCCGCGCAGGCCCAGCACCTGACGGCGGAGCTCGTCGGGCGCTACCGGCAGGAGCGGTCCGCGTACTCGGCGGTGTCCCTGCACGCCGAGACGTCCAGCGTGACGGCCATCGGCAACGACTACGGCTTCGAGCAGGTGTACGCCCGGCAGGTGGCGGCGCACGGCCGGCCCGGCGACGTACTGCTGCTGCTGTCCACGTCGGGCCGGAGCACCAACCTCATCGCGGCGGCCGCGACGGCGCGGTCGGCGGGGGTGCGGGTGTGGGCGCTGACGGGGCCGGCGCCGAACCCGCTGGCGGACGCGGCGCACGAGGCGCTGTGTGTCGACGCGGGCAGCACGGCCACGGTACAGGAGGTCCATCTGGTGGCGGTGCACCTGCTGTGCGAGTGCTTCGACGCGGCGGTGGAGGCGGCGGCTCCGGAGGCGGCGCCGACCCGGTTCGCGTCGGGCCTGTGGAGGGTGTCGTGACCGGGGCCGGGCGGGGACCGCTGGTCGTCGTCGGGGACGCCCTCCTCGACGAGGACGTCGAGGGGGTCTCGACCCGGCTCGTGCCCGACGCGCCGGCACCGGTCGTGGAGGTCACCGGTGACCACCGCCGGCCCGGGGGCACGGGCCTGGCCGCGGTGCTCGCGGCCCGCAGCGGGCGCGAGGTGGTGCTCGTCACGGCGCTGGGCGACGACCCGGCGAGCGAGGCCGTGCGGCACGGGCTGGCCGGGCGGGTCCATGTGGTGGAGGTGCCGCTGCGGGGCACCCTGCCGGTCAAGACGCGGGTGCTCGCGTCGGGCCGCCCGGTCGTCCGCGTCGACCGGGGCGGCGGAGCGCCGGGGCGGCCCGGGACGGCGGTGCGGGACGCCCTGGCGGGGGCGCACACCGTGCTGGTCGCGGACTACGGGCGGGGCACCGCGGCGGCCGTGCGGGACGAACTGGCCGCGGCGGCGCGGCGGGTGCCGCTGGTGTGGGACCCGCACCCGCGCGGGGACGCACCGGTGCGGGGCGCGCGGATCGTGACGCCCAACGCGGCCGAGACCCGGGCGTTGAGCCCGGACGACGGCGACGAGTCCCTGCGGGCCTACGCGCAGCGCGGCACGGACCTGGCGGAGCGGTGGCGGGCGGCCGTGGTGGCGGTGACCCTGGGCGACCGGGGGGCGCTGCTGACCCGGCCGGGCGTCGCCATGCCCATGCTGGTGCCCGCCCCGTACCGGGCACTGGGCGACCCGTGCGGCGCGGGTGACTGCCTGTCCGCGGCGACGGCCGCCGCGCTGGCGGGCGGGGCGCTGCCGGAGGAGGCGGTGCAGCGGGGGGTGGCGGAGGCGGCGGCGTTCGTCGCGGCGGGCGGCGCAGGCAACCGGGCGCTGTGGGACCGCCCGGGGGCGCCCGGCCGGGAGGAGCCGCCGGCCGCGGACCCCTTCGCGCTGGCGGAGCGGGTGCGGGCCCGGGGCGGCACGGTGGTGGCGACGGGCGGCTGCTTCGACCTGCTGCACGCGGGGCACGTCGGCCTGCTGGAGAGCGCCCGCCGGATCGGTGACTGCCTGATCGTGTGCGTGAACTCGGATGCCTCGGTGACCCGTCTGAAGGGCGCGGGGCGGCCCCTGAACCCGCTGGCGGACCGGGTGCGGGTGCTGGCGGGGCTGGGCAGTGTGGACGCGGTGGCCGTCTTCGACGGGGACACGCCGGTGGAGCTGCTGTCGCGGCTGCGGCCGGACGTGTGGGTGAAGGGCGGCGACTACGCGGTCGAGGACCTGCCGGAGGCGCGTGAGCTGCGCGACTGGGGCGGCCAGGCGGTTGTCCTGCCGTACCTGGACGGCAGGTCCACGACCCGGCTCGCCCACCGTGCCGCCCGGGTCGTGGACCGCGGCCGCCGCCCTTAGCGCCCGCCGGCCGGCGGGCGTCCCCGCGGGGCGGCGGGCGTCCCCGCGGGGCGGCGCGGTCACACCGCCGCGCCCTCCGGCCGCGTTCCCCGTCCGCCACGCGTCAGCCCGGCAGGGCGACGGGCGGACGTGCGGCTGCGGGTGCCGGGGCGTCGCGCGGGGTGCACCGCCCGTGGGGCC
>NZ_MKXB01000013.1:38115-51498 GCF_001865245.1 Streptomyces sp. CC53 | reverse complement strand
CACGATGGAGAAGGCGGAGAGGGCCGACGCGTTGACCTGGAAGCGGTCGGCGGCGTCGGGCGCGGCGACCACGGCCAGGACGGCGAGGGCGGCCGCGGCGGCGGGGACCGACACGGTCGCGGCGGTGTCGCGGCGCGTCCGGTCGGACCGGAGTGAGGTGCGCAAAACGTCAGCCCTCCGGGCGAACGGGGGAGCGGAGGTATTACTTCTGGACAAGTCGTGGTCACTATAGGTGAATTGACGATCAGCAAGGGAGCTTCCTGGTGCGTTATCGGGTTATCGCTGGCCGGTTGTGATCGAGACGTCCTTCGAGCCCGGTTTCTCCGCCTCCGCTTCCCGCGGCGCCGGGCGGCCTTCCGGGCCTTCCAGGAGCCGGGAGTCGCGGTGCGGGGCCGTGCCGCATCGGCCCGTGCAGGCCCGCGGGGCGGGTGCGCACGGGCCGGACCGGTCCGCGGAGGGCCCCGCGGGCCGGCCCGGCCGCACGACGGGGTCCTGGAGCGGTGCCCCGGCCCCGACGCGGCGCGGGGTTCTGGAGCGGTGCCCCGGTCCTGGCGCGGTGCGGGGCCGTGCGGTGCGGGCGGAAGCCCGCTGCGCGGGCGCGGTGGCGCCGCCGGTCGGCATCATGGGGACATGGCTCACCGTACGGACCTGGCCCGGGACCTGCGCCGCGCCGTGCGCGGGGACGTGGACTTCGGGGCGGCGGCGCGGGCGCTGACGACCATGGACGCGTCCAACTACCGCCGCGTCCCCGTCGGCGTCGTCGCCCCCCGCGACGGCGACGACGTGGCCGCCACCCTCCAGGTCTGCCGCGCCCACGAGGTGCCCGTCACGGCCCGCGGCGGCGGCACGTCCACCGCGGGGCAGGCCACCGGCCGGGGCGTGGTGCTGGACTTCACCCGCCACATGCGCGGCCTGCTGGACCTGGACCCCGCGGCCCGCACCGCCACCGTGCAGCCCGGCCTGGTCCTGGACCGGCTGCGGGAGGCGGCCCGCCCGCACGGGCTGACCTTCGGCCCCGACCCGTCGACGCACAGCCGCTGCACCCTCGGCGGCATGATCGGCAACAACGCCTGCGGCGCCCACTCCGTGGCCTGGGGCACCACCGCCGACAACGTCCACGAGCTGTCCGTCCTCACCTACGACGGGGACAGCCACCGCCTGGGCCGCGACGGCCGCGGCGCACCCCCCGGCCTGACCGACCTCGTCCACCGCCACCTCGCGCTCATCCGCACCGGCTTCCCGCCGGGCCTGCCCCGCCGCATCTCCGGCTACGCCCTGGACGCCCTGCTGCCGGAGCGCGGCACCGACGTGGCCCGCGCCTTCTGCGGCAGCGAAGGCACCCTGGCCGTGCTGACCGAGGCGACGGTCCGGCTCGTGGAGGCGCCGCCCGCCCGGGCGCTCGCGGTGCTCGGGTACGCGGACGAGAGCGCGGCGGCCGAGGCCGCGGCCGGACTGCTGCCGCTGGCTCCGCTGACCGTCGAGGGCATGGCCGAGGACCTGGTCCGCGACCCGGCGGCCCGTGCCCGGCTGCCGCGGGGCGCGGCGTGGCTGTTCGCGGAGACGGGCGGGGCCACCGCCGCCGAGGCCGCGGCCCGGGCGGCGGACCTGCTGCGCGCGGCGGACGCCCTGGACGGCGCGGTCGTCGCGGACCCGGCCGGGCAGCGGGCCCTGTGGCGGGTCCGGGAGGACGCCGCGGGCACGGCGACCCGCATGCCGGACGGCACCGAGGCGTGGCCGGGCTGGGAGGACTGCGCGGTGCCGCCCGCCCGCCTCGGCGCGTACCTGCGGGACTTCCGCGCCCTGCTGGCGGACCACGGCCTGCGCGGCACGCCCTACGGCCACTTCGGGGAGGGCTGCGTCCACGTCCGCATCGACTTCGGGCTGGCGGAGCCCTCCGGCGTACGGGTGTTCCGCCGGTTCTCGGAGGAGCTGGCGGACCTGGTGGCGTCCCACGGAGGCTCCCTGTCGGGTGAGCACGGCGACGGGCTGGCCCGCTCGGAGCTGCTGCCGAGGATGTACGGCGACGACCTGGTCCGCCTCTTCGGCCACTTCAAGGAGGTGTGGGACCCGGTGGGCGGCCTGAACCCCGGCGTGCTCGCCCACTCCGACCCCCTCGACCGGCACCTGCGGTTCGCGGCCCTGCCGCCCGAGCGGCCCGTGACGGCCTTCGCCTACCCGGACGACGGCGGCGACTTCCGCACCGCGGTGCGGCGCTGCGTGGGCGTGGCGAAGTGCCGGGCGGAAGGGGCCGACCCTGGCCCGTCCGTGATGTGCCCGTCGTACCGCGCGACCGGCGAGGAGCAGCACTCCACGCGGGGCCGGGCGCGGCTGCTGCACGAGATGCTGGCGGGCGGGCCGGTCACGGACGGCTGGGGGTCACCGGAGGTGCGGGAGGCCCTGGACCTGTGCCTGGGCTGCAAGGGCTGCCGCAGCGACTGCCCCGCGGGCGTCGACATGGCGACGTACAAGGCGGAGTTCCTGCACCACCACTACCCGGGCTGGGCGCGGCCGGTGAGCCACTACACGATGGGTGGCCTGCCGTCCTGGCTGCGGGTGCTGGCCCCGGCGGGGCCGCTGCTGAACGCCGCGGCCCGCGTGCCGCCGCTGGCCGCCCCGGCGAAGTGGGCGGCCGGGGTCGCGCGGCAGCGCCGGTTCCCCCGCCTGGCCCGCCGCACCCTCCTCGCCGTGGTGCGCGCGCGGCCCCCGGTGGACTCCCCGCAGGCGTACCTGTGGCCCGACACCTTCACCCACCACTTCGACCCGCAGGTCGGCGAGGCGGCGCTGCGGGTCCTGGAGGCGGCGGGCCTGCGGGTCGCCCTGCCGCCCGGCCCCCGGGTGTGCTGCGGTCTCACCTACGTCTCGACGGGCCGCCTGGACCGGGCCCGGCAGGTGATGCGCCGGACGCTCCGCACGCTGGAGCCGGTCACCGGCCGGCCCCTGGTGGTGCTGGAGCCGAGCTGCGCGGCGACCCTGCGCACCGACCTGCCGGAGCTGCTCCCGGACGACGCCGGGGCCCGCGCGGTGGCCGCGTCCGTCCGCACCTTCGCGCAGGCGCTGGAGGAGCTGGCCCCCGACTGGGAGCCGCCGCGGCTGGACCGCCCGGTGGCCGGGCAGACCCACTGCCACCAGCACGCGGTGCTGGGCGACGCGGCCGAGCGCCGCCTGCGGGAGCGCGCCGGACTGGCGGGCGAGCTCAGCGGTGGCTGCTGCGGACTGGCCGGCAACTTCGGCTTCGAACGCGGCCACTACGACGTGTCCGTCGCGTGCGCTCAGGACCGGCTGCTGCCCGCGGTGTCCGCCGCGCCCCCCGGCGCGGCCCTGCTGGCGGACGGCTTCTCCTGCCGTACGCAGCTGGCGGAGCTCGCGGACCGGCGCGCCCGGCACCTCGCGGAGGTCCTGGCGGAGGCCCTCCCGGCGGAGGACCGTCCCAACAGTTGAGACCGAGGCCGGGGTGCCATAGCCATAACCGGGTTTCACTGCTTACCTATGAAGGGCCCCGAGCCGCCGGGGCCCCGCATGGCGCGAGACAAGGAAGAGGTCCCGTGAACGACGCCCGTACCGCCCAGCCCGCCGCGGCCGCCCACGCCGGGGCCGCTCCGCCCGCGCGGCCCGCCCCGCGGCGGCTCCGCGTAGTGTCGGCGGGGCCGGTGGCGCTGGTGGTGGCGGGCGGACTGTCGGTGCAGTTCGGCGCGGCGGTGGCGGTGCTGCTGATGCCCCGTGCGGGTGCCCTCGGTGTGGTGACGCTCCGCCTGACCCTGGCGGCGCTCGTCCTGCTCCTGGTGTGCCGCCCGCGCGTGCGCGGCTACAGCCGCGCCGACTGGGCCACGGTGACCGCCTTCGGCGCGGCGCTCGCGGGCATGAACGTCTGCATCTACCAGGCCATCGACCGCATCCCGCTGGGCGCTGCGGTCACCCTGGAGGTGCTGGGGCCGCTGCTGCTGTCGGTGATCGCCTCCCGGCGCCTGCTGAACGCGGTCTGGGCGGGGCTGGCCCTGCTGGGCGTGGTCCTGCTCGGCGGCGGAGGCTTCGACCGGCTCGACCCGGTCGGCGCGGGCTTCGCGCTCGCGGCGGGCGCGATGTGGGCCGCGTACATCGTCTTCAGCGCCCGCACGGGCCGCCGCTTCCCGCAGGTCGACGGCCTGGCCCTGGCGATGGCGGTGGGCGCGGTGCTGAGCCTGCCGCTGGGCCTGGTCGACGCGGGCGGCGCCCTCGTGGTCCCGACGACCCTGGCGCTGGGCCTGGCGGTGGCGCTGCTGTCGTCGGTCCTGCCGTACAGCCTGGAGCTGGTCGCGCTGCGCCGGCTGCCGGCGCCGACGTTCGCGATCCTGATGAGCCTGGAGCCGGCGATCGCCGCCCTGGCCGGCTTCCTGGTGCTGCACCAGGCGCTGTCCGTGCTGGACGCCGCGGCCATCGCCCTGGTGATCCTGGCCAGCATGGGCGCGGTCCGCTACCGGGCGGGTCGCCGCCGGACGGCGGAGGAACCGCCGACGGGCTGACCGGCGGCCGGGGGGCCGGGCTCCGGGCTCCGCGTCGGGTGCTCTGCGCGCGGCGGGGTGAGGCGACCGGGCTGGCGGGTGTCCTGTGTGTGGCGGGTGGGGCCACCGGACCGGCGGGCTGACCGGCGGCCGGGAGGCCGGGCCCCGGACTACGCGCCGGTAGCTCTGTACGCGGCGGGGTGAAGCGACGACCGGTTCGGCGGGTGCCTCGTGCGTGGCGGGTGGGGCGACCGGTTCGGCGGGCGGTCCCGCGACACGGTCGGGGACGGGCCCGCGGAGGCGGGGGCCCGCCGGACCGGCGGCCTCGGGGGGCGGGCCGCCGGTCCGACGGGGGTCTGCCGCCGGTCACTCCGGCATGAGCACGGTGTCGATGATGTAGACGTTCGCGTTCGCCGTCTTCACGTTGCCGCAGACCACCTTCGCGGTGTCGTTGACCGTGTACGACTCGCCGGAGCCCGACGTGGTCAGGGTCCCCTTCTGGAGGGTCTCGAAGGAGCCGTTCTCCAGCTGCGAGGGCGTCAGCTTCTGGCCGACCACGTGGTAGGTGAGGATCTTCGTCAGCGTCTCCTTGTCGGCGAGGACCGCGTCCAGGTCGGCCTTCGGGATCTTCGCGAAGGCGTCGTTGGTCGGCGCGAAGACCGTGATGTCCTGCGCGTTGTTCAGGGTGTCGGCGAGGCCCGCCTTCTGTACGGCGGTCACCAGGGTCGACAGCGCCGGGTTGTTGGAGGCGGCGGTGGCGACCGGGTCCTTCGCCATGCCGTCGAAGCTTCCCGCACCGTCCTCGGGCACGGCGGCGCAGGCCGGGCCGAACGGTCCGTCCATGGCCTGCGTGGCCTCACCTGCCGGGGACGAGGCCGCGGTGCCGTCCGCCGCGGGCGCCGAGGAGGCACCGCTGCCCGAGTCCGAGCACGCGGTGAGCGTGAGCGGCAGGACGGCCACGGCGGCGAGCGCGAGGGCGGAGCGGCGGAGGAGCAGCTTGCTGGTCATGATCGTGAACTCCTTGGTGGGTGCGCGCACCGGGACCGGTGCGCGGGTGACATGGAGACGGGGCGCCCCGAGGGTCGGGGCAGGGGGTGAGAGGACTGCGGGGGGACGGGGACGGGGACGGGGACAAGGCGCGGATCGGGTGACCTCAGGCGGGAAGGGGCGCCGGGTTCGGGGTGCGGCGGGGGGCTCACGTGACCGTGACGAAGACGCTGTGGTGGCCGCTCGCCCCGTCCGGACGGATGGGGGCGCGCTGCTCGGTTTGCACGGCGCCGGTGCCGTCCGTGGCGCGGACGGTGAGCGTGTGGTCGCCCGGGTCCGCCCGCCACGCGAAGGACCACTGCCGCCAGGTGTCGACCGTGGCCGGGGCGGCCAGGCGGGCCTCCTGCCACGGGCCGTCGTCCACCCGGACCTCGACCTTGCGGATGCCGCGCCGCTGGGCCCACGCCACCCCCGCCACCATGACCGTGCCGGCGGCGGGCCGCGCGAACGGCGCGGGCGTGTCGACGCGGGACTGCGTCTTGACCGGCGCCTCCCGCGCCCAGTCCCGCTTCACCCAGTACGCGTCGTACGCGTCGAAGGTGGTCAGCTCGATGTCCTCGATCCACTTGCAGGCCGAGACGTACCCGTACAGGCCGGGGACCACCATCCGCACCGGGAACCCGTGGTCGAACGGCAGGGGTTCGCCGTTCATGCCCACGGCGAGCAGGGCGTCCCTGCCGTCCATGACGTCCTCGACGGGGGTGCCGAGCGTCATGCCGTCCACGGAGCGTGCCACGAGCTGGTCCGCGGGGCCGCCGCGGGAGGGCGGTCGCACGCCGGCCTCGCGCAGCAGCTCGGCCAGGGGGACGCCGAGCCACCGCGCGGTGCCCGCGTAGGGCCCGCCGACCTCGTTGGAGACGCACGTCAGGGTGATGTGCCGCTCCACCAGAGGCCGGGCGAGGAGGTCCGCGAAGGTGTAGGTGCGCTCCTGGGCGACGCCTTCGCCGTGCAGGCGCAGGCGCCACGTCCCGGCGTCCACCTTGGGCACGAGCAGGGCGGTGTCGACACGGTAGAAGTCCTTGTTCGGTGTGGTGAACGGGCTGACGCCGGGAACCGGTGCCCGGGCCCCGGCGGGTACGGGCGGTGCGGGCGACGCCGGGGCGGGCAGCCGTACGGCGTCACGGGAGGCGACGGCGCCCCGGCCGCGCCGCGCCGCCGCGGCACGGCCCAGGGCGCCCGCCCCCGTGGCGGCGGCCGTGCCGGCCGCCGCCGCCACGAGGAACCCGCGCCGGTTCCAGCCGCTCCCGGTGCCCTCGGCGGCACCGGTGGCGGCTTCTCCCTCGGTTCCCTCGGCGCGGGCCGCCCGGGCCGTCCCCGCTGCGCGGGGGACCCGGGAGATGAGCAGGACCAGCAGGGCGGCGGCCGTGGCCCCGGCCACCAGGGACGGCACGGCGTCCGCGGCGCCGGTCGCGTCGGGCCGGGTCACCGCCGCCGCGGCGCCCACGAGGCCGAGCAGCCCCGCGGCGGCCGCCGCCGCGAGGCGGTTCCGCAGCGCCAGCAGGCCCGCGCACACCGCGAGCGCCGCCAGTACGGCGACGACACCGGCCTGCAGGACGAGCTTGTCGTCCTCGCCGAACGTGCGGATCGCCCATTCCTTCACCGCCTGCGGCGCACGGTCCACGGCCGCGCCGCCGACGGCGGTGACGGGACCCGCCTGGGGGCGGACCAGGGCGGCGGCCGGTTCGGCCGCCGCGAGGCCGCCGTACGCCGCCACCAGGCCGGCGACCGCCCCCAGCGCCCGGCGTACCGGGCGGGTGACGGGGGCGGGGCCGGGGCTCCTTCGGGGGCTGCTCACACCCCCTATTCGGAGCCCGCCGTCCGGCGGATTGCCCGTTCACCCGGAAGAGTGAGAACCGGTTTCCGCGGCGACGCGGGCGGAGTCAGGACGGCAGCTCCATCACGGCCAGCGGGTCCGTGGTGGGCTCCGCCGAACCACCTGACGGTTCGACGCTGATGCCCATGCCCGTCGCGGTGCCCACCGGCCCGTCCATGACGAGGGCGCCGTCGTCGGACAGCAGCCCCGCCGGGCGCATCGCGCCGCCGTCGTCCGCGAACCAGAGCTGGTACGTGCGGCCCTCCGGCAGCTCCGGCAGCCCGGACGCCAGGAACACCGCCCGGTCCTCGGCCCGGGACACGACCACGGTCGCGCGGGCGTCCCCGTCGACGGTCCCGGTCGCCGTACGGGCGTCGGGCGCGGCCAGCACCCTGGCCATGACGTCGGTCTGACGCCACGCCTCCTCGGCCCGCTGCTCCGCCTGCCGGGCCTCCTGGTGCTGCCAGACCGCGGCCCCGCCGAACGCGGCCGCCGCCGCGAGGCACGCGGCCAGCACGAGCCGCGACCCGAGGACGCCGCCGCGCCGGGTCACCGGGGCGGGCGCCTCGGGACCCACGAGCGGCGGCAGCTGGCGGACGGTCGCGACGCGGTCCATCACCCGCTCCTTCATGCCGGGCGGCGGCGCGGCGGCGACCGCGGCACCGAGCCGCGCGGCCGTGGCGGTCAGTTCCCGCACCTCCTGGGCGCACGCCGAGCAGTCCCGCAGGTGCCGCTCGAACGCCTCCCGCTCGTCGTCGGGCAGCGCGTTCAGGGCGTAGGCGCCGGTGGGCGCGTGCAGGTGTTCCTCGGTCATGCGTCCACTCCCATGCAGTCCCGAAGCCTGATCAGCCCGTCCCGCAGCCGCGTCTTGACCGTGCCGAGGGGCGCCGCGACGGAGACGGCGACCTCACGGTAGGTGTAGCCCCGGTAGTAGGCGAGGGTCACCGCCTGCCGCTGGAGGTCCGTCAGGGACCGCAGGCAGCGCCGCACCTGCTCGCTCTCCAGCCGCACCGCTACCTCCTCGCTGACGTGGTCGTACGGGGGCGTCCCCGCGGAGCGCGCCGTGCGTTCCTCCCGGTCCGCCGCGGCCTGCTCCGAGCGGACCCGGTCGACGGCGCGCCGGTGGGCGACGGTCATCACCCACGTCATGACGCCGCCCCGGTCGGGCCGGTAGCGGGCGGCGGAGCGCCACACCTCCAGCATGACCTCCTGGGCGACCTCCTCGGACTGCGCCGGGTCCCGCAGGACCCGCAGCACCAGGCCGTACACCGGCCCCGCGACGGCGTCGTACAGCCTGCCGAACGCCTCCTGGTCCCCTTCGGCGACCCGGGCGAGGACGTCCGCCAGGTCGGGCCCCCGGTCCGGCGCGCACCCCTCGCCGGCGATGCGGGCGATCTCCTTCATCCCGTACCTCCGGCGCGGTGCCCGCCCGCAGCGGCGGGGAAGCCTTGGACGCCCATGCGTCACCCTTTCCACGAGACGACGGCAGCACTCTTCTTGTCCTGAAGGGGATTCGGAGCCGGACCGCACACGGATGGGTGGATTCCGCGCCGGATTCCCGACGGACGGGCCGGTTCCGTGCTGCGCCCCGGGGACGGGGCCTCGCCCTTCGAGGGGGACGGGGGCCGCTTTCCGAGCTGCACCCCGGGGCACGGGCCCCGGCTGCCGCGGCGGACGGCCCGTGCCCCCGTGCCCCGTGCCCCGTGCCCCGTGCTCCGTGCCCTAGGCCACCGCGGCAGCCATGCGGGTGGGCAGCCACGCGGCGCCTCGCCTGCGGAGCCGGGGCGCGGGCCTCAGGCCCCCGCCGGCGTGCGGGGCGGGGGCGGGCCGTGGTGGGACAGGGGGGTGGAGGAGCGCCCGCGCGAGCCCTCGTGCACGGCCCGCGCGTCCCGCCGCCGGCGAGGGAAGGAGGCCACGTAGCAGCCGACGCTGAAGGCGAGGATCGCGAGGCTGAGCCCGAGGAACGCCAGCCCGGCGGGGCCCAGTTCGGAGAGGGTGCGCGTCACGCCCATGTCGCCGCCCCCGAGGTGTAGGACCGCCAGAGGGACGTACCCATCCAGTACGTGCGGATCAGCTGGAAGACCAGCTCGGGCAGGAGCAGGGCGCAGACGAGCATCGCCTTCCAGCCGAGCGGCGCCACCCTGAGCGCGGAGAACAGCGACCAGGCCAGCAGGATGGCCAGCCAGAGCGGATCACCGGCCGGGCTGCCGTGCGCGAGCGACTGGCCCGCCCACACGGCGATCCAGCCGAGGCTGTAGGTGAAGCCGAGCAGGCCGAGGACGTACTGCACGATGGACAGCCGGGTGTGCCGGGTCCAGCCGCGCTGCCGCATGATGTCCAGGGTGCCGCGGACCCAGCGCTCCCGCTGCCGCACCAGGTCCCGCAGCCGGGGCATGAGGTCCTTGTACGCCACGCAGTACTGGTTGGCGGTCACCCGCCAGCCCGCCTCCTTCAGGGCCAGCGTGGTCTCGTAGTCCTCCACCAGGTTGCCGCTGTGCTGCCAGAACACCTCGCCGCGGGCGGCGATCAGCTGCTGGAGCGCCTCCGTGCGGTAGAACGAGCCCGCCCCGGCCATGGTGTGCACGCCGCTGCGGGCACGGGTATGGGCGTACCGCCCGTACTCGATGATCTGCATTCCGGCCAGGTAGCGCTGCCAGGTCGACCGCCACAGTCCGCCTCTGCCGTAGCAGGTCGCGCTGACGCCGCCGAGTCCGGGATCGGTGTCCATGACCCGGCGGGCCCGGGCGACGAACTCGGGGTGCAAGCTGGTGTCGGCGTCCATGACCAGGACGTACCGGGCGGCCTGCGTCAGGGAGTCGGCCTGTTCGGCGAGCTGTGCCAGGCCGTGGTTGAGCGCCCCGGCCTTCTTGTGGGGGTTGTGGGGCAGGGACAGGACCCGGGTCGGGGGGACGCCGGGGCGGGAGGCGAACTCCTCGGCCACCCTCTGTGTGCCGTCGGTCGAGTTGTTGACGACGACCAGAACGAGGTCCGGGCGGTGGGTCTGTGCGGTGAGGGACTCCAGCGAGGCGAGGATCTCGTTCTCCTCGTCGCGGGCGGGGATCACGACGACGGTGTCGCGCAGGGGTTCACGATGTGCGTTCAGTAACGCTCCGGGGGCCGCGGGCTCGCGGTCCGGCCCGGAGGGCCCGGGCGGGAGGTGCGTGCAGGAAGGGCCTGAAGTGGTCGTGATGGGTGCGGGCAGGGTGTTTTCGGGACTGAATCGAGCAATCCCTGTCTCAGCCATGTGAGCTCTCCAGTCGGGCGTGGATCGAAATGTCCAGCACACGACGCTGTGTACCTGGTTCGCGTGGCGACCTCCATGATCACACACTTCCAGGCAAGGTCTAGACCAATCTGGGTGTACGGCCCACTAAGCGTGGAAGAACTTTGCCTACGCCAACTCGTCTCGTCACCGTCGGACTTGAGGCGTCCGGCCTTCTGCCGGAGGTGTCGGAGCTGCCGGTGCTGCCGCCCGGGGCGGTCGCTGCCGCGTCGGTTGTCGGTTCGCTGCCCGGGGCGGGTCCCGGCTGTCGGCGCCGCCGTTCGGGGCGGGCCCTGTATCGGCTGCCGATCCGCTGTCGGAGGCGGGTCCCGCACCGGCCGTTGACGGCGTTGCCCGGGGCGGGCCATGCGCCGGCCGCTGACGGCGTTGTCCCAGGCGGGCTCCCGTCGGCCGTCATGCCGCCCTCCGGGATGGGCCTCGCGCCGGCCGCCGGTGGTGCAGTCCGGGGCGGGCCCCGCGCCAGCCGCCGGTGCCGCCCGAGGCGGTCCCTGCGCCGGCCGTCGATTCGCTGCCCGGGGCGGGCCCCGCACCAGTCGCCGGTACCGCCGTCCGCGGTGGGCCCCCGCACCGGCCGCCGGTACCGCAGTCCGGCGGCGGGCCCCGCGCCGGTCGTCGCGCCCGTACGGCCGCCGCGCCCGTACGATCGATGCGGGCCAATTCAAGCAAGCACGCTTGATTGTTTCTGTCTCCGCTGCCATGCTCCCCACCGCACGCCGACGTGTCCCGCCCCGGAGGGGAGCACACCGTGTCCGTGTCCGAACCCGCCCGCGCGCCGGGCGGCGTCCTCGACGACCTGCGGGACGAGAGCGACGCCCTCGACCTGCTCGTGGCCGTGCTGCCGCCCGGGCGGTGGGCCGCGCCCACTCCCGCGCCCCGCTGGAGCGTCGCCCACCAGATCGCGCACCTGGCGTGGACCGACGAGGCCGCGCTGCTCGCCGCCACCGACCCGGCGGCGTTCGCCGCCCACGTCGCCGAGGCGGCCGCCGCGCCCGACACGTTCGTCGACGACGGCGCCGAAGCCCTCGCCGCGCTGCCGCCCGACGCGCTGCGGGAGCGGTGGCGCGCGGCCCGCGCCCGCCTCCAGACCGCCCTGCGGGCGCTGCCGCCCGGCACCCGCGTCCCCTGGTACGGGCCGCCCATGAGCGCCACCGCCCTCGCCACCGCCCGGCTCATGGAGACCTGGGCCCACGGCCAGGACGTCGCCGACGCGCTCGGCGCCGTCCGCCCCCCGACGGCGCGGCTGCGGCACGTCGCCTGGATCGGCGTACGGGCCCGGGACTACGCCTTCGCCGTACGGGGACTCGCCCCGCCCGCCGGGGAGTTCCGCGTCGAACTCGACGCGCCCGGCTCCGCCGCCGTCTGGGCCTTCGGGCCGGCGGACGCCCCGCAGCGGGTCACCGGGCCGGCGCTCGACTTCTGCCTGCTCGTCCCCCGCCGCGCCCACCGCGCCGACCTGGCCCTGCACGCCGCCGGGCCGGACGCCGACCGGTGGCTCGACATCGCGCAGGCGTTCGCCGGGCCGCCCGGCGAGGGCCGCGCCCCCCGGAAGGAGACCCGGTGACCCCGCTGCGCATCGGCAACGCGTCCGGCTTCTACGGCGACCGCTTCGACGCCGTCCGCGAGATGCTCACCGGTGGCCCGCTGGACGTCCTCACCGGGGACTACCTCTCCGAGCTGACGATGCTGATCCTCGGCCGCGACCGGCTGAAGGACCCCTCCCTCGGCTACGCCCGCACGTTCCTGCGGCAGATGGAGGAGTGCCTCGGGCTCGCCCGGGAACGGGGCGTGCGCATCGTCGCCAACGCGGGCGGCCTCGACCCGGCGGGGCTCGCCGCCGCCCTGCGCGGCCTCGCCGCCCGGCTCGGCCTGAGCGGACTGCGCGTCGCCCACGTCGAGGGCGACCGGCTGCCCCTCCCGCCGGGCGCCCTCGCCGCCCACGCCTACCTCGGCGGCGCCGGCATCGCGGCCTGCCTCGACGCGGGCGCCGACATCGTCGTCACCGGACGGGTCACCGACGCCGCCCTCGTCAGCGGGCCCGCCGCCGCCCACTTCGGCTGGCGCCCCGAGGACCACGACGCGCTCGCCGGGGCCGTCGTCGCCGGGCACGTCCTGGAGTGCGGGGCCCAGGCCACCGGCGGCAACCACCCGGACTTCCGCCGCTTCGACCTGCACCGCCCCGGCTTCCCCCTCGCCGAGGTGCACGCCGACGGCAGCAGCGTCATCACCAAGCACCCCGGCACAGGCGGCGCCGTCACCCCGTCGACGGTGACCGCCCAGCTCCTGTACGAGACGGCGGGCGCCCGCTACTTCGGGCCCGACGTCACCGCACGCCTCGACACCGTCCGCCTCACCCGGGAGGGGCCCGACCGGGTCGGGATCAGCGGCGTACGGGGCGAGCCGCCCCCGCCGCTGCTCAAGGCCGGGGTGAACCGGCTCGGCGGCTGGCGCAACGAGGTCGTCTTCGTCCTCACCGGTCTCGACGTCGACGCCAAGGCCGCGCTCGTACGGGACCAGATGGCCGACGCCCTCGCACCGGTCGCGGACGTCCGCTGGGACCTCGCCCGCACCGACCGCCCCGACGCCGGCACCGAGGAGACCGCCAGCGCCCTCCTGCGGCTCGTCGTCCGCGACCCCGACGCCGACACCGTCGGCCGGGCGCTCACCGGGGCCGCCGTCGAGCTGGCCCTCGCCTCCTACCCGGGCTTCCACGTCACCGCCCCGCCCGGCCGCCCCACCCCCTACGGCGTGTTCGAGGCCCGCTCCGT
>NZ_MKXB01000013.1:0-37818 GCF_001865245.1 Streptomyces sp. CC53 | reverse complement strand
CCTCACCGTCCCGCACCCCGCCCGCACCGCGCAGCCCGCGCCCGTCCCCGAGCCGCCGCTGCCGCCGCCCCCGCCGCCGGGCCCCGTCCGCCGCGCCCCGCTCGGCCGGGTCGCCGGGGCCCGCAGCGGCGACAAGGGCGGCGACGCCAACGTCGGGGTGTGGGCCGAGACCGACGCGGCCTGGCGGTGGCTCGCCCACACCCTCACCGCCGACCGCTTCCGCGATCTGCTGCCCGAGACCCGGATGCTGCCCGTGACCCGCCACGTCCTGCCGAACCTGCGCGCCGTCAACTTCACCGTCACCGGCCTCCTCGGCGAGGGCGCCGCCGCCCGCGCCCGGTTCGACCCGCAGGCCAAGGCCCTCGGCGAATGGCTGCGGGCCCGCCACCTCGACATCCCGGAGAGCCTCCTGTGACCGTGCTCGCCTCCGCGCTGGACCCGACCGCCCCCGACTTCGCCCGCAACCGCGCCGACATGCTCGCCAAGCTCGACGAGCTGGACGCCGCCCACGCCGAGGCGCTCGCCGGAGGCGGCCCCAAGTACACCGACCGGCACCGCGCCCGCGGCAAGCTCCTCGCCCGCGAGCGGATCGAGCTGCTCCTCGACCCGGACACGCCGTTCCTGGAGCTGTCGCCCCTGGCCGCCTGGGGCAGCGACCACACCACCGGCGCGTCCCTCGTCACCGGCATCGGCACCGTCGAGGGCGTCGAGTGCCTGATCACCGCCAACGACCCGACCGTGCGCGGCGGCGCCTCCAACCCGTGGACCCTCAAGAAGGCGCTGCGCGGCCACGAGATCGCCTTCGCCAACCGCCTCCCCGTGATCTCCCTCGTCGAGTCCGGCGGCGCCGACCTGCCCTCCCAGAAGGAGATCTTCATCCCCGGCGGCGCGCTCTTCCGCGACCTCACCCGGCTGTCCGCCGCCGGCATCCCCACCATCGCCGTGGTGTTCGGCAACTCCACCGCCGGAGGCGCCTACATCCCCGGCATGTCCGACCACACCGTCGTCATCCGCGACCGGTCGAAGGTGTTCCTGGGCGGGCCGCCGCTCGTGAAGATGGCGACCGGTGAGGAGAGCGACGACGAGTCCCTCGGCGGAGCCGACATGCACGCCCGCACCTCCGGCCTCGCCGACCACCACGCGCTCGACGAGCCGGACGCGCTGCGCCAGGCCCGCCGCATCGTGGCCCGCCTCAACCACCGCAAGGCGCACCCGCCGCCCGGCCCGTACGCCGGGCCCGTGCACGACCCGGAGGAGCTGCTGGGGATCGTCCCCGGCGACCTGCGCACGCCCTTCGACCCGCGCGAGGTGGTCGCGCGCCTCGTCGACGGCTCGGACTTCGACGAGTTCAAGCCGCTGTACGGCGCCGGGCTCGCCACCGGCTGGGCGCGGCTGCACGGCTACCCGATCGGCGTCCTCGCCAACGCCCGGGGCGTCCTGTTCAGCGAGGAGTCCCAGAAGGCCGCCCAGTTCGTCCAGCTCGCCAACCAGCGGGACATCCCGCTGCTGTTCCTCCACAACACCACCGGCTACATGGTGGGTGCCGCGTACGAGCAGGGCGGCATCATCAAGCACGGCGCGATGATGATCAACGCGGTGGCCAACTCCCGCGTCCCGCACCTGTCGGTCCTGCTCGGGGCGTCCTACGGCGCCGGGCACTACGGCATGTGCGGCCGCGCCTACGACCCCCGTTTCCTCTTCGCCTGGCCCAGCGCCAAGTCCGCCGTCATGGGCCCGCAGCAGCTCGCCGGGGTCCTGTCGATCGTCGCCCGCCAGTCCGCCGCCGCGAAGGGGTGGCCGTACGACGAGGACGGCGACGCGGCCCTCCGGGCGCTCGTGGAGCAGCAGGTGGAGGCCGAGTCGCTCCCGATGTTCCTGTCCGGGCGGCTGTACGACGACGGCGTCATCGACCCCCGCGACACCCGCACCGTCCTCGGGCTGTGCCTGTCCGCGATCCACACCGCCCCGGTCGAAGGCGCACGCGGCGGCTTCGGCGTGTTCCGGATGTGAGAGGCACCGACATGATCACCTCGCTGCTCGTCGCCAACCGCGGCGAGATCGCCTGCCGGGTCCTGCGCACCTGCCGCGACCTCGGCATCGCCACCGTCGCCGTGCACTCCGACCCGGACGCCGGCGCCCGCCACGTGCGCCTCGCGGACGCGGCGGTGCGGCTGCCGGGCGCCGCCCCCGCCGACACGTACCTGCGCGGTGACCTCCTCGTGCGGGCCGCGCTCGCCGCCGGAGCCGACGCCGTCCACCCCGGGTACGGCTTCCTGTCGGAGAGCGCCGCCTTCGCCCGGGAGGTGCGGGCGGCGGGTCTCACCTGGGTCGGCCCGCCCCCGGAGGCCATCGAGGCGATGGCGTCCAAGACCCGCGCCAAGAAGCTGATGGGCGTCCCGCCCCTGGACCCGGCCGCGCTCACGGAGGCCGACCTGCCCGTCCTCGTCAAGGCGGCGGCGGGCGGCGGCGGGCGCGGCATGCGCGTCGTGCGGGACCTGGCGGAGCTGCCCGCGGCCCTGGAGGCCGCCCGCGCGGAGGCACGCTCCGCGTTCGGTGACGACGAGGTGTTCGCGGAGCCGTACGTGGAGGGCGGCCGCCACGTCGAGGTGCAGGTCCTCGCCGACGCACACGGCACCGTCTGGGCGCTCGGCACCCGCGACTGCTCCCTCCAGCGCCGGCACCAGAAGGTCGTCGAGGAGGCGCCCGCCCCCGGCCTGCCGCCGGGGCTCGCCGGCACCCTCCAGGACACGGCGGTCCGCGCGGCCGGGTCCCTGGGCTACACCGGGGCGGGCACCGTCGAGTTCCTCGTCGCGCCCGACGGGACGCCGCACTTCCTGGAGATGAACACCCGCCTCCAGGTCGAGCACCCCGTCACGGAGGCGGTGTACGGCATCGACCTGGTGGCGCTCCAACTCCGCGTCGCCGAGGGCGCCCGGCTGCCGGAGGGCCCCCCGGCCCCCTCCGGGCATGCGGTCGAGGCCCGCCTGTACGCGGAGGACCCGGCCCGCGGCTTCGCCCCGCAGACGGGCGTCTTCCACGCCCTGGACGTCGACGGAGTCCGCGTCGACACCGGCTACGAGGCGGGGGACGCCGTCACCGTCCACTACGACGCCCTGCTGGCGAAGGCCGTCGCCCACGCACCCACCCGCGAGGAGGCCGTGCGCGCCCTGGCGGCGGCCCTGCGCAGGGCCCGCGTCCACGGCCCGGCCACCAACCGCGACCTGCTGGTCCGCACCCTGCGCCACGAGGAGTTCGCCCGGCCGGGCCGCGCCGACACCGGGTTCTACGACCGGGCCCTCCCCGAGCTGACCGGCCCGCCCCCGGGCGAGGAGTACGCCGCCGTCGCCGCCGCCCTCGCGGACGCCGCCGCCCGCCCCGGCCCGGGAGCCTGGCGCAACCTGCCGTCGCAGCCCCAGTCGAAGGCGTACGGCGGGCACGAGGTCCGCTACCACCGCACCCGCGGCGGCTACACGCTCCCCGACCACCCCGGCGTGCGGGTGGTGTCGGCGCAGCCCGGACTGGTCCTGCTGGAGCTGTCCGGAGTCGTGCGGCCCTACCGCGTCGCGTCGTACGGCGACGGCGCCGTGTACGTCGACACCCCGGAGGCCGCCCACCGCCTCACCCCCCGCCCCCGCTTCCCCGACGCCGCCGCGCGCACGGCCCCCGGTTCGCTGCTCGCCCCCATGCCGGGCACGGTCGTCCGGGTCGCCGAGGGCCTGGTGGTGGGGTGCCGGGTGGAGGCGGGCCGGCCGCTGCTGTGGCTGGAGGCCATGAAGATGGAGCACCGCGTCACCGCCCCCGCCTCCGGCACCCTCACCGCTCTCCGCGCCGCGCCCGGCCGCCAGGTCGAGCACGGCGCGCTGCTCGCCGTCGTACGGCCCGACGGGTCCCCGGACCCGGAGGCCCCCGGTCAGCCCGTACAGCCCGCGAAGCGCCCCGACCCCGGGGTGCCCGGTCAGCCCGTACAGCCCGTACTGGAGGAGGACGCATGACCGCCACCCGCACCGCCGTCCTGGAGACACCCGAGCAGGAGGCCCTCCGCGCCGCCGTGGCCGCCTTCGGGCGCAAGCGCCGGGAGGGCGGCGACCCGGACGGCCTGTGGGCCGAGGCCGGAGCGCTCGGCTACCTCGGCGTCAACCTGCCCGCCGCGTACGGCGGCGGGGGCGCCGGGGTCACGGAGCTGTCCATCGTGCTGGAGGAGCTGGGCGCGGCCGGCTGCCCGCTGCTGATGATGATCGTGTCGCCGGCCATCTGCGGCACGGTCATCGCCCGCTTCGGCACGGACGAGCAGCGGCGGCACTGGCTGCCCGGACTGGCCGACGGCTCCCGCACCATGGCGTTCGGCATCACCGAGCCCGACGCGGGCTCCAACGCGCACCGCATCACCACCACGGCCCGCCGCACCCCCGGCGGCTGGACCCTCACCGGCCGCAAGGTCTTCGTGTCGGGCGTCGACATCGCGCAGTCCACGCTCGTCGTGGGCCGCACCGAGGACGAGCGCACCGGGAAGCTGAAGCCGTGCCTGTTCGTGGTGGACCGGGACGCGCCCGGCTTCCACCGCACCCCGATCCCGATGGAACTCGACGCCCGGGAGAAGCAGTTCGAGCTGGTCTTCGACGACGTGCGGCTCCCGGCGGACGCGCTCGTCGGCGACGAGGACGCGGGCCTCCTCCAGCTCTTCGCGGGGCTGAACCCGGAGCGGATCATGACCGCCGCGTTCGCCCTGGGCATGGGCCGGTACGCGCTGGAGCGGGCGGTGGCGTACGCGAAGGAGCGCCAGGTGTGGCGGACCCCGATCGGAGCGCACCAGGCGATCGCCCACCCGCTGGCGCAGGCCCGCATCGAGCTGGAGTGCGCCGCGCTCATGATGCGGAAGGCGGCGGCGCTGTACGACGCGGGGGACGACGCCGGCGCGGGCGAGGCCGCGAACATGGCGAAGTACGCGGCCGCCGAGGCGTGCGTGAAGGCGGTGGACCAGTCCGTGCACACCCTCGGCGGCAACGGCCTCACCCGGGAGTTCGGACTGGCCCGCCTGATCGCGGCCTCCCGCGTGGCCCGCATCGCGCCGGTGAGCCGGGAGATGATCCTGAACTACGTCTCCCACCAGACCCTCGGCCTGCCCAAGTCGTACTGACCCGCCGGAGGAGGCGCACGCGATGACCCTGCTGAGGACCACCCGCGACCGGGGCGTCACCACCCTGGCCCTCGACGCCCCCCGCACCCGCAACGCCCTGTCGGCGCCGCTGGTCGCCGAGCTGGCGGACGCGCTGGCGGACTGCGCGCGGGACCCCGCCGTCCGCGCCGTGGTGCTCACCCACACCGGGGGGACGTTCTGCGCGGGCGCCGACCTGACGGCGCCCCCGGACCCGGACGCGTTCGTCGCGCTGCTCCGGCACGTCGTGGAGGTGCCGAAACCGGTGGTGGCGCGGGTCGACGGGCACGTGCGGGCCGGGGGCCTCGGACTGCTGGGCGCGTGTGACGTCGTCGTCGTGTCGGAGCGCTCCGACTTCGCCCTCACGGAGGTGCGGATCGGGCTCGCCCCGGCGGTCGTCTCGCTCACCCTGCTGCCGCGCCTCGACCCCCGCGCGGCGGCCCGGTACTACCTCACCGGGGAGCGGTTCGGCGCGTCCGAGGCGGTGCGGATCGGGCTGGCCACGGTGGCCGCCGCGGACACCGACGAGGCGCTGCGGCCGGTGCTCGACGCCCTGCGCCGGGCCTCGCCGCAGGGCCTTGCCGCGTCGAAGGCGCTGGTGGCGGCTAGGGTGCTGGAAACCTTCGAGCGCGACGCGGACGCTCTCGTGCGGCGCTCCGCGTCGCTGTTCGCCTCGGCGGAGGCGCGCGAGGGGATGACGGCCTTCCTAGAACGACGGGACCCCGCATGGGTGATCTGACCGAGGCGACCGCCGCCCGCGCCCCGAAGCAGGACCGCAGCCGCGCCACCCGGCGCAGGCTCCTGGAGGCGGCGGTGGCCTGCCTCGCCGAACGCGGCTGGGCGGGCTCCACGGTCTCGGTGGTGGCGGAGCACGCGGGGGTCTCGCGGGGCGCCGCCCAGCACCACTTCCCCACCCGGGAGGACCTCTTCACGGCGGCGGTCGAGTACGTGGCAGAGGAGCGGTCCGAGGCGCTGCGCGCCCTGGACGGCAGGAGCCGCACCGAGGTCGTCGAGGGGCTCGTCGGCCTCTACACGGGCCCGTTGTTCCGGGCCGCCCTCCACCTGTGGGTGGCGGCCTCCGGGGAGGAGCAGCTGCGGCTCCGCGTCACCGAACTGGAGGCCCGCGTCGGCCGGGAGGCCCACCGCATGGCCGTGGAGCTGCTCGGCGCGGACGAGTCCCGCCCCGGTGTCCGGGAGACCGTCCAGGGCCTCCTGGACATGGCCCGCGGCCTGGGCCTCGCCACCCTGCTGACGGACGACACGGCCCGCCGCCGCCGCGTGGTCGCCCAGTGGGCGCGGCTGCTGGACGGGGCCCTGGGCTGAAACGTATCTGCATACTCGCGGTATGCATTCTGCTGGTACGGTCTTCGTATGGCTGAGACGACTCGTATCACCGTGACGCTCCCCACTGATGACGTGGAGGAACTGAAGACCTTGACCGACAACGTGTCCGCCTTCGTCGCTGACGCTGTCGCCAAGAAGATCAGACAGTATCGACGCGAGGTGGAGTTCCGCCGCTACGAGGAGGAACACGGGGCCTTCACAGAAGAGGAACTCGCGGAAGCCGACGCCTTGATCGACGCCGCACTCAACCCCGACGCGGCGACACCGGGCGCGAGGGCGGCATGAGGCTTGACGCTAAGACGGTTGTGCTCGACTCCGAAGGCTTGTCGGCCTGGATCAACCAGGATCGAAAGGTCTCAGCGGTCCTGCGGCAGATCAACAAGCGCGGTGCCGAGTTCGTCGTCTGTGCGAACACCATTGTGGAAGTCGTGCATGCCGGAGTGAACGTCCCCCGCCTGAACTGGGCGCTGTCACAGGTGCGGATCGAGCCTGTCACCGCACGGTCCGCCAAGGCCGCCGCGAGGCTGCTGCAGCATGTCGGCCTGCATGGCCACAAGTACGCCATTGACGCGACCGTTGCCGAGGCGGCTCTGCGCCAGCCAGGACCCGTCATCATGCTGACGTCCGACATCGACGACATGTCCCGCTTGTGCGGCAAGGGTGTACAGCTCATGGCCCTCTGACGAGCAGACTGTGCCGCAGGGACCAGGCCGGGGCACCTCGCGAGAGGTGCCCCGGCCGCCGGTGCCGTCGGGGGCCGGGCGGTTCAGCCCGCGATGCCGTCGAAGCCCGCGATCTCGCGCGGGTCCCGCGGGCCGGGGCCCACGTACCGCGCCGACGGGCGGACCAGGCGGCCCGTGCGCTTCTGCTCCAGGATGTGCGCCGACCAGCCGGCCGTGCGGGCGCAGGTGAACATGGACGTGAACATGTGCGCCGGGACCTCCGCGAAGTCCAGCACGATCGCCGCCCAGAACTCCACGTTCGTCGCGAGCACCCGGTCCGGGCGCCGGCTGTGCAGCTCCTCCAGCGCGGCCTTCTCCAGGGCCTCCGCGACCTCGAAGCGCGGCGCGGCCAGCTCCTTCGCGGTGCGGCGCAGCACGCGGGCGCGCGGGTCCTCCGCGCGGTACACGCGGTGCCCGAAGCCCATGAGGCGCTCGCCCTTGTCGAGGGCCTGCTTCACGTACGCGACGGCGTCCCCGGTGCGCTCGATCTCCTCGATCATCCCGAGCACCCGCGACGGGGCGCCGCCGTGCAGCGGCCCGGACATGGCACCCACCGCGCCCGACAGGGCCGCCGCCACGTCCGCGCCCGTCGACGCGATGACGCGCGCGGTGAACGTGGAGGCGTTCATGCCGTGCTCCGCCGCCGACGTCCAGTAGGCGTCGACCGCCTTCACGTGCCGGGGGTCGGGCTCGCCCCGCCAGCGGATCATGAACCGCTCGACCACCGACTGCGCCTTGTCGATCTCGCTCTGCGGCACCATCGGCAGGCCCTGCCCGCGGGCGCTCTGCGCCACGTACGACAGCGCCATGACCGCCGCCCGCGCCAGGTCCTCGCGGGCCTGCGCCGCGTCGATGTCCAGCAGCGGTTTCAGGCCCCACACGGGTGCCAGCATCGCCAGCGCGGACTGCACGTCCACACGGATGTCACCCGAGTGGACGGGGATGGGGAAGGGCTCGGCCGGGGGCAGGCCCGGGTCGAACGCGCCGTCCACGAGCAGGCCCCAGACGTTCCCGAAGGACACCTGGCCCACCAGGTCCTCGATGTCGACGCCCCGGTAGCGGAGGGCGCCGCCCTCCTTGTCCGGTTCGGCGATCTCCGTCTCGAACGCGACGACTCCTTCGAGCCCGGGTACGAAGTCGGACATCTGGCGGCTCCTCGTAGTGGTGTCCTTGCGGAATGTGTGAAGGGAACAGTGACCCAGCCCACGAGTCTGTCGGGTTCCCCCGATGCGGGGAAGCGTGACATCAGGCACACTGCGCCGTCCCGGACGGTGAGGATTACCCGCCCAGCGTGCCGGGCACACTCACCCGCTGCGGCAGGATGGGCGGTGTGACCGACGCTCTCGATCCAGCCGCCCTGGAATCCGACCTCGATCCCGCGTCCGCAGCCGGAGCCTCCCGGTCCGGAGCCGCGCCGGACGCCGCCCCGGACCCCGCGCCGATGCGCGAGCAGTACCACACGGCGGAGCTGTGCGAGAAGGACCTCGCCGCCGCGCCGATGGACCAGTTCGCCCGCTGGTTCGGGGACGCCACCGAGAGCCGCGAGATCCACGAGCCGAACGCGATGGTCGTGTCGACCGCCACGCCCGAGGGCCGTCCCTCGTCCCGCACGGTCCTGCTGAAGCACTACGACGGGCGCGGCTTCGTCTTCTTCACCAACTACACGTCCCGCAAGGGGCAGGAACTCGCCGCCAACCCGTACGCGTCGCTGCTCTTCCCCTGGCACCCGATCGCCCGCCAGGTCGTCGTCACCGGCACGGTCACCCGCGTCGGCCGCGACGAGACCGCGGCGTACTTCCGCACCCGCCCGCACGGCTCCCGGCTCGGCGCCTGGGCCAGCGACCAGTCGTCCGTCATCGCCTCCCGCGCCGAACTGCTGCGCGCGTACGAGGAACTGGCCGCCCGCTACCCGCAGGACGAGCAGGTGCCGGTGCCGCCGCACTGGGGCGGCTACCTGGTCGTGCCGGACACGGTGGAGTTCTGGCAGGGCCACGAGAACCGGCTGCACGACCGGCTGCGGTACGTCCGCGACGGGGAGCACGGCTGGCGGGTCGAACGCCTGGCCCCCTGACACGCCGCGCCCGGACCGGCCGTACCGCACGTCGACGGCCTGCCGCCCCGCCCCGCAAGCGGCCGCCGCCCGGGCGCGGCCCGCCCCGCGAGCGGCCCCGGACATGAGAGAACCCGCGGGCCCGATGCTCCCCTGCTGTGCAAGGGGAGGTCGGCCGGATGTGCCGACGGGCCCGCGGGTCGGTGACTGCTGGATGTACGGCAGGAGGCCTGCCGCCATGTGACGACAGGCCTCAGCCCGCAGCCACCTCACGCATCCGAATAACCATCTTTCGGATCACCTCCTCTCTCGTGTGCCGCCACGATAGGAACCGCGCCACGGCCGCCACAACCGAATTTCTCGAACGGCATGTGTCCTGGGTCACTGTGAGGGTTGAATGGCCGGGCACGTGCAGTTGCACGTGAGGCCACGTCCTTGTCAGGGGGTCCGGGATGAGTGCGTCCGGCGGCGGTACGGACACGGGCACGCACGCGGCCCCGGGTCCGGACGGGGACCCGGGTGCGCACGGAGGCGCGGGCTCCGGACCCCGCCCGGGCGCCGGGCAGGCCGGCGCCGACCTGCTGGCCACACTGCTCGACGGGATGGACGCCGCGCTCTGCGCGTTCGACGCGGACGGCACCGTCACCCACTGGAACCGCGAGGCGGAACGCATCCTCGGCTGGCCCGCCGACGAGGCCGTCGGGCGCAGCGGCCTGGCCGGCTGGGCGGTGCGCCCGGCGGACGCCGCCGACGTGGCGGACCGGCTCGCCGCCGCCCTGGCGAGCACCCCGGAGCGCCGGGTCCACGAGTGCGCCCTGCTCCGCAAGGACGGCGGCCGGGTCCTCGTCCGGGTGCAGTCGGCGGGGGTGAGCGGCGCGGACGGCCGCCCGGTCGGGGTGTTCTGGGCGTTCGGCGAGGTGCACACGCAACTGGACTTCGAGCGGTCCGTCGCCCTGAGCGAGGGCCTGTTCGCCGACGCGCCCTGGGGCCTGGTCGTGGTGGACGCGGACCTGCGCCCGGCGGTCGTGAACGCGCAGGCCGCGCGGGCGCTGGGCCGGACCCGCACGTCCCTGCTGGGCCGTCCGCTGGGCGACGCGGTGCTCCAGGGCGTCGAGCAGGTGGAGGCGGCGCTGGAGCACGCCCTCGCCGAGGACGCCGGACCCCGGCCGCCCGCCGACCTGTGGGTGGCCGTGCGCACCGCGGACGGCGAGGCCCGGCGCTGCTGGCGCAGCGGCTTCGTCCGCCTGCAGTCGCCGCTGTCGCAGGAGCCGGCCCCGCTGGGCGTGGCCTGGCTGTTCCAGGACGTGACGGGGGAGCGGCTCGCCGAGCAGGACGCCGACCGGCTGCGGTTCCGCGCCGGGCAGCTGCACCGGGCGGGCGGCGCGGCCGCCGAGTGCGAGGACCCGATGGAGGCGGCGACGGTCCACCTGGACTTCGCCCTGGCGGGGTTCGCCGACTCGGCGCTGCTGGACCTGGCGGCAGGACCACAGGGGCCCCTGGTCCGGGCGGCGGCCAGCCCCGCGGGCGTCCTCGGCCCGGTCACGCGGGCCCCGGGCGCGGGCGTGCCGGTGCCGTACGCGGCGGGGCACCCGGCGCTGCGGGCCCTGGACCGGGCGGGCGCGGTGCGCGTCAGCGCCTGGGCGCAGGGCGCCGACCGGACCGGCGCGGGCGAGCGGTGGGCGGCGGAGCGCCAGTGGCCGGGGGACGCGGCGCACGCGCTGTGCGCGCCGCTGCGCAGCCGCGGCCGCACGCTGGGCGTCGTGACGTTCCTCCGCGCGGCGGCGCGCCCGGCCTTCGCCCGCCCCGACACGGCGTACGCGGAGAGCGTGGCCGCCCGGATCGCCGCGTCGGTGGACCTGGCCCAGTCCGCCTGCTGACCGGCCCGAGGCCGGGAGGCGCGCCCGTACCTGTCCGTGCGAAGGTGATGGACCCGTCACGTCGAGCAGTGGACGCGGGGGGCATGACGCGGCTCATGACCTTCCGGGACGCTCCACCCGTCGTGTACACGGAGGGTCTCCACAGCGGCCAACTCATCGACGATCCAGGGCTCGTGTGCCTGTACCGCGAGTCGTACGATCTGCTCAGGGCCGCCGCACTGCCGCCTGAGGCGTCCCTGGCCATGGTCGAGGAAGCGGCAGAGGATTTCCGAGATGGCACACACCGACATTGACGTGAGCGCCGCGCTCTGGCGCAAGTCCACCTACAGCAACGGCACCGGCGGCGACTGCGTCGAGGTCGGCGACGGTCTTCCCGGTGTCGTCCCCGTCCGGGACTCGAAGGACCCCGACGGGCCCGCACTCGTGGTGCGGGCCCCCGCCTGGGTGCCGTTCGTCGCCGCCCTGAAGGCGGGGCGCCTCGGCGCCTGACAGGCGTCCGTGCGGCGCCTACCGCCGGTAGAAGATGCGGTCCGCGTACTGCTCCATCACGCGGCCGTTCCACTCGTGGCCGCCGTCGACGTTGCCGGAGCGCAGCAGCGGCGGTTCGATCCCGCGGCGCACCAGTTCCTCCGCGGCCGTGGCCATCACGGCCTGCATGAGGGCGCTGGTGACCACCGTGGAGGCGGGGGCGAAGGGGGCGTCGACGCCCTCGTGGGTCAGCTCCGCGTCGCCGACGGCGATCTTGGAGTCGAGGACGATGTCGCAGTGGTCCTTCAGGAAGGTGCCCGACGCGTGCCGCGACCGGGTCTCCTTCGCGTACGCCACGGAGGTGACGCCGACGACGGTGAGGCCGAGGGCGCGGGCGTTCAGGGCCATCTCGACGGGCAGGGCGTTCCGGCCGGACAGGGAGATGACGAAGAGCAGGTCGCCGGAGCGCGCGGGGGAGGCGTCCAGTACGGCGGCGGCGAGGCCGTCGACCCGCTCCAGCGCGGAGCCGAGCGGCGCCGGGACCACGTCGACGCCGACCGCGCCGGGCACGGCGAGCAGGTTCATCAGGGCCAGGCCGCCGGCCCGGTACACCACGTCCTGGGCGGGCAGGGACGAGTGCCCCGCGCCGAACGCGAAGAGCCGCCCGCCGGAGGCGACGGTCTCGGCGACGGCCGCTCCCGCCGCGGCGACGTGCTGCTCCTCCTCGTCCCGCGCCCGCCGCAGCAGATCGATCGCCGCGTCGAAGAACTGACCGGCCAGATTGCCGTCGCCCATCGCTGTCGCTCCCTCTCTCTGTGTCGCGGATCACGGTGCGGTCTGGACCATTGCGCTGTCAATACCGGGTGTTCCCGCGCCGGGCACGGTTGTCGGCGCCATGCGCCACAATTGGTGGAGGGCCGCGCAGGTTGCATGACACGCACGGAGGGGCACGTATGTCCGGATTGATCGACACGACGGAGATGTATCTCCGCACCATCCTCGAACTGGAAGAGGAAGGTGTGGTCCCGATGCGTGCCCGTATCGCGGAACGGCTCGACCAGAGCGGTCCGACGGTGAGCCAGACGGTCGCGAGGATGGAGCGGGACGGGCTGGTCACGGTGGCAGGCGACCGCCACCTGGAGCTGACCGAGGAGGGCCGCCGGCTGGCGACCCGCGTGATGCGCAAGCACCGGCTCGCCGAGTGCCTGCTCGTCGACGTCATCGGCCTGGAGTGGGAGCAGGTCCACGCCGAGGCGTGCCGCTGGGAGCACGTGATGAGCGAGGCCGTCGAGCGTCGCGTCCTGGAGCTGCTCCGGCACCCCACCGAGTCGCCGTACGGGAACCCGATCCCGGGGCTGGAGGAGCTCGGCGAGGAGGGCGAGGCCGACCCGTTCCTCGACGAGAACATGGTCGCGCTGTCCGAGCTGGACCCCGGCGCCGGGGGCAAGACCGTGGTGGTCCGCCGGATCGGCGAGCCGATCCAGACGGACGCCCAGCTCATGTACACGCTGCGGCGGGCGGGGGTGCAGCCGGGCGCGGTGGTGAGCGTGACGGAGTCGCCCGGCGGGGTGCTCGTCGGCAGTGGCGGCGAGGCCGCCGAGCTGGGCGCCGACGTGGCGTCGCACGTGTTCGTGGCCAAGCGCTGACGGTCCGCCCGCCACTCGAAAGGGCCATTCACGCGGAATGGCAGCGCCGGTTCCCCGCGCGTGCCACGCTTGCTCCAGGCATCCGTCCTGACTGTGCGCGAGCCGGGGTCCCTGCGGCACGGGGCCCGGGGAGGGGAGCAGCGCCGATGCGCCCGCCGCTGTCCGCGTCGAAGCGCGCCCCCGCGTCCGGGGCGGCAGCGCCGCGGTCCGCCGTGCCCGGTGAAGGCCGGGGTCCCCGAGACGGAGAGGGTCCCGGCGCCGTTGTCCGGCACCGGGACCCGACCTCCCCTGTGCTGACCCGGAGCCCCGAGCTCCCAGGGTCATTCCCGTCGGACCGTTCTCCCCGAGTGGTCCGCCTCCCGGTGAAGATCTCCCCTCGGAGGCACGGGTCAACCCCTGGGCAGGGTCACTCGAATGAGCGGTGTTACCGCCAGGGTCCGTGCTTTCGAATGTTCGTTCGATAGTCTGCGTGCAGGGTTGTCCGAGCGGGACAGAAGGGGGTGCCTGGTCACATGGTGCGACGCGTCGACCTGACCGGAGCCGACGGCGTACGCCTCGCGGCGTGGGAGTTCGCCGAGCCGCCCAAGGGCCCCGGCGCAGCCGACGACAGCGGCGCGGCCCCGGCGCCGGGCGTGTTACTCCTCCACGGGCTGATGGGCCGGGCCGGGCACTGGGCCACGACCGCCCGCTGGCTCGCCGAGCGGTTCCGCGCGGTCGCGCTGGACCAGCGGGGCCACGGGCACAGCGAGAAACCGGCCGACGGGCGCTACACCCGCGAGGCGTACGTCGAGGACGCGGCGGCGGCGATCGAGCACCTCGGCCTCGCCCCGGTGACCCTCATCGGCCACTCCATGGGCGCGCTCACCGCCTGGCAGCTCGCCGCGCACCGCCCCGAGCTGGTGCGCTCCCTCGTCATCAGCGACATGCGGGCCTCCGCGCTCGGCGCGGCCTCCCAACGCGAGTGGCAGAACTGGTTCCGCACCTGGCCGGTGCCCTTCGCGACCCTGGCCGACGTGCGGAAGTGGTTCGGCGAGGACGACCCCCGGGTGGAGCGGCCCAACCCCGCGCGCGGCGCGTTCTTCGCCGAGGTCATGGCCGAGTCGTCCGACGGGTGGCGCCCCGTCTTCTCCCCCGGCCAGATGCTGGCGGCCCGCGAGACCTGGGTCCACGACGCGCACTGGGACTCCCTCGCCCAGGTCGCCTGCCCCACCCTGGTCGTCCGCGGCCTGGACGGCGAACTGGGGCGGGCAGAGGCCCAGGAGATGGTGCGGGTCCTGCCGCGGGGCCGGTACGCCGAGGTGCCCGACGCGGGCCACTACCTCCACTACGACCAGCCGGACGCGTGGCGCGCGGCGATCGAACCCTTCCTCACGGAGACCGCCGGCCTCGGCTGAGGCCCCTCGCCCCGGTCCGCCGCCCGGCACGGGGCGGGCGGACCGGGCGGTGGCGTCAGGCCTTGCTGACGGCGGTCAGGATCTCGGGCAGCCGGGCCGCCGTGCGGGTCGCGGACCACCGCAGGCCCGCCCACGCCAGCAGCGCGCCCCACACGGCACCCACGACCAGCACGAGCCACCCCAGCGACGGCCGACCGGACAGGACGGACCACGCCTGGAGGCCCGCCACGGGCGCCGTCAGCAGCGTCATGCCGACGAAGGCGGCACCCATCGACAGCCACGCCAGGGCGCCCTGCCCCGGCGCCACGTTCTTGTACGCGCTGTCCTGCGGGATCGAGTACGGGAAGAACGCCGAGCTGAGCGCCCCCAGCGCCACCAGAGACCCCAGCAGCCCGTACGACAGGCCGAGCGCGCCCGGCAGCGCCTCCCAGTCGCCCAGCACCGCCGCCATCACCCCCGTCACCAGCGTCACGTACGGAAGGCTCACCAGCAGCAGCGCGAGCGCCCGCGCCCGCAGCTCCTCGTACGCGTCGCGGGGCGAGGAGATGGTCAGGGCGACCATCCAGAACGCCGACGTGTCCTGACCGAACTGGTTGAACATCAGGAACCCGAGCATCGCCACGCCGAAGCACGCCCAGTAGATCGTGCCCACTCCCTGCACGGCGTTGAACAGCGGGATGATCAGCCCGAGCACCAGCGACGTCACCCACGCCGACTTCGTCTTCGGGTCCCGCCAGGCGTACCGCAGCGTGCGCTGCACCACCGCGCCCGTACGGCCCTCCGGCCACAGACCGGCGCCCCGCCCGCCGCTCCGCTTCGCCGCACCGCCCCCGGCCGCCGCGAGCGTCGACGCGTCCGGGGCGGTCATGAGCTTCGTCAGG
Organism: Streptomyces sp. CC53; assembly: GCF_001865245.1. Lineage (GTDB taxonomy): Bacteria > Actinomycetota > Actinomycetes > Streptomycetales > Streptomycetaceae > Streptomyces. The sequence continues at coordinate 22,284 of NZ_MKXB01000013.1, read as the reverse complement.
CTCCGCTGCCACCACACGAGCAGCAGCCCCAGCGCCGCGACCGACAGCAGCAGCTGCGCCACGGCCTCGGCCCACGCGCCGCGGCTCGCCGAGTCCACGGCGGCCACCGCCGACGCCGGCGGCACCCACCGCGCCACGGCCGCCGCGGGCTCCAGCGGGGCGAGGCCCGTGCCCGCCGCGCCCAGCCGCTGCGCGCCGAAGTTCACCACCTGGATGCCCACCGCGACCACGAGGCCGCTCAGCAGCGCCAGGTCCCGGCCCTTGCGGGACGTCAGCAGCCGGATGTTGGCCGCGGCCACAGCCCGCGCCAGCGCCACGCACACCAGCAGCGCGACGAGCACGGCCGGCCCGGCCAGCGCCACCGCGCCCGCGCCCCGCGCCACCGACAGGCCGGCGCCCACCGCGACGCAGAGCGTGAACAGCGGCCCGACCCCCACCAGGGAGGCGACCAGCAGCCCCCGTACCAGCGGCGCCGCCCGCAGCGGCAGCATCACCAGCCGCGTCGGGTCCAGCGTCTCGTCACCGCTCGGGAAGAACAGCGGCATCACCGCCCACCCCAGCCCCAGCACGGCCAGGGACAGCACGGCGACCGTCGCCGCGGCGTCCGTACCGCGCAGCAGCAGCAGACCGAGCAGCTGCGCCGCCGCGAACAGCACCGCGAACACCACGGAGACGACGAAGGCCGCCGTCCTGCCCGACGACTGGCGCAGCCCGTTGCGCAGCAGGGACAGCTTGAGGCGCACCAGGGTCGAGGTGAGCGACGGGGCGGGGGGCGACGGGCTCGGGGCGGCGGCCGGCGTCCGCGTGCTCATCGCGCACCTCCCAGCCAGTCCAGCGACGCGCCCGCGTCCCGGCCCTCGGCGCCGACCAGCTCCAGGAACCGCCGCTGGAGCGTCGGGGCGTCGCCCCGGACCTCCGCGAGGGGGCCGTGCGCGCGGATCGTGCCCGCCGCCATCACCGCCACCCAGTCGCACAGCGACTCCACCAGCTCCATCACGTGGCTGGAGAAGACCACCGTGGCCCCGGACGACGTGTAGCGCTCCAGGACACCGCGGATGGTCTGCGCCGACACCGGGTCGACGCCTTCGAACGGCTCGTCCAGGAACAGCACGTCCGGGTTGTGCAGCAGCGCCGCCGCCAGGCCGATCTTCTTGCGCATGCCGGTCGAGTAGTCGATGACCAGCTTGTGCTGGGACCCGGCCAGGTCCAGGACGTCCAGCAGCTGCGCCGCGCGCTTGTCGACCTCGGCGCCGGGCAGGCCCCGCAGCCGGCCCGTGTACGCGAGGAGCTCGCGGCCCGACAGCCGCTCGAAGAGCCGCAGCCCCTCCGGCAGGACACCGATCCTGGCCTTCACCGCCGCCGGGTCCCGCCAGACGTCGTGGCCGGCGACCTCGATGCGGCCCTGGTCGGGGCGGAGCAGGCCGGTGATCATGGAGAGGGTGGTGGTCTTGCCGGCGCCGTTGGGGCCCACCAGGCCGACGAACCGGCCCGCGGGCAGTGTCAGGTCCACTCCGGCGACGGCGACCTGTGTGCCGAAGCGCTTCCAGAGCCCCTCCACGCGGACGGCGGGCGGCGCCGCCTCCGGCGCTCCACCCGCCATGTCTTCACTCTGATGCTCGGGCATGGTCGGTGCCCCTCGCTTTCCCCGTCGCCGTGCGTCTACGTGAACGGGGGCCAGCTTACGTACCGACGGGTACGCTCACGGGTGGATCACCCGGCAGTCTTCGGCGGTCGCGGTTGCCGGGGGTCAGCCCTGCCGGGACCGGGCCGCGGCCGCCTCCCTGCCGCATGCGTACGCCAGCGGGCTGATCAGCTCCTCCGCGTCCGGCAGCCAGCGGTTCGCCGGCGTGGGCCGCCGCGCCCACTGCACCGCGCCCTGGCCGCCCACCCGGGTCGGCGGCGCGGCCACGTAGTGGCCCTCGCCCTTCGCGACGAGGTCGATCCCGGTCGGCGACCAGCCCAACTTCCGCACCAGGTCCGCCGCCTTCGCAGTGGCGCCCGGCAACACGAAGAACTGCACCCGCCGGTCCGGGGTGCACAGCACCGGGCCGAGCGTCAGTTCCATCCGCTCCATCCGGGCCAGCGCGAGGAAGCCCGCCGACTCCGGCACGTCGAGCACGTCGAAGGTCCGCCCCGTCGGCAGCAGGATCGAGGCCCTCGGATGCTTCCCCCACAGCCTGCGGGCCGCGACCGCGCTGCCCGTCGCCTGCGTCGCCCAGTCCGGACGCGCCGGGTGCGCACCCGGCGCGGGGCAGGCCGCGTCACCGCACGAGCAGTGCTCCCGGCCCTCGACCGCCTCCAACCACGTACCGGGAAACACGTCCCAGTGCCGCTCTTCCGCATACCGCACGGCGCTGTCCAGCAGCTGATCCCCGCGCTGCTTCGGGATCGGTGCGGCGTCCGTGACTCCGATGGTCTCTTCCACGGTCAGCACAACTCCGCACCCCCACGGGGGTTACGGGGCGCAAAGCCGAAGGGCGGGATGCATCGATTCGGCATGTGGGGCGCATGGGTGCATGTCCGGGGGCGCGCACGGGCGGCGGGAGCCGCGGGCGGGTAGCCACCGTCGGGGAAGGGGGCCGATGCATCCGACCACACGTCAATACGGGCGTCTCCCGGTATTGCACCGTATTGCCCGGCAATACCGATGCTTTGGTATGACAGCGCCAAGTTCTGCATTCTCCGGACATCAGCCGGGCAGTGATCGACCGACTGATCGCCACCGGCACCACAGGGGGTAGTCATGGCAGCGAGGCCGCTCGTAGCCCGTCAGCCGAACGAACGGCTGCAGGCTCTCATCCAGGAAGCAGGGTGCTCCAACGCCGGGCTCGCCCGCCGCGTCAACATGGTGGGATCGGAACGCGGGCTGGACCTGCGGTACGACAAGACCTCGGTGGCGCGCTGGCTGCGCGGACAGCAACCGCGGGGCCGCGCGCCCGGGATCATCGCCGAGGCTCTGGGCCGCAAGCTCGGCCGGACCGTCACCATCGACGAGATCGGCATGGCGAACGGCAAGAACCTGGCCGGCGGGGTGGGCCTGCAGTTCTCGCCGACCGTGCTGGGCGCCGTCGAGCAGGTCTGCGAGCTGTGGCGCAGCGACGTGGGGCGCCGGGACTTCCTGTCCGGCTCCGCCGTGGCCGCGTCCGCGCTCGTCGAACCCAGCCGCGACTGGCTGATCACCGCCCCCGACGCGTCCGTGGCCCGGAACGCCGGTGCCCGCGTGGGGCTTTCGGACGTGCGGGCCGTGCAGGCCATGACCGACGCGCTCGTGGAGCTCGACCACCGGTTCGGCAGCGGCCACGTGCGACCCGTGGTGGTCCACTACCTCAACAGCGTGGTGTCGGGGATGCTCGCCGGGTCCTACCGGGACGCCGTCGGGCGCCAGCTCTTCGCGGCCGTGGCCCGGCTGACCGAGCTCGCCGGGTACATGGCGGTCGACACGGGCCAACCGGGCCTGGCGCAGCGGTACTACATCCAGGCGCTGCGCCTCGCCCAGGCCGCGGGCGACCGGGCGTACGGCGGCTACGTGCTCGCCGCGTCCATGAGCCACCTCGCCGCGCAGCTCGGCAACCCGCGGGAGATCGCCCAGTTGGCGCGGGCCGCGCAGGAGGGCGCCCGCGGACACGCCACCCCCCGGGCGCAGGCGATGTTCCTTGCCGCCGAGGCCCGCGGCCACGCCCTGCTGGGCGACGCGCGCGCCTGCCAGGACGTGGCGGGGCGGGCGGCGGCCGCCTTGGACCGGGCGGACCCGGAGGCGGGTGACGACCCTGTGTGGATCGCGCACTTCGACCACGCGTACCTGGCCGACGAGCTGGCCCACTGCCACCGGGACCTGGGCCAGGCGCAGGCCGCGGCGCGGGCGGCCGGGGACGCCCTGGACGGGCATCCGGAGGGGCGGGCGCGGCGACGGGCGATCGGCATGCTGCTGCTGGCCGCGGCGCAGGTCCAGCAGCGCGAGGTGGAGCAGGCGTGCCACACGGGGACCCGGGCGGCGGAGCTGCTGGCGGGGGTGCGGTCGTCGCGGGGCGCGGAGTACCTGGACGACCTGCGGCACCGGCTCGAACCGTACGGGGACGAGCCCGCGGTGCGGGACTTCGCGGCCCGGATGGAGGCGCAGCCGGTGTAACGGGAGCCCCGGCGGGGCGGGTTGGACCGGTTCGCCGTGGTACGTGACACACCTGTGTGCGGGGGCGGCGATACACCCGGTAGCGTGAGCCGACGCTTCCGTAGGTTCACACGTAGGAGTCCCGGTGACGCAGAGCGGACATGGCCAGGAGGGCCAGACGTGGGGTCAGCCCCCCGGCCAGCCCTGGGGGCCGCCGCCCCCGCAGCAACCCGGGCCGTACGGGACTCCTCAGCCGCAGGAGCAGCCCCCGCACCAGCAGCAGTACCAGCCGCAGCAGCATGCGGAGCAGCATCAGCCGCCCTATCAGGCCCACCAGCCGCAGCAGCACCAGGGCCAGCCTCCGCATCCGCCTCAGCAACCTCCGGGCCGGCCTCCGCAGCAATCGCCTCAGAATCCTCCGGGCCAGTCTCCGCAGCAATCGCCACAGCCGTACCAGCCGCCCCAGCAGCATCAGGGCCGGCCTCCGCAGCATCAGCCTCAGCCGTACCAGCCGCAGCAGCACCAGGCGCCGCCGCAGCAGCCGGAGGATGGCGGGGACCCCGCCACGCAGTACCTGCGGGCGGTCCCGCCGGCGCCGCCGGAGAGCCCGGCCGAGTCCACCCAGGTCCTCGGTACGGGCTACGCGGCCAGGCACCGCTCGCCGCAGCCCGGCCGGTCCCACCGGCCCCCGCAGGCCGGCCGGCCTCCACAGCCGCCGCCCGGGGGCCCGGACGCCGAGGCCACCCAGTACATACCGCCCGTCACCGGACACACCGGGCCCCCCGGGCCTCCGGCGGAGTTCGACAACCTCTTCCGCGACGACGCGCCGGGCGCCACGCAGCAGATCCCGCGCTTCGACTCCGGCCTGCCCCCGGCCGCCCCGCAGCAGGGCTACGGGCAGCAGCCGTACGGCAGGCAGCAGCACGCCCCGTACGGGGAGCACGCCGACGCCTACGACGAGGGACCCGAGCCGCGCCGCCGCTCCTCGAAGCTGGCGCTCGGCGCGGCGGTCGTCGTCGGCTGCGCCGTCATCGGCCTCGGCGCGGGCGCCCTGATGAGCGGCGGTGACACCGACGACAGGACCGGCAACGCGGGCGCCGCCGTGTCGGCCGCCGCGTCCGCCCCGGAGACGGCCCCCTCCGCCGGGCCCTCCCCGTCCGAGAAGCCCGTCGACCCGGCGGAGAAGCAGGCCGGGGAGCTGGACAAGCTGCTCGCCGACAGCGGGGCCAGCCGCGCCTCGGTGATCAGCTCCGTGGAGAAGATCAAGCAGTGCAAGGACCTCGACCGGGCGGCCGCCGACCTGAAGGCCGCAGCCGCCCAGCGCCGTGAGCTGGTGACGCGGCTCAAGGCCATCGAGATCGACAAGCTGCCGGACCACGCTGCGCTGGGCACGTCGCTCACCGAGGCGTGGCAGGCGTCGGCGACCGCCGACGACCACTACGCGGCCTGGGCCGTGCAGGTGAAGAAGCCGAAGTACTGCAAGGACGGCGAGGCGCAGCGCACCAAGCACACCGCGCAGGCGTCCCGTTCGAGCGGTGAGGCCACCGCGGCCAAGCAGAAGGCCGCACGTCTCTGGAACGGCATCGCCGAGACGTACGGCCTGACGAAGCGGCAGCCCACCCAGCTGTAGGCGGCCCGTCGCGGTCCCGGTCCGCCCGGGACCGCGAGCGGGTCAGGAGCGGGCGCCCAGCAGGGTCCGGCCGACGTCGACGAAGCCGGACTTCTGCGCCACGAGGCGGCCCTTGCGCACCACCTGGAAGGTCACCTCGGGGTTCACGATCCGCGGGTAGCCGGGGGTGCCCAGCATGTCCTCGTAGCGCCAGCGCAGGTCCGGGGTGAGGCCGCCGGTGTTCACCCGCAGGCCGCGGTCCAGGGCGAGCGCGACCCTGCCCGCGGTGACCTCGTCGTCGCCCAGGGCCTCCACGGCCTTGCGCAGCACCGTGTAGGCGATCCACGTGGTCTGGACGCCGGCGTCCGCCGGGTCGATGCGGTTGTCGCCGAAGGCGTGCTGCTGGATGACCTCCTTCATCGGGTCCCAGCGCGGGTCGCCCGCGTCGGGGTACCAGCCGGTGATGTAGGCGCCCTCGAAGGGGCCGGAGGCGCCGCCCGTACGGTCGACGAGCAGCTGGTCGACGCTGCCCAGCACGGAGGAGACCCGCACTTCCCGGCCGTCCGACGGGAGCCGCCGGAAGGAGTCGAAGAAGTGCGCCGTGCGCTCGCCGAGGGCGGCCGTGACGCAGCCGCCCTCGTCGCCGGCCCGGCTGCGGGAGCGGTGCGCGACCGCGGCGTACTCGCCGGCGTCGTCGGCGGCCGGGATGTCGATGGCCCGCTGGTGACTGCCCTGTGCGAGACCCGAGTTGAGGAGGGGCGGCAGTGCGTCGCCGGCCACGGTGTCGGGCCGGACGAGGGAGACCCGTTCGCAGGAGTCGGCGAGCTGCATGCCGTTCCCGGCGAGGAGGGCGATCTGACCGCCGTTGACGGGGTAGGAGAGGTGGCTGGTGAACTCCTCGTCGGACAGGCCGTAGCCGCCGATGTAGGGGATGTTCGCCGCCTCCAGGATGGCCATGAAGGCGCGGCCGTGCTGGCTGTACGATCCGACGACGGCCACCGCGCCTTCCTTCACCGCCTCGCGGGCGCACGCGGCGGCGCCGGCGGCGGAGTTTCCTTCGTTGCAGGTGAGCACACGCAGCTCGTGCCCGTTGATGCCGCCCTGTTCGTTGATCCAGCGGCCGTACGCCTCGGCCATGGCGGGCATGCCGGGCATGTTGGTGGCCTTGGTGCTGTCGGGGGCCCAGGTCATCACCGTGAGCGGCTCCCTGGAGCCCCCCGTGGCTCCAGGGAGTGCACCGCAGCCGGTGAGGAGGGAGGCCATGACGAGCGCGAGGGTCGCCGCGGCCGCGGACGTGACAGAGGTGGGGATACGTCGCCTGCCGGTACCGGTCATGAACACGCACACTTCCGCCTCATGGGTAACGGTGCAGTGTGCGTGGTTCAACAGGGGGTGACGCCCCGGTGAATTGCGGGATCCGGTGGCCGGGCGCGGCCCCGCACGGCGGGGACGTTACGATCGCGAAGTGCCGGACGCCGGTCGGCACGTGCGCCGATAGCTCCTCCGGGCCCGGTTCCGCAAGGACCGAGGCCACAAGGTGAACGATGATGAACTCTTCCCGTCGCGGCCGTCGCTCCTCCACCATGGGCGGCATGCCGCTCAACGACATACCGTGGTGGCGCTGGCGGGCGAACGTCCGCTCGGCGCTGCACATGCTCTCCGACACCCGCTTCCACGAGGAGTGCTGGCTGGCGGGCAGGGAAGGGTACGGGGACGTCACGGACGCCGTGTACCGGCTGGTGGAGGACACCTGGCTGGACAACTGGTCCGCCGAGAAGTACGTCGGGACGATATTCCGCGACTCGGGCGAGGCGGCCCTGGTCGACGCGGCGGTGCTGCGCGTCCTGCGGATCCTGCACCAGGTCGGCGCCGACGCCCCCGTGTCGGCGTTCCTCGACCACCCGGCCTGGCCCGAGGCCGTACGGGCGGCCCGCGAGGCGCACGTGCTGCTGGCCGCGAACGACGGGGAGGACCCGGAGGAGCCGCCGCGGACCCTGGAGGCCCTGCGGATCACGACGGGCGCGCGCTAGCCGGGCACCCGGGGCCTCCCGCCCGTCCCCGGCGGCGGCCTTCGCGCCGCGTCCCGCCATGTCCCGCCGGGGCCTCTTCCCGCCGGGCCGTCCGTGTTCCGGGCCACGGGGTCTCCCGCGCGGCGGTCCGGCTCCCCTGGGATCTCCGACCGGGGCGCGCACAGCGAAGGGGTCGGGGCGGCATCGCGGTCGCGGCCGTGACCTTCGTGGCCCCGCTCGGTCCCGCTCGGGCCTCACGCCCTCCCCGGTCCGCGGCGGCCCCCCCCGCGCGGCCCGGCTCCGCCCGGCCCCGGCCCCGGTCCCGTCCAGCGGACACGGTGCGGGCCGGCCCCGGCGAATGTGGCATCCTGCCAGGATGACCGACCAGTACGTCCTCACCCTCTCCTGCCCGGACAAGCAGGGCATCGTGCACGCCGTGTCGAGCTACCTGTTCATCACGGGATGCAACATCGAGGACAGTCAGCAGTTCGGGGACCGCGACACCGGCCTGTTCTTCATGCGGGTGCACTTCTCCGCGGAAGCACCGGTCACGGTGGACAAGCTGCGGGCCAGCTTCGCGGCGGTCGGCGACTCCTTCGCGATGGACTGGCAGATCCACCGCGCCGACGAGCGCATGCGGGTCGTGCTCATGGTGTCGAAGTTCGGTCACTGCCTCAACGACCTGCTGTTCCGCACACGGATCGGCGCGCTGCCGGTGGACGTCGTGGCGGTGGTCTCCAACCACACGGACTTCGCCGAGCTGGTGGCGTCGTACGATGTCCCGTTCCACCACATCCCGGTGACGAAGGACACGAAGCAGGAGGCCGAGGCCCAGCTGCTGGAGCTGGTCCGGTCGGAGAACGTCGAGCTGGTGGTGCTGGCCCGGTACATGCAGGTCCTGTCGGACGACCTGTGCAAGCAGCTCAGCGGCCGCATCATCAACATCCACCACTCGTTCCTGCCGAGCTTCAAGGGCGCCAAGCCCTACCACCAGGCGCATGTGCGCGGGGTGAAGCTGATCGGTGCGACGGCCCACTACGTGACGGCCGACCTCGACGAGGGGCCGATCATCGAGCAGGAGGTCGAGCGCGTCGGCCACGAGGTCACCCCCGACCAGCTCGTCGCCGTGGGACGCGACGTCGAGTGCCAGGCCCTCGCCCGCGCGGTCAAGTGGCACGCCGAGCGCCGCATCCTCCTCAACGGCACCCGCACCGTCGTCTTCGCCTGACGCGCTCCCCCCGTGAACGGGGGGAGTTTCCCACGGCGCCGCCGCCGTACCCGCACGTGCGGAGCGGTTCCTGCCGCACCACCCACGGCCCGGCACACCGGGTTTCCTACGGACTCCGCAGGCGTTCCGCGCGTCCAGGCGTCCCGGGCTCCCCAGGTGTTCCACGCCTCCGGGCGTCCCTCGGCCACGATGCGCGGCCCTTCACGGGATGGTGCGTTCGGCGTTCTGGCCCCGGTCGTGGACCGGAGCCCCGCGCCGCCCGCCGCCGGGTCCGCGGCAGCGAGGTCGCCGTCAGGCCTCCCGGGACGCCTCCGAACCGTGCGGAGGGCTGCGCCGGTGGGCGTTGACGGCGCCGCAGCCGACGGTCGACGCCTCCGAGGAGGCGCCTCGCGCACTCGGATCCGTGCGGCGTCGAGGCGCGCGCGGCGAGCGCCGGGACGGTGACGGCTGTCCGCGGGGGCACCAGGCGCGACGACGTGCTTCGCCCGGCGAGCGGTCATGCGTGAGGATCTGCGGGCGGAGCCCTGACGCGGCCGCAACGGCCGGTTCCGTTGGCCCGGCTGGATCGTTTTGTCTGGGTTCGGCCACCGGAGTCGGGGATTCCTGTGGCTGGTGTGACGTGATGCGGGTGCTTCATGGCTCATTGCCGTGCATCAGTCGTGCCGCCGGGAAGCCGCACGCGGACCCCGAAGCGTGTACGGCCCACGCAAGAGCAGGGCCGTCGGCCGCCTCCGATCCCGCCCGGCGGGCACGGGGCACGTCAAGGGGGCCCCTCCGAGGACCGGGGCAGAAAGACGCCTTACCGCCTGCCGTCCGCCCCCGCGAGGATGGCGCACGAACGTACGGACCGACGCCGAGGGGAATGTCATGCGCACCACACGCAAGGCCGCGGCCGCCGCCGCGGGAGCCGCCGCCCTGCTCGCCATGAGCGTCACCGGCGCCCAGGCGGCCGACACCCGGCAGGCTGAGCCCGCCGCCGCACCCGCACAGGTCCTGAACACCCAGGTCCATGCCTGGCTGCGGGCCAACGTCCGGGAGACACCGAACACCGGCAGCGCCATCCTCAGCTACGTGTCGCCGGGCTACACCTACAGCGCGATCTGCTGGACCTACGGCGAGAAGGTCACGCTCGAGGGATACACCAGCAGCAAGTGGGTGCTCATCGACCGGCCCTGGCCCAAGAAGAACGGCTACGTCACGGCCATCGCCCTCAGCGGGGACAGCACCGGGGGCGTACCGAACCGCTGCTGACCCGCAGCGCACACCGGCCCACCCGCCGGACCGGCCGCGGACCGCGGGCCGGGCGCCCCGGGGCCGCGGACCAGCGCACCCGGACCACCCGTGGACCGGGTGCCGACGGTCCGTGAACCGCCCGCGGCCCGCGGGCCGAACACGGCGCAGACCGGCACAGCGTCCGGACGCACGGAGCGGACCGGCAGGCCGCAGGGCGCTCCGCCACGGCAGGGAGGCGGGGCGCCCTGCCCGTTCCGGAGCCCCGCGCGGGAGCCCGGCCCGGGGGCGGGCACGTGCCCCACCCGTCGCGGGCGTCAGATGCGGCTCATGGACGCCGCCGCGTACAGCACCTCCCTGACCGCCTCCCGGTCGCCCGCCTGTCCGGCGGCCGCCTCCTCCGGCGTCACCCGCCCCGCCACGAGACGGCAGAACTCCAGCGCGTCCAGGGCCACCTGGGCGACCACGCGGTCCGGCGACCCGGTGGCCGCGGGCGAGTCCAGCGCGACGTACCAGTCACCACCGCCCGCGCCCTCGATCTCCAGGTGCAGGGACCGCCCCGGCGCCCCCGCCGCCACGAGGCCCCGCGGTGGTGCGGCGAGACCCGCACGCCGCCGCTCCGCCAGCACGCCCGGCAGGTGTTCGGCGGCCAGCGCGACCATGCCGCGCAGGTGCGCCCCCGCCGGCGGCTCGTACGGATAGTCGACGGCGTCCGCGATGTCCTCGGCGTGCATCCAGCACTCGAAGGCGCGGTCCAGGAACGCGTCCCTCAGCGGCAGCGTGAAACCGCCGTACCCGACGGGCAGTTCCGCCACGCCCCGCCCCGCGAAGGACACCGTCCGCACGAGGGTGTGAGCCTGCTCCCGCCACGGCCCCCGCACCGCCCGGGTGGGCGGGCGGCCGCCCGACCGCCAGAACGCCTCCGTCCGCTCCGCCGGACCGCACGGCTCCGAAGGCGCCTCCGGCAGCGGGTCGCCCAGGTGCAGCGCCGCGGCGACCAGGCCGTCCACCGCCAGCAGATGGCCGATGACCGCGGCCACCGAGGTGCGGCGCTGCACCTGCCGGTCGCCCTCGAACCACCGCAGCCGCACCGGCGCGTGCCACTCCGGCTCGCCGAAGTCCTGGAGCAGCGCGTCGAGACGCGCCGTCTCGGCGTCGTACGGCCCCGCCCACGCGGGCACCGGGACGCGGGCCGGGCGGCGGCCCAGGCAGTTCTCCAGCACGCTGGACCGCAGCAGCGGGTCCAGGTCCAGGCCCCGCTCGCTGTGCAGCAGCGCCACCGCGTCGCGCAGCCGCAGGGCCTCGTCGGCGCAGGGCGCGCACTCCGTCAGGTGGGCCTCCACCGCAGCCGTCTCCTCGGCGGAGCACGCCGCCAGCGCCCACGCCCCGAGGAGGGACCTGAGGACGCCGTGGGGAAGCTCCACCGCCGGCTCCGGGGCCGGGTGGTCGTCGGCCGGCTGCCGGGGCGGCGGCACCCGGGCCGTGCCGTCGACCGGCCCGCCGCGCTCCTCCGCGGGGCCGTCCCCGCCCGTCGGCCCGCTCACAGCGACCGCCCCGCACCGCCCGGCGGCGGGGGCCCGTCCAAGGGTCGGGTGTGTGCCGTGGCCAGCAGCTGGAGGCCGAGGCGCAGCCGGCGCCGCGCCTCGTCCTCGGTCACGCCGAGGTCCGCCGCCGTCTGCCGGTAGTCGCGGCGCTGGAAATAGGCCAGTTCCAGTGCCCTGCGCAGCGGTGCCGGCATGGACGTGACGATGTAGTCGGCGCGCGCCGCCACCGCCGCCCGCCGCACCCGCTGCTCCAGGCGCTCCGTCTCCTCCGCGGACGCGTCGCCCCGCTCGGCGAGTTCCCGGGCGCCGCTCTGCCGGAGCCGGTACACGGCCTGCCGGCGGGTGATGCGGGCGATCCAGGAGCGCAGGGACCCCTCCTGGCGTGGGTCGAACGCGTCGGGGTTCTCCCACACGTACCCGAACACCTCGCGGGTGACCTGGTCGGCCGCCTCCTGGTCTTCCAGCACCCGGTGGGCGGTGTGGTGGACGAGCGAGGCGTACCGGTCGTAGAGCTCGCCCAGCGCGGCCGCCTCGCCCCGCGCCAGCCGCTGCTGCATCCGGCGGTCCCAGCGCGGCGGTGTGTCCTTCCCCATCCTCCGAATGTAGAGGGCGCGCACCGCGGTGCACGAGGCTTTGCGGAAGAGCCGCGGCCCGGCGGTCCGCCGGGGGCGGGTAAGCGGCCACCTTGCGCCCGGGGCGTTTCGGTCGGGCAGGATGGGGCAGCGGGGACGGGAAGAGCGGCCTGGCGGAGGCCCGGCACGTGCGGGCGGAAAGGTGCGGCACTTGATGCTGAGCGTGGAGCGGGCCGAGCACGGGGACTGGGCGGTCCTGCACATCTCCGGAGAACTGGACCTGGTCTCCTCGGCCGTGGTGCGGCGCCGGGTGCACGACGTGGTGGCCGACGGGTGCCACCACCTCGTCCTGGACCTGTCCGGGGTGCGCTTCTGCGACTCCAGCGGTGTCGGGGTGCTCATCGCCGCCCGGCGGCTGCTGCACTCCTGCCGGGGCGCGCTGCGGCTGATACTCCCGGCGCGCGGCGCCGTGGAAGGCTCGCACGTCAACCGGGTGCTCGCGGCGCTCGGCGTGCGCCGGCTGTTCGACGTCCACCCCGACGTGCCGGCGGCCACCGGCGGCGTCGCGGACGGGCCGGGCACCCTCACCGCCTGACGCCGCGGAGCGTGCACCGGCCGTGCGCCTCCCTGCGCCTCCCGAACCCCTGTACTCCCGTCGTACGCTCCCGGCATGGACGACGCAGAGGAGCTGTACCAGCGCCGGATCGCCTCCCGGTTCGCCGCGCTGGACCAGGAGGGCAGCGGGTACATCTCGCGCGAGGACTTCACGACGGCGGCCGGCCGCCTGCTCGCCGAGTTCGGCGTGCCGCACCGCTCCGACCGGGGACAGGCGCTCGCGTACGGCGCGGAGGCGTTCTGGCAGGGCCTCGCGGGCATCGCCGACGTGGACGGGGACCAGCGGGTCAGCCACGAGGAGTTCGCGCACGGCGCGGTGAAGCGGCTGCACGACAACCCGGACCGGTTCGCGGAGATCGCCCGGCCCTTCGTGCGGGCCGTGCTCGCCCTGACGGACGACGGCGGCGGGGGGACCGGTACGGCCGGCCTGGAGCGGGCCCTGCGCGTGCTCGGCGTGCCCGGCGGCACCGCGGCGCAGGCCGCCGCGTCCCTCGACGCACGGGCGGACGGGCGGGTGGCAGAGGAGGACGCGGTCGCGGCGCTGGCGCGGTACTTCATGCTGCCGTGACGCCCCTGCCGGGCGGGCGCGGGGGACGCCCGGGCGGAACCAGGAGCGCCCCCGCGGCCCCACCGCCGCGCGACGGAACGGGAACGGCGGGTGGGGCGGAGGAGACGGACGGCAGGGCGGTCGGTGCGCGGGCGGCGGGACCGGCGGCAGCGTCGGTGACGGGCCCGGCGGCGGGCGCCGGCCCGGGTTCGGTGACGGGCGGTGACCGTCAGGGCCGTCGTGCCCGCGGTCGGCCCGTGCCCGTCGCGCGCCGGAGCGGACCGCCCGGCTCCGGTGCCCTCCGTGGCGACCGCGCGGCGGTGGGGCACTGGGGTGCGGCACGCCCTCGCGTTCGACTGCCCGGCGTGAGCGTCGCACAGTATGCACTACCCGTACTCCTTCGCGCGGGAATATGCCTGAAGCGCTTGTTGCGGTGACTGTACGTCAACCATGCTGTCCCGCAACGAAGACTGTGAGGCGCGAGGCGATGTGTCCGCCGGTTCGGATGGTGTGAGCGGTGCAGGTGCTTCAGGTGCAGATCAAGATCGGACCCGATCCCGCCGACGTGGGCCGAGCCCGTAGATGGACGAGGTCCCGGCTCGCCGGATCGGGCATAGCGGCCGACGAGCCGCTGGCGGAGACGCTGGTGCTGCTGGTCTCCGAGCTGGTGACCAACGCCGTGGTGCACACGGGCTGTCCGGCCGTGCTGCGGCTGCTGTTCGGGCCGGGCGGCGCCGGGGCGGGCATCGTCCGCGTCGAGGTCGCCGACGGCAGCGCGGTGCCGCCGCAGCAGCGGCACGCGGACGGCGGCGACACCCACGGCCGTGGACTGGAGCTCGTCGACGGGCTCGCGGACCGGTGGGGCTGGCAGCCGGAAGGGGCGGGCAAGCGCATCTGGTGCGAGCTGGACAGGAACGCGCCGGTGTTCCCGCCCGTCGTCCGTGAGCCCGGTGCCTACAGGCCGCCGCGCGCCGTCACGAATACCGCGTAACGGTTGTTTCGGCGCATACCTGTTGACGAGCCGTCGCGGTCTGATCACCCTGGGATCAGCGATTCGTGGCGAGGGGACGCCGAGAGCTTGACGCTCGGCGAGTACGGGTCGTGACACGGTGGCAGTCTCCGTACGGGGGCACCGGCGGGACTGCGCGCCGTGGCGGGTGGCGGCCGCCGTGCCGTGCTCGGGGCGCGCACGAGCGGGCCGCCACCCCCAGGCACAGGCACCGGCACCCCGGTGGCGCGGCGCCCCCGGGCACCGGGGCCCGGTGGAGCGCCGGCGGTGCATCCCCCGGCGCACGCTGCCCCCCGGCGGCCGGAGCCGAGCCCCGCGGGGCGGGCACCGCCCGCATCACGGGGCGGGCGCGCGCCCCGGCCCCGGGGGCGTGGCGAAGACGGCGACGGCGTCCAGGGCCACCGCCCCCCGCCCGCGCTCCCCGACCACCAGGGGATCGACGCGCAGCTCCACGAGGTCGTCGCCGAGCTCCAGGGCCAGGCGCTGGATCCGCAGCAGCACCTCCACCAGCGCGTCGACGTCCCCCAGCAGCGCCCGGCAGGGCAGCGCGTCGACCAGGGCGCGCGCCGCCGCCTCACCGAACGGCGGGACGCGCACCACCGCCCCGCCCAGGGCGGCCAGCCGCCCGCCCGGTGCGACGGAGACGACCGGGCCGAACCGCTCGTCGTGCCGCACCGAGGCGGTGAGCTCGACGCCCCGCGCGACGAGTTGGGCGACCAGGACGCCGTCGAGGGCGACCCCCTCGCGGCGGGCCGCCGCCGCGATCTCCCGGTACGCCTCGCGCACCTGCCCCGCGGACGTCACCCCGACCCGCAGCAGGCCGCGCTCGGCCCGCTGGGCGAGGCGGGGGGCGGACGCCTTCAGCACCACCGGGTAGCCGACCTGGCCCGCCGCCCGCACCGCCGCCGCGGCACTCGTCACCAACTGCTCGCGCGGCACGCGGACCCCGTACGTCCGCAGGATCTGCTTGGCGGCGTGCTCACTGAGCCGCCGGTCGTGCGGGGCCGCCGACTCCAGCAGCAGGCGGGCCTTGCGCAGGGAGGGCGACGGCGTCCGCGGAGCCTCGTCGAAGGGGGAGCGGTAGGGGGCGGTGAAGCGCCGGTGGGCCAGGTACGCCCCGACGGCCGCGACACAGTTCCCGTACGTGCGGAAGGTGACCGCGCGGGACGACCCGAGGAGCGTGTCGCGGTAGGCCGGTTCGGTGCCCGGAGGGGAGCCCCAGACCACGCACACCGGCCTGTCGGCGCGCTCCGCGGCGGCGACGAGGTCCCGGGCGAGGATGTCGGTCGCGGGCGGGTCGGCCGACGGGACCGGGCAGACGGCCACCGCGACGGCGGGGTCGGCCAGAGCCGCGTCGAGGTCCTGGAGGACGGGGTGCAGCCCGGCGGCCGCCGCCAGTCCCGCGAGGTGCCGCCCGGCCCGCGTCGGCAGCACGGCGACACGGTCGCCCCCGGCGGGTCCGCCGGTCTGCCGGGGGGCCCGGGCGAACAGGGTCGCGGTGTCGAGGAGCCGGTCGGGCGCGTCGACCAGGACGGCGCCCACCTGCCGCAGCGCGGCCTCCATGACGGGGTCGGCGCCGTCGCCGGCCGCGGTGAGGGCGACGACGGGCACACCGCGGCGGGCCGCGTGGTCGAGGGCGAGCAGCAGCCCCCGCCCCTCCCGGACACCCTCCAGGTGCAGGGCGACCACCCCGACGTCGGCCCGCTCCGCGAAGTACGCGACGAAGTCGCCGACCGTGCCGTCCGGTCCGACCGTGACCCGGTCGGCGACCCGCACGCCCAGCTCCTGCACGGAGCCCGCCGCGGCGGTCAGCTCGGCGCACCGCGAGACGATCGCGACACCGGGCCCGTCCAGGTCGCGCCGGGGCGTCCCGAAGACGCCCACGCCGGGGCGGGCGAGCCCCTGCGGGTCGGGTGCCGGGACGCTCAGCGGGCGCCCGCCGACGTCCCGTTCGCCGCTGCCGCCGGCCGCGGCGTCCCGTCCGCGAAGGGCGCTCGCGCGCCCCCGGGGACCGGTGGTGAAGGTGCCGTGCGTCGATCCCAGCATCGCTCCGCACTCCCGCCCGCGCATCCCGCTCCGACAGGTCACTGACGTAACGCCAGTCCGTTCGCACGGAACTGATACCCCGTCAGTAACAACGCATGCCTGGCGCGCCCGCGGCGACCACCCGGTCCCCGCGCGGGAGCGGGCCCGGCGGGTTCAGCGGGGCAGGCTCACCGGGGGCATCGACGCGGGCCGCGGGCCCCGAGGGGCGGGTGCGTCGGCCGCGGGGGCCGCGCGCGGCGCGGGAACCGGCGCGACCGCGGCGAGCTTCTTGGCGATCTTCCGCGCATCCAGGGCGAGTTCGCGCAGCGCACCGCCGGCGGGGCGGGTGAAGCCGGTGAAGTACAGGTGCGGGGCGCCGGGAGCGGTCCTGGAGCCGTGCACGAGGGGGCGGCCGGTGGGGTCGAGGACACCGAGGTGGCCGACCAGCGGGTCCAGCGCGGGGCGGTACCCGGTCGCGGCGATCACCGTGTCCGGCCGCAGCCGGGTCCCGTCGGACAGGACGGCCTCGCCGTCGCCGGTGAAGGACTCCAGCGCCGCCACCGGCTCGACCAGCCCCTGGCGCACCGCCTCCACCAGACCCGTGTCGTGCACCGGCAGTGCCCCGTCGCGGCGGACCCGCGTGCACGGCCCGGTCGTCGCCCGCGGCAGCCCGTACGGCCCGAGGTCGGGCACCGTCGCCCGCTCCAGCAGCCGCAGCAGCGGATCGGCGGGCCACGCGGGCATCCGCCGCACCAGGACGCCGGTGGCCTGCGCGGGCCAGCCCGCCACCGAGCGGCGCACGATGTGGGGCGCCGTGCGGACGGCCAGCCGCACCCGGGCCGCGCCGCCCCCGGCCAGCTCCACGGCGATCTCCGCGCCGCTGTTGCCCGCGCCGACCACCAGCACGTCCTTGCCGCGGTAAGGGGCCGGGTTGCGGTACGCCGCCGCGTGCAGCAGCTCGCCCGGCCAGTCGCCGCGGCCCGGCCAGTCGGGCAGCAGCGGCGCGCTGTCGCCGCCCGTGGCGACGACCACGGCCCGGCAGGTTAGGCGGCGTCCGCCGGTGGCGTGCAGCACCCACGAACCGGGGCTGCCCCCGTCGGCGCCGACGCGCTCCAGGCGGGAGACCTCCACGCCGTGCACGACCTCCAGGTCGTGCACCTGTGCGTACCGCTCCAGGTACCGCACCAGGTCGTCGCGCGCCACCCAGCGGCCGAACGAGCGGGGCATCGGCAGGCCGGGCAGCGAGGACATCCGGCGCGTGGTGTGCAGCCGCAGCCCGTCGTGGTGGCGGCGCCAGGACTCCCCGAGCCGCCGGGCCCGCTCCAGGACCACGGCCCGCACGCCCCGCCGGCGCAGCGCGGCGGCGACGGCGAGCCCCCCGGGACCGCCGCCGACGACGTACACGGGCGGCCCGAGGAGCGGGCTGGGACGGTCGGTTGCTGGAGCCATGGACGCTGAGCGTAACGGCCCCGGGGATTGTTGGGTCCCGGTCAAGTAGGGAATCGGTTGCAAAAGGATCACGAAACCGGCTCGGCGGGTGCGCCGGGCCGCCGGAGGCGCGCGGGAGGGCGCACCGCACCCCGCCCGCGCCCTGCCGGCTACGGCCAGAGCAACTCGGTGGCCCAGCCCCCGGCCCCGTTCCGGGAGTAGCGCAGCCGGACGTGGCGGCGTCGGGCGTCACCCTGGAAGAACTCCACCTCGTACGGCTCGACGCGGTACCGCGTCCACGTCGGGGCGTGCGCGTCGGGCTCGGCGCGCGCCCGCTCCCAGGCCGCCTCGCTCGCCTCGGCGAGGACCGCGGGCGAGGGCAGCGGTTCGCTCTGCCGGCCCACCAGTGCCGCGGCGAGCGCGCCCGTGGACCGCACGTGGAGGTCCTCGTACGCCTCTTGGGGGGTGCCCGTCGAGACGTGCCCGCGGACCCGGACCTGGCGGCCCTGGACCGGCCAGTAGAAGCCGAGCGCGGCCTGCGGGCGGGCGGCGAGCTGGCGGCCCTTGGCGCTGGTGGAGTGCGAGGCGAAGTGCCAGCCGTGCTCGTCGGCCCCGTGCAGGACGACCGTGCGCACGTCGGGGCGGCCCTCCGGGTCCACGGTCGCCAGGTGCACGGCGTGCGGCTCGGCCTGCCCCGCGCGGGCGGCCTCCACGAACCACGCGCGGAAGAGCGGCAGGGGTGCGGCCGGGGCGTCCGCGGGGTCGAACGACGGCAGGGGGCTGTCCCACACGGTCAGGGAGCGCAGCGTCGCCTCGAACACGTCGGGCGCCGGGGCGGCGGAGTCAGCGATGTCGGCCATGAGAGCCATCATCCGCCCGGACCGCCCGCACCCGGCGCCGGGGTGCACCGCCGGGGACGCCGCAGGGGGCGCGGGGCGTACGGGTGCACGGTGTGCGGACCGGGAGGCTCCGCAGGGCCGAAGGCGCGCGGGCGCGGCTAGTGCCCCGCGGGCCCGGTGCGACGGGCGACGGGCGGGTCGGCCGGAGGCGGTTCGCGGGGGACGGGCGCTCGGCGTGCGGTCCGGGGAGGCGCGCGGCTCACGGGCTTCGGACGCCCGGGGCTCGCCGCCCACGGGCGCCGGCCTCGCGGGGGCGTGCCTCGGAGCGGCGGAGACGGCCGCTCAGGCGCCGGAGCGGTGCACGATCGGCGTGCGGGAGGGGCGTACGGGTCGGCGGTGCGGAACGCGGCCGCCCAGCAAGGGGCCGTGCGGCGTCGGCGACGCGGATCGTGGCCGTGCGGGTCGTGTGCGGGCCGGGCGGGCGCGCCCGGTGTGCGGCCGGGAGCCTGCGGACCGGCGGGGCGGAACGCGGCGGTGCGGCGGGAAGCGTACGGGCCGGCAGTGCGGAACCCGTCCGTGCGGGGGAGGTCGTGCGGGGCGGCGGTGCGGGACCCCGTGGGCCCGGCAGGGGGCGTGGGGCTGCCGCCAGGGACGCGCGGGGGAGAGGAGGCGGGCGCGAGGCGCCGGCGCGTCGGGCTACTTCGCGGGCTTCTTGCCCGTGATGCCCAGGTGGACCAGCATCGTGAGGTGGGGCCGGAGTTCGGCCTGCTTGACGCCCCACGTCTGGAAGCCCTTCTGGTGCGAGGCGCACGCGGCCAGCATCATGACCATCGCGCCCGCGACCGCCGCCGGGTTCACGTCCTTGTCGACGCGGTTCTTGGACTGGAGTTCCTTCACCGCGTCCGTCAGGGAGTTGGTGACGGAGTTCAGGATCTTCATGCGGATCTTGTAGAACCGCTTGTCGCCTTCCGCGGCACCGAGATCCACCACACGCAGGATCGCGTCGTTGCGGCGCCAGAAGTCCAGGAACGCGTCGACGAGGTCCTCCGCCGTCTGCCGCCCGGCCTTTCCGGCCCACGAGCGGCCGGCGACCACATCGGTCAATCCCGTTCCCTCCTGCGCCATTTCCTCCGCGATTTCGAGGACGGCGCCTTCGACGTCCGGGAAATACTGGTAGAAGGTCGCAGGTGACGTGCCCGCCTTACGGGCCACGTCGATGACTTTGACGTCCCGGTACGGCGAGGAGCTGAGCATCTCGCTGAGGCAGTCGAGCAGCTTCTGCCGCGTCGCCTGGCCGCGTCGACCGGCCACGCGGCCGTCGACGGTGCGTACTTGTCCTGTCATGCCGTCAGCTTACCGACGGGGGATCGGGGCGCGATTCGGCCGACTGCAAATGGGGTGCGCTCTTCTCCCCGGCCCTTCACCCGCCCCTCCGCGTACATGCGCCGCCACGTTCCGGAGCGGTTCCGGGCACCTCTGCCCGTGCCGACGGCTCCCCGTGCGTGAGTGATCAGGGAAAGGGCGGAAGCCGCGACCGTCGACGCTGCAGAAGCCGCCCGATGCCACCGAAGTCGGCAGAGTCGGAAACGGTCGGACCCCGAACCGTGCCGCCAATAGGATGATTAACAGCCTGTGGAAAACCTGGGCGGATACCCCCGCGCGGGCGCGGCCCCACCCCGCCCGCCCCGGGAATTCCCGGCAACGGCGGAGCAAAAGGGTGCATATCCTGCTCCGGATGCCGCCCCCCTTTCTCCTGCGCCCCTCCCGCCCCCGCATTAGCGTGACGACGAGGCGACCGCAGGAAGGACCACGTCCATGGCCGCGACGACGGACGCGAAGGCGGAGGGCACCCCGTGCTGGGCGGACGTGCTGCTCCCCGACCTCGAAGCCGGCAAACGCTTCTACGGCGAGCTGTTCGGCTGGACCTTCGCCGACAGCTCCGAGACCTACGGGCCCTACGCCACGGCATTCGGCGAGGGATTGCTCGTCGCGGGGCTCGTGCCCAAGGGCGACGGCCGCATGCCCACCGCGTGGGGCGTCTACTTCGCCGCCGCCGACGTCGTGGCCCTCACCGCCCGGATCGAGGACGCGGGCGGGCGGGTCATCTCGGGTCCCACACGGGTCGGCTCCGCCGGGATCACGGCGCTCGTCGCCGATCCGGGGGGCGCCGTGTTCGGTCTGTGGCAGGCGCGGGACCGCGCCGGCTTCGAGCGGCAGGGCCGCCCCGGCTCCTTCGCCTGGGCCGAGGTGTACACACGCGCGGCCGACAAAGAAGCCGTCGACGCCTTCTACGAGACGGTCTTCGGCTACCGTGCTCGCGACCTGGACGACCCCTCCGTGGACTACCGCGTGTGGTCGCCCCGCACCGCGAAGGAGCCGAGCGACGAGACCGCGATCGGCGGGCGCAGCGTCATCGGCCCGGCCTTCCCCGCCGAGATGCCCGCGCACTTCCTCGTGTACTTCGCCGTCGAGGACTGCGACGCCACCGCCGCCCACGCCGTGCGGCTGGGCGGGCGCGTCACCGAGGAGCCGTTCGACACGCCGTACGGGCGGATCGCGGTGCTCGCCGACAACCAGGGCGCCGTCTTCGCGGTCCTCGCCGAGCCGAAGGCGGCCTGACGGAGGGCCGCCTTCGGCCGCAGCCGCCGGCCCGGGCGCCGCTCGGGCCCCGCCCGCCCCTCACATGCGTGTCCGGATCGGGGTGAGACACCCCGATCCGCCCCCGGGTTCGCCACGGCCGCCTCGGACAGGAAGAATCAGGGGGCACAGGGTCGTACCCTCATGGCCCTGACGGGGAGGTGGCAGGCAAGTGGAGCAGCTCACGCAGCACGACCCGAGACGGATCGGTCCGTTCGAGGTGCTGGGTCGGCTCGGCGCCGGAGGCATGGGCCTGGTCTATCTGGCGCGGTCGGCGTCCGGCCGGCGTGTGGCGATCAAGACGGTCCGGACGGAGCTCGCCGAGGACCAGCTGTTCCGCGTCCGCTTCACGCGCGAGGTCGAGGCCGCACGCAAGGTGTCCGGCTTCTACACGGCGGCGGTCGTGGACGCGGACCCGCGTGCCGCCGTGCCGTGGCTGGCCACCGCGTACGTCCCCGCTCCCTCCCTGGAGGAGATAGTGAACGAGTGCGGGCCGCTGCCCGCGCCCGCCGTGCGCTGGCTGGCCGCCGGCATCGCCGAGGCCCTCCAGTCCATCCACGGCGCCCAGCTCGTGCACCGCGACCTCAAGCCGTCGAACGTCCTCGTCGTGGAGGACGGCCCCCGCGTCATCGACTTCGGCATCGCCTCCGGTGTCTCGAACACCCGGCTCACCATGACCAACGTCGCCGTGGGCACGCCCGCCTACATGTCGCCCGAACAGGCGCGGGACTCGCGCAGCGTCACCGGCGCCAGCGACGTGTTCTCGCTCGGCTCCACCCTCGTCTTCGCCGCCACCGGCCACGCCCCGTACCACGGTGCCAATCCGGTGGAGACGGTCTTCATGCTGCTGCGCGAGGGCCCCGACCTGGAGGGGCTGCCCGAGGAGC
>NZ_MKXB01000012.1 GCF_001865245.1 Streptomyces sp. CC53 | reverse complement strand
CGTGGTGTCGCCGCGCCGCAGCCCGCGGGCGTGCAGGGCGCGGGCGTAGTGGTCGGCGAGTGCGGCGAGGTCGCCGCGGGTGGCGCGGACCCGGACGGCGCCGGTGCGGGTGGTGCCGAGGATCGCCGGTCGGTGGGGGTCGCGGCGCAGGGCGTGGCCGAGGGCGTCCAGCATCAGCGGGGGTCCTCTCCCTGACGGCCGGGCCCCTTGTCGAGGTACCAGCGGGCGGTGCCGAGCACGCCGTAGGCGCGGAGCCTGCGGGTGGAGTTCTCCACGACCATGCCGGGCACGCGGACGATCGCCGTGGTGTGGCGCCGGACCCGGTTCAGGAACAGCCGGTCCGTGGGCGAGGGGCGGCGGGGCATGCCGCCGACGGCTTCGTACAGCGCGGCGGTGACGGCCATGTTGTTCCCGGCGTGCATCCGGTAGGGGGTGAGGTAGCCGTGACGGCGCCGGTGGGCGGGGCGGATGCGGCCGAAGAACGCGGCCGTGGCGACCAGGGCGCGGAACGCGGCCCGGGCCGCGGGCCCGTTCTCGTCGCGGCGGGCCGTGATCCGGCCGCAGGCGAGGCCGGCCCCGGCGGTGAGGGCGGCCCGGGCGGCGGCGGTCCAGCCGGGGTGCGGCAGGCAGTCGGCGTCGGTGCGGGCCAGCAGGCGGGCGCCCTGCCCGATGGCGTGGCGGAAGCCGGTGTCCACCGCGCAGCCGACGCCCTTCTCCGGTTCCCGCAGGACGTGGACGGGGAACGGCGCCCGGGCGGCGAACCGTTCGGCGAGGTCGGCGGTGCCGTCGGTGGGGCGCTGTCGACGACGGCGAGGGTGAAGTCGCGGTCGTGCTGGGCGGCGAGCGCGTCCAGCGTGCCGCCGAGGCGGGCGGCCTCCTGGTGGGCGGGCACGATCACCCACAGCGCGGTCATGCGTGCTCCCAGACCATCGTCATGATGCTGATCCCGCCGCCGAGTCCCACGAACAGCAGCTTGTCGCCGGGGCGCAGCCCGTCGTGGACCCGGTCGAGCTGGACGCCCAGGCTGGCGCTGGCGACGTTGCCGAGTTCGGGCACGGTGACCACGAGGCGGTCCTCGGGCACGCCGGTCATCTCGGCGAACCGCTCCAGGTAGGGCACGGTGACCTGGTGGACCAGGACGTGCCGGAAGTCGGTCCAGTCCAGGCCGGTGCGGGTCCGCATCCGGTCCAGGACGGAGGTGCCGACCTTCTCGAACACCTCGCGCAGTTCCTTGCCGTCGCCGCGGAAGTACGTGTGCTCGTCGCCGCGCGGGTGGCGGGAGCCGCCGCCGAAGATGCCGCCGACGCCCCAGTGCTCGGAGTGCGTGGAGGTGTCCACGTCGAGGATGCCGCCGCGTTCCACGGCCTGGAGGACGACGGCGGCGCCCGCGTCGCCGAAGGTGTAGCCGGCGAAGCCGTCGCGGAACTGGGCGAGGTCGGCGGGTCTGCGGCGCACGGCCCTGCTGGGGGTCTCGCCGGTGACGACGAGGGCGCGGTGTGCGCGACCCGCGAGGATCATGGTGCGGGCGAGGTCGATGCCGTTGACGAAGCTGTTGCACGCGTTGGTCACGTCCAGGGCGTGGGCGCGGGAGCCGAGCGCCGCCTGGACGATGTGCGCGGTGGCCGGTTCGACCATGTCGCGGGTGGCGGAGGCGAAGACCAGCAGATCGATGTCGAGGGGGTCGAGGCCGGCGCGGCCGAGGGCGGTGCGCGCGGCGCGCTCCGCGAGGGTGGAGGCGTACTCTCCGGGGCCCGCGGCGCGGCGGGTGGTGATGCCGGTCGCCCGCTCGAATATGCCGGGCGGCAGGGTGGGGCCGCCGGCGTCGGCGATGTCCCGGAGCAGCCGCCCGGAGTCGACGACCCGCTCCGGCAGGCTGGCGCCGACCCCGGTGACGCCGACGCGGACGGCGTCTGCGGCGGCGGTGTTCTGACTGTTCATGACCGGAGGATACGAACACCCGGGCGAGTCGTACGTGAGTACCCGTACTCATCCCGCGTGGGTGCGGGCCCCTGTGGGCCGCGCCCGGGGGCCCCGCCGCACCGCTGCCGGTGCGGCGGGAGCTCCCGTGCCCGGGCCCGGCGGTGCTCACAGGTGGCGGCGGATGTCCGGTGTGTGGCTCTCGTACGTCTTGCGGGCCGTGACGGCGGCCTCGCGCGAGGCGACTTCGGCGACGGGGACGTCCCACCACGCGTGGGCGCCGGGTGCGTCCGCGCCGGGAGGGGCGGTTTCGACGTACACGCAGGTGGGCCGGTCGGAGGCGCGGGCGGCCCGCAGGGCGCGGCGCAGTTCGCCGACGGTGCGGGCGCGCAGGACGTCCATGCCGAGGCTGGCGGCGTTGGCGGCGAGGTCGACGGGGAGCGGTGCGCCGCCGAACGCGCCGTCGGGGGTGCGGTAGCGGTAGGCGGTGGCGAAGCGTTCGCCACCGACCCGTTCGGACAGGCCGCTGATGGAGGCGTAGCCGTGGTTCTGGAGGAGGACGAGGTTGACGGGGAGGTTCTCCTGGACGGCGGTGACGATCTCGGTGGGCATCATCAGGTACGTGCCGTCACCGACGAGGGACCACACGGGCGTGCCGGGCGCGGCGAGTTGGACGCCGATGCCGCCGGGGATCTCGTAGCCCATGCAGGAGTAGCCGTACTCCAGGTGGTACTGGCGCCGGGAGCGGGCCCGCCACAGCTTGTGCAGGTCGCCGGGGAGGGAACCGGCGGCGTTCACGACGACGTCGTCGTCGCCCACGGTCTCGTCGAGGAGGCCGAGGACCTGGGTCTGGGTCGGCACGGCGGCCTCGTCGTCGGCGCGGTAGGCGTCGGCGACGACGCGTTCCCAGCGTTCCCTGCCCGCGCGGTACTCGGCCTCGTACGCGGGGGCGACGCGGTGTCCGGCCAGGGCCTCGGTGAGGGCCGTGAGGCCGGCGCGGGCGTCGGCGACGACGGTGCGGGCGGACATCTTGTGGGCGTCGGACGGGGCGATGTTGAGGTTGAGGAAGCGGACGCCGGGCCGGGCGAACAGGGTGGCGGAGGCGGTGGTGAAGTCGGTGTAGCGGGTGCCGACGCCGATGACGAGGTCCGCGGTGCGGGCGAGGTCGTTGGCGGCGGCGGTGCCGGTGTGGCCGATGCCGCCGAGGTCGGCGGGGTGGTCGTGGCGCAGGGAGCCCTTGCCTGCCTGGGTGGAGGCGACGGGGATGCCGGTGGCGTCGGCGAGGGCCCGCAGGGCGTCCTCGGCGCCGCTGTGGTGGACGCCGCCGCCGGCGATGAGCAGGGGGCGCTCGGCGCCGGTGACCGCCCGGACGGCCGCGGCGAGTTCGGCCGGGTCGGGGGCGGGGCGGCGCACGGTCCAGACGCGGTCCGCGAAGAACGCCTCGGGCCAGTCGTACGCCTCGGTCTGGACGTCCTGTGGCAGGGCGAGGGTCACGGCGCCGGTCTCCGCCGGGTCGGTGAGGACGCGCATCGCCCGCAGGGCGGAGGGGACGAGTGCCTCGGGGCGGGTGATCCGGTCGAAGGAGCGGGAGACGGGGCGGAGTGTGTCGTTGACGGACACGTCGGCGGCCACGGGGTGTTCGAGCTGCTGGAGGAGGGGGTCGGCGGTGCGGGTGGCGAAGGAGTCGCCGGGCAGCAGGAGGACGGGCAGCCGGTTGACGGTGGCGAGGGCGGCGCCGGTGACGAGGTTGGTGGCGCCGGGACCGATGGAGGTGGTGACGGCCATCGCGGAGAGCCGGTCGAGGTGGCGGGCGTAGCCGACGGCGGCGTGCACCATGGCTTGTTCGTTGCGGCCCTGGTGGAACGGCATGGCGTCCTCGCCGGCTTCGAGGAGCGCCTGGCCGAGGCCGGCGACGTTGCCGTGGCCGAAGATGCCCCAGGTGCCGGCGATGAGCCGGCGCCGGACGCCATCGCGTTCGGTGTACTGGGCGGACAGGAAGCGCACCAGGGCCTGGGCGACGGTCAGGCGGCGCGTGGCGGGGCTCATGCGGGGCGACCTCACTCGGACGGGGCGGTGTAGAGGGGGAGGCGGGGGTCGACGGGCTGGTCCGGCCAGGTGGAGCGGATCCAGGCGTGGTCGGGGTGGTCGCGGATCAGCCAGGCGCGTTCGGTGCCGGGCCCGGCCATGACGTTGAGGTAGTACAGGGTGTGGCCGGGTGCGGCGATGGACGGGCCGTGCCAGCCGTCGGGGATGAGGACGGTGTCGCCGTGCCGCACCTCGGCGAGGACATCGGTGCCCCGGCCGCGGCCGGACGGGGAGACCCGCTGGTAGCCGAGGCCGGGGGTGGCGCCGTGGGCGGCGATCTCGAAGTAGTAGACCTCCTCCAGCGCGGACTCCTCGCCGGGGCGGTGCTCGTCGTGCTTGTGCGGCGGGTAGGACGACCAGTTGCCGCCGGGGGTGATCACCTCCACGGCGATGAGCCGGTCGCAGGGGAAGACGTCCGCCGCGGCGAAGTTGTTGACCTGGCGGGAGCAGGTGCCGGTGCCGCGCAGTTCGACGGGGACACCGGAGGCGGGACCGTGGCGGGCGGGCAGGCGGCGGTCGCAGCGGGCCCCGGCGAGGGCGAAGCGGCCGCCGCCGGGGCTGGCGAGGGACACCCGGGCGTCGCGGGGCGCGTACGCGAAGTCGGTGACGGCGCGGAAGACGTCGGGACGGCCGGTGAGCGGGATGGTCCGGTCGTCGGCGGTGACGGTGCAGGAGCCGGAGAGGGGCAGCACGATCCATTCGCTGTCGCCGGTGTCGTAGGTGTGCCGGCCGCCGGGCGGCAGTTCGAGCACCCGCAGGCTCGTGTGGCCCCAGCCGGCGGAGTCCGGGTCGACGTCGACGGTGTACGGGCCGTGCGCGGCCTTGCCCGCGGGCAGGTGGTGGGTGGTGGTCATGGTGGGTGACTCCTCGTCACAGCGGGCCGGCGGCGGTGTCCACGGCGTCCTCCGCGCTGCCGCGGGCGGTGTGGAGCAGGGAGAGTCCGGCGATGGGTCAGGGACGGTGGGCGGGCGGGGCGTTGGGGCGCCACCGGCTCGTACGCGGGTGCCTGACCCGCGCGGCGGCGCGTGCGGAGCGCTGACGGTCACGTCGGCCCCCGCTCGGCTCCGCCGGCGGCGGGCGGGGGTCTGCGGGCGCGGGTGCCGGGAGCGGGCCTCTCCGGTGCCGCGGGCGCGGGGTGCGGGAGGCGGCGGGGTCCGCCCACATCCGGATCGGGACTTCGGTGCCGCGACCGCGGGGCGCGGGAACAAGCAGGACGGGGGCTGCCCGGCACGGCCCGTGCCGTGTGCGCGGAGGAACCTCGGCCGCCCGCCGGCCGGACCCGGAGGGGGACGGCACACGGACGGACAAGCAGACACGCACACGTCCACACACGCAGCCGCGCAGGGACATGCAGATACGCAGGCGCACAGGTGCGCAGACGGACAGGCGCGCAGACGGACAGGCGTGGAGGCGGACAGGCGTGGAGGCGGACAGGCGTGGAGGCGCGCAGACGCGCAGACGGACAGGCGGACAGGCATGCCGTGCGGGACTTCGCGGACACGGGCTAGTCGCCGGCGACGAGGGCGTCGAGCTCCGCCGCGGTGGGCATCGCGGACGAGCAGGCGAGCCGTGAGGCGACGACGGCGCCCGCGGCGTTGGCGTACCGCATGGTCCGCCGCACCTCCCAGCCGGAGAGCAGGCCGTGGCACAGCGCTCCGCCGAACGCGTCGCCGGCGCCGAGGCCGTTGACGACCTCGACCGGGACGGGCGGCACCTCGGCGGTGGTGCCGTCGCGGTGCACGGCGAGGACGCCGCGGGGTCCCTGCTTGACGACGGCGAGTTCGACGCCCGCCGCGAGCAGGGCGTCGGCGCAGGCCCGGGGGTCGCGGACGCCCGTGGCGATCTCGCACTCCTCGACGTTCCCGACGGCGACGGTGGCGTGGCGCAGGGCCTCGGCGTAGCGGGCGCGGGCCTGCGCCGGGTCGTCCCAGAACATGGGGCGCCAGTCGAGGTCGAAGACGGTCGGGCCGGCCTTCGCGCGGGCCGCCAGGGCGGTGAGGGTGGCGGAGCGGCTGGGCTCCTCACTGAGCCCGGTGCCGGTGACCCAGAAGATCCGGGCCCGGCGGATGGCGTCGAGGTCCAGTTCGCCGGGGTGGATCTCCAGGTCGGGCGCCTTGGGGCGGCGGTAGAAGTAGAGCGGGAAGTGGTCGGGCGGAAAGATCTCGCAGAACGTGACGGGCGTCGGGTAGGCGCCGACCGGGGTGACCCAGCGGTCGTCGACGCCGAACTCCTTCAGCGCCTGGTGGACGTACGTGCCGAAGGGGTCGTCGCCGGTGCGGGTGATGACCGCCGTGGTGCGGCCGAGACGGGCGGCGGCGACGGCGACGTTGGTGGCGGAGCCGCCGAGGAACTTGCCGAAGCTCTCCACCTGCGGCAGGGGCACACCGGTCTGGAGGGGGTAGAGGTCCACCCCCACGCGCCCCATGGTGATCAGGTCGAAGGTCTCGGGTGCGTCGGCCATGCGCGTCGCTCCTGGGCGTCGGGTCCGTACGAGGGCGTGAGGTCCGGGCCGGGCGGGCCGGTCCGGGTCTATGGCTTCCCCGGAATCCTTGTCCATACTTTGCACGGACCTACGCACGCGGTACGGATGTGGTTCCGGGCCCAGGGACGGACGGGGGGTGGACAGGCGTGGCCGTCCCGGCTCGTCTCCGGTCCCGTCGGCCGCGCCGCGGCCGCCGCCCCGGGCTCCCCCGGCCGCTTCCCGGGTCCGCCGCCCGTTCCCTGTCGCGCGCCGCGGGGTGCAGGACGGACGGACCACACGGACGCTGCGCCGCCTCGGCACCGCCCGGAGGAACCGGAGGAAGCGGACCGCGGAGCGGGCGGTGCGGGCGACGGGCACCGCGCCGGACGACCCGTACCCGCCCGTCGGCACGTTCTCCCGGCGGGGCGGCAGTCCACGGCGATCGGCCGCGCGGCGCCCCGGGCGCGCGTCCTCGTTCTCGACGCGCCGACGGCGGCGCCCGGCGCGCAGCAGTCGGAGGTGGCGTGGGAGCACGTCCGCGCGGCCCGCGACCGGGGTCCGGCTCCGTGCTCCTCCCCCGCCGCCCGCACCACGCCCGACCGGTCGGCGCCCGCGTCGGCGGCCCGTACCCGGGCACGATGGAACGGGACACCGCCCGCAGCGAAGGCACCCTGGAGGCACTCACCGACCACACGGCGGGCGGCGCGGGACCCGGCGCCCGCGCGCCCCGCGCAGGTCGGGGACGTGGACACGCCGGAGGCCGACGCGAGGTCGGTGACCGGGCCGCACCCCGGCCCGCCGTCCACCGCCACGGTCCCCGCGCCGGCTGCCCGGCCGCCCGCCGTCTCCGCTCCCGACGCACGCCCCGTCCCTCCTCACCCGCCCGTACGCGGGCGAAAGGACACGCCGCATGGACAGCACCGCCAGCACCCCCGCCCTGGACCGCATCCGGGTCGGCTCCGCGCCCGACTCGTGGGGCGTCTGGTTCCCCGACGACCCGCGGCAGGTGCCGTGGGAGAGGTTCCTCGACGAGGTCGCGGAGGCCGGCTACGAGTGGATCGAGCTCGGCCCGTACGGCTACCTCCCGACCGACCCGGCCAAGCTCGCCGACGAGACCGCCCGGCGCGGCCTGAAGGTCTCCGCCGGCACCGTCTTCACGTCCCTGCACCGGGGGCCGGCCGTCTGGGACGCCACGTGGGAACACGTCCGCCGGGTCGCCGGGCTGGCCGGCGCGGTGGGCGCGGGGCACCTGGTGGTCATCCCGTCCTTCTGGCGGGACGACAGGACCGCCGAGACGATCGAGCCGTCCGAGCTGACGGCTGAGCAGTGGGCGCACCTCACGAAGGGCATGGAGCGGCTGGGCCATGAGATGCGCGAGACGTTCGGCCTGGACGTCGTCGTGCACCCGCACGCGGACACCCACATCGACACCGAGGAGCACGTGGAGCGCTTCCTGGACTCCACCGACGGCGAACTGGTCGGCCTGTGCCTGGACACCGGCCACTACGCCTACTGCGGAGGCGACAGCGTGAAGCTGATCGAGACGTACGGCGAGCGCATCGGCTACCTGCACCTGAAGCAGGTGGACCCCGCCGTCCTCGCCGACGTCGTCGCGCAGGGGGTGCCCTTCGGCCCGGCGGTGCAGCGCGGCGTGATGTGCGAGCCGCCCGCCGGCGTGCCCGCCCTGGAGCCGGTGCTGGCCGCGGCCCAGCGGCTCGGCGTCGACCTCTTCGCCATCGTGGAGCAGGACATGTATCCCTGCCCGCCAGGGAAGCCGCTGCCCATCGCCGTACGCACCCGCAGGTTCCTGCGCTCCTGCGGCGCCTGACCGGCCCCGTCCACGGAAAGGGAACCCTCCATCATGACCCAGCGCACAGTGCGCGGACCGCTCGGTGTCGCCGTCATCGGCACGGGCCGCATGGGCGCCGACCACGTCCGGCGCATCGACCGGGTCGTCAGCGGGGCGCGGGTGACCGCCGTCGCGGACGTCGACGCCGAGCGGGTCAAGGAGGTCGCCGACGGCGTCGACGGCTGCACCCCCTACACCGACCCGGCCGCCGCCCTGGCGGCGCCCGACGTGGACGCGGTCGTCGTGGCCTCCCCCGGGCCCGCCCACGAGGCCGTGCTGTCGGCCGCGTTGGCGCGGGGCCTGCCGGTGCTGTGCGAGAAGCCGCTCACTCCGGACGCGGCGTCCGCGCTGCGCGTCATGGAGGCCGAGCAGCGGACCGGCCGGCGGCTGGTGCAGGTCGGCTTCATGCGCCGCTACGACCGGGAGTACCTGGACCTCAAGGCGCTGCTGGACGGCGGCTCCCTGGGCCGGCCGCTGATGCTGCACCACCGGCACCGCAACGCGGACAGCCCGCCCTGGTTCACGAACGAGATGCTGGTCAACGACTCCGTCGTCCACGAGATGGACATCACCCGCTGGCTCCTCGGCCAGGAGATCACAGCCGTGACGGTGCTGCGGCCCAGACCGTCGGGCAACGCCCCGGGCGGGCTCGACGACCCGCAGTTCGTCGTCTTCGAGCCCGACGGCGGCGCACTCGCCGACGTCGAGATCTACGTCAACTGCCGGTTCGGCTACCAGGTGCAGGCCGAGGCCGTGTGCGAGAACGGCACGGCCCGCGTGGGCGACGCCAGCGGGATGCGCGTCGACACGGCCGGGCGGTGGGGTGGTGGGATCGCGGCGGGCTTCGTGGAGCGGTTCGAGGCGGCGTACGACCGGCAGGTCCAGGCGTGGGTGGACGCCACCCGGCGCGGTGAGGTCACCGGGCCGAGCTGCTGGGACGGCTATGCCGCGGCGGCGGTGTGCGAGGCCGGGGTGCGGGCCCAGGCAGAGGGCCGCCGGGTGGAGGTCGAGCTCGCGCCCCGCCCGGCCCTCTACCGCTGACCACCGCGGACGCGCCGCCGGACGGAGCAATCGCGGGGCGGGACGGTGCGGGGTCCCCAGAGTGTGCGGGGACGACACCCCTCCCCACCGCCCCCCTCCGAAGGGACAGCACTCATGCGGGTTCGCTTCTTGTTCACCGCCCCGGCCCTGGCGTTCGCGGCCCTCACGGCCGGTGCGGGCGGCGCCGCCGCCGACGACACGCCGTGGGGGCCGTTCGGCCAGGGCAACGTCGTCCAGCGCGAGGAGAGCCGGCCGGTCAACCACTGCGGCAACGACTGGACGCACCCGTCGGGGGCCCACTCCGGCAGCCGGGGCGGGCCGGAGGGGAACGTCTGCGTCAACGGGATGTGACGCGGTCCTTCAGGTGGACAGCGGGTGACCGGTCGTCGCGTCGACGTGGGCGGGGACGTCGTCGTGGCGGTCCCCCACCGACGAGGTGCCGGTCGGTTCGAACAGCAGGATCGCCGCACCGGTCGGCGCGTAGGGCCGGTGCTCCGTGCCCCTCGGGACCGTGAAGACGGCCCCCTTGGCGAGCCTGACCGTCCGCTCCCCCGCCGGTTCGCGCAGGGAGAGGAACAGCTCACCGTCCAGGACCAGGAAGAACTCGTCGGTGTCGTCGTGCGCGTGCCACAGGTGCTCGCCCCGCACCTTGGCGACGCGTACGTCGTAGTCGTTGACGGACGTGACGATGCGGGGGCTCCACAGCGCGTCGAACGAGGCGAGGGCGTCGGTGAGGAGGACGGGTTCCTGGGTCATGGCGCCATCCTTGCCGCTTCCGCACGACCCGCACGAGTGCTAGGAATCGCATATGCCGCACGATTCCTCGCACCGCTCCCCCGGCCGGGCCGCTCACCGCGTCGTCGTGGTCGTCGACGCGAACTCCAACCCGTTCGAGCTGGGCTGCGCCACCGAGGTCTTCGGACTGCGGCGCCCGGAGATCGGCCGGGACCTGTACGACTTCCGGCTCTGCTCGCCCGCCCCCGGCACGCTCATGCGGGACGGCTTCTTCACCCTCACCGGGGTGGCGGACCTGGAGGCGGCCGACACCGCGGACACCCTGATCGTCCCGAACAGGCCGGACGTGGAGGTGCCCCGCCACCCCGACGTCCTGGACGCGGTACGGCGCGCCCACGCACGCGGTGCGCGCCTGGTCGGCTTCTGCAGCGGGGCCTTCACCCTGGCCGAGGCGGGGGTGCTGGACGGGCGGAGAGCCACGGCGCACTGGCAGTGGGCGGACGCGTTCCGGGCCCGCTTCCCCTCCGTACGGCTCGAAGAGGACGTGCTGTTCGTGGACGACGGGGACGTCCTCACCTCGGCGGGCAGCGCGGCCGCACTGGACCTGGGGCTGCACATCGTGCGCCGCGACCACGGGGCGGAGGTCGCCAACGCGGTCAGCCGCCGACTGGTCTTCGCCGCCCACCGGGACGGCGGGCAGCGGCAGTTCATCGAACGGCCCGTGCCCGACGTCCCGGACACCTCCCTCGCGCCGCTCCTGGCGGGGGCCCAGGGGCACCTCGACCGGCCGCTGACGGTCACCGATCTCGCG
The DNA here is from genome assembly GCF_001865245.1 of Streptomyces sp. CC53. Taxonomy (GTDB): domain Bacteria; phylum Actinomycetota; class Actinomycetes; order Streptomycetales; family Streptomycetaceae; genus Streptomyces. Next base: position 4,742 of record NZ_MKXB01000012.1, on the reverse strand, counting down.
GAGCGGGCGGCGGTCAGCCCGGCGACCCTGCACCGCCGGTTCCGCGCCCAGCTCGGCACGACCCCGCTGGCCTGGCTCACCGGGGAGCGGATCGCGCTGGCGTGCCGGCTGATCGAGCGGGGCGAGCCGCGCCTGGACGTCGTCGCCCGGCGCAGCGGCCTCGGCACGGCGGCGCGTCTGCGGACGCTGATGCGGCGGGAGACGGGGCTGTCCCCGTCGGCGTACCGGCGCCGCTTCGGGCCCTCGCCCGCCACGGGCTGAGCCCGTCCGGGGCCCGGGGCGCCCCGCGGTCCGGGCCGGGACAGGGCCGGGCCCGCCCGCGGCGCGTCCGGTGCGGCGGGCCCGTGCGCGGTCTCCGGCGTCACCTCGCCATGTGGTGCCCCCGGTTGCCGCGCCGCAGGACGGCCGTGACGTCGCCGGAGCGCACGGCTTCGACGACTTCCTGGTGGAGGTCGCGGCTCTCCCTTTCCGACGCGCACGGCACGGGGCTGCCGGTGATCGTGTACCAGTCGGAGGAGCCGCTGTACTGCACGGTGACGATGGCCTGGCCGTCGGTCCACGTCGTGTGCAGGCTGAGGTCGCCGTGGACGCGGCCCACCTCGTCGGTGGGCACCCCGCCCGCTGCGGCGAACACTCCCGTCGTTGTCCAAGAAGCCCACGTCATGGCGCTCACCTTCCTGCCGCACGTTCCTCAAGCCCATCGTCCACCACGCGGGCCGTCGGCGGCAGGCCCGAACGGCCCCGGCGCGTCGGACGGCGCCCGGCGGGCGGGTCGCGGCCGGGGACGTTCGGCCCACTGCGGCCCGGCCCCGGGCCGGAGCACCATGGAGGCAGGACGAGCCGGACGCGGAGTCGGAGGTGCGTCATGAGGAACCACTTCCCGACAGGTCCGGGGCCCGGGGGCGGGCAGGGCCGTGGGCACGACCGGACCGGTCGGCCGGCCCACCACCGGCACGGGCCCGCGGACGGCGCGCGGAGCCCGCTCGTACGGCCGGTGGACCGGCTCCAGCGGCGGGTCGACAGGATGCTGCTCGTGCTGCTGCTGGTGGCTCTGCCGTTGACGGCCTGGCTGGCGGGTTCCGTGACGTACGCCCAGTCGCAGGACGCGGCGGCCGCCCAGGAGGCGACGCGACGCCCCGTGTCCGCCCGGCTGCTCCAGGACGCCGTACCGGCCGGCCGGAGCGGCACGGCCGGCGCGGCGACGGCGCGGGTGGAGTGGCGCGACGGCGCGTCCACCCGGGACGCCGCGGCCCCCGTGGAGCCTGGAGCGCGGGCCGGGGACGTGACGACCGTGTGGCTGGACCGGGGCAGCGGCAAGGTCACCACCGCGCCCCTCAGTCCGTCTGCGGTGGCCTCCAGCACCGTCGCCGCCACGGTGGTGGCGGCCGGGGCCGCGACCCTGGCGCTGGGCGGCACCCGTGCCGGCGTCCACCGCGCCCTCGACCGTCGGCGGTACGGCGAGTGGGACGCGGAGTGGGCCCGTGTGGAGCCCCGCTGGACGGGGCGGGACGGCGACGACCGCGTGTGACGGCCCCGGGCGGTGGCCCCCTCAGGGCCGCCCGGGGTTCGAGGGCGGCGTGCTGCTGCGGGCCTCCGGGGCGGGGCCGGGGCCTTGCAGCGGTGGGGCGGGCGGCCGGCACGTGGGGCCGCCCGCCGCCGCACGTCTCGGCTGCCGCGGTCGACGGTGACCGCACGGCCGGCTGTGGATCTGCTCCGCGGCCGCCGGCGGGGCGTATCCGTGCTCACGCACGGCGGTCGCGGAGGCACGGGGCGCGGTGTCCCGGAGCGGGACCGGCCAGGGGCGGGACCGGCCAGGGGCGCCGACGGCCCGGGGGCGCTGGAGGGCGGGTGTGTCGCGGCGGCGCTGCCGGTCCGGTAGGACGGGCCTGCTGCCCGGTCCGTCCGTGGTCTGGCCGGAGCGGGCGGGCGGGAGCCGGCGGCAGAAGCGGCCCTTGCCCACCCGGCCGGGGTGGCGCCTGACCCGCCGTCGACGTGAGCGCCCGGATGCCGGGGCGGGGGCTCCCCGCGCCGGGCGGGTGTCGGCGCGGGGAGAGGCGTCGGCGTCAGGCGGGGAGCGCCGCGCGGCAGTCGGGGTGGCCCCAGCGGGCCCCCACCTTGGCGATCGGCTCGCCGGCCGCGTAGGACCGCCCGCACGGGCAGGTGCCGCGGAACTTCGCCTTGATCGTCCGCGACGCTCCGGCGCCGGCCGCACCGCCTGCGGCGCGCGTCCGGCCCGCGCTCTTCTGCCGGGCGGGCGCCGTGCGGGCCGGTGCGGGCACCGGCAGGTCGGCGGTGCCGAGGGCGGTGCCGGCGGCCTGCTGGGAGGCCGCCGCGTCGCTGGCCGCCTGGTCGGCCAGGGCGTTCAGGTGGTCGCCGTCCTCACGGTGCGCCGGCACGTAGCGGAACTCCACGTCCCGGTCGGCCAGCAGCGCGTCGATGCTCCGGACGAGGTCCTGGTTGGCGACGGGTTTGCCCGCGGCGGTCTTCCAGCCGTTGCGCTTCCAGTTGGGCAGCCACTGCGTCACGGCCTTCATGGCGTACTGGGAGTCCATCCGCACCTGGAGGGCGGTCCCCGGCGGTACGGCCTGCAGCAGGCGCTCCAGTGCGGTCAGCTCGCCCACGTTGTTGGTCGCGCGCCCCAGCGGGCCGGCCTCCCAGCGCTGCGGGCGCCCCTCCCCGTCGGCGATGACCCAGGCCCAGGCGGCGGGCCCCGGATTCCCCTTGGCCGCCCCGTCACAGGCGGCGATGATGCGTTCGGACATCCCCCGATCATGCCGCACCGGCAGAGCGGGGTGTGCCGGCCGCTGCCCGCCCGCCGCCGCGCGGCGGGCGCCGCGGACCCGATCGGCGCCGCTGCGGTGGTGGCCGCCGTGCGGTCCGGGTCGTATGGACCCTGCACGGGTCCGGTACGACCGAGAGGGCGGCGCAGTGGGCGGCACGGCACAGGCGGGCGGCGCGGGACGGCGCGAGGGCCGGGCGTACATCGGATCGTTCACGACCGGCGAGGGCCGGGGCATCACGATCGCGGCGGTGGACCCGGAGAGCGGCGCGCTGACCCCCCGGTCGGCGGTCGACGGCCTCGTCAACCCGTCGTGCCTCGCGCTCGGGGGCGGGGACGGCGGGGTGCTCTACGCGGTGAGCGACGCGGACCCGGGCGGGGTCGCGGCCTCCGCGCCGCCGACCGGGAGCACGGACGGCACGCCTGACGGGGCGCGCGCGTACCCGTCGGTCGTGCGTCCCTCGGCGGACGGGCGTTTCGTGTGGGTCGCGGTACGCGGCAGCAACCGCCTCCTGACGTACTCCCTCGCCGCCGGGGCGGACGCCCCGCGGCTCGCCTCCACCGTCGACTGCGGTGGCAGTTGGCCGCGGGACCTCGTGACGGACCCGTCGGAGCGGCGGCTGTACGTCGCCAACGAGTGGTCCGGGGACGTCACGTGGTTCGACGTGGACCCGGAGAGCGGCGCGCTGCGCCGGGCCGGCGCGGTGGAGGTGCCCGCGGCCGCCTGCGTGGTGTTCGCCTGACGGCGCGCTCGGCCCCGGCGCTCGCGGCGGGGCAGCGCGCGGGGCCGGTAGCGGGGACGGTGTCCGCTCCGCCCGGACCGGCCCGGTCGGTGTGACGCTCCGGCGCCCGGCGGCGCCGTGCAGGGGGACGCCCGACCGGTGCCGGGGCCGGGCCGTCCGCTCAGTGGGGTCGGAGCGGCCCCGTGGCGCGGCTGCGGTCTTCCGAGGCGGCGTCGATGGCCTCGTCCAGGATGTCCCGTGACAGGGCCGGCTCGGCCACGGCCCGGTCGATGCGGGCGCGCCGCGCGCAGTGGGCGACGTGCCACAGCCGGGCAGGGCCCCGGCCGCGGGGGCCGGGGCCGCCTGAGACGGTCGGCTAGCGGTGGCTCCACCGCTGGGACGCCTCGCCGGACACGCACGTGACGGTGGCGACGCCTCCGCCGGTGCCCAGGTCGAGGCAGCCGCCGTTGGACACGCTCCTGAGGGTGCCGTCGGACCCCGCGCGCCACTGGCGGGTCGGGTGGCTGTCGCAGCCCTTGACGAAGGTGGCCTGCCCGAGCAGGTTGGCGCTCAGGCACCCGCCGTCCTGCCGGTTGACGAGCCGGAAGGCCCCGCCCGAGGTGGCGCTGACGGTCCACTGGGCGGTGGAGTCGGCGCAGTCGCCGGCCCCGGCCGCGCCGAAGAAGGAGATCAGGCAGGCGCCGTTGGCGGCGTTGCGGTAGCGGAGGGCACCGGACGGGGGCGCGGGGGTGCTTCCGCCGCCGGAGGTGCCGCCGGACGCGGAGCCCGAACCGGACGTCGAGCCGGAGCCCGAACCGGATGTGGAGCCCGAACCGGACGACCCGGAACCGGAGGTCGTGGAGGAGCCGGAGGTGGACCCGCCGCCCGAGGCGGAGGTCTGACCGCCGGACGGGGAGCCCGAGTCGGCCGATCCGGCTCCCGTGGCCGAGCCGGACGCGGACCCCGAGGCGGAGCCCCCGCCCGGTCCCCCGCCGGTAGCGGATCCCGGCACGGCACCGGAACCCGCGCCGGACACGGCGCCCGGGCCGTGGCCCCCGCCCTGGCCGCCCGGCCCGCCGCCGCGCTCACCGTCCGGTTCCTGGCCGCCCGAGGACGGCGTGGCCCCGGCGTCCTGACCGCTCGGCGACGAGGAGGGCGGCGTTCCGGTCGCGCCGGTGGCCGGCGGCGCGGACGACCTGACGGCCTGGGTGACGCCCTTCGCCGACGACTGGGCGTCGCCG
>NZ_MKXB01000011.1 GCF_001865245.1 Streptomyces sp. CC53 | reverse complement strand
GGTCGACCGTCACGCTCTCCGGCGAGGGCGGCGCGCCCGCCGCGTCCAGCAACCAGTTCCCCGCCGGTACGCGCCTGAAGGTCACCAACCTCGACAACGGCAAGTCGACCACTGTGGAGGTCACGTCGGCGTCCGGCAGCTGTGTCCTGCTCAACGACGCCGCGTTCGAGCAGGTCCGCGAACCGGGCAAGTTCCTGATCCGGAAGGCGCGCATCGAACGGGTCGGATAGCCCGCCGGAGCCGGCCGGGCCCCGGCGTTCGGGCCCGGCCCCCAGCTCGGCCCGCAGCCCGGTCCGGGACCAGGCCCGGCGTTCAGGCCCGGCCGCCGAGCGGGCCGGCGGGCCCCGCCTGGACCTGGGCCTCCGCCTCCGCCAGGAGTTCCGTGAGGCGCTGCCCGAACCGGGCGTCGCACGCGTGCGGCACGCCCGTCCCGGCGGACTCCAGGAGCGCGTCCAGCGCCGCGCCGAACGCACCGGCCGCGTCCTCCCAGTACGGCATCACCGCACGCCCGCCGGCGCCGTGGAAGGTGATGCCCGCGTCCGCCGCCGCCACCGGGGCGCTCAGGCTCAGCGTCGCCGTGCTGTCCGCGCCGGAGGCGTGCCGCAGGAGCAGGTGACGGGTGTCGTCGGGGCCCGCCACCGCGCGCAGCTCCGTCACGTCGCCCAGCACCGGCAGCAGCACGGACAGCACGTGCGGGCCCACGTCCCACAGCGCTCCCTTCTCCCGCCGCCACGGCGACGCCGCGTACGCGCTGGTGGCCCCGGGTGAGAAGAGGGCGCCCAGCCAGTGGGCCCGCGCCAGGTACCAGCCGCCGGCAGCCGCCTGCTCGTCCACCCAGCGCGCCGTGGCCGCCGCGAACCGCAGGGTGCAGAAGACCACCGACGCGACGCCCGCCTTCTCCGCCGCCAGGGCCACGTCCCGCGCGGCGGCCGGGGTCGTCGCGACCGGCTTGTCCAGCAGCAGGTGGCAGCCCGCAGCCGCGGCCCGGACCGCCAGCGGCGCCTGCACGTCCGGCGGCAGGGCGCACGCCACGGCGTCGCTCGCCGCGAAGAGCGCGTCCACGTCGTCGTACGCGCGCGTGCCGTGCGCGCCCGCCAGCTCCGCCGCCGCCTCCGGCCGCCTGCCCCACACCCCGGCGAAGTCCGCGCCCGGGTGCGCGGCCAGCGCCGGTGCATGGGTGCGGGCCGCCCAGGGGCCGGTGCCGAGGAGGCCGATACGGGGCTTGCGGGTCATCGCGTGGGACATGCCCGCCAGTCTGCCCTGTGCCGGGCCGCTGTTCGAAAAGAGGTCGGAGCGGAGCCCGCGGCGGTGCTAGGTTGCCGTGGCCGGCCGCGGGACTCCGGCGCGACTTCCGGGACCTGCTCCGTAAAGCAACGCTTTCGCTGTTCGCGCCCCCATTCCCCGGCCGGCACCGCTCGACCGCACGACCAGGTATCCGGGGGGGGACCATGACGGGGGCCGAGGCGTCCGGCGTACCTGAAGACGTTCCGGCTGTCCGAGAACCAGGTGCGGCGCGGCTACCTGCTGCGGCGGCTGGCCGACTGCGACTGGCACATCGGGCGGACGGCGGAGGCGCTCGGCACGGACTACCGGGAGGTGGTGGCGCGGATCGAGCGGGCCGGTTTCGGGCCTCTGCTGGACGCGCACGTGGTCGCGCGGCGGGTGCGCGGCACCGCACAGGGGGGCCGGGAAGCCCGGGAAGGCTGAGTAACACGGGGTTCACACCCGGGCAACGGTCGGGAAATCCCCTGTTGCCAGGCTGCGCGGCATACCGCGCACCCGCAAAGGATGAGGCCCGTGAGCATCAAGGCTGAGTACATCTGGATCGACGGCACCGAGCCGACCGCCAAGCTCCGCTCGAAGACGAAGATACTGGCGGCCGCCGTCTCCGACGTCGCCGAGCTGCCGATCTGGGGCTTCGACGGGTCCAGCACGAACCAGGCCGAGGGCCACTCCTCCGACTGCGTGCTGAAGCCGGTGTACTCCTGCCCGGACCCGATCCGCGGCGGCGAGCACCTCCTCGTGCTGTGCGAGGTCCTGAACACGGACATGACGCCGCACTCCACCAACACGCGGGCGCAGCTGGTGGAGGTCGCGGAGAGGTACGCCGCGCAGGAGCCGGTCTTCGGCATCGAGCAGGAGTACACGTTCTTCAAGGGCCACCGCCCGCTCGGCTTCCCCGACGGCGGCTTCCCCGCCCCGCAGGGCGGCTACTACTGCGGTGTGGGCGCGGACGAGATCCACGGCCGCGACATCGTCGAGGCGCACCTGGACAACTGCCTGGCGGCGGGCCTGGGCATCTCCGGCATCAACGCCGAGGTCATGCCGGGCCAGTGGGAGTTCCAGGTCGGCCCGCTCGACCCGGTGACGGTGGCGGACCAGCTGTGGATCGCCCGGTGGCTGCTGTACCGCACGGCCGAGGACCACGAGGTGTCGGCGACGCTGCACCCGAAGCCGGTGAAGGGCGACTGGAACGGCGCGGGCGCGCACACGAACTTCTCCACGAAGGCGATGCGCGAGGGCTACGCCGCGATCATCACCGCGTGCGAGTCGCTCGGTGAGGGCTCCAAGCCGCTGGACCACGTGAAGAACTACGGTGCGGGCGTCGACGAGCGCCTGACCGGTCTGCACGAGACGGCCCCGTGGGACCAGTACAGCTACGGGGTGTCGGACCGCGGCGCGTCGGTCCGCATCCCGTGGCAGGTGGAGAAGGACGGGAAGGGCTACATCGAGGACCGCCGTCCGAACGCGAACGTCGACCCGTACGTGGTGACCCGCCTGATGGTGGACACCTGCTGCGAGGCGCTGGAGAAGGCCGGCCAGGTCTGATCCGCGCACGCGGGCACGACCTGCCAAGCGGAGGGGCGCCCCCGCCGGACTGTTCCGGCGGGGGCGCCCCTCGTCGTGGCGCGGGTGCTACGCGGTGCGGGCCCGGCGGCGCGCCAGCAAGGAGCGGGTCCCGTCGATCGCGAGGAACGCGAGCAGGCTCAGCCCGAGCAGCGGCACGAACCAGCCCACCAGGGCGACCACCGCCGCGAGCGGCAGCAGCAGGGTGACCGGCACCTTCCGCCAGGCGCCGGCCGGGACCGGCTTGCCGGGGCGGCGCAGCCACCACATGCGGTAGCCCCACACAACGAGCAGGACCACCGCGAGGGCGAGCAGGGCCAGCGCGAGCTGGTTGGGAAGGCCCAGGTAGGTGCCCATGTGCAAGGCGATGCCGACGCTGGTCAGCTTGGCGAGCAGGGGGTAGTCCGCGTACCGCACGGTGTCGAGGACGGTGCCGTCCGCCGGGTCGAGGGCGACCGCGTCCAGGTGGACCGGGTACGTCCGGTCCATCTCCTTGACGACGTACCCGGTGACGTCGGTGGGCGTGGCGACGGCGATCTGCCCGCTGACGCCCGCCTCGGCGGCCGCCCGGACGGCGCGGTCGATGCCGATGTCCTGTGCGGGTGCGGCCGGGGCCTCGGCGTGGCCGGAGCCGTGGCCGTCGTGGCCCTCGTGGCCGCCGCCCGCCGTCGCCGCGCTGTCCAGGGCGGCGGAGACGGCGGGGGTGACGCCGCCGAGCTGCTCGCGCAGGGCGCCGATGTTCTCACCCGCGTACGTGGACCAGGTCAGGCCGGTGGCGGAGAGGCCGAGCAGGCCGGCGGTGGCCCACAGGCCGACGGTGCCGTGCCAGGACAGGGTGCGGCGCCGGGAGCGCGGGCCGCCCTCCGGCAGGAAGAGGGCCCGCTTGGTGGCGCGCTTGCGGCCGAGCCACAGGGCGAGGCCGCCCAGCGCCACGACCCACATCCAGCTGGCGGCCAGCTCGCTGTAGACCCGGCCCGGTTCGCCGAGGTGCAGGTCGCGGTGGAGCTCCGACAGCCAGGTGCGCAGCGGCAGCGCGCCGGAGCTGCCGTAGGCGGGCAGGGCTCCGCGTATCTCCGCGGTGTACGGGTCGACGAAGACGGCGAGGTGCCGGCCTTCCTCGACGCCGGGCCCGGTCATGAGGACGCGGGTGGTGGTGCCCTCCTCGTGGGCGGGCCACACGGCTTTCACCGTGTTGTCGGGGTGGGCGCGCCGGGCGGCGTCCACCTGCTGGGCCAGCGGTACGGCGCGGTCCCCGACGGGCACCTCCAGTTCGTGCCGGTAGACGATCTTCTCGGCCTGGAAGGACAGGGCGTACAGCAGGCCGCTGGCGGCGGCGACGAGCAGGAAGGGGGCGATGAGGATGCCGGCGTAGAAGTGCATGCGGAGCACGAGGGGGCGCAGGGCGCTCCAGGTGCCGGGGCGTGCGGGTGCGGCGGGGGCGGCGGTGTCGTCCGCCGTCGGTGGTTGCTCGGTGAGCATGAGTGGTCCTCGATGGTCGATCGCAGGGTGGAAGCCCCCGGATCAGACGTGCGCTCCGGGGGGTGTGCTGGCGCGGGGTGCGGTGAGGACCGGTGGTCCGCGTCGGGTGGCGGAGCGGGCGAGGACGGTCCCGCGCAGCGGCTGGTCGGCGGCGCGGCGGCGGGGCCGCGGCGGGCGCGGCGCGGCCGGGAGGCGCACGGCGGTGAGCGGTGGCCGCAGCGGGGTGAAGACGGTGCGGGCGAGGCGGAACAGCGCGGCTTCGCCGCGGGCCAGCCACACGCCGCAGACGACGGCGGCGAGGAGGTGGGCGCCGAGCATGCCCGGGGTGGGCAGCAGCGCTTCGGCCAGGCCGGGGGCGGGGCCCGCAGGGGCGTGGTGCGCCCCGTGCGCGTGGGCGCCGGCGGTGTGGCCCGGCGGATGGAGCTGCGCGGCCGCGAAGGCGACGTGCAGCGCGCCCTGGAGGGCGAGCAGCCCTCCGGCGAGGAAGCACGCGCCGCGGCGCCGGCGGCCGGCCGCCCAGGCGAGCGGGGTGAGGAGGACGAATGCGAGCAGCAGCGCGGACGCGGGTACGTGGTGGTCCGACTGCGCTGCGTGACCGGTTCCGGACAGCACGACGCACACCGCCGCGAAGAGGGCGGCGCGCAGTACGCGCAGCGGGGAACGGAACCTGGTCATGGCCAGAACATGGTGCCACTCCCCTGCATACGGACGGCAGGCGCGTTCGTCTCACCGCACGGCTCGCATGGCTTGCACGGCTCGTGTGGCTTGCACGGCTCGTGTGACTCGTGTGGCTCGTATGGCTTGCACGGCTCGGACGGCTCATACGACCTGCACGTCCCGTACGGCTCGTACGGCTCGTACGGCGTGCACGGCTCGTAGGGCTCGCGCGTTGGCCGCGGGCCTCGCGGCACGTGCACCCCGTCGGGGACCGGACCCGTGCGCCCGGCACCGGGGGCGGTCGCGGAGCGTTCCTCTCAGAGCGGACGCGGGCCGTGTGCGGCACGGGTGCGCGACCGGTGGGCGAGGGGGCAGAGTCGGCGGTATGAGACTTCTCGTTCTGGGTGGTACGGAGTTCGTGGGCCGCGCCGTCGTGGAGGAGGCACTGGCCCGCGAGGCGGACGTGACGGTGTTCCACCGGGGCCGCCATGCTCCGCCGGAGGGCGTGGCGGCGCTGCACGGCGACCGGACGGAGGGCACCGCGGGGCTGGAGGCACTGCGCGGCGGCTCGTGGGACGTGGTCGTCGACACGTGGTCGTCGGCGCCGTCAGCGGTGCGGGACGCGGCCCGGCTGCTGGCGGGCCGGGCGGGGCGGTACGTGTACGTGTCGAGCCGCTCGGTGTACGCGTGGCCGGTGGCGGCCGGGTCGACGGAGGACGCGCCGCTGGTGGAGGCGTCGGAGGACGACTGGGACGACGTGCCGTACGCGCAGGCCAAGCGGGGCGGTGAACTCGCGGCGCTCGGGGCGTTCGGCGAGGCCCGCACGCTGCTGGTCAGGGCGGGGCTGGTGCTGGGGCCGTGGGAGAACATCGGGCGGCTGCCGTGGTGGCTGAACCGCGTGGCGCGCGGCGGCCCGGTCCTCGCGCCGGGCCCGCGTGACCTGCCGCTCCAGTACGTCGACGTGCGGGATGTGGCCGCCTGGGCGCTGGACGCCGCGGAGGCCGGGCTGTCCGGGCCGTACGACGTGGTGAGCCCGTCCGGCCACACGACGACGGGCGGGCTGCTCGACAGCTGCGTGCGGGCCACGGGGTCGGACGCGGAGCTGCGCTGGACGGAGCCGCAGCGGATCCTGGACGCCGGGGTCGAGCCGTGGACGGACCTGCCGGTCTGGCTGCCGCCGGGCGAGCTGCACGACGCCATGCACCGCGCGGACGTGTCGAAGGCGGTCGCGGCGGGCCTGCGATGCCGCCCGGTCGCCGAGACGGTGGAGGACACGTGGGAGTGGCTGCGGGCGGTGGGCGGCCGGGCGCCGCTGCGCGCCGACCGCGGCACGGTGGGCCTGAGCCCTGAGGTGGAGGCGAAGCTGCTGGCGGGATGACCCGTCGGGGCACTGCGGGGCTCCGCCGGTCCGGCACCGGTACGGCACGCCGGGCCCTGCGCCCCTTCCGTGCGCTCGGCCGCCGCCTTCCGCACCCGGCCCGTCGAGGTGCACCACCCGAAGCCACTCGACCGGCACCCGCCCGCCGCCTGCGCCGCCACCCGGGCTCCGACGCCCGCGCCCGTCGCGCGGGCGACGGGACGCGGGCGGACCGGGGCCCTCGCGGTGGCGCGGGGCGGTCCCCGCCGGCGGGGACGCCGCCCACGTCCCTTTGTTCCCACGGGCGTTGAACGCCCCACGCGTCGCATCCGTATGGAGAGGAGCTGTTCCCCCGCAGGGATTGGAGTTCCATGCGCCGTTCACGAAAACGCTCCACGCTGGCCAACCGCGCCATCGCGGCGTCCGCCGCCCTGGTATTGGGCGGGGGCGGACTGCTCGCGGCCAATGTCTACGCCTCCGCGGGAGAGGGGTGGTCAGGATGGTCCCGGGAGCAGCGGCCCCAGACGAAGGCGGCCACGTCGGTGAACCTGTCCACCATCGACTGCCCGGAGGTGGCGAACGGGCTGCCCGAGTCGATCCCCGACCAGGCGCGGGGGGAGGTGGACCTGGAGCTCGCCAGAATCGACAACCGGATCACCGACGCGTACCAGCGCCTGGCCCAGTCGCAGCAGCAGATGCGGGAGGATCCGCGGTTCGCGGACAACGTCATCCTCACCCCGCTGAAGGACGAGCGGCTGGCGAGCATCAAGCGGATCGCCACCGCGATCCAGCGCTCCGGGCAGCGCCCCGACGGGATGGAGTCGCTGGCCACCTGCACCCTGCGCACCGCCCCCGGCCAGGACCAGGGCGGAGACCAGGGCCAGGGCGGTGACCAGGGCCAGGGACAGGGACAAGGCCAGGGTCAGGCCGGCAACGGGCCGGTCGCCTCGGACTTCGTCGACATCCGCACGGTCGCCCCCAACGTCCGCGTGCCGCGCCAGCAGCGCGGCGCCTCCCGGGGCAGCTTCACCTCGAGCTGCGGCCGCAACGAGAACCGGAAGTTCAACTCGGACAACGTCATCGTGGCGCCCGGCGTCAGCAACGGCGCCCACCACATGCACGACTACGTGGGCAACCAGGCGAACGACGCGTTCGCCGACAACCGGACGCTGGCCCGGGGCCGTACGACCTGCCGGAACCAGGGGGACCGCTCCACGTACTACTGGCCGGTGCTCCGCGTGCAGAACGGCCAGGACGAGCAGGACGCCGACCAGGACGGCGGCGGCAAGGACCAGAACGTCGGGCAGATCCAGACCCCGGCGCAGGTGACGATGAACTTCGTCGGCAGCCCGGTGTCGCGGGTGACGGCCATGCCGCGTTTCCTGCGCATCATCACGGGCGACGCCAAGGCGTTCACCAACGGCGACGCGAACGCCAACGCCTCCTGGAGCTGCACCGGTTTCGAGAAACGGGTGCAGTTGAAGGACAAGTACCCGCTGTGCCCGCAGGGCAGCAAGGTGGTGCGCACCTTCAAGTTCCAGAGCTGCTGGGACGGCCGCAACGCCGACAGCGCCAACCACCGCACCCACGTGGCGTTCGCCGACGGGTCGGGGCGCTGCCCGCGCGGCTTCCGCGCCATTCCGCAGCTCGTCCAGCGGATCGTCTACGACGTGCCGCCGCAGGCGAACTTTGCGGTGGACTCGTTCCCCGAGCAGTTGCACAAGCCGATCACCGACCACGGGGACTTCATCAACGTCTTCGACAGCCGCCTGATGGCCCGGATGGTCGACTGCATCAACACCGGTCGGCGCTGCGCCTGACCTCCCCGGGGGCCCGCGCCCCCGGGCCCCCGTCCCCCTTCGATCCCCCACCCGCCCCCCACCTGCGCGGTCGGCTCTAGTGGTGACCCGAGTGCTGTTCCCCGGCCTCGACCTCACCGCCGAGCCGGCCGCGCAGCTTCGTGATCACGTCCGGCTCGGCGACGGCGACCCACTTGCGCCCCACGAGGTAGGAACCCCCGTAGTCCTTCGCGCTGTTGATCCACTCGCGCTGGCCGCGGTCGGTGGCGAAGGTGGCCAGGACGTACGTGCCGTACGCGGTGGTGCAGTTGGCCTGCCGGAGCTCGTCCGCGTCGGTCTGGACGCTGGGTTCGCACTCCGCGCGCTCCGCCAGCTCCTCCAGGGTGCCCTCGGCCACGGGCGGGGCGCCGCCGCTGTCGCCGTGCCCGGATCCGTGGCCGTCCTCCCCGGTGCAGCCGGTCAGGGCCGCTGCTCCCAGCGCCGCCGCGGACAGGGCGAGCACAACGTCCATCGGGAAACGGGAGGTTCGCATGGTACGCATGAGGCCATAGTGCCGTCTGGAACAGCCGTGCGGGCCGGAACGGGGAGATCCGCGGCGCCAACGACGCGAGGGCCGCGAGGTGACCATCACCATGATCGCTCGTTCTGCTGAACGTGAGCACCCAGGAAGCCCAGCACGCCCAGAGAGCCCCCGAGTCCCGCCCCGGCTCCGCCGCCTCCGTCGACGTCGAGCACGCCGAGGCCGCGCTCGTCGAGCACTATCCACGGCTGGTCCGCATCGCCTACCTGGTGCTGCCGCCGTCCCTCGGCCGCAACCGCCGGGTGCTGGCCGCGCACGCGCTGGTGCAGCGGTCGCTGCCCCGCCGGCGCGCAGCCGGGGACGCGGCGATGCCCGTGCAGCGGCGGCGCCCCGAGGACGCCGTCGACCCCGGCTACGCCTACGTACGGCTGCGGGTGCTGCGGCAGGCGCTGGACGGTGCCGCGCCGCTGCGGCGCACGGCGTGGCCGAAGCGGGCGCAGCTCCCGCCGCTGCTGCCGCAGGTGTGGGGCCTGCGGTTGTTCCCGCGCTCCGGGGGCGCCGACGAACTGGCCCTCGACCAGCGGCTGTCGGCGGTGTCGGCGGCCGGGCGGGCGGCGTACGTGCTGCGCGGCCTCGAACGGCAGGGCGACGCGGAGGTGCGGCGGGTGCTCGCCGCGGCGGGTGTGGCGGACCCGGCGGCGGCGCTCGCCGAGGCGGACGGCGTGGACGGCCAGGACGCGCCCGGCGGGGCGGCGCTGCTGGAGTCCCCGGAGTTCGACCCCTGCTCCCTGCAGGCCCGGCCGACGGACCTGATGCGGCGGCGCCAGCACACGCGGGCGGCGCTCGCCGCGGGCGCGGCGGTGGTGGTGTGCGGGGTGCTGCTGGCGCTGCCGGGCGACGGCTGGGGCCGGGACGGCGCGGCGGCGCCGCCGTACGCGCGGAACGCCGCGGCGGAGGCGGCACTGGACCCGGGCAAGGTGCTGCGGGTCGCCCCGGCGGCGTGGCAGCGGTCGTCGCGCACGGACTTCTCCGTGTGGCCGGCCCGGGGGAACCTGGTCCGGGACGAGGACCTGCTGCGGCGGGCGCTCGCGGTGTGGGCGCGGCCGGGGGCGAAGGTGCAGGCGTCCGCGACGCCCGGCACGATGCCCGGGCCGCCGGCGGGCCCGCCGCAACTGCTCTTCGCGGGCGACGTGGACGGCGCCCGGGTCGTGTTGTTCCATGACGGACTGCGGGCGGTGCGGTACGCGGAGCCGAAGGACGGCACGGACGTGGCGGCGCTCGACTTCGCGCGGACCGACGGGGCCGACACGGCGTCGTCCGCGGCGCTGGTGGTGAGCCGCACGCACGCGAACGTGCGTTACCTGACGGCGCCGTGGGTGCGCGACGTGCAGGTGCGGGACCTGCTGCAGGCGGGCGGGGAGGCCCGGCCGCTGGAGCGGGACGCCCACGGGGTGACGGCGCCGATGCAGAGCCCCGCCGCGGCCAGCAGCTGCACGTCCTGGGACGTGCTGGAGGTGCGGGACGGGATCGCCACCCGGGTGCTGACCGACCTGGGCGAGCTGGTGCCGGTCCGGTTGACGTCCGGCGCGCCGTCGGCTCCGGTCGACGTGTCGGGGGAGGCGGCGCGGGCGGAGTGGGCGCGCACGGCGTGCCTGCTGCCGTCCATGCGGGCGACGGGGGTGCGGTCGGTGAACTCGTGGCGGTTCGCCGAGCAGGACCTGCCCGGTGAGGGCACGGGCACGGCGTCGTGGCTGTGCACGCGCGCGGAGACCTGGCGGGGCACGGGCAGCAGGGCGCTCGCCCAGTTCCAGGCACCGGTCACCGCCGTGACGCCGGGCGCCCCGGCGACGCCGGGCGCGGTCGCGGCGAAGGCGGAGGACTCCCCGGCGTGCGGGGCGCGGGTGCCGCAGGTGCTGGCGGGCGTGCTGTGGAAGGGCCCGGGCGACCAGTGGTACGTCCTGGCGGCCGGCAGTCCCGACGTGGCGTCCGTGACGGTGTCGGGCGGGGTCGAGGGCCATGAGCGGGGCCGGCTGCTCGCGGTCGAGGCGGACAAGGGCGCCAAGGTGGAGCTGGACGGGAAGCTGGAGGACGGCACGGAGATCAGCGCGTTGAGGTGATCCCCCGGGGGCCCGGCCCGGTCGGGTCCCCGCGACTTTTCCCGTGCACGGCTCTGTCCCCCTGGCGTACCCGTCAGTACATTGACGCCATGTCTAATACGCGGCCGGTTGTGTGGCCTCCCGCAGGGCAGGCACCCCCCGAACGGATCGAACTGAAGGCGCGGAAGGTCTCCTTCGACTGGAAGGAGACCCCTCTCCACTGGGTCCCCGACGACCCGTTCACCACCCACACCATCAACGTCCTGCACCTGCTGCTGCCCGCGGGCGAGCGCTGGTTCATCCACGTGTACCGGCAGGTGCTGCCCTACATCCGGGACGACCGGCTGCGCGAGGACGTCATCGGGTTCATCGGGCAGGAGGCGGTGCACTCCCAGGCCCACGACGACGTCCTGCCGCGCCTGCGGGAGCTGGGCCTCGACCCGACGCCGTACACGGCGCAGGTCGACTGGTTCTTCGAGAAGCTGCTCGGCGACCGGACCCTGCCGCCGGGACGGCCGCGCCGGTGGTGGCTCATGGAGCGGGTCGCGCTGATCGCCGCCATCGAGCACTACACCGCGTTCCTCGGCGACTGGGTGCTCAACGCCGAGGAGCTGGACCGCAGGGGCGCCGACCCGGTGATGCTGGACCTGCTGCGCTGGCACGGCGCCGAGGAGGTGGAGCACCGGTCCGTGGCGTTCGACCTGTTCCAGCACCTCGACGGCGGCTACCGGCGGCGGGTGCGGACCTGGGGCGCGGCCTTCACCGCCCTGGTGTTCCTGTGGCAGCGCGGCGTGCGGTTCTTCATGGAGAACGACCCGACCCTGCTCGACGACAAGCCGACGTTCACCCGGTTCGTCCGCAAGGGCAGGGAGGGCGTCCTGCCGTCCACCCCGGCCATGCTGCGGTCCGTCCCCCGCTACCTGAGCCGCTCCTACCACCCGTCGCAGGAAGGCTGCACCGCCCAGGCGGTCGCCTACCTCGCCTCGTCCCCCGGCGCACGCGGAGGTGCCTGAGCATGCCCCGAGCCCGCACCGTCCTGCTCGCCGCCGGAGCCGCCGTGCTCGTCCGGCGGGCGCTGCGCCGCCGCGTCCGGCAGGCGCCCCTGTGGCCCCTGCCCGCCCTGGAGGAACCCGTGTCGGGGCAGGGCCGCCGCTCCTCCACCACCCCGCGCCGCGTCCTGGTCACCGAACGGACCGAGCCCGCCCGGGGGGTCGTACGGCTCCGGCTGGAGGGCGTCGGACTGCCGGCCTGGTCACCGGGCGCCCACGTCGACCTGGTGCTGCCCTCCGGGCTCGTACGGCAGTACTCGCTGTGCGGCGACCCGGCCGACACCGACGCGTACACCGTGGCCGCCCGCGTGCTGGAGGACGGCCGCGGCGGGTCCCTGGAGGTGCGCGACCAGCTCCACGAGGGCACCGAGGTGGAGATCCGGGGGCCGCGCAACCGTTTCCCCCTGGTCGACGCGGAGGCGTACGTGTTCGTCGCCGGCGGCATCGGCGTCACCCCCGTGCTGCCGATGGTGCGGGCCGCGCACGCGGCGGGCGCCGACTGGCGGCTGCTGTACTGCGGGCGCGACCGGGCGTCCATGCCGTTCCTCGGCGAACTGGAGGCGGTGGGCGCCGGCGGCCGCACGACGGTCGTCGCGGAGGACACCGACGGGCGCCCCGACCTGTCCTTCCTCGCGGACCTGCCGGACACCGCGGAGGTGTACTGCTGCGGTCCCGACGGACTGATGGAGGCGGTCACCCGGGCACTGGGCCGCGCACCGCGCCTGGAGCGGTTCACCGCGACCGTACAGGAGGGCGGGGCGTTCCGGGTGGAGCTGCGCCGCACCGGCACCACCGTGGACGTGGCGGCCGGCCAGTCGGTGCTGGCGGCGGTGCGCGCCGAGGTGCCCCACGTGTCGTACTCGTGCGAGCAGGGCTTCTGCGGGACGTGCCAGCAGCGGGTGCTGGAGGGCGAGGTCGACCACCGGGACGAGCTGCTCACCGACGACGAGCGGCACGACTCGATGCTGATCTGCGTGTCCCGCTGCCGGGGCGGGCGGCTGGTGCTGGACCTCTAGGGCCGTCCCCGCGCCGGCGTCGCGCAGCGGGGTCGTCGGGTCGGGCGGCGGTGGACGGCACGCCGGCGGTCGGCGCCGCGGCGGCCCGGCAGCGGTGGGCGGCCGGCCTTCCGTACGTCCGTCCGGCCCGGGCGGACGGGCCCGGCGGGCGGAGCTCCGCGGCCGGGGCCGACCGGGCCCGGCGGGCGGGCGAGTGCCGACGGCACGGCGGGGCGCCGGCCGCTCGGCAGCCCGGCCTCAGCGGG
>NZ_MKXB01000010.1:21020-33796 GCF_001865245.1 Streptomyces sp. CC53 | reverse complement strand
CCCAATCCCCGCACACGGCCGACCGCCGGCGCGAAGGGGGCGCGCGATGAGGGTGCTGCTGCTCGGCGCCACGGGATTCATCGGCCGCTACGTCGCCGACCGGCTGCTCGCCGACCCGGCGGTGCACCTGACCGCCCTCGGCCGCCGCGACGACTCGGACGTCCGCTTCGACCTCGCCTCCGGCAGTCCCGGGGCCCTCACCCGGTTCCTGGACGCCGTCCACCCCGGCGTCGTCATCAACTGCGCGGGCGCCACCCGCGGAGGTGCCCGCGAGCTGACCCGGCACAACACCGTCGCCGTCGCCACCGTCTGCGAGGCCCTGCGGCGCAGCCGCTGCGGCGCCCGCATGGTCCAGGTCGGCTGCGCCTCCGAGTACGGTCCCTCCCAGCCCGGCTCGTCCACGGCGGAGGACGCTGTGCCGCGCCCCGGCGGGCCGTACGGCGTGTCGAAGCTGGCCGCCACCGAGCTGGTGCTGGGCTCCGGGCTCGACGCGGTCGTCCTGCGGGTGTTCTCGCCGGTGGGTCCCGGCACCCCCGCCGGGTCGCCGCTCGGCCGGCTCGCGGAGGCGATGCGGCGTGCCATGCAGTCCGGTGACGGCGAGCTCCGGCTCGGCGGCCTCGGCGTCCAGCGGGACTTCGTGGACGTACGGGACGTGGCGCGCGCCGTGCACGCGGCCTCGCTGTCCGCCGCCCAGGGCGTGGTGAACATCGGCACGGGCCGCGCCGTCCGGCTCAGGGACGCCGCGGCCGTGCTGTCCCGCGTCGCCGGCTACACCGGGGCCCTGCACGAGCTGGACGGACCCCCGACGCGGCCGGTGATCGCCGCGCAGCGCGCCGACAGCCTCGGTGACCACGTGCAGCTCGGCGGTGGTGTGCAGGGCGCCCACCCGTATCCGGACGGCTGCGGGTCCTGGCAGCAGGCCGACGTGCGCACCGCCCGCGACCGGCTCGGCTGGCGGCCGCGGATCAGCCTGGAGGAGTCCCTGGCCGACATCTGGATGGAGGCGGCGTGCCGCATCTGACGACGGTGGGGACCGACCTGTCGGCGACCGGCGCCGAGCGGCTCGGCATCGGCATCCCCGGCTACGCGCACCCGCTGCTCGCACCGGTGGAGTGGGCCGAGCTGACCCGGCCGGGGACGCCGCTGCACTGGGCCGTCCTGAACGTGTCGGACGGCCCGGGGACGCGGCCGGACCCGCACTGCCTGGAGGTCGCGGGCCGGCTCCGGAACGCGGGTGTCCGTGTCCTGGGCCACCTCGCGCTGCGGGACGGCGACCGGCGGGAGCGGCCCTTCGGGGACGTCGTCTCCGACGCCCACCGGTACGCGGACTGGTACCGGGTGTCGGGTTACCTGCTGGACAGCTGTCCCACAGAGCGGTCAGCCCTGCCGGAGGTGCGGCGGCTCGCGGCGACCCTGGAGACCGTCCTGGACGACGCCGACGGCTGCCACCTGGTGCTGAGCCACGGCACGCACCCCGATCCCGGCTATGCGGAGATCGGGGACCAGCTCGTGACCTACTGCGGCCCGTGGACGGAGTACCGCTGGTCACAGGCGGAGCAGTGGACCGCGGACCATCCGCCCGAGCGGTTCGTGCACCTGGTGCACGGGGTGCCCCGCAGCCACCTGGAGGAGGCGGTCCGGATCGCCCGCTGGCAGGGCGCAGGGACGATCTTCTTCACCGACCGCGGGCAAAACGCCCCATTCACTGCCCTGCCCGGCTACTGGGACGAAATCGTCTCGCAGATCGGACCGGGTGTCTCGGAATGAGGAGGGGCGTGGCAGTGTTACGGGAACAGTAGTCCCCGCCCGAGCGGGGCGTCCCGTACTGACATACGACCAACGGAGTCCCCGTGTCGCTGCCACCCCTGGTCGAGCCGGCCGCCGAGCTCACCGTAGACGAGGTCCGCAGGTACTCCCGCCACCTGATCATCCCCGACGTGGGGATGGACGGGCAGAAGCGGCTGAAGAACGCCAAGGTGCTCTGTGTGGGCGCCGGCGGCCTCGGCTCGCCCGCCCTGATGTACCTGGCGGCGGCCGGTGTGGGCACGCTCGGCATCGTGGAGTTCGACGAGGTCGACGAGTCGAACCTGCAGCGCCAGATCATCCACAGCCAGTCGGACATCGGCCGCTCCAAGGCGGAGTCCGCCCGGGACTCGGTCCTCGGCATCAACCCGTACGTGAACGTGGTCCTGCACGAGGAGCGGCTCGAAGCCGACAACGTGATGGACATCTTCAGCCAGTACGACCTGATCGTCGACGGCACGGACAACTTCGCGACCCGCTACCTGGTCAACGACGCGTGCGTGCTGCTGAACAAGCCGTACGTGTGGGGCTCCATCTACCGCTTCGACGGCCAGGCGTCGGTCTTCTGGTCCGAGCACGGCCCCTGCTACCGCTGCCTCTACCCCGAGCCCCCGCCGCCGGGTATGGTCCCGTCCTGCGCCGAGGGCGGCGTGCTGGGCGTGCTCTGCGCGTCCATCGGCTCGATCCAGGTCACCGAGGCCATCAAGGTCCTCACCGGCGTCGGCGACCCGCTGGTCGGCCGCCTCATGATCTACGACGCCCTGGAGATGCAGTACCGGCAGGTCAAGGTCCGCAAGGACCCGAACTGCGCGGTCTGCGGCGAGAACCCGACCGTCACCGAGCTCATCGACTACGAGGCGTTCTGCGGCGTCGTGTCGGAGGAGGCCCAGGCGGCCGCCGCCGACTCGACGATCACTCCGAAGCAGCTCAAGGAGTGGATCGACGGCGGCGAGAAGATCGACATCATCGATGTCCGCGAGGTCAACGAGTACGAGATCGTCTCGATCCCGGGTGCCCGTCTGATCCCGAAGAACGAGTTCCTCATGGGCAGCGCTCTCCAGGACCTGCCGCAGGACAAGAAGATCGTCTTGCATTGCAAGACGGGTGTCCGCAGTGCGGAAGTGCTCGCGGTGCTGAAGTCCGCGGGCTTCGCCGACGCGGTCCACGTCGGCGGCGGCGTCATCGGCTGGGTGAACCAGATCGAGCCGCACAAGCCGGTCTACTGACCCGCAGGACGACGGTGCCGGGCCGGGACGCACACCGCGTCCCGGCCCGGCGCCGTCACGTTCCGGGCGTGCCCCCGCGCCGGGCGCGGGGGAGCGGGGAGTCAGCCCTTGCAGGTCGTGCCGTTCGACGGCACCTTGCCGCGCAGCAGGTAGTCGTCGACGACACGGGTCGCGCAGGACGCCGACCCGTAGGCGCCGTGCCCCTCACCCTCGTTGGTGACCAGGACACCTACGCCCTCGCCGAGCTCCTCCGCCATGACCCGGGCGCCCTCGTACGGGGTCGCCGAGTCGCCGGTCGTCCCCACCACCAGGATCGGGGCCGCGCCGGGGGCGCTCACCTCGACCGTCGCACGCTCGCCCTTCGCGGGCCAGTCGGCGCACCAGCCGGCCGTGTCCCAGGCCAGCGCAGGGCCGAAGACGGGCGACACCTCCGCCAGGTCCTCCACCAGCGTGCGCGCCTCGTCGAGGGTGGGGCGCTCGCTGCTGTCGGCGCAGGAGATGGCGCGCTGGGCGTGCGTGGTGGTGCCGTAGCGGCCGTCCTCGCCGCGCTCGTTGTAGCCGTCCGCGAGCGCCAGCAGCATGGACCCGTCGCCGCTCTCCGCGTCGTCCAGGCCCTGCGTCAGGTAGGGCCACATGTCCTCGGAGTACAGCGGGTAGATGATCCCCGTCACGCCGAGGCTCTGCGTCAGCTTCCGGCCGTCACCGGTGGGCAGCGGCTGCTCGTCCAGCCGCTCCAGCAGCGCCGCCACACGGGCGGTGCCCTCCTCGGGGTCCTCGCCCTGCTTCTCGAAGTAGTTGTTCAGCGCCCTCTGGAAGCCGGTCGTCTGGTGCCGGGCGTGGGCCGCCGTGTCGGCGGTCGGGTCCACCACGGCGTCCAGCACGAGCCGACCGGTGTTCTTCGGGAACAGGTGGGCGTACACGGCGCCCAGCTGCGTGCCGTACGAGAAGCCGAGGTAGTGCAGCTTGTCGTCGCCCAGCACCTGCCGGACGACGTCCATGTCCCGCGCGGTGTTCGACGTGGTCAGGTGCGGCAACAGGTCCCCCGCCGACCGGGCGCAGCCGGCCCCGAAGGAGCGGGCGTCCTGGAGGTAGGCGGCCTCCTCGGCCGCCGTGTCGGGCGTGGAGTCGACCCCGGCCAGCGCCTTCTCCTGCTCCTTGTCGCCGCGGCACTCGACGCCCGAGCTGCCGCCGACGCCGCGCGGGTCGAAGCCCACCAGGTCGTAGCGGGCGTTGAGCCCGGCGTACTCGGTCTCGTAGCCGGGCAGCACGGCGACACCCGACGCTCCGGGCCCGCCGAAGTTGAACAGGAGCGACCCGATACGGTCCTTCTTGTCCGTCGCCTCCTTGCGGATCAGCGCGATGGACATCGTCTCGCCGTCCGGGTCGGCGTAGTCGACGGGCACCTCGACGTCGGCGCAGCGCCACGCCTTGGACGGCCGCTCGCCGCCCTCGGGGGCCTCGCAGGCCCGCCAGGCCACGTCCTGGACCGCGGGCGGGCCGTCCGTGGCGGCCCCCTTGCCGTCGTTCCGGCCCGCATCCTCCGGCTGGCAGCCGGTCACGGCCCCCGTCAGGAGCGCCGCGACCGCCGCCGCGCCCGCCCGCACCCGTATGGAACGACGTCCTGCCATGCCCCGACCACCCCACGAATCCGACGAATGCGGCCATCCTAAGTCGTGGGACAGACCGTTCCGGAAGCCGGGACCTTCCCGTTCAGCAGGTAGGCGTCGACGATCCGCTTGATGCACGCGTCGCCCGAGTTGTACGCGCCGTGCCCCTCGCCGCGGTAGGTGACCTCCACTCCGACGCCCTTGCCGAGGGCGGCGGCCATCGCCGCGGCGCCCTCGTACGGTGTGGCGGGGTCGCCCGTGGTGCCGACCACGAGGATGGGCGGCGCGTCGGGGGCGCTGACCACCGGGTGCTCCCACGTGCCGGGGACCGGCCACTGGGAGCAGCCGAGCAGGCCCCACGCGAACCACTCGCCGAGCACGGGGGACGCCTCGCGGAACTGCGGCAGGTACTCCTCCACGTCCTCCCGGGTGAACCGCTGCTTGGTGTCGACGCAGTTGATGGCCGCGTTCGCCGCCTGGAGGTTGTTGTAGTGACCCGTCTCGTCGCGGCCGTTCAGGGAGTCCGACAGGGCGAGCAGCAGGGCGCCGTCACCGCCGTCGGCCTCGTCCAGGGCCTGTTCCAGGTACGGCCAGTACTCCTTGGAGTACAGCGCCTGGATGATGCCGTTCGCGGCGTGGGTCTGCGTCAGCTCGCGGGTGCCGACCCCGTCGACGGGCGTCTGGTCGAGTCGGGTCAGCAGGTTCCTGATGAACGTCTTGACCTCGTCCGGGGTGCCGCCGGGCAGCAGGCAGTCGTCCCCCCGCTCCACACAGTCCTGCACGAAGTTGTCCAGGGCGAGCTGGAAGCCCCTGGCCTGGCCGAGCGCGCCCTCCAGAGCGGTGCCGCCCGGGTCCACGACCGCGTCCAGCACGGCCCGGCCGACGGTCCGCGGGAACAGGTGCGCGTAGACGGCGCCGAGCTCCGTGCCGTACGAGATGCCGAAGTAGTACAGCTTCTCGTCGCCGAGGACCTGCCGCATGAGGTCCATGTCGCGGGCCGCGTTCTCCGTCCCGACGTGCGGCAGCAGCTCCCCGGAGTCTTCCTCGCAGGCCGCCGCGTAGTCCTCCAGCGAGTCGACCAGCGCCCGCTCCTCCGCGGGACCGTCGGGTGTGGCGTCCTGGGCGAAGAACGCGTCCAGCTCGCTGTCGTCGAAGCAGCGCACGCCCTCGCTGCGGCCCACTCCGCGGGGGTCGAAGCTGACCAGGTCGTAGCGGCTGCGCAGCGTCTCGTACTCCGGTGCGAAGGCGGGCAGCGCCGTGATGCCGGATCCGCCAGGTCCGCCGAAGTTGAACAGCAGCGAGCCGATCCGGCGCGACGTGTCGCGGGCCTTGACGCGGATGAGGCCCAGCTCGATGGTCTCGCCGTCCGGGGCGGAGTAGTCGAGCGGCGCGTCCATGAACGCGCACTCCCACGGCGTGCCGTCGGGAAGGGGACTGGGGGCCGGCTGGTTTCCCTCGGACACGGGTGAGGGGATGCACGGGCTCCAGGACAGCTCCTGCCGGGCGAGGTCGCCCGGGGAGCTCGGCGTGCCCTCCTGCGGGGCGTCACCGTCGCCGTTCCCGCCGCACCCCGCGGCGGCGAGGACGACCGCGACGGCGAGGCCGACCGCACGCCGGGGGACACGGGCGGCGCGGAGCCGCCGGGATGAGCGGCGGCGCCGGCTGGGGCGGGTGAACGGCATACGTCCATCGTCGGCGCGCGGGCCGCCCGCCGCCTGCGCGGGCGTCCATGCGGGTGGACCGGGGGCGGCAGGAGCGGCCCTCCGGGGCCGGGCGGGGTGGTCACGGCGGGGCATGCGCGGGGCTGAGGGGCCGGCCCGTCGAGTGCACCGGGTGGACGGGACCCGGCCGGTACGCCCGGCAACCGGTGCGGGTGCGGCCACGTGGCGGTGGGGGCCGGGGCACGTGGTGCCGGTCGCGCGGGGCGCGCGCCCCGCGCGGCCCCTGCCCCCGTGCTCCGGCCGTGCGACCGGCGGGCCGGGCCAGGTGGTGCCGCCGCCGGCTGCCCTCCTCCTCGCTGTCCTGCTGCCGCCGGGCAGGGAAACCCCGTCGGTGCCCGTGGGGGAGGGGAGGACTCAGAGGGGCACGACGGCGATCTCGGTCGCCTTCACGCTGACCCACACCTCCGCGCCCTCCGCCAGCCCCAGCTCCGCCACGGCCGCCGGGGTGACCTCCGCCACCACGTCCAGCCCGGGCGCCGGCGCGTCCGAGACCAGCACGCGCAGGCGCGCACCGTGCGCGGTGAGCTCCCGCACGGTGCCCCGCCAGACGTTGCGCGGGCTGCCGCCGGAGGGGCGCGCCCGGTGCAGGGACACCGCCTCGGGGGCGACCACCGCGAGCGCGGCCGCCCCCTCCGGAGGCGCCGGGTCGGCGGCGGTGACCAGCCGGCCCCCGCCGACCGGCTCCAGCCCTCCGCTCCGTACGGTGCCCGGCCAGGCGTTGCGCCCGAGCATGCGGGCCACCCAGGGGGACCGCGGATGGCGGGCCACCTCGCCGGGCTCCGCGTACTGCACGAGGCGGCCCTCCTCCAGGACCAGCACCCGGTCGGCGAGCGACACGGCCTCCACCGGGTCGTGCGTCACGATCAGGCACACCCCCGGGAAGCCGGCCAGGTGCTGCCGCAGAGTGTGCCGGACCCGCGCCCGGGTCGTCTGGTCCAACGCGGCCAGCGGCTCGTCCAGCAGCAGCAGCCGGGGCCGCGCGGCGAGCGCCCGGGCCAGGGCGACCCGCTGCGCCTGGCCGCCCGACAGCTCACCGGGCCTGCGGTGGGCGAACCGCCCGACGCCGAGCCGCTCCAGCCGCTCCCGGGCGGCGACGCGCGCGTGCCGCGGGGAGACGCCCTGCGAGCGGAGCCCGTACGCGGTGTTGGCCAGCGCCGACAGGTGCGGGAACAGCGCCCCGTCCTGCGGCACCCACGCGATGCCCCGCCGGTGCGGCGGCAGCTGCGCGAGCTCGTCGCCCCCGAGCACCACCGACGACGCGGTGGCGCGGGGGGTCAGCCCGAGCAGGGCACGCAGCAGCGTCGTCTTGCCGGCGCCGTTCGGCCCCACGACGGCGACGGTCGTCCCGGCGGGCACGTCCAGCTCCACGGTGACGGCCCCGGTGACGCGGGCGCTCAGCGGCCAGCCGCCCCCCGCCCGGTCCGCCGCGGCGCCGGCCCGGGAGGCCCGCACGGCCGCCGGCGCCGTCTCCTCGGGCCTCCCTGGGGCCGAGTACGGATCGCCGGCGCCCGGCGCCGCATCCTGCGCGTCCTCGTCGCGCACCGCCGCGGCACGCGCCCGGGGGGCCGCCGCCAGCCAGCGCCCGCGCAGCGCGACCAGCACCGCCGTGGCCACCACGAGCAGCAGGAGGGAGACCGCGACCGCGCCCTCCGGGTCGTTCTGCAGCAGCAGGTACACCTGGAGCGGAAGGGTCTGGGTGGTGCCGGGCAGGTTCCCGGCGAAGGTGATCGTCGCCCCGAACTCCCCGAGGGCCCGCGCCCAGCACAGCGCCGCCCCCGCGACGAGCCCGGGGCCGGCCATCGGCACCGTCACCGTGAAGAACGCGCGCAGCGGCGACGCGCCCAGGGACGCGGCGGTCTCCTCGTACCGCGGGTGCAGCCCCGCCAGCGCACCCTCCAGGCTGATCACGAGGAACGGCATCGACACGAACGCCGCCGCCACGACGGCCCCCGCCGTCGAGAACGGCAGCGTCACCCCGAACCAGTCCTCCAGCACCCCGCCCAGCAGCCCCCGCCGCCCCAAGCCTTGCAGCAGTGCCACACCCGCCACGGTCGGCGGCAGCACCATCGGCAGCATCACCAGCACCCGTACGAGGGCCTTGCCCGGGAAGTCCACCCGGGCCAGCACCCACGCCAGCGGCACGCCGAGCACCAGGGACAGCAGCAGTGCCCAGGCCGACACGACCAGCGAGAGACCCAGCGCCTCCCGTACGGCGGGCGCCGTCAGACGCCCGGCCAGGCTCCCCCACGGCGCGTTCGCCAGCACCCCCGCGAGGGGCACCAGCAGGAACAGCACCGCCACGGCGGCGGGCAGGGCGAGGGCCACCGGGACCCGGCGCGGGACGACGCTCACGGCGCCTCGAACCCCGCCTGCTCCAGCAGCGCCCTGGCCTGCGCCGACCGCAGCCACGCCACGAAGGCGCGGGCGCCCCGCTCGTTCTCCGCCGCGTCCAGCGCGGCCGCCGGGTAGGACGCGACGGCGTTCTGCGCGTCCGGCACGGCGACGGACGCGACCTCGCCACCGGCCGCCGCGGCGTCCGTGGCGTACACGAGCCCCGCGTCCGCCTCGCCGAGCCGCACCTTGGCCAGGACGGCCCGGACGTTCGGCTCCTCCGACACGGGCCGCACCGGGACACCCGCCCGGTCGAGGACCTGCCGGCTGTAGCGGCCGACGGGCACCTCGGGGGCGGCGAGCACCACCTTCAGGTCGCTGCGGGACAGGTCCCGCAGGCCGGCGACACCGTCCGGGTTGCCGGGAGCGGTGGCGATGACGAGCCTGTTCCGGGCGATGACCACGGGCTCCCGGGTGTCGTCCTTCAGCGAGTCCATCGTCGTGGTGTCCGCCGTGACCAGGACGTCCGCGGGCACGCCCTGGCGCACCTGCGAGGCGAGCTCCTGCGAGCCGGCGAAGGAGAACGCGACCTCGGTGCCGGGGTGCTCCTCCTCGTACGCGGCGCCGACGTCCTCGAACACGTCGGTCAGCGACGCGGCGGCCAGCACCGTCACCTTTCCGCCGTCGGCCGCGTCGCCGCCCGGCGCGGCACCGCCGCCGCACGCCGCCAGGGACAGCAGCAGCGCCCCCGCACTCACCGCACCCGCCACCCGACGGAACATCGCGACCCCCGGCATCTCAGACACGGTCGACATGGACGTTGGTCGACTTCACCCGGGCCACCGCCTCGACGCCGACCTCCAGGCCGAGCTCCTCGACGGCTTCCCGGGTGAGCAGCGACACGAGCCGGTGCGGTCCCGCCTGGATCTCCACCTGGGCGGCCACGTCGCCGAGCTTCACCGCCGTCACGATGCCCGCGAACGCGTTGCGGGCGCTCGTGTACGGCACCTCGCCCGTCTCGTCCGCCTGCTGTGCCAGCTCCACGGCGAAGGCGGCCAGGTCCGGCCCGTCGATGAGCCGCCTGCCCGTCTCGTCCCTCCGGGTCGGCAGCCTTCCGGCGTCGGCCCAGCGCCGCACGGTGTCGGCGCTGACGCCCAGGAGCCGGGCCGCCTGCTGAGTGGTGTAGGACCGCATGTGCGGCAATGTAGGCCGCTTGGGCGTGTATCTGCAAGGGAGATCGGCTCATTCACCTGGCGGGTGCGGGTGGCATGGTGGGAGTCTCCAAGGGTCAGAGCGAACCCTTCCGCGTCAGGTGGTTGAACGAGAACCAGCCCGGCAGCACCGGCAGCCACAGGGTCAGCAGCCGGTAGAGCAGCACCGCGGGGGCCGCGACCTCCTTCGGCACCCCCGCCAGCAGCAGACCGCCCAGCAGCGCGCCCTCCACCGCACCCACACCACCCGGTGTCGGCGCGGCCGAACCGATCGCGTTGCCCGCCAGGAACACCACGGCCAGACTGGCGTAGCTCAGCGGCTGCTCACCGTCCGCGAAGGCGCGGATCGACGCGTCCAGACACATCACGAACATCGCCGTGAGCAGCAGCATGCCGCCGATGCCGGTGAGGAGCTTCCCCGGCCGCTGCAGCACGTCCAGCATGCGCGGCACCACACCCGCGAACAGCGAGCGCAGCCGCGTCGACACGAACTTGCGCAGCACCGGGACCGCCGTCACCACCAGCACCAGCACCGCGATCGTGAGCAGACCCGCGATGACCGACCGGGACGGCGTCAGGTCGCCCTGCGACCGCTCCGTCCCCGTCAGGTAGCCGAACGCCAGCAGCAGCATGATGTGCGCGCCCAGCCCGAACAGCTGGGAGGCGCCGACGCTCGCCACCGCCAGGCCGGGCCGCACCCCGGACCGCTGGAGGAACCGGGTGTTCAGCGCCACACCGCCCACCGCGGCCGGAGCGACGATCTTCACGAACGAGCCCGCGACCTGCGCGGCCACCGTCCGCAGGAACGACACCCGCTCGGGGACGAAGCCCAGCAGGCTCATGGCCGCAGCCACGTACGTCAGCGCCGAGAAGAGCGCCGCCGCCGTGACCCAGCCCCATGCCGCGTCGCTGATCGTCGACAGCGGGATGCTCGCGATCTGCGACAGCAGGAAGTACGCGGCGACCGCCCCGGCGATCAGGCTGATGAGCGTGCGGGGCCTGATCCGCTCCAGGCGGACCGGCTCCACCGGTGCCTGCGGCCGGATCAGCAGCACCTGGCGGCGGATCTGCGCCAGCAGGTCCTCCTCGCGCGCCCCGTGCAGCGCGTCCTCCAGCGCCCGCTTCTCCGCCTGCTTCTCGGCCCGCTCCGCCTTGCGGTCCGCCTTGGCCTCCGCCGGTCCGCCGCCGCCCCCGGCCGCGGCCAGCCGTGCCGCCTTGGCGGCCTGCGAGGCCCGCAGCACGGCGTCCCGCTCACGCTGGGACCGCTCCCGCGCCAGCCGCCGGAGCGTCGCCCGGCTCGACCGGCTCAGGGCGATCGGCTGCAGCAGCGGGAGGCAGTCGGCGACCTTGTCCGGGCCGAGCACCTCCACGGCCGCGGCCACCGCCCGCTCCGGGCCCACGCGCAGTCCCAGCGTCGTCAGCAGCTGCGCGATGTCCATCCGCAGGACCAGGTCGCCCGCCGCGATCTCCCCGCCCCGCAGGTCCGTGATCACCACGTTGCCGGAACGATCCACCAGCAGGGCGTCGCCCGTCAGCCTGCGGTGCGCGATGCGCCGCGACTGCAGGGCCCGCACCTGCTCCCAGCAGCCCAGCACGACCCGGTCGGTGAGCTCCTCGTCCGCCAGGGCGTCCAGGGGGCGGCCCGCCCGGTGCTCGTACACCAGCATCACGGCGTCCGGCCCGAGCTCGGAGGTCGCGATCAGCTTGGGCGCGTTGGCGCCCGCCGCGATCGCCGCGTACGCCAGCAGCGCCTCCTGCTCCAGGGCCTGCCGCAGCGACTGGATGGACCGGCGGGTCGTGAAGCCGCGCAGCGTCAGGCGCCGCCACGCCCGGTAGAAGAAGCCGTGCGCCTGCTGCTCGCGGTCGACGACGGTGACGTCGAGCGGTGACCCCTCCTCCAGGGTCACGATGTAGCGGCGGCCCCGGTCGCCCTGCTCGGCGGTCTCCGGCACCCCGGCCTCGGCGCGCATCGCCGACACCGGGCGGAACCCGACGTGCCGCAGCCCCGCCAGCAGCGTCTGGCCGGTGGGGCGGACGTTGGGCGACCCGACGGTGTAGAGCGTGCCGTACGCCACCGTGACGCCGATCAGGACCGTCAGGATGATCGACAGCGGGGTCGTGTACCCGGCGACGAGCATGGTGAAGGCGTCGAGCAGCAGCACCACCCACAGGACGAAACGCCACCGCGGTCTCCTGGCCATGCCGACGGCCGACATGTAGGCGATGACCGGTGCCAGGTAGCCGTGGACCGGGTCCGTGAGTCCGCCGCCGCTCTGCGGCTGGGTGAGCGCGTCCTGGATCGCGCTGGGCGCCGCTCGCGCCACCCACAGGTCCGTGGCGAGGGTCACCCCGTGCGCGAGCACGGCGGCGAGGACGCCGTCGGCGATGCGCAGGCCGTCCCGTTTGACGAGCCGCTCGATCGCGAACGCCACCGGGACCAGCAGCACGGCGATGCTGGACACCAGGCCGGCCAGCTTGACGAACACGTCGGGCGCCTGGCCGGTGCCCTTGCTGATGTCCTGCTCCAGGCCGGACGTGGTCCCGCTCGCGAACGCCGCGATGGCCAGGACGACGGCGATGGACAGGACGCCGACGAGCAGGCGCAGCAGGTCCGAGGGGCGGTGCACGCGGGCCGCGAGCAGCGGCTCGTCGCCGGACACGCGGTCGTGGGACGACGCGCCGGACGCACGGGCCCGTCGGCCGCCGCCCGCGGCGGGTGGGCCGGAAGGCGGGTCGGCGGGTGGGCCGTGGGCGGCGGGAGCGCCGGTGGGCGCGTCGGGGGCCGCGGAGGGGGCGGTGGCCCGTTCGGGCGGTGCGTCGTGGGTGCGGGGCACCTCGGCGCCGGCGTCCGCACCAGGGGTGGCGTCGGCACCGGCG
>NZ_MKXB01000010.1:0-20672 GCF_001865245.1 Streptomyces sp. CC53 | reverse complement strand
GGTACCGCCGGTGTGGCCGGGAGCGCCGGCGCGGCCGTGGCCGCCGGTGGACAGCTGCTCGCCGGTGCGCTGGGGGTCTCCGGTGGGGCCGTGCCCTCCCGGGCCGCCGGGGCCGCCGTCACCGCCGGGCTCGGCACCGAGCCGGGCGCCGGGCCGGTCGCCGGTTGCGGCTGGGTGCGGGTCACCGGGTCCGGCCGCGGGGCCGTCGTCGGGGCGCGGCCCACCACCGCCGCCGGGTGCGTCGGGGCCGCTGCCCGGGACCCCGTGCGAAGCGTCACCGGTGGTGCCGCCCGGGCGGTGCGCGGCGTCGCCGGGGCGTGGCCCGGCGTCGGGCGTGCTCGCCACATTCGAAGGCCGCACGTCCTGTCCCTCCGCGTTCACTGTCTCTTCTCGGTCTCGTATCACCAGTCACCGCCCGGAAGATGGTGGCATGACCGGGAGGTACAGGAGAGCATCAGGGGGCGATGACCGCGCCGACCGCGCTGTCGGACCCGTGGTGCAGGATGGACCGGGTGGACCGGAAGACCGCCCAGGAGCACCCGCCCGAGCACGCCGGGCGGCGCCACACCGCGCAGCACCCCGCCCGACTGCCCGACTACGCGGAGCGCGTGCTGGAGGTCGCGGAGATCATCCCGCCCGGCCGGGTCATGACGTACGGGGACGTCGCCGAGTGGCTCGGTGAGGGCGGGCCCCGCCAGGTGGGCCGGGCGATGGCGCTGTACGGAGGGGCCGTGCCGTGGTGGCGGGTCGTCCGCGCCGACGGCAGGCTGCTGCCCGGCCACGAGGCGCGCGCCCTCGCCCACTACCGTGAGGAGGCCACGCCGCTGCGGGACGCCGCGCCCGCGCACGCCGACGCGGCCCGTCAGCCGCGCATCGACATGCGGCGGGCCCGATGGGACGGCGACACCGGGCGCGACGACACCGGTCGTCCGTTGCCTCACAATTGACAGCTTCCGCCATACGGCGGGGCGGTGCCTCTCCACCACTGCTCCTTCACCCCCAGCACACCCGTCAGGACCGGCGATCCACGTGAGCTCCTCCTCCAGCACCCGGCGAGCGCCGCACCAGGGGCACGATCCGGCACGGCACCGGACGCCCGGCGCGTACCGGCTGGTGCGCACCCCGCCGGACCCCGTCACCCCTCCCTCCCTGGACGCAGCGCAGCGGACGGTGGTTGACCACACCGACGGACCCCTTCTCGTGCTGGCGGGACCCGGCACGGGCAAGACCACGACGCTGGTGGAGGCGGTGGCGGCCCGTATCGAACAGGGCGCCGACCCCGAGCGGCTCCTCGTCCTCACCTTCAGCCGCAAGGCCGCGGTCGAGCTCCGCGACCGCATGGCGGCCCGGCTCGGCGGCGCCCGCGCCCCGCAGGCCACCACCTTCCACTCGTACTGCTACGCCCTCGTCCGGGCCCACCAGGACGCCGACCTCTTCGCCGAACCGCTGCGCCTGCTGTCCGGGCCCGAGCAGGACGTCACCGTCCGCGAGCTGCTCGCCGGCCAGGTGGAACTGGAACGTGCCGGTCTCGCCCGGGTCCGCTGGCCCGACGAGCTGCGGGCCTGCCTGACCACCCGCGGTTTCGCCGACGAGGTGCGGGCCGTGCTCGCGCGCTCCCGCGAGCTCGGGCTCGGCCCGCGCGCCCTCGCCGACTTCGCGCGGCGCACCGGGCGGCGCGACTGGTCGGCGGCCGCGCAGTTCCTGGCCGAGTACCTGGACGTCCTGGACCTCCAGGGCGTGCTGGACTACGCCGAGCTGGTGCACCGCGCCGTGCTCCTCGCCCAGGAGGTGGAGCTGCCCTCGTACGACGCGGTCTTCGTCGACGAGTACCAGGACACCGACCCCGCCCAGGTGCGGCTGCTGCAGGCGCTCGCCGGGCGGGGCAGGACCCTGTACGCCTTCGGGGACCCCGACCAGTCGATCTACGCGTTCCGGGGCGCCGACGTGAACGGCGTCCTGGAGTTCCCCCGCACGTTCCGCCGCGCCGACGGCCGGCCCGCGCCCGTCGCCGTCCTGACCACGTCCCGCCGCTCGTCGGCGCGACTGCTGGCCGCCACCCGGCTCCTCACCCAGCGGATGCCGCTGTCCCGGCTCCCCGCGGACGCGGTACGCGCGCACCGCGCCCTCACGCCCGTACGGGACGGCGGCCGGGTGGAGGCGTACACCTTCCCCACGGCGTCGACGGAGCTCGACAACATCGCGGACATCCTGCGCCGGGCGCACCTGGAGGAGGGCGTGCCCTGGAACGACATGGCCGTCCTGGTCCGCGCCGGCGGCCGCTCCCTGCCGCCCCTGCGGCGAGCCCTCACCGCTGCGGGCGTCCCCCTCGACGTCGACGGCGCGGACGTCCCCCTGCGCCACGAGCCCGCGGTGGCGCCGCTGCTGACCGCCCTGCGCGTGACGGCCACCGCCGCCGTCGCCGCTTCCCGCACGGGCGAACCCGGCACCGGACCGCACACGACGGCCGACGCCCCCGGCTCCCGCCCCGGCGTCCCCGGCCCCGACGCGCACACGGCGGCCGACCGTCCCGCCCTGAGCACCGACGCCTCGGGCCCCCGCCCCCAGGCAGCGGCCGCCGCCTCCCCGGAGGGCGCCCCCGGCTCCCGTACGGCGGCACCCGGCGCCGACCCGCACGCGACGGCCGGTCCCCCGGCCGACGGCGCCGGCGTTCCCACGGACCACGGCCCCGGCTCCGACCCGGCCGCAGCAGCCGGCGCTCCCGCCGACGCACCCGGTCCCCGTACCGACCCCGTCCACGACCTCCTCCACGGCGACCCCGCCGACGGGCCGACCGACGGGCCGACCGGCCCGGACGCCGACAGCGACCGGCTCGACACCGAGACCGCGCTGACCCTGCTCGCCTCCCCCCTCGGCGGCATGGACGCCGCCGACCTGCGTCGCCTCGGACGCGCCCTGCGCGACGAGGAGCGGGCCGCCGGCACCAAGGTGCCCGAGCCCTCCGACGTCCTGATCGCCCGCGCACTCGCCGAACCCGAGCGGCTCGTGGTCCACGACCCCGCCTACGCGCGCGGAGCACAGAACCTGGGCCGCCTCCTGCGCAAGACGCAGGAACTCCTCCTGGGCGGCGGCACCGCGGAAGAAGCCCTCTGGGAACTGTGGAACGGCACCACCTGGCCCCACCGCCTCCACAGCGCGGCCCTCCGCGGAGGCGCCGCCGGCCGCAACGCCGACCGCGACCTGGATGCCGTCTGCGCCCTCTTCGACGCCGCCGCCCGCGCGGAGAAGCGCACCGGCGGGCGCGGCGCCCTGAACTTCCTCGAAGAGCTCGAAGCGCAGGACATCGCGGCCGACACCCTCGCCAAGCGGCGGGCCGCCCGCCCCGATGCCGTGCGGCTCATGACGGCCCACCGCTCCAAGGGCCTGGAATGGAGCCTCGTCGTCGTCGCCGGTGTGCAGGAGGGGCTCTGGCCCGACCTGCGGCGCCGCGGCTCCCTCCTCGAAGCGGACCGCATCGGCCGCGACGGGCTGGCCGAACCGCTGCCGCAGTCCGCCCTCCTCGCCGAGGAGCGGCGGCTGTTCTACGTGGCCGCCACGCGCGCGAAGCACCGGCTCGTGGTCACCGCCGTGAAGGCGCCCGCGGAGGACGGCGACCAGCCGTCCCGCTTCCTCACGGAACTCGGCATCGCACCCGAGGACATCACGGCCCGCCCGCGCCGGCCCCTCGCCGTCGCCGCGCTCGTCGCGGAACTGCGCGCCACCACCGTCGACCCGGACGCGTCCCCCGCCCTGCGGGACGCCGCTGCCCGCCGCCTCGCCCGGCTCGCCGCGCTGACCGACCATGAGGGGCAGATGCTCGTTCCCGCCGCCCATCCGCACCGCTGGTGGGGTCTCGACGAGCCCACGCACTCCGCCGCCCCCCTCCGCGACCGGGACCGGCCCGTCGCCCTGTCCGGCAGCGCCTTGGACCAGCTCGTCAACACCTGCTCCCTCCAGTGGTTCCTGGGCCGCGAGGTACGGGCGGACGCACCCGCCACCGCGGCACAGGGCTTCGGCAACGTCGTCCACGTCCTCGCCGACGAGGTCGCCTCCGGCCGCACCCCCGCCGACCTGGCCGTCCTCATGGAGCGCCTCGACCGCGTCTGGGGCGCCCTCGCCTTCGACGCGCCCTGGAAGTCCGAGCAGGAGAAGGCGCACGCCCGCGAGGCGCTGGAGCGCTTCCTGCGCTGGCACGTCTCGGACCGCGGCGGCCGCAGCCCCGCCGCCACGGAGCACGGCTTCGACCTCACCCTCGGGGCGGGGGAGTACCAGGTGCGGATCCGCGGCTCCCTGGACCGCGTCGAGCGCGACGAGCACGGCCGCGCGTACGTCGTCGACTTCAAGACCGGCAAGCAGGCCCCCACCAAGGACGAGGTGGCCCGCCACCCGCAGCTCGCCGTCTACCAGCTCGCCGTCCGCGAGGGCGCCGTCGACGAGGTCTTCGACGGCGACCGGCCGGAGCCCGGCGGCGCCGAGCTGGTCCACCTGCGCCAGCCCGCCCCGAGGAAGGAGGGCGGCGACGCCCTCCCGCGCGTCCAGCCGCAGCAGCCCCCGTCCGGCGACTGGGTCGCGGAACTCCTCACCACGGCCGCCGGCCGCGTCCTCGACGAGCGCTTCACCCCCACGCCCGGCCAGCACTGCGCGAACTGCGCCTTCCGCTCCTCCTGCTCGGCCCGGCCCGAGGGCCGCCACGTCGTGGAGTAGCCGCGCTGCTCCGAGGGGCGGTCCAGCAGCCTCCGAAGCCGTCGTCACGGAAGGGGCAGACGGCCACGAGCACCCGCGGACGACCACGACGGAGCCACCCGGCCGCGCCGGGAGCCACCGGGAGCGCCCGGCGCCGACCACGGCCACCCGGAACCCGCCAAGGGGGTGCGGAGCCGCCGCGCGCCTCCGCCGCGTCGCCGACCGCCCCAGGGAGCACCCGCCCGCCACGGCAGCGGCCGCAGGGGGCACACGGGACGAGGCCGCCGCGGCCCGGACGCCGGTCCGGGTGCGACGGGGGCCGCTGTCAGCGGCCCCCGTTAGCCTTCTCCGGGTGACCGCGCGCATCACCGACCCCGAGCAGCTCAAAGAACTGCTCGGCATCCCCTTCACTCCGGAGCAGACGGCCTGCATCACGGCGCCGCCCGCCCCGCAGGTCATCGTGGCCGGGGCCGGCTCCGGCAAGACCACGGTGATGGCGGCCCGGGTGGTGTGGCTGGTCGGCACCGGCCAGGTCGCCCCCGAACAGGTCCTCGGCCTCACCTTCACCAACAAGGCTGCGGGCGAACTCGCGGAGCGCGTCCGCACCGCCCTCGTCCGCGCCGGCGTCACCGACCCCGACCCGGCGGCCGACCCCGACGACCCGCCGGGCGAGCCGCGGATCGCCACGTACCACGCCTTCGCCGGGCAGCTCCTCACCGACCACGGCCTGCGCATCGGCCTCGAACCCACCGCCCGCCTCCTCGCCGACGCCACCCGCTACCAGCTCGCCGCCCGCGTCCTGCGCGAGGCGCCCGGACCGTACCCCGCGCTGACCCGCTCCTTCCCCACCCTCGTCAGCGACGTGCTCGCGCTCGACGCCGAGCTCTCCGAGCACCTCGTACGCCCCGAGGACCTCCTCGCCCACGACTCCGCGCTGCTCACCGCCCTCGAAGGCACCCGACTCGGCAACGCCGACCTCCGCAAGGTGCCCGAGGCCGCCGCGGCCCGACGGGAGCTGCTCGACCTCGCCGTGCGCTACCGCGCCGCGAAACGCGAACGCGACCTGCTCGACTTCGGTGACCAGATCGCCCTGTCCGCCGAGCTGGCCCGCACCCGCCCCGAAGTCGGAGCGCTGCTGCGCGCCGAGTTCCGGGTCGTGCTCCTGGACGAGTACCAGGACACCTCCGTCGCCCAGCGGATCCTGCTGTCCGGACTCTTCGGCGGCGGCACCGGCCACCCGGTGACCGCCGTCGGCGACCCCTGCCAGGCCATCTACGGGTGGCGTGGCGCCTCCGTCGCCAACCTCGACGACTTCCCCGAGCACTTCCCGCACGCGGACGGCCGCCCGGCCACCCGCTTCGCCCTCAGCGAGAACCGCCGCAGTGGCGGCCGCCTCCTCCACCTCGCCAACGGGCTCGCCGCACCCCTGCGCGCCCGCCACACGGGTGTGGAAGCCCTCCGGCCCGCGCCCGGCGCCGAACGCGACGGAACCGTCCGCATCGCCCTGCTGCCCACCCACGCCGAGGAGATCGACTGGCTCGCCGACTCGGTCGCCCACCTCGTACGCACCGGCAAGGCCCCCGGCGAGATCGCCGTCCTGTGCCGCACCGCCACCGACTTCCCCGAGATCCAGGCCGCCCTCGTGGCCCGCGACGTGCCCGTGGAGGTCGTCGGGCTGTCCGGGCTCCTGCACCTGCCCGAGGTCGCGGACCTCGTCGCCGTCTGCGAGGTCCTCCAGGACCCCGGTGCCAACGCCTCCCTCGTACGGATCCTCACCGGGCCCCGGTGGCGCATCGGAGCCCGCGACCTGGCCCTCCTGGGCCGCCGCGCCCGCCTCCTCGTCCACCGGGACGCGGAAGGCCCCGCCGACCCCGACGAGCGGCTCGCGGCCGCCGTGGAGGGCGTCGACCCGTCCGAGGTGGTGTCCCTGGCGGACGCGCTCGACACGTTCCTGGACACCGGCGGACACGACGACGGGCTGCCGTTCTCCGCCGCGGCCCGCGTCCGCTTCGCCCGCCTCGCCGCCGAGCTGCGCGACCTGCGCCGCGCCCTGGCCGACCCCCTCATGGACGTCCTGCACCGGATCCTCGCCACCACCGGCCTGGAGGTCGAGCTGTCGGCGTCCCCGCACGCGCTCGCCGCCCGCCGCCGCGAGACCCTGTCGAACTTCCTCGACATCGCGGCCCGGTTCGCGTCCCTCGACGGCGACGCGAGCCTCCTCGCCTTCCTCGGCTTCCTCCGCACCGCCGCCCAGTACGAGAAGGGCCTCGACAACGCGCTGCCCGGCGCCGAGAACACCGTCAAGGTCCTCACCGCGCACAAGTCCAAGGGCCTGGAGTGGGACGTCGTCGCCGTCCCCGGGCTCGTCACCGGCCAGTTCCCCAGCAGCCGGGCCCGCGAGGCGTGGACCGCCCAGCCGCAGGTCCTCCCGCACGCCCTGCGCGGCGACGCCGACACCCTGCCCGGCATCGACACCTGGGACGCCCCGTCGCTCAGGTCCTTCAAGGAGGCCATGAAGGACCACCAGCACACGGAGGAGCTGCGCCTCGGGTACGTGACGTTCACCCGCCCCCGCAGTCTGCTGCTGGCGTCCGCACACTGGTGGGGGCCCTCCCAGAAGCGCCGCCGCGGCCCGTCCGACTTCCTCCACGCGCTGTACGACCACTGTGCCGCCGGCCACGGCGAGATCGAGGCGTGGGCGGAGGAGCCGGACGAGGACGCGGAGAACCCGGCGCTCACCGCCACCACCGCCGACCGCGTCTGGCCGCTGCCGCTGGACCCCGACGCGCTGGCTCGCCGCCGCGCCGCCCGCGACACCGTGCTCGCCCACCTGGAGGAACTCCGCGACCAGCCGCACGACGCGTCGGCCCTGTCACAGGGTGGCGGGGCGTCCGCCGGCGGAGACGCCCGTCCGGACCCGGGCCGGTCCCCCGGCCGCGGCACCGTGGCGGAACCCGAAGCCATCCTGTGGCCCGACGACCTCGACGACCTCGATGGCGTCGACGACCCGTGGCCCGAGGGGGAGCCGTGGCCCGAGGACGCACCGGCGTGGTCCGACGGCGACCACTTGGACGCGCACCGACCCGCGGACGCGTCCCCGCACGGGCTCCGCCCCGGCACGGAGACCGCCACCACCGAAGCCCCGGGCACGGAGACCTCCGACGACGTGACGCCCGGCACCGAGGGCCCCGGCGCGCCCCGGACGGCCGCGGCCGACGGCCCGGCGCACGGCATACCCCCGCAGGTCCTGCCGCACCAGCGGGGCCCCCGGCCGACCGGAGAGGCAGCCGCAGCCGACGCCCCGGTGCACGGCGACGCCCCCGCGCACGCCGCCCCGGAACAGGACGGTGCCACCCCCGACGGTCCCCCTGCGCCTGCGCGGGAGCACGGCGGCGCACGACCGGCCGACAGGACGGCGCCGGTTCGTTCCCGGGCGAGTCACCGCCACCCCACCCCCTCCGGTGCCGACCCGCTCAGTCCCGAGGAGGCCCGTACGGTCGACTCCTGGGACCGCGACCTGGACGCGCTCGCCGGCGAGCTGCTGCGCGCCCGCGCCACCACCCGGGACGTGCCGCTGCCCGCCTCCCTCTCCGCGTCGCAGCTCCTCAGGCTCGCCGCCGACCCCGACGGCTTCGCCGCCGAGCTGGCCCGCCCCATGCCCCGGCCGCCGCAGCCCGCGGCCCGGCGCGGCACCCGCTTCCACGCCTGGGTGGAGTCCCGCTTCGAGGAGCTGCCGCTGCCCCTGCTCGGCCCGGACGAACTGCCCGGCGGCGACGTGTGGGCCGACGAGCCGGAGATCGCCGACGAACGGGACCTGGCGGCACTCAAGGAGGCGTTCGCCCGCACCCCGTACGCCCGCCGGACCCCCCACCGCGTGGAGGCGCCGTTCCAGCTGACCCTCGCGGGCCGGGTGGTCCGCGGCCGGATCGACGCTGTGTACCGCGACCCGGAGACCGGCGGGTACGAGATCGTCGACTGGAAGACCAGCCGTCGGCACACCGGCGACCCCCTGCAGCTCGCGGTGTACCGCCTCGCCTGGGCCGAGCAGCAT
Source organism: Streptomyces sp. CC53 (assembly GCF_001865245.1). Taxonomy (GTDB): domain Bacteria; phylum Actinomycetota; class Actinomycetes; order Streptomycetales; family Streptomycetaceae; genus Streptomyces. The sequence continues at coordinate 11,941 of NZ_MKXB01000010.1, read as the reverse complement.
GGCCTTCCCCTGGACGCGGTCACCGCCGCCTTCGTGTACGTGCGGACCGGTGACGTCGTGCGGCCCGCGCACCTGCCCGTCCGCGACGAGCTCGAACGCATCCTGCTCGGTGAGACGGGACCCGGGGCACCCCCCGGCGCCGGATAGGCTCAGGAGCATGAGCGACACCCCGGACAGCGCCGTCCAGACCGTACGGAAGTACATAGAGCAGCACCGCGCCGCCTTCCTCGGCGACCTCACCGACTGGCTGCGCATCCCCTCCGTGTCCGCGCAGCCCGACCGCGCCCCGGACGTGCGGCGCAGCGCCGACTGGCTCGCGGCGCACCTCAAGGAGACCGGCTTCCCCGTCGCCGAGGTCTGGGAGACCGACCCGGCGGACGGCGGCGCCCCCGCGGTGTTCGCCCACTGGCCCTCCGACGACCCGGACGCGCCCACCGTCCTCGTCTACGGCCACCACGACGTGCAGCCGGCCGCCCGCGCGGACGGCTGGCACACGGACCCCTTCGAGCCCGTCGTCCGCGACGGCCGCCTCTACGCGCGGGGAGCCGCCGACGACAAGGGGCAGGTGTTCTTCCACACCCTCGGCGTCCGCGCCCACCTCGCGCTCACCGGCCGCGCCGCTCCCGCCGTCAACCTCAAGCTGCTCGTCGAGGGTGAAGAGGAATCGGGATCGGCGCACTTCAGGGCGCTCGTCGAGCGGGAACGCGCCCGCCTCGCCGCCGACGCCGTGATCGTCTCCGACACCGGCATGTGGAGCGAGACCACCCCCACCGTCTGCACCGGCATGCGCGGGGTCGCGGACTGTGAGATCGAGCTGTACGGCCCGGACCAGGACATCCACTCGGGTTCCTTCGGCGGAGCCGTCCCCAACCCCGCCACCGTCGCCGCCCGCCTCGCCGCCGCCCTCCACGACGACGACGAACGCGTCACCGTCCCCGGCTTCTACGACGGCATCGCCGAGCTCACCGACGACGAACGCGCCCTGATCGCCGAGCTGCCCTTCGACGAGGCGGCCTGGCTGGCGACGGCCCGCTCCCACGGCACCCTCGGCGAAGCCGGCTACTCCACCCTGGAACGCGTCTGGGCCCGGCCGACCGCCGAGGTCAACGGCATCGGCGGCGGCTACCAGGGACCCGGCGGAAAGACGATCATTCCGGCCTCCGCCCGGCTGAAGCTGTCCTTCCGGCTGGTCGCAGGCCAGGACCCAGCCCGCGTCGAGGCCGCCGTACGGGACTGGGTCGCCGCCCGCGTGCCCGCCGGCATCCGCCACAAGACGACGTTCGGGGCGCCCACCCGGCCCTGTCTCACCCCGCTCGACCACCCCGGGCTCCAGGCCGTGACCCGGGCCATGAGCACGGCCTTCGACGGGGCGAAGATCCGCTACACGCGCGAAGGCGGCTCCGGGCCCGCCGCGGACCTCCAGGACGTGCTGGAAGCCCCCGTGCTGTTCCTCGGCATCTCCGTACCGTCCGACGGCTGGCACGCACCGAACGAGAAGGTGGAGCTGGACCTCCTGCTCAAAGGCGCCGAGGCGAGCGCCCACCTGTGGGGCGAGCTCGCCGCCGCCCTGCGATGAAGCCCCCCGACGTGAAGCCCCCCGACGTGAAGCCCCCCGCCGTGCGGGAGCCCGCCGTGGGGGAGCCCGCCGTGAGCGAATCGGCCGCGGTGCCGGAGCCCGGCGCCACACCCGGGCCCGACTCCCCGCCGGAAGCCGCAGTCCCGGCGGAGCCCGCAGTCCCACCCGAGCCCGCCTCCGTGCCGGAGACCGCCGCCGCCGGCGGCGCACCCGCTGACGACCACGCCGACACACACACCCAGACACCGGGGGAGTTGGACGCACCAGTGAGCACCATCAGCAACGAGGCCGCCACCCGCCCTATCGGCCTCGCCGCCCCGAGCGGCATCGACCGCGCGGCACACCACCGCCTCGACGAGGCGTGGCTGGCAGCGGCGTGGAGCCACCCCACCACCCGTGTCTTCGTGGTGTCCGGCGGCCAGGCGCTCATCGACGACATGCCGGACGGGCGCACCGAGCTCGTCATGACCCCGTCGTTCGAGGCGCCGCTCACCGAGACGCACCGCTACTTCCTCGGCAGGGACGCCGAAGGAATCAGCTACTTCGCCCTCCAGAAGGACGCCCTGCCCGGGCGCATGGATCAGTCGGCACGCCCCGCCGGCCTGCGCGAGGCGGGGCTGCTGCTGTCCCCCCGGGACGCGGGACTGATGGCGCACGCCGTCGCCCTGGAGAACTGGCAGCGGCTCCACCGCTTCTGCTCCCGTTGCGGCGAGCGCACCGTCATCGCCGCCGCGGGCCACATCCGCCGCTGCCCGGCCTGCGGTGCCGAGCACTACCCGCGCACCGATCCGGCCGTGATCATGCTGGTCACGGACGAGGAGGACCGCGCCCTCCTCGGCCGGCAGGTCCACTGGCCGGAGGGACGCTTCTCCACCCTCGCGGGCTTCGTGGAGCCCGGCGAGTCCATCGAGCAGTCCGTGGTCCGCGAGGTGTACGAGGAGGCCGGCGTGACGGTCGGCGAGGTCACGTACGTGGCCAGCCAGCCGTGGCCCTTCCCCTCCAGCCTCATGCTGGGCTTCATGGCCCGCGCCACGTCCTCCGACGTCAACGTCGACGGCGACGAGATCGAGGAGGCCCGCTGGTTCTCCCGCGAGGAGCTGGCCGCCGCCTTCGAGACGGGCGAGGTCCTCCCCCCGTACGGCATCTCCATCGCCTCCCACCTGCTGGAACTCTGGTACGGCAGGCCGCTGCCCCGCCCCGGCAGCCTCGGCTGAGCACACGGCGCCCGTCAGGCGGCACGACGGGCGCCACACGAAGGCCCCCCGGCGGCCGTGCTGCGCGGCACGGTCGCCAGGGGGCCTCTCGCGTGACCGGCACGCGCCGCCCGGCCGGGGTCAGCTGACCAGCGCCTGCTGCACCTGCGCCAGGCTGGGGTTGGTCATGACCACGTCGTCGTTCCCGCTGTGCGGCTTCACGAGCACGGTGGGCACCGTCTGGTTGCCGTGGTTGACCTTCTCCACGAAGGCGGCGGACGCAGGGTCCTGCTCGATGTTGATCTCCGTGTACGCGATGCCCTGGCGGTCCATCTGGCTCTTCAGCCGCCGGCAGTAGCCGCACCACGTCGTGCTGTACATCGTCACGGTTCCCTGCATCTGTCTACCGCTCCTCCGGGTCGGGGCGATCGCCCGGGCCGCGGGATGGCCGGGAATCGCTCGGTTCGCTTGATCGCATACGGGGAACGTTCCCGCACCGGCGACCCATTCCCGCGGCAGGTATCGAGGATTCCGATGGGGTCCCCGCCACGCGTCACCCACCCCGCCACGCCACCTCCCCGCCGGCCTGATCCTGAGGGTGCCGTACACGACGTCCGTCGGCGCTCGTACGGGCCCGCGTCCCTGCGCGGCCCCCTTCCTCCGGCCGTGACGTCCGCACGGCGTCGTTGCACCTGTCGTCACACCTGAACGACGCATCTGCCCGATCGCGGGGCTGCCGCCGCTCTGCACGACGTCTGCACGAGCGCCTGCCCCGACCGCGCTCGCACGTGCCCGCCCGGCCACCGCACCGCCGGCTGCCCGACCGCGACCGTCTCGGCGACGACACCCTCCGACGGCCGTGCCCCCGCCGCCCCGCCCTTCCGACCCCCCACCCGCCCCTGGCGCCAGGCGAACGTCTCATATGACGAATACCGCACCCCTGTGGACAGCGGGCTCGGCGGCCCCCGGCGACCTGGCAGCATGGCAGGGTGACAGCAGCAACGCACACCACCCTCTTCCCGCAGGTGCCCCAGGACGCCGACGCCGTGCTCGACGGGCTCGACCCCGAGCAGCGCGAGGTCGCGACCGCCCTGCACGGACCGGTGTGCGTCCTCGCGGGCGCCGGCACCGGCAAGACCCGGGCCATCACCCACCGCATCGCCTATGGCGTACGCGCCGGCATCCTCCAGCCCGCCAGCGTGCTCGCCGTCACCTTCACCAACCGCGCCGCGGGCGAGATGCGGGGGCGGCTCCGGCAGCTCGGTGCGGCCGGCGTGCAGGCCCGCACCTTCCATTCCGCCGCCCTGCGCCAGCTCCAGTACTTCTGGCCGAAAGCCGTCGGAGGCGACCTGCCCCGCCTCCTCGACCGCAAGGCGCAGGCCGTCGCCGACGCGGCCCTCCGTTGCCGCCTCCGCCTCGACCGTACCGAGCTGCGCGACGTCACCGCCGAGATCGAGTGGGCCAAGGTCACCCAGACCGTCCCCGCCGACTACCCGGCGGCCCTCGTCAAGACCCTCCGCGAAGCCCCTCGCGACCCCGCCGAGATCAGCCAGATCTATGCCATGTACGAGGAGGTCAAACGGGAGCGGGACCTCCTCGACTTCGAAGACGTCCTCCTGCTCATGGTCGGCATCCTCCAGGACCGCCATGACATCGCGGAGCAGGTCCGCCGTCAGTACCAGCACTTCGTCGTGGACGAGTACCAGGACGTCTCCCCCCTGCAGCAGCGCCTTCTGGAGCTGTGGCTCGGCGACCGCGACTCCCTCTGCGTCGTCGGCGACGCCAGCCAGACGATCTACTCCTTCACCGGCGCCACCCCCGACCACCTGCTCGACTTCCGTGTCCGGCACCCCCACGCCACCGTGGTCAAGCTGGTCCGCGACTACCGCTCCACCCCGCAGGTCGTCCACCTCGCCAACGGCATCCTCGGCCAGGCCCGCGGCCGTGCCGCCGACCACCGGTTGGAACTGGTCTCCCAACGTGAGCCCGGTCCCGAGCCCGACTACACCGCGTACGGCGACGAACCCGCCGAGGCGGAGGGGACCGCCCGCCGCATCCGCGACCTCATCGCCTCCGGCACCCCCGCCGCCGAGATCGCCGTCCTCTACCGCATCAACGCCCAGTCGGAGATCCACGAGCAGGCCCTCGCCGACGCCGGCGTGCCCTACCAGCTGCGCGGCGCGGAGCGCTTCTTCGAACGCCAGGAAGTACGGGAAGCCGGCGCGGCCCTGCGCGGCGCCGCCCGCTTCGGCACCAACGACCGCCTCCTCGACGACGTGGTCGATCTGCCCTCCCAGGTCCGCGCCGTCCTGTCCACCAAGGGCTGGAGCACCACGCCGCCCGCCGGCTCCGGCGCCGCCCGTGACCGGTGGGAGTCCCTTGCCGCCCTCGTGCGGCTGGCCGAGGACCTCGCCCGGGCCCGCCCGGACGCGACCCTCGCCGACCTCGTCGCCGAACTCGACGAACGTGCCGCCGCCCAGCACGCCCCCACCGTGCAAGGGGTCACCCTCGCCTCCCTGCACGCAGCGAAGGGCCTCGAATGGGACGCCGTCTTCCTGGTCGGCCTCACCGACGGCATGCTGCCCATCACCTACGCCCGGACCGACGAGCAGCTCGAAGAGGAGCGCCGGCTGCTGTACGTCGGCGTGACCCGGGCCAGGCGGCACCTCTCCCTGTCCTGGTCGCTGTCCCGCACACCGGGCGGCCGCCCCCATCGCGAACCCTCCCGCTTCCTCAACGGCCTGCGGCCCGGCACCACCCCCGTCGCCGGCCGCGCCCCGGCCGCCGCCGGGAACGCGGGCACCGCCTCCCCGGGCACGGCCAGGCCCCGCCGCCACCGCGGCCCCGTGCGCTGCCGGGTCTGTGGCAGCACCCTCACCGCGGCCGGCGAGATGAAGCTCATGCGCTGCGAGGACTGCCCCTCCGACATGGACGAGGCACTGTACGAACGGCTCCTCGACTGGCGCTCCGGGCAGGCCCGGCAGCTCGGCCAGCCCGACTACTGCGTCTTCACGGAGAAGACCCTCATGGCCATTGCGGAGGCGGCCCCCTCCACCGACGCGGAGCTCGCCGCCATCCCCGGGGTGGGGATCCGCAAGCTCAACCGCTTCGGGACCGACGTCCTCGCCATCTGCGCAGGTCGGCAACTCCCTGACGGGGACAGCGAAGCCTGAGACGAACTCGTCGGAAAAATAGTTTGCGCCCGCCCCGGGGAGCCCCATAGGTTCTTAACCACGCGAACAGCGACTTCTCTGAAGCGCTGTCGTCGTGCTGTACTTATCCGAATACCCGTGGGAACGGCTCCGCCCGATCCCCCCGAGACGCCGAGAGGAGGCGAGTCCAGTGATCAGCATCAACGCCAGCACCATCAGCTGCGTCAGCAACGCCGACATGACCGATCGCTCGGTCGCCTCCGCCTGCTCGCTCGGCGTGTCCGGCCTGTCCGGCCGTACCCGCTCCGCGTTCGCCGCCACCGGTCTGTCCGGCTTCCTGGCCGTCCGTCCGTCGTCCCTCCTGCCCGAGTTCCCCGTCACCGAGGGTCTCCTGGCCGATGAGCGACCGACCAAGGCACTGGAAGCAGGAGTAGCAGCGGCAGAGGCCCCGGCCTATGTCATCGCGGCGACCGGTGCCGGTAACCAGAAGCAGACGAAGCAGCACCACACGATGTGGGCCTTCCGCGGGCTCGAACCCTGGAGTGATCCAGCCTGATCCAGGATCAGGCCGGCGCCTTCAGGGCCGCGGAACCCCACCCGGGATCCGCGGCCCTTCTGTTTTCCCCGCACGGGGCGAACGGAGCGAAGGCGCCTCGGGACCAAGCAGTACCCGGTACCAGCCCACCGGCCGACCGGCCGGACCGACCAGACGAGGAATACACCACCGTGCAACTCGAAGCGCACGCCCCGTCCGTACCGCCCTCCGAAACGATCCCCCCGCACGGCCTCCCGAAGGATCACGACGTGACCGCCCTCACTGCGCTCACCGCGCTCGACGACGCCATCGAGAACCTCGGCGTACCCGTTCCCTGCCGTTCCTACGACCCGGAGGTCTTCTTCGCCGAGTCGCCGGCCGACGTGGAGTACGCCAAGTCCCTCTGCCGCACCTGCCCCCTGATGGCCGCCTGCCTCGCCGGCGCCAAGGAGCGGCGCGAGCCGTGGGGCGTCTGGGGCGGTGAGCTGTTCGTCCAGGGCGTGGTCGTCGCCCGCAAGCGGCCCCGCGGCCGCCCGCGCAAGAACCCGGTCACGGCATGAACACCACCGGAACGATCGATCGCCCCCTCACGCACAACCCCCAGAAGCAGGCCCCGATGACCTCTTCCACCCGCGAGCCCATGGGCTCCGCGACCCCTGACGTCACCACCCTCGGCGCCCACGCCGCGCGCCAGAACAGGAACCGAGAAATGCAACTCATCCCAGAAGCCCTGGCCCGTGCCCATATGCACGAGCGCCTGTACGAGGCCGAGCAGCGACGCCCGGGCTCACGCCTGCTCGCCGCCCGGCGGATGCAGCGCCGCGCCGAGCGCGCCTCCCTGCGCGCCCGCCGCGCCCTGGCCATGGCCGTCATGCAGTAAGCACCGCATCACCCGCCGCGGGGACCCGTCCGAACGGACCGGTCCCCGCGGTGCGTTGTCCCCGGAACGGGCCACACCGGGAGTTATCGTCTCGTGGTGAACGACCAGACCCCCGAACCTCCACAGCCCCGCCCGAACCAGGTCACCTGCACACGCTGCGGCCGGACCGCCGAAGGCGTCCCCCTCACGTGGACGTGCTCCGTCGAGAACGGCACCAGGCTCTACTTCTGCGAGACCTGCGCCCGCACCCACCTCAGAGCCATCGAAAGCCGCCTCGACTCCTCCTGGTGGTGACCCGCGGTATCCCCGGGAAGGCTTGCGTCAGCGGCCGGCCACGCCCCCGCAGGACCCCGGGCCCGAGCACCGACGCCTCGGATGTCGGCCCCCCTCCTCCCGCCGGCTGCCCGCACGCCCTGATCGTGCGGTGGGTCAGGATCCTGCCTCCGCCGGGGCGGTTGCGGGTCCGTCGTCTCCGTCGAATCCGGGCAGCCAGGTCTCCAGTTCGTCTCTCAGGCGCACGGTGGCGTTCAGCTGGCACAGGACGCCGATCGTGCTGAGGGTCACCCGGTGGATCAGCAGGTAGGAAGGCGGCAGGTTCAGGCGCTTGCCCAGCTGGTGAGCGGGGGAACGCGGGTCGGCGATCCTGGCCGCCTGGGTGCGCAACCAGTCGCGGGTGAAGGTGAACTCGTCCGCGCCGGCCGGTTCGATGATGGGCAGCAGGTAGTCGAGCACCTCGTCCGGGTCGAGGTCGATCGACTCCTTGACGAACCCCTCCTCGCGCAGCAGCTCGTACACGGTGTCCGCCTCGCCCGCCAGCGCCGTCCTCAGGCAGCTGCCGATGGTCTCCGGCAATCCGCCCGGCAGGCGGTCGACCGTGCCGAAGTCCAGGACACCCAGGCGGAGGTCGCCGTCTCCCTCGCCGGCCATGAGCCGGAAGTTGCCCGGGTGCGGGTCGGCGTGCAGCAGCCCCGTCCGGGCGGGGCCGGAGAACAGGAACCGTGCCAGAAGCTGGCCGGCGCGGTCGCGCTGCTCGACCGTGCCGTCCGCGACCACCTCCGAGAGCGGGATCCCGTCGATCCACTCCGTCACCAGGACCTGCTCCGACTGGTGCACCACGTCCGGCACGACCACGTGCGGGTCGTCGGCGAACTCGGCGGCGTGCTCCTGCTGCGCCCGCGCCTCCAAGCCGTAGTCCAGTTCCTCCGCCACCCGGTCGCGCATCTCGCTGATCAGCGGTTTGATGTCCATGCCCGGCACCAGCGGACCCAGCAGGCGGGCGAAGCGGCCGAGCTGCGCCAGGTCGGAGAGGAGGGCCTCGCCCGCCCCCGGATACTGCACCTTCACGGCGACGGCGCGGCCGTCGTGCCACACCGCCCGGTGTACCTGGCCTATCGACGCGGCCGCCGCCGGCTTGTCGTCGAACTCCAGGAACAACTCCCGCCACTCCCCGCCGAGCCGCTCCGCCAGGACCGCGTGCACCGTGGGCGTCGGCATGGGCGGCGCCGCTTCCTGAAGTTTCGTCAGGGCCGCGCGGTACGGTCCCGCGACCTCCTCAGGCAGAGCCGACTCGAAGACGGACAGCGCCTGCCCCAGTTTCATCGCACCGCCCTTCAGCTCGCCGAGCACCTTGAACAACTGCTCGGCGGTCCGCTGCTGCAGTTCCCGTGCCACGATCTCGGCGGACTTGCCTCCGATCCGCTTGCCCAGCCCCCAGGTGGCCCTACCGGCGAACCCCAAGGGCAACGCTGCCAACTTGGCGGTCCGGGTGACCGCCTTCCGAGGAAGATCCGACATGCGCCCCTCCAAATTCCTGGAGGCCGAGCCGTGTTCGTCCCGCGGGCGCCACGGACGGCCGTTACCCCGCCATTGTGGCCTGCTGCTGTTCCGCGCCGACGGCCGCTCCGCACCGGCAGTCGGCATGCGGCTCCACCTGTTCCGACCGCCACGCCAGCAGCGGCGAGGCCACCTCCCAGCGAGCCCCGGCGCTCGCCGGTTCCTCCCCGTCGAGGAAGGCCAGGGCGTGTGCCGCCGCCAGCCCCGCCACGGCCGACGCCAGAGCCACGTCCCCGGCCGGTCCGGGCCGTCGCCGACCGGACCGCCACTGCGCCGTCAGCCGCGGCCACGCCGGATCGCGGTCCGTGCGGTGCAGATCCACGCAGCGGGCGCAGGCCGTGCCGCCGGGGAGGACCAGCGGCCCCACCACGCCCGTCGCCTCCAGCACCCCGGCGAACAGGTGCGGCGTCCCCGTCTCCACCCAGCGGTCCGCCGTCACCGGGTCCGGGGCATACGCCTCCAGCCCGTCCCGCGGGGCCACCACCACCAGCGACAACACCGGCTCGGCCCGCCCCCCGCCCGGGCCCGCGCGGCGCTGACCGGTGGCCGAGCGGGCACCGGTGCCGGTGGCCGCGCGGGACACCAGGCCGCGCGCCGACACGTCTCGGCGCTCGCCGACCGACTCGGCGGGCAGTCCGCCCGGCGTCACGTCCCAGGGCTCCACGCACCCGCCGTCCCGCACCTCCACCCGGCCCACGCCCGCGGCCGAGAGCAGTGCGGCCACGGCCGCACCCACGCGGCCCGCGCCCCGCACCTGCACCCGTGTGCCGGCCCGCGCGGCGAGCCGCCGTATCGCCCCGCCCGGTTCCCTGTGCACCACCGACATCGACGCCAGGTCCGCCCGCAGCCGGTCGAGAGCCCCCGGCCGCCGCCGCACCGGTTCCACCGCCGGATCTCCGGACGTCGTGTCGTCGAGCAGACCGGCGGCCGCCAGCCGGGCAAGGAGGCCCTCCAGCCGTTCGTCCGGCACTCCGAGTGCCCGTGCCTCCTCCCGCAGCAGACCGATCCCCCGTGTCCCGTCGAGCAGGCCGAGGAGGCTGCCCGCCGGCGTGTCCACCGGGCCCACCACCACCGCGGGCGCGGGCGCCACCCCGCACTGCACGTACTGCAGGTCCCGCCACGCCTGCCGCAGCGCCGGCTTCACCATCGGATGCATGCTCAGGCCACCCCCGCTCCGTCTCCGACCGTCCTGGCCGACCCCAGCAGCATGGCGGAGGAGCCGAGAGCCGCGCCGAGCGTCGTCCACAGGACCGCCGACCGGTCATACGAATGGTGCGCGGCTGTGGACGGGGGGTGCGCAGGCGCCAGGGTGGCCGACTTCACCGCGGGCAGCGGGTACCGTCGGGGCGTGCCCGCCCAGCCCCCGCACCGACCGACCACCGCGCAGCCCGCCGGGCGGCGCACGTCCGCCGTGGAAGTGCGCAGGAGCACCCGGCGGCGCAGGACCGTGTCCGCCTACCGCGAGGGCGACCGCACCATTGTGCTCATCCCGGCCCGCATGTCGGAGGCGGAGGAGCGCCGCTGGGTCACCGTGATGCTCGACCGGCTCGCGGCCCAGGAGAGCAGGCGCCTCGTCGGAGACTCGGAGCTCGCCGGACGCGCCGAACGGCTCTCCGACCAGTACCTCGACGGGCGTGCCCGCCCGGCGTCCGTGCGCTGGGTGACCAACCAGAACACCCGGTGGGGGTCCTGCCCCCCCGCCGAGGGCAGCATCCGCCTGTCCCACCGCCTCCAGGGCATGCCCGAGTACGTGGTCGACTACGTGCTCCTCCACGAGCTCGCCCACCTGCTCGTCCCCGGGCACGGGCCGCGGTTCTGGCGGCTGCTGGAGTCCTACCCGCGCACCGAGCGCGCCCGCGGCTACCTGGAGGGGGCGGTCGCCGCCGGGCGGCTGCCCCAGCCGCCCGGTCCGGCCGCCGAGTGAGCCGACCCCGTCCTGTACCGAGTCCGTACCAGTCGCGGCCTGCGGGGCCCGGGCCGTGGTCGCCGTCGGACCCAGCCGTTAGCCTGGCGCGACGCACACACCAGCCGGGATGGGGGACGGTCGTTACGCATGGCCAGGGAATTCCAACGGGGCCACAAGGCCCGGATCAGTGATCTGACCGCCGGCACCGATCTGTACGTCGGCGTGCAGATCGCGGCTCCGGGGCTGACCTTCGACATCAGCTGCTTCGGCCTCGACGCCGACGAGCGGCTCGCGGACGACCGGTACTTCGTCTTCTTCAACCAGCCGAAGTCGCCCGAGGAGTCCATCCAGCTCCTCGGCGCGCAGGCCGGTGACACCGAGTCCTTCCGCGTCACCCTCGACCGGGTGCCGGAGAGCATCCACAAGCTGTCCTTCACCGCCACGGTCGACGGCGCCGGCCAGATGTCGCAGATCGGGCCGGGCTACCTGCGGATCGTCGCCGGGGGCGAGGAGGTCGCCCGCTACGCGTTCAGCGGAGCCGAGTTCAGCACCGAGCGTGCCGTGATGCTCGGCGACTTCTACCGGAAGGACGGGTGGCGCTTCGCCGCCGTCGGCCAGGGATTCGACGGCGGCCTGGAGGCGCTGCTCAGGCACTTCGGCGGCGAGGTCCTCGACGAGGACCCGCAGCCGCAGCAGCAGGCACCGCAGGCCGCGGCGCCCGGTTTCGCCCCGCCGCCCGGCCCCGCCCAGCCGGCCCAGCCGGCGCCCGCACCGGCCCCGGCGCCCGCCTTCGGCGTACCGCAGGCCCCCGCGCCCGTGCCGGCTCCCGGCCCGGCCGTACCGCCGCAGCCCGTGCACGCCGCACC
>NZ_MKXB01000009.1 GCF_001865245.1 Streptomyces sp. CC53 | reverse complement strand
CCTTCTAAGCGCTTGGCCGCAGGTTCGAGTCCTGCCTGGGGCGCTCACCCCACTTGACCAGCGGAAACGCTGGTCATCTTCATTTGCGGGCGGAAGCGCAGCGCAAGTTGGCCAAGCGCCTACCCAACTCCCGGCATCCAGGCGTACCGTTCAGACACACCCCGAGCAGGCGCGCAGCCGACCCGCAGGGGAGAACCGTTCGCATACCCGAATGGGGATCAAGATCATGTCCACCAGCATGGCCCGGCCCGACGAGCCGGCGCGCTACAACCTCGCACCCGACATCTCCTCCTGGATCCGTTCGCTGAGGGCGCGCAACCTGTCCGAGAACACGCAGCGCATCTACCAGCGCGCCGGCGACGGCCTGACCGCGTACCTGCTCGACGCGGAGAAGGGCTACATGCCCGCGGACGAGGCCGGCCGCAAACCTCCGTCCGACCTCGAGGAGATCCACCGCGAGCACATCGAGGCGTACATCGGCGATCTGAAGGATCGCACTTCCCCCGCGAACGCTCACCAGCACTTCCGGAGCCTCAAGACGTTCTTCAACTGGCTCGTGGACGAGGAGGAGATCAGCCGCTCCCCCATGCGCACGATGAAGCCTCCGATCGTGCCGGAGAAGGAGGTGCCGATCATCCCCGACGACGCCTTGAAGAAGCTTCTCGGGGTCTGCAAGGGCACCAGGTACAAGGAGCGTCGCGACACGGCCATCATCATGCTGTTCCTGGACACCGGGGTCCGACTGTCCGAGCTGACCAACCGGAGCGTCAAGCACGTCGACCTGGACCTCATGGTCTTCTACGTCCTGGGCAAGGGCGGCCGGGAGCGGGCTGTCCCGTTCGGACGCACGACGGCCCAGGCGCTCGACCGGTATCTGCGGGCGTTGGCGAAGCACCGCGGCAAGGCCCTGGAAGGCGACGACGCGCTCTGGTGGAGCGTGAAGCGGGGAAGCCGCATGACCATCTGGGGCGTCGGCACGATGATCGAGAACCGCTGCAAAGAGGCGGACATTCCGCATATCCACCCACACCAGTTCCGGCACACGTTCGCACACCTCTGGAAGGTGAACGGGGGCAACGAGGATGACCTGATGCGGATTACGGGTTGGCGGTCCCGGGAGATGCTGTCGCGGTACGCGGCGTCATCGGGGGCGGAGCGGGCGCGGAAGGCGCACCGGAGCCTCAGTCCTGGCGACCGTCTCTGAGACTCGAGGTCAGGCGGTGGTGCGGTGGACGACGTGCACCGCACCGGCCAGGGCACCCTGCTCGCGCAGCATCACGAGGGCGTCCGCCTCCGTGATGTCGTCGGGGTCGTAGGCCATGCGCAGCAGTCGGCCGTATCGGGCGAAGGCCATGACCACTCCGGAGTCAAGGGCGGCCTGCTCGACTCGCACTTCGGCCACGGCCCCCTCAGTGGACACACAGCTCGAGGCTGCTCTACGGGTCGCTGCACATGTGAGATCGGCCATGACCCCTCCCGCTGACGTGCACTTCCTTGGCCATTGGCCAAAGTTTTTGCCATCCAGACGATGACACACCCCCCGCCGGGGTGGCAAGGTTCATAGCCACGAAGCCTGCCGCACCGTGACCTGGAGACGGGGACGACCATGACCGACATGACGACCGGCCAGACCCCCTCGCCCAAGAGGCGCACCGACCTGGAGGATCTCGTCCGCGAGCGCCTGGCGGAACTCGCGATCAGCATCCGCACCCTGGCCGCGCGCACCATCGACACGAACGCCGAGCTCCAGCCCGAAGCGGAGCGCAGGACGGGACCAATGTGGAACCGGGGCACACTTCAGAATCTGTTGAACGGCGTCAAAGCGAAGGCGCCGACACCGGCGGAGCTGCGGGGGCTGGCGGCGGGTCTTGAGCTGCCGTTGCGGGCGGTCCAGGATGCGGCGATCGGGCAATGGTTCGAGCGTGATGTGTTCTACACGTCGGACGCGACCGTGAGGACGATCGTCCATCACGCCGAGGAGCTGAGCGAGGAAGGCAGGCGGAAGGTTCTGGAGATTATCGAGGAGTTCCGCAACCGCTGAGCCGGACTTGATGGGGTGTCAGTAAATTCTCGCCTGTCACCAGATGAAATCAGCCAACTACCTGTGCATGATGGTGCTCCACCTGGGGGGTGGACGAAGGTTCCGGCCGCACGCTGGATCGAACTGGCGTGCCTATTGTGAGCTGCGCCGGAACAGGGAGGAGTGCTTTGTACCAGGTCACCAAAGCGGTCTACCGATTCGCTGAACACGAGGATGAGATCCCCCCGAGGCACGTCGTCACCATCCTCGACACCCCCGGTGTCGCTACCGTCGTCGTGCGCCCCGGCCACGCCCGCCAGCGCCTTCTCGATGCCCTTGCACGCGAGCAGACCGCCATTCTGGAGACGGGAGAATGGATGCGGCAGAGCCCCGGCGACACCGACGACCCCGCACCCACTGTCCACAGCGCCCGGTGGGAGCTCGTGCCGGCCCACAAGCTGCCCGATGGCCGCCTCTGCCTCCCGGTCGAGCGCGACGGGGAGCACGTCTGGCTGATCCGCGATGGGGAAGCCAGCCCCGAGCTTGTCGCCGAGATGACCGAGCGCCTCACCGCCCTCGTCCGCGCCGGCGTGTGGGCCCGCTTCGGATCGGAGGGCTGCGGTGTCTGACCTGATCACCTCGTACTACCGGTTCGCGCAACCCGGTGAGCTCGAGGGCCGCGTTGCGGACATCCGGCCCGGTTCGGAACCCGACAGCGTCGCTGTCGTCGTCGAGCCTGGGCATGCAACGCAGGAGCTGCTGGACGCCCTTGGCGGGGCGCAGGCGCCGATGTTCGCCACGGGTCAGTGGTACCGGCTACCGGACAGCCCTGAGAACCGCACACATCCTCGCCGGATCCTTCGCGCCGGCTGGGAGCTGGATCCGGGCGGGAAGTTGCCCGAGGGCCTGCCGTGCCTGTCCTTCGCACGGCCCAACGAGCAGCAGTGGCTCGTCCACGAGAACCACGCCAGCTTCCTGCTGGCCGCGGACATGACGTGGCTCCTCACGCGCATGGTGCGCAGCGAGGTCTGGATTCAGCGTGGGGCTGGGGAGCTCGGAGATAGCTGAGCGAGGGTGAGCCCCGGCAGCACTCGGCTGCCGGGGCTCTTCGGTGCGGAGGCTCACCTGGGGGGTGAGTGCTGCCGCCGCACCAGCTTGCGGAACGATCAGTTCCGTTTATATGACAACTATCTCCTTGATCGCAAAAGCGACCACTTGGGCACTGACGTGGTGCGGTTCTCGATCAAGCGTGAGGCGGTGCCTGCCCGACTTACGCCCCTGCCCGATTGGGTCATCGACCGCCGCCGACAGCTCGGCCACCGCATCGCCGAGCACCGGCGGGCCGCCGGCCTCTCCCAGGACCAGCTCGCGTCGCGTATCGGCGTCGAGCGGCGCAGCATCCAGCGGTACGAGCGCGGGGAGCGCGACATCGCCTACACGGCCGTGGTTCTCATCGCCGACGCGCTCGACGTCCCCGTCGCGGATCTGGTGCGGTAGGGCCCCGGCCGGCCAGGGGGACGGATACCGGCCGGGGCGGTCTCGGGGGCGCCGGTTACACCGGGGGGCGGCCCGGGGTCGGCTGCGGGGGCGGGCTCGGCAGCGGCGGCCCCGGGGTCGGGGGCGTCTGCGGCGCGCCCGGGCCACGATGCTTGTCCGCGCGCGGCTCGCCGAGCTTGCGGTACGTCACGCCGTAGATGCCCAGCGGCGGGAACAGGTCGACCCGGGGCGGGCTGCCGCTGTCGGCGCAGGCCCGGCACAGCAGGTCGCGGCCGGTCGGGGTCAGACGGAGGTACTGGACCGGCTCGGTCCAGCACGCTTCGCACAGGGCGGTGTCAGTGGGGCGCAGGTCGCCCGGGTGGACGGTCTGGATCATGCTGTGGACTCTCTGTTCATCGACGGTGGTGGGGGTCAACGGTCGGCGGGGCCGGTCGGGTAGGTGTGCGGCCGCACGGTGGGGGGCCGGCAGGTGGGGTGCCGGTAGGCGTCCGGGCGGGCGCCCGACGCGGAGAACCCCGGG
>NZ_MKXB01000008.1 GCF_001865245.1 Streptomyces sp. CC53 | reverse complement strand
CGCCGCGCGGTCCGCCGCGGCGGCCTCGGTAGGGTGGCCGCATGACCCGGCTCGTACATCTGAGCGACCTCCGTGCGCGGGCGGAGGAACTGCGCGCGCTGCCCCCGTCCTGCGGGCCCGTGCGGCTGGTCGCGGTGGACGGGCACGCGGGGTCCGGGAAGTCCACGTTCGCCGCGCGGCTCGCCGAGGCGCTCGGCGGGGCGCCGGTCCTCCACCTCGACGACGTGGCCAGCCACGACGAACTCTTCGCATGGACCGGGCGGCTGCGCACGGAAGTACTCGATCCGCTGAGCCGGGGCGAGGCGGCGGCCTATCACCCGTACGACTGGATTTCGCGCCGCTTCGGACCGCCGAGGCCACTGGTGCCGGCGCCGGTGGTCCTGGTCGAGGGGGTCGGGGCCGGCCGCCGCGCCCTGCGCCCGTTCCTCGCCCACCTGTTGTGGATGGACCGCGGCGCCGAGGAGTCCTGGCGGCGCGGCCGGCGGCGGGACGGGCCGGCGCAGGCCGCGTTCTGGGACGGATGGACAGTGGCGGAGACCCGCCATTTCGCCCAGGACCCCTCCCTCCCCTATGCCGATGCCCTGGTACAGGAGTGCCCGGAGGGATACGCGTGGCTGCCGAGGCACCCTGCCGCCGCCGATACGGAACCGCCCCCTCACAGATCGTGACGACCCTGGAGCACCCGACCGAACAGTCGGAATCCGGCCGCGCAGTCTGCCTCAACTTCGCTTGACCGGGGGGCCGTACAGGTCTTACGTTCTCAATGTGCGGCTTTTCGGAGTCGCCGCAGACGCGAAGCCCCCGGTTGTTCCCCCGTGATCGGGGGCTTCGTTCTGCCCTCAACCTTTCTGCGCGGGTACGCGTGAGCCCCTTGTGATCACCCTGGGTCACCATCGCCCTTGCGCCCGCGGACGCCCCCTGAGCGCTCGGTGCGCCCTTCGTCGCACACTCGCTGCGCAGGTACGATGCACCCCGGTGCGGTCAAGACCCGTCCCTGGGAAGGGCGATGGGGGAAGCTTCCGGCGGGCGTCCGCCCGGCGGCAACGGGGACACGGTTTTGTGGGGGACCCGATGGACTTCGGCACGCAGGGCACACAGGCCCCGGCCGACCTCGCCTGGATGCGCGGCGTCGACGCGTACACGATGGGGGCGTATCCGCAGGCGGAGGACGAGTTCCGTACGGCCGTACGGATCGATCCCGGCATGGCCGACGCCTGGCTGGGGCTGCACGCCCTGCGGGTCGACACCACCACGGCGCTGCTGCGGATGTACCACCACCGGGACCGCTTCGGCGAACAGCGGTCCCGGTACCGGCGGACCCTCAACTCCTGGTACTGGCTGGGCTGGTGGGTGCAGCCGGTACTGGAGAGCCCCCGCGACCTGCTCCTCGCGCACGCCTCGCACTGGCTGGACGGCCGCCACGTCCCCGAGCTGGACCGGGCCCTCGCCGAGCTGCCGCCCGTGGACACGGACCCGCAGGTCCGCTTCCTGCACGCCTGCCGGGCGTACCTGGTCAAGGACTGGGAGCAGCTCGTCCGGCACACCGAACCCCTCGTGGACGACGCGCTGCTGGGCATCGAGGCGGGGCTGTTCGGCGGCATGGCACGGGTCCGGCTGGAGATGTACGGGCAGGCCGAGCCGCTGCTGTCGGCAGCGCTGATGCGCTGCCGCAGCGAGCAGCCGCAGCGCAAGGAGCTGCGCTACTGGCTGGCGCGGGCGCACGAGGGCACCGGGCGCACGGCGGCGGCGCTGCCGCTGTACCGGGCGGTGCACCGGGTGGACCCGGCGTTCATGGACACGGCGGCGCGGCTGGCGGCGATCGCCGAGTACGACGGTTTCGACGGGTCGCCCGAGGAGATGGGTGACCTGGCCGCGGTGTCCCTCGCGAACACGGGGGCGGACGCGGTCGGCGCGGACCTGCTGGACGGCGGCGCCGACGGGCAGGACGGCCCCGGCCCCGCCGGGGACTCCCCGTCCCCGGGAGCCACAGGGACGACGGCCGGGCCCGGCGGGCCGGGCGCCGCCACCGTGCCCCCCGCGTCGGCCCCGCCCGGAGGCGTGCGGCACAAGGACGGCGGCGCCGGGCAGGGACGCGGGGTGCCGCCGCCGTTCCCGGCGAGCGCCACGGACCCGGCCCTGCTCGCGGAGGCGCTGTCCGAGCTGGAGCGCATGGTGGGCCTCGAACCGGTCAAGCGCCAGGTGAAGGCACTGTCGGCGCAGCTGGAGATGGCGCGGCTGCGCGCGGGCCAGGGGCTGCCGGTGCAGCCGCCGAAACGTCACTTTGTCTTCTCCGGTCCCTCCGGCACCGGGAAGACCACGGTCGCACGGATCCTCGGACGGGTGTTCTACGCCCTGGGTCTGCTGGGCGGCGACCATCTGGTGGAGGCGCAACGTGCCGACCTGGTGGGCGAGTTCCTCGGGCAGACCGCGGTCAAGGCGAACGAGCTGATCGACTCGGCGCTGGGCGGGGTGCTGTTCGTCGACGAGGCGTACGCCCTCTCCAACTCCGGCTACAGCAAGGGCGACGCCTACGGGGACGAGGCGCTCCAGGTGCTGCTGAAGCGGGCCGAGGACAACCGGGACCACCTCGTGGTGATCCTCGCCGGGTACCCGGAGGGCATGGACCGGCTGCTGGCGGCCAACCCGGGGCTGTCGTCCCGCTTCACCACACGGGTGGACTTCCCGTCGTACCGGCCGCTGGAGCTCACCGCGATCGGCGGAGTGCTGGCGGCGGCCAACGGCGACGTGTGGGACGAGGAGGCGCTCGACGAACTGCGGTCGATCAGCGGCCACGTGGTGGACCAGGGCTGGATCGACGAGCTCGGCAACGGCCGGTTCCTGCGCACCCTGTACGAGAAGTCCTGCGCGTACCGGGACCTGCGCCTCTCCGGCTACGCGGGAACACCGACGCGGGAGGACCTCGCGACGCTGCGGCTGCCCGACCTGATGCAGGCGTACGGCGAAGTGCTGTCGGGGCGCGGCCCCAGCACCCGCAGGCCCTCCGGGCCCGGCGCCCAGGAGCCCCCGCCGCCGGCGTACTGACCGCCGGGCCCGCTCCGCGCACCGGGCCGGCCGCCCTCCCGGACGGTGCTGCCCGTGCCCGCCGGGCACGGGCGCCGGGCAGCACGGCCGGGTTCGCGCGGGCCGGGGCGCGTCAGCCGGTTCCGTGCGGCTGCGCCCCGTCGTCCGGTGCGTCCTCGCCGCGCCTGCGCAGGATCGCGCGGGCCGGGGCGCCGGCAGCGGGCTCGTGTCGTGCGCCCCGCAGCACCGCCGAGGGGATGCCCGCCTCGTCCAGGCGGTCGAGGAACCCGGCGTCGTCGGCGGGGACGGAAGCGAGCACCTCGCGCCAGCCCGGGTCGCCGCCGCGTGCGGCGGCCCACCGTGCGAGCGCCGTGACGGCGGCGGCGGGCGGCCAGGGCTGCGCCGCCGCCACCAGGGTCGCGGCGTCCCAGGCGAGCACCTCCTCCTGGTCGGGGGCAGCGACATGGCCTGCGTGCAGAACGTGGCGGAGGGCGGCGGCCCCCAGCGGCGTGAGTCCGAAGGCGTCTCCGGCGCGGAACACGCAGCCGGTACGGCTGAGCCGGTCGACGGTGAAGGCCAGGGCCTGGGCGTGCTGGTCCAGCTCGGCGCGTTCCCGCTCGCTCACGGCGGGCACCCGCAGCAGCTCGGCGAGCACGCCGGTCGACGGGGTGGTGTACGGGCCGGGAGCCGCGGGCGGCACCGGCACGGGGCTGTACTCGAGTTCCCAGGTCATCGGCCAGCCCGCCGCATCGGCCGCCCTGCGGGCCACCGAGTCGGGGGTGCAGCCCCGGTCGTAGCAGGCATAGAGCACGTGCACCGCGTCGACGAACTCGTCCGGCGCCGGGGCGCCTTCGGCGGACGCACTGTGCTCCGCGGCCAGGGCGAGGATGTCGGCGGCGAGTTCGACGACCTCCTCGGGCGTGCCCGAGACCCAGACCGGGTCGGCGTGGCCGGGGAAGCCGCACCGCTCCGCGAGCGGCCGGAGCTCCTCGTCGTCCGCGGCGCCCGTGGCGAGGGCAGCGGGCAGGGGCGCCGCGTGCAGCAGGCCGAGCAGCTCGCCGGGCTCGGGAAGGGCGGGCGGCGGGGGCAGGGGGACACTGGAGTCGCCGGTGTAGTCCAGGTGCTGGTCCAGCAGGGCGTCCGCGAGGGCCAGGTGGGGCATCGTCTCCGGGCCCGGCGCGAGCCGCGCGTACGGACCGTCCAGGGCCGCGCTCAGCCCCTCGGCGGTCCAGCGGTCGAGCAGGGCGTCGGCAACGTGGTCCAGCTCCTCCGCGAGGGCCCGCTCCGGGTCGCCGGAGGACAGCGCGTCCCGGGTGGCGGCGGGCAGCAGGGGACCGGGCGGGGACGGGTGGTCGACGTCGCGCGCGAAGGCGCCGAGCAGCCGCTCCGTCAGCGCGGCCCGGACCTCGAAGGTCCGCCGGGCGAGGTCGGTGCGCTGGAGAGGCGGGGGCGGGAAGGGCCGGGAGGCGTGCGGCAGCGCGTCCAGGGCGGCCAGCCGTTCCCGCACGGCCCCGGGGTCGCCGGTGTCCACGCCGTCGGCCCGCAGCAGCGCCGCGTACCACCGGTGCCAGGTCAGATTCCACGGGTCCGCGCACGCCTCGCGCACCGCGGGGAGCAGGTCCTCGGCGGCGGCGACGAGCCGGTCCCGGCGCTTGCCGTTCAGGCGTCCCGCGGCGCGCACCCGGTCGGCGAGCGCGGCGACCACGGCGGGGATCGCGTCGAGCTCCGCAGGGGCGAGGTCGGCGACGGCGGGCAGGTCGTCGCGGAGCACCTCGGCGACCAGCGGCGGTGTCGGCTCCGGCAGCCCGCTCCTGCGGTCCGCGCCCCGCAGCGCGAGCAGGGTGAGCACGGCGTCCGCGGTGCGCGGCGGCAGGTCCGCACCCTGCTCCTGCCGCGCCCAGGAGAGCAGGTCCTCACGTCCGACGTCGAGTGCAGCGCTTCGGTTCACCGGGGGAGCCTACGAGCGGACGGTGCCGAATGTTCGCCACGTCGGGGGGTCATGCTCCGATCGGGTGAAGCCGGGCCGCCCGATGGCGGCGCTGCGGGCGGCACCCGGAGACGGGCGCCTCGCGGGCGGGGCGTCCTGGCACTTCAGCAGCGGGGCGGGGGCTCCCGTGGGCCGGGGGGCTCCCTGTGAGGTGGGGCGGGCGCCGCTCCTCACGACCGGGCCCTCTCCGCATGGACGGGGACGGGGTGGCCCTCACGGGCACCGGGCGACGGCGCCCGCCGGGGACGCCGGGCGCACGCGGGGCCGGAAGCGCACGTGCGGCCGGGCGTCTGCCGGAGCCGGGCGCCCGGCACAGGGCGTCCGGCCCCCGGCGCGACCAGCGGGTCGGCGGCGGCACCGCTGGGCATGGCTGCACGGCGCGGGGTGTCCATCGGCGCGGGCCTGTGCAGC
>NZ_MKXB01000007.1:20272-24452 GCF_001865245.1 Streptomyces sp. CC53 | reverse complement strand
ATGACCAGCACAACGACCCGACTGCCACACCGTCACGCAAACCGCCGTTGCAGTACTAATACTGCAACGGCACTTCACAGCGGTTGGCCTGCTCGATCAGGGCTCTGGCCTGCTGGTTTTGGTAGAGGAAGGTACGTGAGACGCGGGCGGTACGGGCAAGGGCTGCGACGGTGACAGGCGTATGGTCGCGTGCCGCAGCCGCCAGGGCGGCCTGGAGGCGTTCGAGCATCTCCTGCGTGGCATGGCGGCGGGCCCGGACGGCCGCGTCGGTGCGGGACGTACTCATGGCTTCCCTGTGGCATCCGGGCCGGATGCCTGCAGCGCGGCGAGGTCTCGGGCGCGGAAGGCGGTGCTCCAGGTGCGGTGGAAGTAGTCCTGGGGGCGCCGCAGGTCCAGGGTGAGGGCTTCGTCGAGGATGCCGAGGGCGGCCAGGGCCTGCTCGAGTCCTTTGACGGCCTTGGCGGTGGGTTCGAAGACAGTGTGGAGGTAGTCGGCGGTTGCGTCGTCTGGGGCGTTCTCGGCGATGGAGCGCCACTGTTCGGCCTTGCGTCGCCAGTAGAGGAGGTCTGCGCCGGAGAGGACGAAGTTGTCGCAGTTCTCGCAGTCGAGTTTCCAGGGGCAGGATCCGCCGTCGACGACGGGTTGGTAGGTGCAGAAGCCCCGGTCGGCGGGGGTGCTGCGGCGGGAGAGGTCCAGGGCCAGGGCGAGGGCTGTCTCGCGGTCCATGGGGGTGGTGTCGCTGGAGAGGAGTTCGCCTGGGTTGGGTGCGCCGGGTCCGGCCACCCAGATGGTGTTCAGGACGTCTTCGAGGTCGCTGTTGGTGATCTTCACGTAGTGCTCGGCCATGCGTTCGGAGAGCTGGCCGAGGTAGCGGCGGATGTGGGTGAGTGTGGCGCCGGCGCGCAGCAGGTTGGTGGCCAGGGTGTGGCGGGCCTGGTGAGCGACGTAGGCGCCGCCGAGGTCGAGGCCGGCTACCGGCTCGTGCACATCACGTAGACCTGTGCCTCGAACGGCTCGTGCCAGCTGCCGGGCCTGACCCCATCAGTCGTCAGCGACAGCACCCTGGCTGCTCAGCCCGGGCCGGGACGCGATCAGGACCGAGTCGGGTCCCTTCCCCGAAGCGCCGCCGCCCACGACCTGCCGTCCGTCCTTGCACACCAGGAACCCGCCGGCCGGAGTGCTCGAAGTGGCCTTCCCCGTCGACCAGGTGAGATCGGCGACCGGATCGGCACACGTCGCGGTAGCCAGCACATCGACCGTGCTGTTCTCGGTCTTCCGGCCTGTCACCACCCACTGGCCCGGCTGCCCGGCCGAGTTGAACGCGACCGGGTACGTCTTGCTCAGGGCACTTCCTGACGGGTGGCGGACAGCCATGTCATGGCCTGCTCTCGGCCCAACTCCCCCTCGACGAGTAGGTGGCATCGGGGGTTTTCTGGAGAATCCATTGCAGATAGGAGGAAACGCGAGTGTTCACGCCCGGGCTGCCCGCAGCACAGCCCTTGCCGGTGGAAATGATGCCGATCAGGACGGGGTACCCCGCGTCGTAGATCACAGGACCGCCGGTGTCGCCTTGGCAGGCGTCCCTGCCCGGTGTGTAGGTGCAGATGCTGCCATTGAGGTTCTCCTCGCCCCGGCTGGCGCACTCGGCGTTGGTCATCGTGTCGAGTTGAACACTCTGCAGGACGGTGCTCACGGGGCCGCCGAGCCTTTCGTTGCCCCAGCCCATAGCCGTCGCGGTGACGTTGTCGAAGCTATCGGGCTCGTGCTCCCAGGGCAGGTAAGCCACATTGATCTTCATGTGTGTCTGCACTGGCTTCACGAGTTGCACCAAGGCGATGTCGTTGTCCAGGGTCCAGGGGTCGTAATTCTCGTGAAGAATGATCATCGTGGCCCGGGCCAATACCGGGCGGAAGCCGGAATCCGCCGTCGTACCGTAGTCGTGATCACCCAGCAGAACCCCCAACTCATGGGCATCTTTCCCCTCAACGCAGCCCGCGGCGGTCAGCACATACCTGGGGGAGATCAGTGTCGCCCCGCAGAACACGTGCCGCGGCTGACTGCTGTGGATCAGGCCGGCCATGAACTGATGGCGGTAGGGAACCGCCTCCATTCCTCCGACAATGGCCGTGGCCGGCCCGGCCTGCAGGCCCGCTGCCAGACACACGCCCGTCAGCAGCGCGGCCAGTTTCCTCTTCCAGCGCACAGCAGTTCCTTCCGCTTGCCCGATGTGTCAGACGACCATGGCATGATCGCGCCAGATTCCGCCGACGGCACCCGCGCCTGCCCGGCTTCTCCCGTCACGCACCCGGCCCGCCGAATGCCGTCACGCCTGGCCCGGTACGGCCTCGGCCTGCTCCTCAACCGAGGGCATCGGATTCGAGAAACCACCCGAACGAGTGACCGCACCGCCCAGAGCACCCAGCCCCCTTGTCGAACTCGGGGACAGGGTGCCCGGATCTACAGCCTCGCTGGACCGCAGGATGGACGACGTCCGGACGAGGACGAGAGCGCGGCGTCCCGAAGAAGATGCCGGGCTCCTCCGCCACCTGCCCGGGGACGGCCCTGACCCCTGATCGGCCCTCGGCACTACCTGCCCGGGCGTTGATGGTGCACCGATCCCGAGCGCCGCCAGGTGGCCGGGATACCCGACGAAGTACGGTTCCGCGGCCAAGCTGCCGACGGGCGCAGACACCACCAGGCAACAGCCCGGCACAACCACTACCGGCAACGAACGTGCTGGAAGATCGCGAAACCACACTGGAGTACTAGTACTGCAACGGCGGTTTGCGTGACGGTGTGGCAGTCGGGTCGTTGTGCTGGTCATGGGGTGGGATGTGGTGCGGGCGGATGCCCGGGTGTGGTCGGCGGGGCTTGCGGAGGTGCATGGGCGGTTCGTGCACCGGTTCGGCAGGCGGGAGCCGCGGGAGTCTTCGCTGGCGTATCTACGGGGGCTGGTCACGCCGTTGGAGCGGAAGAACGGCTGGACCTTGGCGGAGGAGGCCGGCCATACGGGTCCGGACCGGATCCACCGTCTGCTGAACAAGACCGACTGGAACGCTGACGACGTCCTGGACGACGTGCGCGGCTACGTGGTCGAGCACCTCGGTGACCCGGAAGCGGTCCTGATCGTGGACGACACCGGCTTCCTGAAGAAGGGGATACGGTCGGCGGGGGTGCAGCGGCAATACTCGGGCACCGCGGGCAGAACTGAGAACTGCCAGGTCGGGGTGTTCCTCGCCTACGCGAGCCCGCAAGGGCGCACGCTGATCGACCGCCGTCTGTATCTGCCCACGTCGTGGACCAATGACCGCGAGCGGTGCCGCCGGGCCGGCATCGAGGAGTCGACCGGGTTCGAAACGAAGGTCGCCATGGCGAAGGCCATGGTCCGCCGCGCGATCGCGGACCGGATCCCGTTCGGCTGGGTAACCGCCGATGCCGCCTACGGGTTCTCCAAGGGCTGGCGCTACGAGCTCGAGCAAGCGGACGTCTTCCACGTCATGGCCACCACCCGCCACGACACCGTCGTCACCCGCCACGCCCTCGACCACCCCGTGCACGACCTGTTCCATGCATGGTCTGCCCCGGCAGAAGTGGAAGCGGCGCTCGTGCGGAAACGGCGCCCACGGGCCGCGCGTGTTCGACTGGGCCAGGGTCGAGGTGAGGCCCTGGCACCGCCAGGACCGCCGGCACTGGGTGATCGCCCGCCGCAGCGTCAGCCGGCCCGACCAGATCTCCTACTACATCGCCTACTGTCCCGCGTCGACCACGCTGGACCAGCTGATCCGCATCGCCGGCTCCCGCTGGGCGATCGAGGAATGCTTCCAGACCGCCAAGCAGGAATGCGGCCTCGACGACTACCAGGTCCGCCGCTACGACGGCTGGCACCGCCACATCACCCTCGCCATGGCCGCCCACGCCAGCCTCACCGTCCTGCGGGCCCGCGAACTCGACACAGGGAAAGCAGAAACGGATCCTCCCAGCTCATACCCCTCACACTCCCCGAACTCCGCCGCCTGATCCACCGACTCCCCCACCGCCAACCAGCACCCGTCGAGCACGTCCTGCACTGGTCACACTGGCGCCGCCGCAGACAACACCAAGCCCGCACCAGCCACTACAAGCGACGCGGCCACACACCACCAGAAGCCGAACCACCGTCACAGAAAACGCCGTTGCAGTA
>NZ_MKXB01000007.1:0-20262 GCF_001865245.1 Streptomyces sp. CC53 | reverse complement strand
GCGGCCACACACCACCAGAAGCCGAACCACCGTCACAGAAAACGCCGTTGCAGTACTAGGCCCCGCCGGCGCGGCCGGATCCGCCTCCGGGCCGATACCCGGGGGCGGGCGGCGGCCCTAGGGTCCCAGGCATGGACACCAAGGGCACAGGCGACGACACGACCGGCATCCTCGACGAAGCGCTGGAGCGACTGCACGCGTCCGGCCCCGAGCGGGACGAACGGCTCTCGAACCACGCCCCCATGACCGTCGAAGCGCTGGTGCGGCACGGCCACGCACCGCGGGTCCACCGCTGGCTGGACGCCTACCGGGACCGGCTGGAGGAGATGCCGGCACCGCGCCGCCCCATCACGGCCGGCACCTGGCGGGAGGCGCTCGGCGACCCCGCGCGGATCGCGGACTGGACGCGCTTCTTCGAGAAGGAGACCGCGGAGCGGCCCTGGCGGGACGTCCTCGCGGAGTGGTGGCCGCGGCTGCTGCCCGGGATCGCGGGCGGCGCCACCCACCCGGTGATCCGGGTCGGGCACGCGGTACGGACCCTGCTGGCCGGGGACCTGACCCGGCCCCGCCGCACCGAGCTCGCGCACGCGCTCGGCTACTGGGCGGCACGCCACGCCCCGCTGCCCCCGCTCGGGACGCTGGAGGCCGCGCCGACCGCGGCCGCCGCACTGGACGCCGTGCCGCCGGCAGCGGTCCAGGACGGTGGGATCCGGGACCGGCTCGCCCGGCTCACGGCGTTCCCGCGGTGGGGTTCTGCGGCGGGGCCCGCTGAGGCACGCGACCGGCTCGCGGAGCTGGTCAGGGCCGCCACGCACCGGTACGCGGCCCACGCGCACGGTTCGCCGGTCATGCTGGTCCACGCGGCGACCGCGCCGAACGCCGTGCTGCGCACCCTGCCGGCGCTGCCGCGGGACCTGTGGGTGCCCAGCCTGGGCGCCGCGTGGGCGGCGTCCGCCGCAGTCACGGCGGCGTACCGGCCGCCGGAGCCCGCCCGGTACGCGACGGTCCCGGTGCACGCCGGAGAGGTGCTGGAGCGGGCGGCCGTCCACGGCGACGAGCACGTGATCAAGTTCGCCGACACCGCGCTGGACGTCGGCGACGCCACCGCGCTGGCCGCCGCGGCCCGGGCGGTCGAGCTCATCGACCCCTTGGAGGCGTGAGCCCGGCGGCCGACCGGGAGGACGGCGGCAGCCGGACGGCGGCTCAGCCGAACTGCACCGAGCGCTTCGCCATGCCCATCCAGAACCCGTCGATCACGCTGCGGGCCGAGCCCAGTTCGCCCGTGGCGTCCGCCGCGCCCAGCGCCACGAACAGCGGCGCGAAGTGTTCCGTGCGGGGGTGGGCGAGCCGTCCGGCCGGGGACTTCCGTTCGAAGTCGAGGAGCGCGTCCACGTCACCGGACGCGAGCGCCCTGCGGCCCCAGTCGTCGAACTCGGACGACCAGCCCGGCACTCCGCCGGCATGGCGCAGCGCGGCGAGGTTGTGGGTGAAGAAGCCGCTGCCGACGATGAGCACGCCCTCGTCGCGCAGCGGCGCCAGCCTGCGGCCGACGTCCATGAGCCTGCGCGGGTCGAGGGTGGGCAGGGAGACCTGGAGCACCGGCACGTCGGCGTCCGGGTACATCTCGACGAGCGGCACGTACGCCCCGTGGTCCAGGCCGCGGTCGGGGACGTCCTGCACGGGCGTGCCGGGGGCGCGCAGCAGCTTGCGGACGGCGTCGGCCAGTCCGGGGGCGCCGGGCGCGGCGTACCGGACGCGGTAGTAGTGCTCGGGGAATCCCCAGAAGTCGTGGACGAGGGGGACGGTCCTGGTGGCGCCGAGGGCCAGGGGGGCCTCCTCCCAGTGGGCGGAGACCATCAGGATCGCGGCCGGCCGCGGGAGGGCGGCGGACCAGGCGGCGAGCTCACCGGGCCAGACGGGGTCGTCGGCCAGCGGCGGGGCGCCGTGCGAGAGGTAGAGCGCCGGCAGGCGCCCCTCGGTGGTGCGGGTGTCGTTCATGGCGCATCCAGAAACGTGAAGTTTCAAGCTCTTGCCCGGCCAGGGTAGCTCCTTTTAGTTGAAGCTTCAAGAAGAAGTAGGGTGGGCGCATGAACGCTGCATCCGCCGACCGCGAGGGCGGTGCCGAGCCGCGCTGGCTGACCGACCGCGAGCAGGACATCTGGCGCGCGTACCGGCATGCCACCACCCTGCTGGAGGACCACCTCGACCGCCAGCTCCAGCGCGACGCCGGAATGCCGCACATCTACTACGGGCTGCTGGTCCAGCTCTCCCAGGCCCCGCGTCGGCGCATGCGGATGACGCAGCTCGCCAAGGACGCCAAGATCACCCGCTCGCGCCTGTCCCACGCGATCGCCCGCCTGGAGAAGAACGGCTGGGTCCGCCGCGAGGACTGCCCCTCCGACAAGCGCGGCCAGAACGCGTACCTGACGGACGAGGGGTACGAGGTGCTCAAGCGCAGCGCACCCGGGCACGTCACCGCCGTCCGACAAGCCGTCTTCGATCGGCTCACCCCCGAGCAGACCGAACAGCTCGGCACGATCATGCGCGCGATGGCCGAAGGACTCCAGCAGTCCGACGCCAACGCGGACCTGCCCTGGCTCCGCTGAGACCACGGCGGGCACACGGCCGGGAGCAACGCCGGTACGCGCCCCACACGCCCCGCCCGCCGAGGCGCCCCCCGGAGCCCCGCAGGCCGCAGCGTGCCGCACGCGGGGACCACCGCGCCACCCCGGGGGCCGGCCGCGGGCACTGCGCCGCACGCGGTTCCCGGCGGGGACGGCGAGGAGGTGGGGTCGGGGAGAGAACCGCCGAACGTCAGGCCGACGACACGTCACCGCCCGCGATGGCGCCGCTCGGGCCACAGTACGACCCGCGTCACCCGATCGTGGAAGGTCCCACGATCGGGCCACCCGGCGCGCGCCCGCACACCGCCCGGCAGAGGCTGAGCCCACCGAGCGCAGCCCGGAACCGGCCGGCTGCCGCCGAGCCAAGGGCGTGTGGGCATGCAGCAGCAGACCCGCCGGCGACGGCGAATACGAGGCAGACGGCAGGGCCCGCACGGCGGTCCGCCCCCGGGTCTGGAGGAGGGACGCGGGACGCGCGGCATACGCCGCTCGGCCGCTCTCGGCACCGCCGCCACGCTGGCCATCGCCGCCCTCGCCTCCGGCAGTGTCGGCCTCGGCGGCCCGGTGCCCGCCACCGCGGGGCCCGCCGCCGACACCGAGGCCGCCGCCACGGCGGGACCCGGCCCCCGGGCCGACGCGCAGTCCCTCGCACCGTGCCGGATCAGGACGACGTCCGGCGTGCAGATGTCCGAGGGCCTGCCCACGCCTCCCGGCTACACCCGCTCGACCGGTGTCGTCCGGGCCCTCACCCTGATGATCGACTTCCCGGACGCCCCCGGTGAGGGCCTCGCCATGAGGCGGTACGCGGAGTTCTTCCCGCAGACCTCGGACTGGTTCCGCACCAGCTCGTACGGCCGGCTGCACTACGTGCCCGAGACGCCCGTGCCGGACTGGCTGCGGATGCCACGCCCCTTCCGCGCGTACGGGATCGCACGCGGCGCGCCCTACGAGCCGGGTTACCGGCAGCTCGTCGAGGACATCGTGGCCGCGTCCGACGACCGGGTGGACTTCAGTGCGTACGACCTGGTGAACGTGCTCGTCACGCCCAACGCGGGCCCTTCGGCGCTGGACACGGTGCTGTCGGTGACCTTCTCCGGCAACGGCGACGCGCCGGAGGCGGACGGGGTGGCCCTGGCCAACACGTCGTTCGTGTACAGCCGCCAGGACGACGGCTCGGGCTCGTTCCACGAGACCGGCTACCGCGTGCTGCCCCACGAGAACGGCCACGTCTTCGGGCTGCCCGACCTCTACACCAGCGAAGGCGGCGCCGCGGTCGGGCACTGGGACATCATGTCCGAGGACTGGGGCGCCAACAACGACCTGCTGGGCTGGCACAAGTGGAAGCTCGGCTGGCTCGACCCCGGACAGGTGCGGTGTGCGGCGGCGAGCGGCACCCGCGACTACACGCTCACCCCGCTGGGCCGCAACGACAGAGGCCCGAAGCTGGCGCTCGTCCCGCTCAGCCGCAGCTCCGGGTACGCGGTCGAGGTGCGCACGCCGGAAGGCAACGACGAGGCGGTGTGCGAGCCAGGCGTGCTGATCTACCGGGTGCGGTCCGACGTGGACACCGGGCAGGGGCCGGTCAGGGTCCTCGACAGCGAACCCGACAGCGGCGGCTGCACCCGGCGGCCCAACGTCCACGCGGAGCTGTCCGACGCGCCCTACCGTCCCGGGGAGTCGTTCGTCGACCGGAGGGCAGGAATCCGCATCACGGTGCTGGCGCGCAAGGGCGACGGAACACACCGGGTGCGCGTCACCCGTGAATGAGCCGCGCCGGGGAGCGTCCGTGTGAGCGAGCCCCGTACCGGTAAGCCTCGTCACCCGCAGGCGAGCCGTACCCGGGAGCGTCACCCGTGGGTGAGCCGTACCGGGGAGCGTCACCCGTGGGTGAGCGCCTCCACGACCTCCTTGCGCAGCCGGTCCTTCAGGACCTTGCCGGCCGCGTTGCGGGGCAGCGGCGCATCCCTTACGAGGATGTGCGCGGGCACCTTGAAGGGCGCGAGGCCCGTGCGGAGCCGGTCCCGCAGCGCGTCCGCGGTGACCGCGGGCCCGCAGGCGCCGGATGCCGGGCCGGATGCCGGGCCGGACGCCTCCGGGGAAGGGGCGAGGTCCCCGCCCCTGCCGGGCGCGCCGGACGCCGGGGAGTCGATCGGCTCCGCGGGGCAGCGGTGGGCGGTGGACGCCGTCGGGGTCCGGGGGCGGACCACGGCGGCGACCTCCTCGCCGAGCACCGGGTGCGGGACGCCCAGGACGGCGGCGTCGGCGACGGCGGGGTCCGCGAACAGGGCGGCCTCCACCTCGACGCAGTACACGTTCTCGCCGCCCCGGATGACGACGTCCTTGATCCGGTCGACGACGGACACCCGCCCGTCCTCGCGGACCAGGGCGAGGTCCCCCGTGCGGAACCAGCCGTCGTCGGTGAACGCGTCGGCGGTGGCCCGCTCGTCCCGCCAGTACCCGCGCACCAGGCTCTGGCCGCGCAGCCACAGCTCGCCGACCTCACCGACCGGCAGGGGCCGCCCGTCGGGTCCGGCGATCCGCGTCTCGGTGACGGGCGTGGGACGGCCCACGCTGTCGGGGCGGCGGCGGTAGGCGTCGCCGTAGTGGGCGAGGACACCGCCGCACGTCTCGGTGAGGCCGTAGCCGTTGCGCGGCTCGATGCGCTCGCCGTACGCCGCGGTCAGCCGCCGCACGAGGGAGGGCGGTGCGGGGGCCCCTCCGGTGTTGAGGTTGGTGAGGCTCGGGAGGCGGTGCCCGCGGGCTTCCGCCGCGTCGAGGAGTTGGAGCGCGGTGGCCGGGACGCCCGCGTAGTGGGTCGCCCCGTACCGGTCGATGAGGTCGAGGGCCGTGTCGGCGTCCCACTTGCGCATCATCACCAGGGTGCCGCCGGCCGCCATGATCCCGTAGAGGGAGGTGAAGGCGGCGGCGTGGAAGAACGGGAACGTCGTCAGCGACACGGGAACGCGGCCCCGGCCCGGGTGGCCGCCTCGTTCCAGGGCGGCGGCAGCGGCCTGGAACCGCGGGTTGACCGCCGCCGCGGCCTGGGCCAGGTGCGTGGCGACGGCGCCCTTCGGGCGGCCGGTGGTGCCCGAGGTGTACGTGATCGTGGCGTCGTCCGCGGGCCGCACGACCACCCGGGGCGCGCCGGCCGAGAGCCCGGCGATCCCGCCGTCGAACCCCTCCGGCCCCGACGCCCCCGCGCCGGACCCCTCCGGCCCGTAGGCCCCGAGCCTGTGTCCCTCCGACCCGTACCCCTCTTCTCCGCGCGTCTCCGAGCCCTGCCTCTCCGAGTCGTGCGTCTCCGAGCCCTGCGTCTCCAGGCCGTGCGTCTCCGAGCTCTGCGTCTCCCAGCCGTGCGTCTCCGAGCCCTGCGTCCCCAGGCCGAGGGTGTCGGAGCGGAGCGTGTCGAAGCCGGGCTGCGGGTCCCCGTGGAAGACGATCCCGGGCACCCCCCGGCTCCGTGCCCACGGGGCGAGCCGCTCGGCCCGTTCACCGTCGACGAGCAGGATCCCCGGCGCGCAGTCGTCAAGGGCGTACGCGCACTCCGCCGCCGTCCACCAGGCGTTCAGCGGCACGGCGACGAGTCCGGCGAGCTGCGCCGCCCAGAACGCGACCTGCCACTCGGGGCGATTGCGTCCGGCGATCACCGCCCGGTCCCCCGGTCGCAGCCCGTACGCGCCGGACAGCCGGCGCGCCAGCCCCGCGGCCGCCGCCTGGAACGCGGCGTAGCTGTACGTCGTCCCGTCCTCGGCGACCAGAAAGGTCCTCGTACCGAAACCGCGGGTGGCTTCCAGGACCTCGATCAGCGTGCGGGGGCCGTGCACGTACCGCAGCCGCCCGTCCTCTCCCCGCACGGTGGCGAACGGCGCCCCGGGGGCGCTCAGCGCCGCGACGTCCCCGTCGGCACGGGTCTCGGCTGCGGGAGCCACGCACCCGGGGGCGGCGTGCGCCCGGTTCGCGGGGGAGGAGACGGGCGGCTCGGCGGGGGCGGGCTGGTCCGGGCGGTGGTACGACACGCTCGGAAGCTACCGCAGACGCCGATGCGTGACCGTGGCCGCCGTCACCCCCCTCCCTCCCCTCCCCCTCCCCCTACCCCTCCTTCCCTCTCCCTTCTGGCCCTCAGGCCGTCTCCCGTCGGCTGACCCTCACGCCCCCGCACCCGGTTCGCCTGTCGGGCTCACGTGCCCCAGTCCCGGACCGCCCCGGCCACCGCCGTACGGCTGTCAGTCGGCGGCCCAGGCTATGTAGCCGTCAGGCCGTACCAGCAGGGTCGTGCTCCGGTCAGGGCGGGCCCAGGTGGCGTGGACGACATTCCCGGCCACGGCGGAGGCGGGGGCGGATCGTGTGGTGGCCGCGGCGGAGCCCCGGGGGCGCACCAGGACGAAGGTGCCCTGCCTGAGGAGCTCGTACAGGCGCCCCTCCTCCAGTGCCAGGTCGGGCGCGCGCCGTCCCGTGAGGCGGTGGGAGCCGCGGGTGGCGTGGTAGCGGATGCCGACGCCCGAGATCTGGCCGACGATCTTGTCCGACACGGGCCGGGCCGCGCCGAGCAGGCCGGTGACCGCGGCGCGCAGGGCGCGCCGCGCCGGGGTGTCCGCCATGGCGAGGCGCAGGATGCCGCCGCTGCTGCGCAGCACGGCCTTGCCGACCGGGTGGCGTTCCGCGTGGTAGCTGTCCAGCAGTGCCTCGGCGTCCGGGGCGTGGCCGTGCAGTACGGCTGCCAGCTTCCACGAGAGGTTGGCGGCGTCCTGCAGTCCTGTGTTCATGCCCTGGCCACCCGCGGGCGAGTGGACGTGGGCGGCGTCGCCCGCCAGGAAGACCCGGCCGCTGCGGTATGCCGGCGTCTGCCGTTCGTCGCTGTGGAACCGGGAGACCCAGCGCGGGTCGTGCATGCCGTAGTCCGTGCCGTGGGCCCGGCGCACGATGCCGCGGACCTCCTCCAGGCCGACCGGTTCGGTGTCGGGCACCTCGTGGTCCCGGTCCCAGCCCATCACCCGGTACCAGCCGTCGCCGAAGGGCGCCACGAACGCGAAGGCCCCGTCCGCGGCGTCCACGGCGACGAGGTCGTCGGGTCTCCGGGTGAACCGCACGTCGGCGAGGACCATCGAGCGGATCACCGCTCCGCCGGGGAAGGGGAGCCCGAGGAGCTCCCGCACGGTGCTGCGCAGCCCGTCCGTCCCCACGAGGTACCGGGCACGCAGCGTGGTCGTGCCGCCGCCGGGGGTGTCGAGCCGTGCCGTGACCCCCTCGGCGTCCTGACGCAGCCCGCGCAGGGCGGTCTCGAAGCGGAACTCGACGCCGGCTTCCGCGGCCCGCCGCCGCAGCACGCGTTCGACCTCGTACTGGGGCGTGACGAGCAGGTACGGGAAGCGGGACCGCAGCCCGGAGAAGTCGAGCCGGGCGCGCCCGAACAGGCGCAGCCGGGTGAGGCGGCTGCCCGTCTCCAGCAGTTCGTCGGCGACTCCTCGGGCGTCGAGCACTTCGAGGGTGCGGGCGTGGACGCCGAAGGCGCGCGTGAGGTTGCCGGTGTCGGCGGGCCGGCGCTCGACGAGCGCGACCCGCAGGCCGGCCGCGGCGAGGTCTCCGGCGAGCAGCAGTCCCGTCGGGCCTGCGCCCACGACGGCGACGTCCGCCTCTGCGGCACCGTCGCTCCCGCCCGTCCCGTCCCGCGGATCGGTGTCCGCGCCTGTGCCTGTGCCCGCGCCCGTGTGCAGCGTCCGGTTCATGCCGCCCTCCCTCTGACAGACGAACGTCAACGGACGTTGGCCAACGCTTGTTGGTCAACGCTTGTTGGCAAGTCTGCTCCCGTGAAGGCTGGCCTGTCAACACCCGTTGGCCTACATTCGTTGGCATGACGACGGAAGTCCCCGCCACCCCGTCACAGGGGTCCCCCGACACCACGGCACCGGGCGGCACACCGCAGGACCCACCGCCCGCCGACGCCGGCCGGCCCGGCACCCCCGGCGGCGCACCCGACGGCACCGGTCGGACCGACACGGCACCCGCGGCCTCCGGCCGGGCCGCCCGCGACCACGGGCCCCGAGACCACGGCCACACCGGCCCCGAGGCCCCGCGCCGCTCGGACGCCACACGCGCCGCGATCCTCGAAGCCGCCCGGGAGCGCTTCGCCGCCGACGGCTACGAGCGCGCCACCATCCGGGCCATCGCCCGCGACGCGGGCATCGACCCGTCGATGGTGATGCGCTACTACGGCAACAAGGAGGGGCTCTTCACCGCCGCGTCCGAGATCGACCTGCGCCTGCCGCGGCTGGGCGCGCTGCCCACCCAGCACGTGGGAGCGGCCCTCGTCGGCCACTTCCTCGACCGCTGGGAGGCCGACGACGTCCTCACCGCGGTGCTCCGCGGCGGCATCACCAACCCGGCGGGCGCGGAACGCATGCACGCGATCTTCCGGGAGCAGCTCGGCCCGCTGGTCACGGGCCTGTGCCCCGACCCGGCCGAGGCTCCCCGGCGCGCCGCGCTCGTCGCCTCGCAGATCCTCGGCATGGCTCTCGTCCGCTACGTCGTGAAGCTCCCGCCCGCCTCCGACCTGACACGGGACGAGGTCGTCGCCTGGCTCGCCCCGACCGTGCAGCGCTACCTCACCGCCGAGCGGCCGTAGGGAACCCACAGCCGCAGGACCCGGCGGCCACGGCAACCGGAACGGAACAAACCAATTTCCCGGTTTTCCATCCGTCTTCGAGCGGCGTGGCCCACTGTGGCACGGTGACAGAAGATCGGCCGTGCCCCGGCGCAGCGTCCGTGGCACCGGCCCGTCAGGGAGTCGAGCCCGGGGGGTCCAGGACCGTGGAGCAACGGCTGCCGAGCGCCGCGGCGCAGCGCGTGGAGACACGGCGCGCCGAGGCGTTCGCCACGTACGTACTGCCCGAGGTGGAGGTGCTGCTGAGGGTCGCGATGACGCTGACCTCCCAGCAGGCCGACGCCGAGGACCTGGTCCAGGAGACCCTGCTGCGCGCCTACAAGGCGGTGGACCGGTTCGACGGCCGGCATCCGCGTGCCTGGCTGCTGACCATCATGCGGCGGGCCGAGATCAACCGGCACCGGCGCCGAAGACCGCACCTGCTGGACCGGGACGGCGACTTGGAGCGCCTGACGGCGGCATCGGGGGACACCGAGCCGTCGCCGGAGTCCCTGGTGGTCGGCGACCTGTTCGACGAGGTCGTGGACGCGGCGCTGGAGGCCCTGCCGCCGGCGCACCAGCAGGTCTTACGGCTCGTCGACATCGACGGGCTGTCCTACGCGGAGGCCGCCCGGCTGCTGGGCGTGCCGGAGGGGACCGTGATGAGCAGGCTGCACCGGGCACGCAAGCGGATCCGCGTCCGTCTGGCGGCCGCCGGGCTCGTACCGGGCCGGGGCGGGCGGTGAGGTCCGGGCGCACCGTACGGGCGCTGCGGACGGTACGGACGCTGCTGCGGCGCGCCGGACCCGACCGGCCGGTGGACTGCGCGCAGGTCGGCCGGGTGCTGCAGGCCCACCTGGACGGGGAGACCGGCGGGGCCACCGCGCAGCGCGTGGCCGCGCACCTGGAGCAGTGCCGCCACTGCGGCCTGGAGGCACGGACGTACCGGGCGATCAAAGGGGCCCTGGCCCGGCGTCGGGAGCCCGACCCGGACGCGATGCGACGCCTGCGTGGCTTCGGGGAGTCACTGCTGCGACCTGACGGGGACCAGGCCGAGCCACTCCCCTGAGGCGGGCCTTCGAGGGCCGAGCCGCGCAGGGAGGACATCGAAGATGCGCGCCCCCTCCACCAGGGCGGCGAACCGACGGACCCGGCGACCGCCCCAGAGCGCGCCACGGCCCGGGCTGCCGCCCCGCTCGCCACCCGGACACAGCCTGCACCTCCGCCCCGCTCCGCCGGCACACCGGTCAGGCCGGGCGGAATGGGCGGAATGGGTGACATGGCGAGCGGGTTTCCCTCGCATGAAGACGCTGCCTCGCCGGCGGACTCCCGGCATATGGTCCGAGTGCCGTGAAAAGCTGCGCCACGTGCGGCTGCGGAGATCGGTGGGGCCGTACGCGGACGGGGAACTCACGGGCGCCGCACGGGCGCGGGTCGCCGCACACATCTCCCGCTGCTGGGTGTGCAGCGGCACCCTGCAGACCCTGCGCCTCGTCAAGTCCTCGCTGCGGCGCGGCCCGCAGCGCGCACCCGCCTCCCTCGCCGCCGCCCGCCTCCACCGCTACGCACACCGGCTGGCCGGGGCTGCACCCGAGTCGCCCGCGGACGGCGGCACCGCCGCTCCCGGCGGGAACCGCCCGCCGCCCGACCACCCGCCGGCCCCCTGAACCCCCCGCGGCGCCGGCCCCGGACGACGCCGCGCGGAAGACCGGCCGAGAGTGAAGGACGGGAGGGCGGGAGGGCGGGAGGACAGGAGGACGGGGGCCTCGGGGTCCGGTCGGTCCGACCTCTATCCGTCTGACACGCCCCTTTCCTCCGGTGCGCCGCGTGAGACTGGTGCGCCTGTCGTGTCGGGGGAGTTCAGGGGGTCCGGCCAGTCACGTGCATCCAGCGGCAGTCGTGATCCTGGTGGGTTGCTGAGCTTGATGCGCCCGGGGGCCGGGAGATCCGGGGGAGCCGGGGGATCCGGGGGCGGAGGTCAGCAGCAGGCGGCGGCGCCTTGCCCCGCCGTTGAAGAGGTGCCGGCCGCTGTCGCGGGCCCGCAGGGGAACGGGCCGAAATGAGCGGACTTGTCCCCCGTCACCGTGAAGTGGGGCGCGTAGCGGGTCCCGGCGAGCATGTCCGCCGTGTTGCCGCACACCAGCAGGGGCTTCCCCGTCGGGAAGTGGTGGTGGTCGTCGAGGTCGAAGGCGTGCGGGTGCTGCGGCAGGGTTCCGCGGTAGACCGCCACCTGCCCGTAGTCCTCGCACAGGTCCTCCAGCGGCAGCTTGAAGGCGCGCACCGTGCGGGAGGTGAACGTGGCGAAGCCGATCTCCCGCGCCACCTCGGGGTCGGTCAGCTCCACGGGGGACTCCGCCACCGTGCGGGCGTCCGCGCAGCCCGCGCCGGCCAGCACGCGCCGGAAGTCCTCGGTGTAGAGCGCCCCGGCGAGGCACTCCCCCACCAGCACCGGGTTGTCCAGCAGGCCGGCGGGCAGGCGACGGTCGGCGAAGATGTCGGAGACGTACATCTCGCCGCCCTCCCTGAGCACCCGGAAGATCTCGGTGAGGACCCGCGGCTTGTCCGGGGACAGGTTGAGGACGCAGTTGGAGACGACCAGGTCCACGGACCCGTCCTCGACGCCCGCGGCGGCGAGGTCCTCGATGTAGCCCTGGCGGAACTCCACGTTCGCGTAGCCGAACTCCTTCGCGTGCCAGTCGGCGTGGCGGCGGGCCACGGCCAGCTGCTCGTCCGTCATGTCGACGCCGATCACCCGGCCGGTCGGGCCGACCAGCTGGGCCAGCACGTAGACATCGCGGCCGCTGCCACAGCCCAGGTCCAGGACCGTGGCGCCCTCCAGTGCCGGGGGGATCGGCGAGCCGCAGCCGTAGTAGCGGTCCTTGACCTCCTCGTGCACCCGGTCCAGGGCGGCGGCGACGTGCGGCGGCGGAGCGGTCGCCGTGCAGCAGGCCGTGGTCTTCAGGTCGGCGGAGGAGGCCAGCACCTTGCCGTAGTAGTCCTTGACGGCCTCTGCCACGTGCGAACTCCCGGCCTGCTGGGGCTGCTGGGGCAGGTCCGGCTGCTGGGTCACTTCGGTCGTCATGCCTCTTCCTCACGTCGTCGGTCGCCCGCGCCCGTGCGCACCGGGAGGGCTGTGCCTCGGGAACCCGGCGACCCACCATCCCCCTTCCCGGTCTCCGCCAATCCGCTCGCCGCCCAGGTCTCCCGGTCCCCACCGTTCCGGCTCCCGCCACCCAGGTCTCCCGGTCCCCACCGTTCCGGTATCGGCCCCGCCCGTCTCCCCCTCTCCGCCTTCCCGGTCGCGGTCCCGTACTGCCCCGCAGGCTCACCGGCCCCTCCGAGCCCCGGCATGGCCGGGCCACGCTCCTGCGCGTGATCGCGATGCTCCGCGCGGGCGCCCCGCCGCACGGGGCTCCGACCAGGAAGCCGATCGAGGTGCCTGGTCGTCGCGGCCGGGGTCGTGGAGGGACGATGGCCGGGCTGTCCGAGGACGCGCGTGTCGTCGACGCCGGTGTCTCGGTGCTGACACAGGCAGTGAAGACCTGACGTTCACTTCCCCCTCGTCTGCGTGCCGCACTGGTGCGGCGCCGCACACGAGTCCTCGGGCGGTCGGACACCGCGGTGCCGCGTGCTCTCAGGGAGGTGTGGTCAACGCTGCTTCTTCTCGGTGGCCTTCACTCTGCCGCCCTTGCCCGTGCTGCCGTAGCGGCGGGCCGCCCACCCTCCACCGACGCTCAGCACCACCAGGGCGCCCAGGGCCGGCCACAGCAGCGGGGAGCCGGGCTGCCGCAGGGCGCCGCCCAGGCCGACCAGCGTGAGGGTGCCCGGCACGATGCCGAGCGCGGTGGCCGTCACGAACGGCAGGAAGCGCACTCCTGACACCCCCGCGCCATAGTTGACGAGGTTGAAGGGGAACAGGGGCACGAGCCGCATGACGAGCACCGCCAGGAAGCCCCGCCGGGCGAGGAAGGCGTCCAGCCGGGCGAGCCGCCCCGTGCCCGCGTACCGCTCGACGGCCGGGCGTCCCAGTCGGCGGCCGATCCCGAACGACAAGGACGCGCCGAGGGTCGCCCCCACCAGGACCGTGGCCGCGCCGACCGGGACACCGAACAGCGCTCCCGCGGTCGCGGACAGCACCGCGCCGGGAAGCAGCGCGGTCACCGCCAGGGCGTAGCAGAGGGCGAAGACGAGCGGGGCCCAGGCGCCGAGCGCGTCCACCCGTTCGCCGAAACCGGCCAGCAGCCGGGCGCCGTCCAGGGCGGCCCACGCCGCCAGACCGCCGAGCAGTACGGCCAGCGCCAGCAGCCGCAGCAGGGCGCCCCGTGGCCGCGCCGCCCCGCCGCTCCGGACAGGGCCCGTAGCGGCGTCTTCGGTGACTGCCGCACCCCCGGTGCCCCCGGTGTCGGCAGGACTGGTGTTGCCGGTACCGGTGTCCGTGTCGGCGCTGCCGGTCCCTCCGTCGCTGCCCGTACCGGTGTCCGTGTCGGCGCTGCCGGTCCCTCCGTCGCTGCCCGTGCCGGTGTCCGTGTCGGCGCTGGCGGCGCCCGTGCCGGTGCTGCCGGAGCCGGTGTCCGTGCCGGTGCCAGGGGTCATGCGGGGTCCGTCCTCACGGCTGCGGGTGGCACCGGGCCGGGACGCGGGGCCAGGTGACGGGTGGGGCGGGGGGTGCCGGGCGCGGCCCGGTGACGGCGGCCGGAGGCGGGGCTCCGGTAACGGCGCGCGGGGCCCGGGCCCGCGGGCGGACGGGTCACGGGCCCGCGGGTACGGCGACGACGCGCCGCAGGGGGAGGGCCAGTCGCCGTCCGGGGCGCGCCCAGGCGGCGAGGGCCCGCCCCGCCGACTCCGTGCGCTCCGGCGGTACGTCGGGCAGGTACAGGCCTTCGACCAGGAGCGACACCGCCGCGGGCGTCTCCATCGCGAGGTCGTACACCCGCCGCTCGTCGGACCTGACCGTGAAGCCCGCCTCGCGCAGGACACCGGCCAGCCCGTCGCGGGCCTGCGGGTTCGGCCACGGCTGGCGGACGGTGCGCAGCGCGCCCATCACCCGCGCCCACGCGAGCAGACCGCGGGGGGACAGCCCGGAGCCGGACGGCACCAGCGCGGCCAGCACCCCGCCGGGGCGCAGCACCCGCCGTACCTCACTCAGGACCCGCGGCAGGGGCGTGAGGACCGGGAGGCACATCGCGGCGCACACCGCTCCCGCGGTGGCCGTGCCGAACGGCAGGGCGTCGGCGCCCGCCCGGACCAGCGGGCCCCGGCCGCGCCGGGCGGCCTCCGCGAGTTCTCCCGCGGAGAGGTCCACCCCCACCCAGTCGGCGTCGGCCAGTTCCGCGCGGGTGGGTGCCGAACCGCACGCCAGGTCGAGCACGGGGCCCGGCACGGCCCGCAGGGGCTCGGCCAGCCACGCGTACGGGGACGCTTCGGCCAGTCCGAGCAGCCGCTCGGTGACGCCGGGGTGGGCGTCGTGGTAGGCGCTCACGTACCGGCGCCAGGTGCGCTCGTCCATCGCGACCGCCTCCCTTCCGTCCCTGGCGGCGTCGGGAACCCGGACTCCCTGCCACATGCCGGGTTCCCGACCCGTGCTACCCCGCGCCGGGAACCCGGCCCGTGCGTCCCCTCATTCCCGCCCGGGCCCTCGTTTCTGCCGGGGCTTCCTTCCGCTTCCCGGGGCTTCCTTCCGCCGGGGGCCGCGCCCCGCCGGGGGCGTCGTGGAGGAAGCGCGCGGCGCTCCGGTCGCGCAGGGCCCCCAGCCTTGTCTCCTTCCGCTCCCGCCCCTCCCCTCCCTCCCCTTCGCCCTCTCGCTCGGCAGGAAGGGAAGGCGCCGCGGGGCATGGCGGGTTTCCGACGCAGCAGGGAGCCGGAGAGCAGGACACAGCGTCACGGAACGGGCCCGAGCGGCGGAATGAGGGACAACGACCCATGAGCAGCGCACGCGCGTACGACCTCGTCGTCATCGGCGGCGGCAGCGCCGGCCTCACGGCCGCCCGCACCGCGGGCCGCTTCGGCGCCCGCACCCTGCTCGTGGAGCGGGCCCGGCTGGGCGGCGACTGCCTGTGGACCGGCTGTGTGCCCAGCAAGGCGCTGCTGCACGTGGCCGCCGAGGTGCACGCGGCCCGCGGTGTCGGCCGGTACGGGCTGTCCGCCCCGTCCGGCCCCGCCGACCTGGCCGCCGTGATGCGGGACGTCAGGAGCGCCATCGAGGCCGTCGAACCGCACGACTCCCCCGAGGCCCTGCGGCCGCTCGGCGTGGAGGTGGCGTACGGCCCGGCCGTCTTCACCGGCCCCCGTACGCTCGCGGTCGGCGGGCGGCGGGTCGCCTTCCGGTACGCGCTGGTCGCCA
Source organism: Streptomyces sp. CC53 (assembly GCF_001865245.1). GTDB lineage: Bacteria > Actinomycetota > Actinomycetes > Streptomycetales > Streptomycetaceae > Streptomyces. Next base: position 4,661 of record NZ_MKXB01000007.1, on the reverse strand, counting down.
CCGGTTCCGCGCCCGCCCTCGCCCCGGTGCCGGGTCTCGCCGAGGCCGCGCCGCTGACCAGTGACTCCGTGTGGGATCTGGACCGGCTGCCGGAGCGGTTGGCGGTGCTCGGCGGCGGCCCCATCGGCTGCGAACTGGCGCAGGCGCTCGGCCGGCTCGGGTCGCGGGTGACGCTCGTCGAGGCGCAGGACCGGCTGCTGCCGCGTGAGGAGCCCGACGCCTCCCGGGTCGTACGGGAACGGCTGGAGGCCGAAGGGGTGACCGTCCTCACCGGGTACCGGGTGGAGAAGGTCACCGACGGCGCCCTGCACGGCCCCGGCGGCGACGTCCTCCCGTACGACGCGGTCCTCGCGGTCACCGGGCGCCGCCCCCGCACCGACGGGCTGGACCTGGCGGCGGCCGGGGTGGAGGTGGACGGGCGCGGCCACGTCCGCGTGGACGACCGGCTGCGCACCACCAACGGGCGGGTCTTCGCGGCGGGCGACGTGACGGGCACGTCGGCGTTCACGCACCTGGGCGGCGTCCAGGGCGGGACCGCCGCCACGAACGCGCTGCTGGGACCGGTGCGCCGGATCGACCGCCGGGCGGTCCCGTGGGTGACGTACACCGACCCGGAGGTGGCGCGCGTCGGGCTGACCGCCGACGAGGCCCGCGCGGCGCACGGCGAGCGGGTGCGGGTCCGCACGCTGCGGCACGACCGCGTGGACCGGGCCGTCGCCGACGGGCGCACCGAGGGCGTCACCACCCTGGTGCTGGACCAGCGGGGCCGGGTCGTCGGCGCGACCGTGGTGGCGCCGCGCGCCGGGGAGACCATCGCGCACCTGGCGACCGCGGTACGGCTCGGCTGGACCGCGTCGCGGTACGCGGGAACCGTCCACCCGTACCCGACGTACGCGGACGGGCCGTGGCACGCCGCGATCCTCGACGTGCACGAGCGGCTGGCCCGGCACGGCCGGGTGATCGGCGGCCTCATCGGGCTGCGGCGGCGGGTGCGCCCGTGACCGCGGTCCCACCGCGCCCGGCGACGGCACTGGTGCGACCCGCCGTCCGGGCGCGTCCGGGCGCGGTCCGCGCGGCGAACGCAGCAGGAACAGGCAAGGCACAAGGGGAGGAACCCACATGCGCATCGGTGTCATCACCGGCTCGGGCAGCTACGCCTGGCCCCACCTGGACGACGCGTCCGACGAGACGGTCCGCACGGAGTACGGCGACGTGCCCGTCACCCGGGGCAGGCTCAAGGGGACCGAGATCGTGCAGCTGTCCCGCCACGGCGCGCAGCACCACCGCCTGTCCCACCAGGTCGACCACAGGGCGAACCTCGCCGCGCTGAGGGCCTGTTCCGTGGACGGAGTGATCTCGCTGACCGTGTGCGGGGCCGCCGACGCGGACGCCGCGCCCGGATCGCTCGTGGTCTTCGACGACCTGTACTTCCCGTCGAACAGGCTGCCCGACGGCTCGCCGTGCACCTGGTTCACGACGCCCGGGGAGGCGGGCCGCGGGCACTGGATCTTCGACCGGCCCTTCAGCGAGCCGCTGCGGCGCGCCCTGCTCGCCGGCGCGGAGGGGCTCGGGGTGCCGGTCGTGGCGGGCGGGGTGTACGGGCACGTCGACGGGCCGCGGTTCAACACGCGCAGCGAGATCGCGGCGCTGGCGGCGGCCGGGGTCACGGCGGTCAGCCAGACCGCGGGCCCGGAGGTCGTCCTGGCGGGGGAGGCGGAACTTCCGCTGGCCCTGGTCGGTTTCGTCACCGACCACGCCAACGGTGTGGCCCCGGAACCGGAGCCGGTGGAGGCGCTGCTGGAGCGCGTGGCCGCGAGCAAGGGCGTCTTCGCGGAGCTCGTCGAGCGGGCGGTGGCCGGGCTGGAGACGGTGGAACCGGCCGGTTTCGTCTACCGGTTCGGGTCATGAGCGGCACGCCACGCGAGGAGACGGGGGCCGGATCGGGGCCCGCGGCCGCGGCCCCGCCGATGACCGTGTCGATCGTCGTCCCGGTGCTGAACGAGGAGGACACGATCGTGGCGGCGCTGACCCGGCTGCGGCGTGACTTCCCGGGCTGCGAGCTCGTCGTGGTCGACGGCGGCTCCACCGACGCGACGGCGCAGCGCGCCGCGCCGCTCGCCGTCCTCGTGCGCAGCGAGCGGGGCCGGGCCCGGCAGATGAACGCCGGAGCCCGCCACTGCGCCGGGGACGTGCTCTGGTTCGTCCACGTCGACACGGAGGTCGCGCCCGCCGCGCTCGACCAGATCCGTACGGTGATGTCCGACCCGCGGGTGATGGGCGGCGGGCTGACCCTGCGCTTCGACCGCCGCAGCCCCGGCCTGGACTACCTCGCGTACACGTCGAACGCGCGCGCCCGCCACCTGCGGCACATCTTCGGCGACCAGGCGATGTTCGTCCGGCGCAGCGTCTTCGACGAGCTCGGCGGCTTCCCGGACCTGGCCATCATGGAGGACCTGGAGATGTCCCGCCGCCTCGACCGGCGCGGGCGGCTGGCCCTGCTGCCCGCCACGTCCACGGCGTCGGCGCGGCGCCTCGTGGCGCACGGCGTCTGGCGGATGACCGTGTTCATGCAGTACCTGAAGGTGCTGTACTTCGCGGGCGTCGACCCCGAGCGGATCGGCCGCCGCTACGCGGCGGGCCCGCCCCGACTCCTGCGGCGCCACCCGCCCCGCCGCCCGGACGGCAGGCCGAACCGGCGCCGCCCGCGCCCCGTGCCGGCGGACCGGCCACGGACCTGACGGCCCCCGGCGCCCTGCCGTCCGGCAGCGTGCCACCGCTCCGACCTGCCGGTCCGGCGGCGTGCCACCCGCGTCCGGGCGCGGGCGCCCGTGAGGAGGCCCGGCTGACGGGCCCCGCCAGCTCCCCGTGGGTCTCGGCTCCCGGGCCTCCGCGCCCACGCCTCCGCCTGCACCGGCGGCCCGACCGCCCCGGCACGGTGCGGCCCGCACCGCACCTCCGCCGGAACCCGCCCCTCCCGTACACCCTTTGGAGACCTTTCATGCGGATCGCAGTATGCGGCGGCCCCTACGGCAACCCGTACGCCCTCCGGGCCTTCGTGGACGACGCCCGCGCCCGCGGTGCCCAGCGCCTCTACTGCCTGGGCGACCTGGGCGGCTTCGGCGCGGAGGTGGACGCCCTGTGGCCGGTCCTCACCGGCGCCGACGTCACCTGTGTGGCGGGCAACTACGACGTGGCCGTCGCGCGCGGCGACACCGACTGCGGGTGCGGCTACCGCGACCCGAAGGACAACGAGTTCGCCCAGCTCATCTACGACCACACCCTGGCCACCACCAGCCGCGACTTCGCCGCGTGGATGGGCTCCCTGCCCACCGAGCGCCGGGAGACCCTCGGCGGGGTCGACGTGCACATGGTGCACGGCTCCACCCTCGCCCTGAACGACTTCTGGTGGGAGTCGCTGCCGGAGGACCAGCACCGGCTGCGCGCGGCGGCCTCCGGCGCCGGCGTCGTCCTGTGCACCCACAGCGGGCTGCCCTGGCAGAAGCAGGTCGACGACACCCTCGTCGTGAACGTGGGGGTGCTCGGCAAACCGGCGAACGACGGCCGGCGGAACGTCTGGTACGCCCTGCTCGACCTCGACCAGGGGCACGCCTCGGCGGAGCTCGTGCCCCTGGAGTACGACTGGCGGGCGCAGGCCGCCTCCATGCGGGCGGCGGGCCTGCCCGAGGTGTTCGTCGAGACCATCGAGACCGGCTGGTGGACCACCTGCCTGGAGGTGCTGCCGCCTGCGGAGCGCGCCCGCGGCCGCTACCACCTCTACCGCTCCACCCTGCCCACCGGCTTCCGGCCCGCCGACGACGGCTGGGGCGCCGCGCCGGGGGCGGACCCGGCGGACGACCGACCGGTCGTGCCGCTCTTCGGCAGCGCGTACTTCCCGTCCCGGCTGTGGCTGTACACCAACTTCCACTGCAACCTGGCCTGCGACTACTGCGCCGTCGCCTCGTCGCCGAAGGCGGCGCCCCGCACCCTGGCGGCGGACCGTTTCCGCGCGCTCGTCGACGAGGCGGTCGCCGCCGGCTTCGGCGAGCTGTACGTGACGGGCGGCGAGCCCTTCCTGCACCCGGACATCGTGGCGCTGCTCGACTACGCCTCCGCGCAGCTGCCCACGGTCGTCATGACCAACGCCATGCTGCTGCGCGGCCGCAGGGCGGAGGGGCTCGGCGACCTCGCCGGGCGCAAGCTCACCGTGCAGACCTCCCTGGACGGGGCGACGGCCGCCACCCACGACCGGCACCGCGGCGCGGGCTCCTGGCAGCGCACCGTCGCCGGCATCCGCCACCTGATCGACCTGGGGCTGCCGCCTCGGGTGGCGCTCACCGAGACGCCCGAGAACACCGCGGAGGTCCCCGCGACCGCGGCCCTGCTGGCCGGACTGGGCCTGCCGGAGGACCACTTCGCGGTGCGGCCGCTGCTGCGCCGCGGCTTCGCCGAGACCGGCGTGGAGATCGGCGAGGACACGTCCGTGCCGGAGCTGACGGTGAGCGGGGACGGCCTGCACTGGCACCCCGCGGGCGCCGACAGGGCCACGAGCCCGGACATGCACCTGGCGCCCGCGGGCACGTCGCTGGAGCGGGGGAAGCAGCTCGTCACCGAGCGGTTCTTCGCGGCCCGCCTGGCGGACGGCAGCCTCCCCCGCCCCGTCC
>NZ_MKXB01000006.1 GCF_001865245.1 Streptomyces sp. CC53 | reverse complement strand
AGGACCTCGGCACCGGCAAGGAGCAGAAGATGACCGTCACCGGCGGCTCCTCGCTGCCCAAGGACGACATCGACCGCATGGTCCGCGAGGCGGAGCGGCACGCGGAGGAGGACCGGCGCAGGCGGGAGGACGCGGAGACCCGCAACCAGGCGGAACAGCTCGTCTACCAGACCGAGAAGTTCCTCAAGGACAACGAGGACCAGGTGCCGGGCGACACCAGGGCCGAGGTCCGGTCCGCGGTGGACGAGGTGAAGGAGGCCCTGAAGGGCGGGGACGCCACGGCCATCCGCACCGCGACGGAGAAGGCCGCGGCCGTCTCCCAGAAACTGGGCCAGGCGATGTACGCCCAGGCGCAGGGGCGCGCCGCCGCCGGCGCCGACACCGACGGGGGCCCCGATACGGGTGCGGGTCCGCGGGCCGGCGGCGCCCGGCCGCGGGAAGAGGACGAGGTGGTCGACGCGGAGATCGTCGACGACGAGCGGCGGCAGGACGGCTGATGGGGTCCGCCGCCTCCGGCGGTGCCGCGGCCCCGCTCCCCGCGCCCCCGGTGCCGGCCGCCGCCCCGGCCGGGCCTCCCCGCCCAGGCCGCCGCCTCCGGTCCCCGTGGCCCCCCGTGCCGGAGCCCTTCGTGCACAGAGTCCCTCCGGGGCTCCCGCCGGGCAGCCGTTGGCCGCACACCGCCGTCCCGCGCGGCGGCGCGTCCCCCACGGGGCACGTCGAGCGGCTCGCACGAGCCGACGGCACACGGCTTCACGGCGGGCGACGGTGCTGTGCCGTCCGCGGGGCCGCCCCGGCCGGGGTGCCGGGGCCAGGGCCCCGGCAGGGTGAGGGCGGTCCGTCCCGTACGGGCACGGCGGTCGCGGAGCAGTCGGGACTGCGCGAGCGGGCATCCTTCGCCGGGACCGTGGTGGACCGCGGACGCCCCCGCCGCCACCGCGCGGAGGCGGCTCGTCCTGCCGGGCGCGGCGCCCCGCGCCCCACGGCCGGCCGCGTCCGCGGGTCCGCCGCACGGCCCGCGGCCAGGCGCGCCCGTACGACCGCCCTGCGGCCCGCGGGCGAGACCGCCCGCGGGGCCGTCGCCGGGCCTGCGGGGGCGCTGGGATGAGCACCGCCCCGGCGCAGGACCCGTCGTCCGAAGGCGCGTACGGGCCGTCCGCCCCGGGCGGGCTGCTGGACGTGCTCAAGGTGGCGGCGGTGGTCCTCGACGACCGGGGCCGCATCGTGCTGTGGAGCCCGCAGGCCGAGGCGTTGTTCGGCTACACGGCGGAGGAGGCCCTCGGGAAGTACGCGGCACGGGTGCTGGTGCACGAGGAGCACCGGGACGAGGTCGTGGAGCTGTTCGCCCACGTCATGCGGGAGGGGCTGAGCTGGGCCGGGGTCTTCCCCGTGCGGCACAAGGACGGCTCCACGCGGCTGCTGGAGTTCCGCAACATGCGGTTGCGCGGGCAGAGCGGCAACCTGTACGCCCTGGGACTCGCCGCCGAGCAGTCCACCCTGCGGGGGTTGGAGCGGGACGTGGCCCTGTCGACGCGGCTGGTCGCGCAGTCGCCGATCGGGGTGGCCGTCCTGGACCCTTCGCTGCGGTTCCTGAGCGTCAATCCGGCGCTCGCGCGGCTGAGCGGATTGCCGGCCGACGCGCAGACCGGGCGTCCGCTGCGGGAGGCCCTGTGGTTCCTCGACGTGGAGCTGGTCGAGTCGGCGGCCCGCAGGGTGCTGCGGTCGGGCGCGCCGCTGGTGGACCAGAACGTCGTGGGCCGCCCGGCCGCCGATCCCGACGAGGACCACGCCTGGTCGGTGTCGTACCACCGGCTGGAGGCGGGGGACGGCCGGGTCCTCGGGCTGGCGCTCTCGGTCGTGGACGTGACCGACCGGCACCGGGTGGCGATCCGGGCCACGCACGCGCGGCGGCGGCTCGCCATGATCGCCGACGCTTCGGTGCGGGTCGGCACGACGCTGGACGTGACCCGTACCGCGCACGAACTGGCCGGTCTCGTGGTGCCGGAACTGGCGGACGAGGCCGCCGTGGACCTGCTGGACACGGCGCTGCGCCCCGGCGGCTCGCCCGACGCCCGCACCGGCGGCCCGCCCCTGCTGCGCTGCCTCGCGGAGGTCCGGGCGCCCGGCTCGCAGGCAGCCCCGGCGGCCGGTGCCCCGCCGGAGGGCGCACCCGGGGGCGCGGGCCGGGGTGGCGGCGCACCGGGCGCCGAGGACGGCGCAGGCCCCGCGGACGTCCCGGGCGTCGCGGCGTACGAGCCCGGGATGGGCAGCGCGGTCGCGCGGTGCGTGGAGCGCGGTGAACCCGTGCTGCTTGCCCGCGTCGGCCCGGGAGACCTCGCCGGCATCGCCCGGGACGCCCGCGAGGCGGAGCGGCTCGGACGTGCCGGACTCCACTCGTACCTGGTCGTCCCGCTCGTCGCCCGCGGGGCGGTCCTCGGTGCCCTGCGGCTGCGGCGGACCCGCCGCCGGGTGCCGTTCGACCACGACGACCTCGTGCTGGCCAGGGAGCTCGCGGGCCGTGCCGCGGTGGCGGTGGACCACGCGTGCTGGTACCGGAAGGAGCACGACACGGCCCTCACCCTGCAGCGTTCCCTGCTCCCCCGCCGGCCGCCGCCCCGCCCCGGGCTGGAGATCGCCTACCGCTACCAGCCGGCGGGCGCGGCCGACGAGGTGGGCGGGGACTGGTTCGACGTCATCCCGCTCTCCGGTCGGCGGACGGCCCTCGTCGTCGGCGACGTGATGGGCAGCGGCGTCGCCGCGGCGGCGACGATGGGGCAGCTGCGCACCACCACGCGGGCCCTCGCGGGTCTGGACCTGGACCCCGCGGAGCTGCTGCACCACGTGGACCGCAGCACGACCGGCCTGGAGCAGGCGACCGCGACCTGCGTGTACGCGGTGTACGACCCGGACCGGCGGGAGTGCAGGATCGCCAACGCGGGGCACCTGCCGCCGGTGCGGGTGCCGTCCGGCGGCGCACCCGAGCTGCTCGACCTGCCGACCGGGGTGCCCCTGGGGGTGGGAAGCGTCCCCTTCCACACCCGCGCGGTGGCTCTGCGCCCGGGCGACCGGCTGGTGCTCTACACCGACGGTCTGGTCGAGGTGCGGGACGCGCCCATCGACTCCCGGCTGGAGCAGTTGCTCACCCTGCTGGCGGACAGCGGGAGCCTGAGCCTCGACCGGTCGTGTGACGAGGTGCTGGGGGCCCTGCGGGACGACCGGGGGCATGACGACGTGGCGCTGCTCATCGCCTGCGGGGTGGATGCGGGGTAAGGGTGGGCGCATGAGTCCGAAGAGCCCCGTCCAGCGGGGCGGCCCGGGGCGCGGCAGGTTCGAGCAGCTGGCCCAGGCCGCGTCCGACTTCACCAGCTCGCCGACGTTCTTCCTGGTCTGCCTGGGGTTCATCGGCTTCTTCGCCGGAGTGCACGTCGCGCACCTGGACACCCACTGGCTCCTGCTGGCCGCCGGGTGCATGACCGCGGTGAACCTGCTGCTCCTGGCCCTGCTCAAGAACTCGGAGCTGCGGGCGGAGCACGCCCTCCAGCGGAAGCTGGACGCCATCGCCGCCGCGCTTCTGGAGCACTACGAGGAGGTGGCCGCGCTCCAGGGCGGGGAACCGCCGAAGGGCCGGGCCTTCCGGGAGCTGCGCCAGGCGATCCGGCTGGAGGAGGAGATCTGAGGACGCCCGCGCCCTGGGCCGGTGGCCCGTGCTGCCCGGCCGACCCGTGGACCCTGGCCGGTGGCCTGCGGGGGACGCGTCACGGGCGGCATGCGGGGACGCGCCGGAGAAGGACCGTTCCTGACAGCATCCCGTCGATCTGCGACCAGGTCCTTTCGGAGTAATTCCGGGTCCCGTACAGGTGCGGCTTTCCGGTGCTCGGCGGCCGGGCGGGCGAGCATGCTGTCCTCCCCCGACCGGTCCGCCCTCCGAAGGAGGCCCATGGACATCCTGCTCGTCGCGAGCGCCTTCAACAGCCTGTGCCAGCGGCTGTACGCCGAGCTCGCCGACGCCGGCCACCGCGTGGACGCCGTCCTGGCTCGTGACGGCGACGGCGCCCTGCGCGCCGCCGTCGCGGAGGCCGGCCCCGACCTGATCGTGGCGCCCATGCTGAGGACCGCCCTCCCGGAAGAGGTGTGGTCGCGCCACACGTGCCTGGTCGTCCACCCCGGCCCGCCCGGCGACCGGGGCCCCTCCTCGCTCGACTGGGCGATCGACTCGGGTGCGCGCCGCTGGGCCGTGACGGTGCTCCAGGCGGAGGCGGGGATGGACGCCGGGGACGTCTGGGCGTCCGTGCCGTTCGACGTCCCGCCGGTCGGCAAGAGCGACCTGTACCGCGGTGAGCTGGCCGACGCGGCGGCGGCCGCCGTCCTGCTGGCCGTGGAGCGGTTCGCCTCCGGCGACCACAAGCCGCTGTCCCAGAAGGACCCGTCGGTGGACGTGGTGTGGCGGGACGCCTTCCGCCAGGACCGGCGGCGGATCGACTGGGCGGCCGACCCGACGGAGACGGTGCTGCGCAAGCTGCGCGGCGGTGACTCCCAGCCGGGTGTCCTCGACGAGCTGCTCGGCGCGGAGTTCTTCCTGCACGGCGGCCACCCGGAGGACGGGCTGAGGGGCGCCCCCGGTGCGCTGCTCGGGACCCGCGCGGGTGCGGTCTGCCGGGCCACCGCCGACGGGGCGGTGTGGATCCCGGAGCTGCGGCCCCGGCGGGCGTCGGGCGTCCCGGCTCCGTGGCGGCGCCCGGCCGCCTCGGTGCTCGCCGACGCGGCGCGTGTCGGCGCGGTGCCGGCCGACCGGGTCGCCGCCCTGCCCGAGGTGCCGGTGCCGTGGGAGCTGCCGGAGGACCGGCGCACCTGGACGGACGTCCGGTACCGGGAGACCGGGGCGGTCGGCTTCCTCCACTTCGGCTTCCCCGGCGGCGCCATGAGCACGGGTCAGTGCCGCCGGCTGCTCGCCGCGTACCGGCACGCGCTGGCCCGTCCCACGTCGGTGCTGGTGCTGGGCGGTGGCCGCGACTTCTTCTCGAACGGGATCCACCTGGGCGTCATCGAGGCCGCCGCCGTCCCCGCCGAGGAGTCGTGGGCCAACATCCACGCGATGAACGACGTGGTGGAGGCGGTGCTGCGGACCACGGACCGGCTGGTGGTGGCCGCGCTGGGCGGCAACGCGGCGGCGGGCGGCGCGATGCTCGCCCTGGCGGCCGACGAGGTGTGGTGCCGCAGCGGGGTGGTGCTGAACCCGCACTACCGCCGCATGGGCCTGTACGGCTCCGAGTACTGGACGTACACGCTGCCGCGCCGGGTCGGCACCGGGACGGCGGAGCGGCTCACGTCGGAGGCGCTGCCGGTGGGCACGGCGGAGGGCGCCCGCCTGGGCCTGGTGGACCGGGTGCTGAGGGTCGCGCCGGACGGGTTCGCCGGGGAGGTGGGGCGGCTGGCGTGCGCCCTGGCCGACGGGCCGGGTCTGCGGGCCCGGATCGCGGTCAAGGAGGCGGCACGCCGGCGGGACGAGGCGGTGCGGCCGCTGTCCGACCACCGGCGGGCCGAGCTGGCCCGGATGCGGAAGGTCTTCTTCGACCGGGGCGCGCCCTATCACGCGCTGCGTGGCGCGTTCGTGCGGAAGAACCCGCAGGGTTCCTCCGTCCGGCCGCTGGCTCCCGTCTCGTGGGACGGCCGGTGACGCGCCCGGCCGCCGCCGGCGCACCGCCCCGCGGCCCCGCGGCGCCCGGCGCGGCGGCTGCCCCGGGTCCCGCGGCGGAGACGGGCG
>NZ_MKXB01000005.1:4881-53488 GCF_001865245.1 Streptomyces sp. CC53 | reverse complement strand
GTCCGCCGGGGTCTCCCGCCGGGTCGCCGAGGCCCCCGGCGTGGTCCTCGGGTGCGGCACCCGGGGCGCATGCGCCGCTGCCCGGCCTGGCGGGGGACCCCCGGCGCCCTCGCCGTCGGCCCGGCTCACGGCGCCGGGGTCTCCAGTGCGTAGCCGACACCGTGCACGGTGCGGATCCGCTCGGCGCCGATCTTCCGGCGGAGCGCCTTGACATGGCTGTCCACGGTCCGCGTGCCCGACGCGTCCGCCCAGTCCCACACCTCTGCCAGAAGTTGCTCGCGCGACAGCACCGCGCGCGGCGTGTTGGCGAGGCAGACCAGCAGGTCGAACTCGGTCGGCGTCAGGTGCACGTCGTCGTTCCTGACGCGGACCCGCCGTTGCGCGTGGTCGATCTCCAGCTCGCCCAGTCGCAGGATCCCGCTGCGCGGGGTCACCGCGGCGAGCGCGGCGCGCTCCATGCGGCGCAGCAGCACGTGCACCCGCGCCACCAGTTCGCGCATCGAGAACGGCTTGGTCATGTAGTCGTCGGCGCCGACACCGAGACCGACCAGCATGTCCGTCTCGTCGTCCCGCGCCGTCAGCATCAGGACCGGGACGGGCCGGTGGGCCTGCACGCGGCGGCACACCTCCAACCCGTCGAAGCCGGGCAGCATGACGTCCAGGACCATCAGGTCCGGCTGCCACGCCTCCGCGGCCTCGACCGCCGAGGGGCCGTCCGGCGCCGTCTGCACCTGGAAGCCCTCGGCCCGCAGCCGTGCGGAGATGGCCTCCACGATGGTCGCGTCGTCCTCGACGACCAGGACCCGGCGCTGGGTACCCGGCGTGGCCGCGTTGCCGGTGTGGCTGGTGTGTGCGTGCTCCATGCCCCGCCCCTGTCGCGTCCTGCGCGAGCCTCTAGATCCGTGCGTTTCCGTTGGTCGAGTCAACAACATAAAGGCAGTCGAGGTGCCGCGGCTACGCGGGGCGAACACCGAGGTGGACCACGTCCGGTACGCCTCGGGCAACCGGGATCTCTTCGGTCCTTACCCCGCTGAATCCGGCATTCCGCAAGGAGTCTTCGAAATCCTCGGACGGCTGTGCGGACCACACCGCCAGCACTCCGCCGGGGTTGAGCCGCGCGGCGCAGGCGGCCAGCCCCGCCGGTGCGTACAGGCCGTCGTTGTCCGCGGTCACGGTCCAGTCCGGCCCGTTGTCGATGTCCAGGCACAGCGCGTCGTACGTCTCGGACGAACGGTGCAGCCAGGCCACCAGATCGGCCTGGACCAGGGCGGTGCGCGGGTCGGCGAGCGCCCCGCCGGACAGTGCGCCGAGGGGGCCCTCGCGGTGCCAATCGATGACGGCCTGCTCGCGTTCCACCACCACGATCCGGCCCCATGCCGGCTGGGCGGCGGCGTGCGCGAGCGAGAAGCCGACCCCGAGGCCGCCGATGAGCACGGAAGGCTCCGGGCGCCCGTCCAGCGCGCGCAAGGCCGCGTCGATCAGCAGGCGTTCGGAACGGCCGTCCGAGGTGTCCATCAGGAACGTGCCGTTGGCGATGATCTCGAAGTGGTCACCGCGCTGCCGCAGCACCACCTCGCCGTAAGGGCTTTCACGTCGGTCAAGCGTCACAGGCATGGCCTTCACTCTAAGCGCGCCGACCGCTCCGCAGGGGCGACCTGACACCGCGGGCGTGACCTCCGTGTGACCTTCCTCATGGGCGCGGCGGCGCTGATCGCGTCGGGGGCGGCGAGGGGCCGAGGGGCGGGGGCCGCGTTCCGGAGGTCCGCAAGCCGCCGCGTTCCGGGTGCCGAGGCCGAAGGAGGGACGGCGAGGCTCGTCCGTCGCGCGCGAGCCGCCGGGCCGCCTGGGAGGGCGGAGCATCCACCCTCCGCACGTTTCCAGCCAGAAGGCTGCCGCACCCGCCGGCGCCCCACAGCGTCGTCGCGCCCGCTCGTGCGGCGGCCGGCGACGCCGGGCCGGAACGCCTTCCGCGCCCTTTCCCCGTTGGCCGCTTCGGCGTTCGGTCTGCCGCGGCTCGGGAGGGGCCGGCCCGGGGTGTCCTGTGAGCTGTGCAGCGACGCGTGACCGATGGTTGATCTGGGGTGATGCAGGGACGTGTGGGTCCGCCCGGCTCGGAGCCGAGCAGTTCGCCCCGCCTCCTTCAGGATCCGCCGCGGAGCGGTGAGGGTCGTCAGTCCAGCCGGACGAGCATGGCGTCCCCGGCGTCTGCCGCCGCACGGAAGAACGGAACCATCGCCTGGTAGTGGCTCGTCACGTAGTCGAGCGACTCTCCGCACCCCCAGAGGACGGTCGGGTAGATCTCGGCCTGGGCGAGTTCTGCCGGACGAACGCCTTCACTGGAACGCGCGTACCGGGGCGACGCCCTCGAACCTCGCTGCCCAGGCGTCCGCCAGCGGCATGCGGCATGCGGCATGCGGCATGCGGTACTCGGACCCGCCCCGGTCGGCATGCGCGACCTCGAACCCGTCCGCCGGTGGCCCGGTGACCCGTCGGCAGTACCCGCAGCGCACCTGCCACGGCCGGCCCTCGCGTTCCGCGACGCCTGAGAACTCCCACCCCGCGTGAGAGCGCATGCAGAGTCACGCGGGCCGTCGCAGGGGTCAGAGCGGCAGACACCCGGGCTGATCGCCCACAGCGAACGCCCGCGGGCGGCGGGAACATCAGGCGGCTCACATGCATTGAGTCCGTAGAGCTCAACTTGCCTGCCTAAGGGGAGATCATGGCTGCCGCACTGCCGTCCGCTTCGCTGACCCTGCCCGTCCTGCCCCTCGACGACGAGGTGGTGCTGCCGGGCATGGTGGTGTCCCTGGAACTGTCCGACGCAGACGTGCGCGCCGCCGTGGAGGCGGCGCAGGCCGCCGCGCGGGGCGGGGGCGCCAAGCCCCGGGTCCTGCTGGTGCCGCGGATCGACGGCACCTACGCGGGGATCGGCGTGCTCGGTACCGTCGAGCAGGTCGGCAGGCTCTCCGACGGCGACCCGGGCGCACTGATCCGGGGTGTGCGGCGGGTACGGATCGGTGCGGGGACCACCGGGCCGGGCGCCGCACTGTGGGTCGAGGGGACGGCCCTTGACGAAGCCGCCCCCGATCCCCTGCCCGGCGCCGTCAGCGAACTCGTCACCGAGTACAAGGCCCTGGCCACCAGCTGGCTCCGCAAGCGCGGAGCGTGGCAGGTCGTGGACCGCGTCCAGCAGATCGACGGGGTCGGTGCCCTCGCGGACAACGCCGGGTACTCGCCCTTCCTGACCCCCGAGCAGAAGGTCGCCCTGCTGGAAGCCGTCGACCCCGTCGAGCGGCTCAGGCTCGCCACGCAGCAGCTGCGCGACCACCTCGCCGAGCAGGACGTCGCCGAGTCCATCGCCAAGGACGTCCAGGAAGGCGTCGACAAGCAGCAGCGGGAGTTCCTGCTGCGCCGCCAGCTCGAAGCCGTCCGCAAGGAGCTGCGCGAACTCGACGGCGGTGGCGACGGCGACGCGTCCGACGACTACCGGGCCCGGATCGAGGCCGCGGACCTCCCCGAGAAGGTACGTGAGGCCGCTCTCAAGGAAGTGGACAAGCTGGAGCGGGGCAGCGACCAGTCCCCGGAGAGCGGCTGGATCCGCACGTGGCTCGACACGGTTCTCGAACTGCCGTGGAACGAGCGGACCGAGGACCGGTACGACATCAGGGGCGCCCGCGCCGTGCTCGACGCCGAACACGCGGGCCTCGACGGCGTGAAGGACCGCATCACCGAGTACCTCGCCGTGCGCAAGCGGCGCTCCGACCGTGGCCTGGGCGTCGTCGGGGGACGGCGCGGCGGCGCCGTCCTCGCCCTCGTCGGGCCGCCGGGCGTGGGCAAGACCTCCCTCGGCGAGTCCGTCGCCCACGCCATGGGCAGGAAGTTCGTCCGGGTCGCGCTCGGCGGCGTGCGGGACGAGGCCGAGATCCGGGGCCACCGCAGGACGTACGTCGGGGCGCTGCCCGGCCGTATCGTGCGGGCGGTCAAGGAAGCCGGCTCCATGAACCCGGTCGTGCTCCTCGACGAGATCGACAAGGTGGGCTCGGACTTCCGGGGCGACCCGGCCGCCGCTCTGCTGGAGGTCCTCGACCCGGCGCAGAACCACACCTTCCGCGACCACTACCTGGAGGTCGAGCTCGACCTGAGCGACGTCGTGTTCCTCGCGACCGCCAATGTCCTGGAGGCCATCCCGGACGCCCTCCTCGACCGGATGGAACTCGTCCGTCTCGACGGCTACACGGAGGACGAGAAGATCGTCATCGCCCGGGACCACCTGGTGCCCCGCCAGCTCGACCGTGCGGGGCTGGCGGAGGACGAAGTCGTGATCGAGGAGGCCGCGCTGCGCCGGCTGGCGGGCGAGTACACCCGCGAGGCCGGCGTGCGGAACCTGGAACGGGCCGTCGCCCGGCTGCTGCGGAAGGTCGCGGCGCAGGCCGAACTGGGGGAGCGGACGCTGCCGTCCACGGTGGGCGCAGACGACCTGCGCGGGCTCATCGGGCGGCCCCACCACGTGCCGGAGTCGGCGCAGGACCCGGCCGAGCGCCGTACGTCCGTGCCCGGTGTGGCGACCGGTCTCGCCGTCACCGGCTCCGGGGGTGACGTGCTCTTCGTGGAGGCGTCCCTGGCGGATCCCGAGACCGGTGCCGCCGGGCTCACCCTCACCGGCCAGCTCGGTGACGTCATGAAGGAGTCCGCTCAGATCGCCCTGTCCTTCCTCCGGTCCCACGGCGCGGAGCTCGAACTGCCCGTCACCGGGCTGAAGGACCGGGGGGTGCACGTCCACTTCCCGGCGGGCGCCGTGCCGAAGGACGGCCCCAGCGCCGGCATCACCATGACGACCGCCCTCGCCTCCCTGCTCAGCGGCCGGCTGGTGCGGACCGATGTGGCGATGACCGGCGAGGTGTCGCTGACGGGGCGGGTCCTGCCCATCGGCGGCGTCAAGCAGAAGCTGCTGGCGGCGCACCGTGCCGGCATCACCACCGTCGTCATCCCGAAGCGGAACGAGCCCGACCTGGACGACGTGCCGGCCGAGGTACTGGACGCCCTGGACGTGCACACGGTGACGGACGTCCGCCAGGTCCTCGGCATCGCCCTGGCCCCGGCGTCCGCCGTCCCGGCGGGCGCCACCGATGCCGCCGGGACGGTCGGCGGCGCCCCGGTCGCCGTGGCCTGAACCACCCGCCCGCGAGGGCGCTCCGCCGCCGCGCGGACCGCCCTCGCGGGCCGCTCCGGCAGCCGCCGGCGGTCAGGGCTGGAGCCAGCCGCGGGCCGTCGCCCTGGCCCCGGCCTGGAAGCGGGTGCGGGCGTCCAGAGCGTCCAGGAGCCGGGTGATGCGGCGGCGCGCCGTGTGCACGTGGACCCCCAGCCGACGGGCGATGGCCTCGTCCTTCAGGCCGGCCGCCAGGAGGGAGAGCAACTCCCGCTGCTGTTCTCCGGCGGCAGCCGGTTCCGGCCCGGCCGGTGCCGGCTCCGCCCCCCGCCCCGCGCGGTCCGGGCCCGGCCTCCGCTCAGGGGGTGCACGGTCCGGGCCGGGCGCGTGCTCCGGCCGCGGGCGGTGCGCACCCGGCTCGTGCTCCGGCCGCGCACCTTCCCGGCCCGCCCCGCGCTGTGGCTGGTCGTACTCCCCGCCCGGCTCGTGCTCCGGCCGTGAACGGTCCGCGCCGGACCCGGGGGCCTGCCGCGGCCGGCCCGGAGGTGAGGCGCCGGACCACACCGCCTCGAACAGGGGAAGCAGGGCGTCCCGGAGCCGGGCCTCCGCGACCACCAGGGCGTAGGCCCCCGGGGCCCCGCAGGACGGTGGAAGCAGCGCCACGCGGTCGTCCACCGCGACCAGCCGCGTGGGCACCCCCGCCGCGGCGGCCCGCAGCCGCAGGCCCCGGCCGGTGAGGGCGGCCGTGCGCCGCCGCCCGGCGGGACACCCGAGGCCCGCCCGGTCCAGCACCACCCGTACCGGTACGCCTTCGGCCGCCCGCGCCGCCGCGAGGTCCAGCCAGGCCGCATCCGGCCGGTCGTCCATGACCAGCACCTCACGCCCGGCGCCCGCCACGAGTTCGCTCACCCGTTCCGCGATGGCCCGCACCCCGGTGACCGGCTCCACACCGCCGACACCGCGGGCCGCCTGCCCCGGCCCCGTCCAGGACGCCACGGCCAGCCACTCGGCGGTCAGCCGCAACCGGGCCAACTCCGCTGACCTGCGGTGGAGTTCCGCCTGTCGGCGGTGGATCAACGTGCGCAGCGCCGTCTCCGGCGCCGTCGGATGCGGCAGCCCGCCCGCGTCGGGCGGCTCGGCGGGCCGTGCGAAGCCGCTTTCCACGAGTCGTGCCAGCGCGGTATGCACCTGCTTCGGCGGGAGGCCGAGGAGCCGCGCCAGCTCCTCCACCCTGTGGGCCCGTTCCAGCAGCAACGCCTCGTACGCCCGCTCCTCGGCCTCCCCCGGGCCGAGCGGGGGCCATTCCCCCTGGATCATGCGTCGGATTCTCACCAGACGCTCAAGGGACACACAAGTGTGCATCCCCACTTCTCAACACATCTGGCTCATTGCCCACTTCGCGCCGACACCGCTTGCATGTCCCTGACCAGACGACCCGAACGGCTCTGACCAAGCACGCAGGAGGGTTACGGACTGTGCGCAACACCCGAAACTCACGGGGCATGGGCGAGACACGCAGCGGCATACGGAAGGGGGCTGCCGCGACCGGGGGAGCGGCCCTCCTCGCCGCGGGACTGCTGATCACAGCGGTCCCCCCGGCCCTGGCCGCCCCCGCGGCGGCCGGAGCGGCGGCACCGTCCGCCGCCGACGACCGGCCCGACGGCCCACACCCGGCTCTGGACGCGGTGCCGCTGCCGGAGACGGACACCCCCGCCCTGGTGGAGGGCATCCACGAGCCGGTGGACGCCAAGGCGGCCCCCGCGGACGCGGCACGCGGCCACCTCGCCGCGAAGGAGAGCCGCTACCGGATCGCCGAACCTCGGCGCGATCTCGTCGCCGTGCAGACCCTGAAGCGGGGCACCGAGGAGACCGTGCGACTCCAGCAGCGGCACCGGGGCGTCCCGGTGCTCGGCGGCCAGTACGTGGTCCGCATGGAGCACGAGGGCGGCCGGCGCGCCGTCACCGGCACCTCCGGCAAGTACTTCACGGGCCTCACGGCGGACACGAGGCCCGCCGTGTCCGAGGCCACCGCCGTGCAGCGCGCGGTGGCCGCGACCCGCACCCGGCTGGCCGGCGGCCGCCTCGCCAAGCCGGCCGGCGACGCCCGCCGGACGGACGGCCCGGCCCTGCGGGGCGACGCGAACGGCCTGGTGGTCGTTCCGCGCGGCGGCGGCGTGCTCACGTACCACGTGACCGTGCGCGGCATCCACCCGGCGACGGGGGAGCCGGTCCTCCAGCACGTGTACGTGGACGCCCGTGCCGGCTACCCGGTGCTCCAGTACACCGGCATCAAGACCATCGGTCTGCCCGCGAAGGCCCCCGCCGGGACGCCGTCGACGGGTGGGCCCGCAGCAGGGAAGTCCTCAGCGGAGCCGGGCGCCGCGAAGGCCGGCGCCGGGGCCCGGGCCGGGCGTCCCGCGGACGCCGTCGGCAGCGGGACGCCGGACGGCGCGCAGACCGGCAGCGGTGTCCGGCTCGACGGCACGAGGGTCGCCCTCAACATCCACCGGGCCGCGCCCGACGGGCCGTACGTCCTCAGCGACCGTGCCCGCATGGCGGGTGCCGGCAAGAACGCCCTCACCACGTGGGACGCGCGCGGCAAGGACGTCTACGACGTCGCCGGCACCTGGCCCGCGGGGCTGAAGGAGTTCGCGAGCACCACCCCCGACTTCGGGAAGGACGCCACCGACTCCGGGGCGGTCGACGCCCACTGGGCGGCGGGCGAGGTGTACGACTACTACAAGGAGCGGCACGGCAGGGACGGCCTGGACGGCCGCGGTTCCGCCGTCGACTCGCTCGTCGGCGTCACCGAGTTCGGAGGGCCGTACGTCAACGCCTTCTGGGACGGCACCAAGATGGTGTACGGCTCCGGCGACGACACGTACAAGCCGCTCTCCGCCGACCTCGACGTGGTCGGCCACGAGATGACCCACGGGGTCGTCGAGCACACCTCGAACCTCGTCTACGCCGGCCAGTCCGGCGCCCTCAACGAGGCCTTCGCGGACTACTTCGGCAACGCCATCGACGTC
The DNA here is from genome assembly GCF_001865245.1 of Streptomyces sp. CC53. Classification (GTDB taxonomy): domain Bacteria; phylum Actinomycetota; class Actinomycetes; order Streptomycetales; family Streptomycetaceae; genus Streptomyces. The sequence goes on along the minus strand of NZ_MKXB01000005.1, from coordinate 45,313 downwards.
GACGCCTCCGGCACCCCGATGGACGACCCGGACGCCGGCCTCATCGGTGAGGACCTGTGCCGGGAGGCCGGGGCCCGGGAGTGCGCGCTGCGCGACCTCGACGACGGCGCCACCACCACGGGCCGCTTCCTCGGCGTCACCTTCGGCACCGACAACGGCGGCGTGCACCTCAACTCGACCATCTTCTCGGGCGCCCTGTGGGACCTGCGCCAGGACGTCGGGCCGGAGCTGGCCGACAGGATCGCCTACAAGGCGCTCACCGAGTACCTGACGCCGCTCGACGGCTTCACCGAGGGCCGCGCCGCCGTCCTCGCCGCCGCCCGCGACCTGGGGGCCGAGGCAGGACAGATGAGGGCCGTCACCCGGTCCTTCAACGCCCACGGCATCGTGCCCGGCTGGGAGAACGCGCTGGGCCTCGACAGCGACACCCTCCTGGCGAAGGTGCACACGCAGGGCGTCGGCGTCCAGGCGGGCGGCGACTGGTGGACGACGTCCCTGTCGAACGACGACGGCACGGAGGCGTACTCCGTCTACGCGGGCCGCGTCGACGGCAAGGGCGCGCCGAAGCTGATGAGCCCCAACGACGGCCGCTACCACGTGTACCCGGCGACCGACGGCCGGACCGTGGTGTGGGCGGCGTACGGCCCCGAAGGCGTCGACCTCCTGTCCCGGCCGGTCACGGGCGGCCCGGTGAAGCGGCTGCACACGGTCCAGGGCGACGTGGTGTCCCTGCGGGTCGAGGCGGGGACGACCGTCTTCGACATCGTCGACTACACGACGTTCAAGCGCCGCGTCGGCTACCTGCGGCCCGGTGACCGCACACCCACGTACGTCGACGGGGACCGGGACGACGTGGTGACCGGCCTGCCGTCGCTCGCGCGCGGCAGGATCGCGTACGCCGTGCTGTACCCGTCGGAGGACGGGGCGCAGGAGTACCGCCTCGGTGTGCGGGTCCTGGACCTCGGCAGCCGCCGCACCGTCCTGACCGAGCAGCTCGGCGAGGTGCAGGCCGTCGGCGGGACCGCGCTCAACAGCCGGCACGTGTTCTGGCTCACCGACGAGAACACGGACGACGCCGGGCAGACCGGCATCCGGCGGGCCGAGGCCGCGGACGGCTCCCAGGCGTTCGACATCAGCAGCGAGTACAAGCCCGGCGCGCTCGCCGCGACGGACATCACGGTGTCCGAAACGGCCGTCACCGTCGGCGCGGTCCCCGTGGACGCGGGCTCCGACGGGGTCCTCACCAACGCCGGGCTGACGAAGATCTGGCAGCTCACCACGGACGGCGCCCGCAAGCAGCGGCTGTCCTGCAACCGCGGGGAGCAGGTCTCCCCGGCCGCCGTGTCCGGCACCCGGGTGGTGTGGTTGGACGGCACCGCGGGCTGGTCGAGCGTCGTGACCCGCGGCCGCCCGGCGGGCACCTGCGGCTGACGGGCACCCGCCCCCCTCTCCGCAGCGCACCGGGCCCGCCCCGGCGGGGTCTCCGGGGGAGATACCCGCGGTCACCCCCCGGCGAGGCGACACGCAGCCGCTGCGGACGGGCTCCCCGGCGGTCCGAGCCCCCGGCCCCGCGGAGGGGCCGGGGGCGGGCCGGAGGTGGGGCGCCCCGACGGGCCCCGTGCGGCGGGAGTGAAGCCGACGCGGGGCGGGAGCGGGCCCGCGTGCGGCGCAGTGAGCCCCGTCCACCGCGCACGCGCGCCGGGCGGGGCCCGAGCGAGGCCCGCGCGCGGCCGCGAGGAGGACCGGTCGACCACCGAGTGAGGACCCCCGGCCCTGGCGTGCCGGGGGTCCTTCCCGCTGCCTCGCCCGTCCGGGCGGGGCGCGCGCAGCGCCTATGCTGAGGGCGCTCCAGAACGCCTGAGTGGGGTCCGGCCGTATGAACCGTTCAGCAGTGCACGTGATGATCGTCGACGACGAGGTCCTGATCCGGGAGGGACTCCGGCGGATCGTCGACGGGTTCGCGGCGGCCCGGGTGGTGGCGGTGTGCACCGGCTCCGAAGCGCTCGATGCCGCGAGGGAACACCGTCCCGACGTGGTCCTGCTGGACGTGCGCATGCCGGACCGGGACGGCCTGACCGTCCTGGCCGACCTGCGGACCCTGCCCGAACCGCCGGTCGTCGCCATGCTGACGACGTTCGACGCCGACGAGCACCTGACGGCGGCGCTCCGCGGCGGCGCGGCGGGCTTCCTGCTCAAGGACACCGCGCCGGAGCAGCTGGAGTACCAGCTCCAGGAGCTGGCTGCGGGCGGCAGCGTGATCTCCCCGAAGGTCGCCAGGACCGTGGTGGACGGCTACCTCCGTGCCGAGGGGGCCGGCCCGGCGGCGGAGAGCGGTGGTGCCGGGGCCGGTGCGGTCCCCGGGGCGAGCGCCGGACCGCAGGCGTACGGCGGAGGGGGAACGGGCCGGGCCGGGTCCGTGCCGGACGGCCCGCCGTCCGTGCTGGACGAGCTGACCGCGCGGGAACGCGAGGTCCTGGCCCTTCTCGCGGAGGGCCTGTCCAACGGCGAGATCGCGCAGCGGCTCTACATCGGCACGACCACGGTCAAGGACCACGTCAGCACGCTGCTCGGCAAACTGGGCGTGACCAACCGCGTGCAGGCCGCGGTCCGCGCCCACCAGTTGCGACTCGTACGGTGAGGTTCACCCGAGCGGCGCGGCTGCGCGTCCCGGCGCCCAGGGCCCCGTCGGGCCGGTCCGCGCCGCCGCCCCTCCCGGCGGCGGACGCCCGCACACCCGGCACGGACGGCGGTGCCCCGCCCCGCGCCGGCGCCACCGAAGGGGGCGCCCCCGCCGGGGATGAGGACGGCGGCGCCGGAGGCAACGAGCACCGGACCGACGGAGCACGGCGGGGCGACGGGGGGCCGGGCGTCTGGCGGGCGGCCGTCGACGCTCCGGGCGCCGGCCCCGCCGCCGCCGGGGGAGCCGGCCCCGGCCGCGGACGCTCCCCCGCCGACGGCGGTGCCGCGCGCGCCCCTTCCCGTGACGTGGCGGCTGCCGGTACGGCCGGGGCAGGGGAGCAGGGGCGGCACGGCTCCCGGGGGCGCGCTCCGCGCGGGGCCGGCGACGGGGACGGGCCGGCGGCCGGGTGCGGGAAGCCCCAGGGGCTGCGGCAGCGGGCCCTCGCCTGGCGGTTCGCGGTCGGCCGGTTCACCGCGGACCGGGTCGCCGTCGTGGCGGCCACCGCCGAACTGCTGACCGTCGCCGACGCGTTCAGCCGTACGACGCTGGCGGTGTGCGCGCTGGCGCTGCTCGCCCTGCCGCTGCGGCGGAGGCTGCCGCTCGCCGCGCTGTGCGCGACGCTCCCGGCCCTGCTGCTGGGGCACCTGTGGCTGCCCCCGATGATCGTGATGTACGAGATCGCCCGGGGCCGCTCCCGCCGCCGGCTCGCGTGGGGCGGCGGCCTGCTGTTCTGCGCGGCCGCGTGCCCCTGGCCCGTCGTCGACCTCTCCGCCATGACGCGCGAGGAGGTCCTCACCGCCGTCGAGGCCGCGGGACTGCTGAGCCTGGGGCCCACCGCCCTGGGCCTGCTGGCGGCCACCCGCGCCGAACTGCGCGCCCGGCTGGCCGACCTCACCGCGACACAGGAACGCGAACGCCGCCTGGAGGCGGAGAGGGCCGTCGCGGGCGAGCGCTCCCGGCTCGCCCGCGAGATGCACGACACGGTCTCGCACCACGTGGGCATCATCGCCGTCCAGGCGGGCGCCCTGCGGACGGTGGAGACCGCGGACGACTGGAAGCGGGAGACCGCGGAGAGCATCCGCCGCCACAGCGTGCAGGCCCTTGAGGAACTGCGGGACATGGTCGGGGTGTTGCGCGGCTCCGACACGGAGGCCGCCGCGGCGGCCGGGCGCTCGGGCCTGGAGGACCTGCGGCAGCTGGCGGCCGACAGCCTCCTGGACGTCGACGTGCGGCTGCCGGTGACGGCCGGGCCGCAGGACGGCGGGTGGCCCGCGGCCGTCGAGGCGGCGGTGTTCCGCATCGTGCAGGAGGCCCTGAGCAACGTGCGGAAGCACGCCCCCGACGCCCGCGTCGCCGTCCGGGTCGACCGCTCCGGCGACGGCCGGTACCTGACGGTGGAGGTCGTCAACGGCCCGCCCGCCCGGCCCGCCGCCGGTCGCCGGGACGCCCTGCCCCGCGGCGGCGGCCACGGCCTCGTCGGACTCCGGGAGCGGGCCGCGCTGCTGGGCGGCGGGCTGACGGCCCGCCCGTGCCCGGACGGCGGCTTCGTCGTGCGGGCTGACCTCCCGCTCTGACGCCGCCCCACCGACCGGAGGGGGCCGACCGGCGGTACCGGCGCCCCGGCCCGCGGGGCAGCATGGGGGCAGCCGGCCTGGGGGACCTGACCAGTCACGCCGGGACCCGAGGGGGAACTTCCGCGGCCGACGTCCGCGGAACGGGATCCCGCCACTCCGCGGCGGGCGTACCGGCACAGGCGTCCCGGCGCACCGGGGCAGCGGTGCGCCGGGACCCGTCCTCACCGCCGCCGCGCCCGCCCGGCTGCCCTTCCCCGCCCGCCTCCCTGCGGCCCGGCTCCTGCGGTCCCGCCGTGGTCCGTCGGCGTGTGCTTGTCGCCCCTGGCCCTGTCGACCGGCCCCCGGCCGCCCCGCCCGCCTTCCGGCGGCGCCCGGCTTTTGCCGTCCCGCCCTGGTACGCCGGTGGGTGCGCGCTGCCCCCGGCGCTGCCGGCCCCCCGCCGCCCGGCCTCCGGCCGCTCCGCCCGCCTTCCGGCGGCGCCCGGCTCCTGCCGCCCCGCCCGCCACCCGGCGGCGCCCGGCTCCTGCCGTCCCGCCCCGGTACGTCGGCGGGTGCTCGCTGCCCCCCGGCGCTGCCGACCACCCGCCGCCCGGCCCCCGGCCGCCCCGCCCGCCTTCCGGCGGCCCGCGCGTACGGTTCTCCGGGCTGCTCGTACGGCCTTCGCCGCAGGCCCGCCGCGCGCCGGAGCCGGCCGTGCCCGGGCCGGGCCCCGGGCGTAGCCTGGAAGCGGACTCGGGGCGACGACGATCCTCCCGGAGGCTGAAGATCATGGTCGGGATCCTGCAGAAGACCTTCGAGCAGGCGGACGAGACCCGTCCCTTCGAGGGGGGCAAGGGGCGCCTGGACCTGCTGAACACGGAGCACGGACCCGTGGGCCGGGCGGTGTTCGAGCCTGGCTGGCAGTGGTCCGAGCACATCAAGCCGATCGTCGGCGGCGACAGCTGCCAGGCCGCGCACGTCGGCTACTGCCTGAGCGGCCGGATGAAGATCGTCATGGACGACGGTGACGCGGTGGAGGTGGGCCCCGGCGACTTCATGGACGTCGCACCCGGACACGACGCGTGGGTCGTCGGCGACGAGCCCTGCGTCATGCTCGACTGGGCAGGCTTCGGCGACTACGCCAAGCCGCAGGGTTAGACCCCGGCCCACCGCCCGCACGGCTGCCTCCCCGCCCGGAGCCCGGCCGGGCAGCCCGCGCCGCCACGGCGCTGTCCCGACCGCCCCGCCACCGCGGCGACCACACCCCTGCCCGGACCGCACCCGCCCCGGCGGCTGCGGCGCCCTGCGAAATACTGGTGCGGCCGCAGGAACGTCCGCGGCGGAGAGGACTGGCGTGAGGGGCACGGACGTGGACGGCAGCGGCACGGGGCACGAGCCGGGCGGGCCCGAGGGCGCGGGCGGCGACGAGGCGTATCTCGCCCTCGAACGCGAACTCGCCGTGTTCCTGCGCCGCGCCCGCGCCCAGTCCGGCGAACTGGCCCGCGAGGTCCACCCGGACCTGGAGCCCGCCGCGTACGGACTGCTCGTCCGGCTCGACGAGGCGGGGGAGCAGCGGGCCACCGAGCTCGCCGGCTACTTCGGCGTCGGGCGGGCGACGATGAGCCGTCAGCTGCGCGGCCTGGAGGACCTGGGGATGATCGCCCGCACTCCCGACCCCGCCGACGGCCGTGCGTCCCTGGTGCGCCTCACCGGCGAGGGCCGCGCCCGCTTCCGGCGGGTCAGGGACGGCCGCCGCGCCCGGTACGTGCGCAAGCTGGCCGACTGGGACCGCGCCGAGGTGGCCGAGCTGGCCCGCCTGCTGCACCAGCTGAACACCCGCGCCGAGGCCCGCGACTGAGCCCACGGCCGGAGGCCGGTCCCGCCCCCGTGGCACTCCCGGACCGCTCGCGCCCCGCCCCGGCCCGCCGCGGCTCACCGCCGTCGTTCACACCCGGTGTCAGCTCGGCGGCCGTACGGGAGCGGCCCGCGGCCCCGGTCCGCCCGCCGCCGCACCACCGGCGCGGCCCCTCGGAGCGCCGCCCGCCGCCGCAACGTCACAGCTCCGCGAAGACCGCCGTGGCGTCGTCGTGGAGCTTCCACCGGCGGCTGCCGCCGGCGCTCGCGTCATACAGCTCCCGGGCCCTGACACGGTCCAGGAGGCCCCGCGTCCCCTCCTTCCGGAGCAGTCGGAGGCAGTCCTGCCAGTCGCCCTCGCCGAACAGTTCCACCCAGCGGGACGCCCCGTCGGTGAGCGCCGCGAGGGCGCGCACCTCCTGCCGGGGCGACACCCCCGTCACGGCCCGCCGCGCCACGGACGGGTCGGCCGCCGCCGTGAAGAAGCCGCCTTCCGCGTTGCGGTACCGGTCGGTGGCCTCGTGGGAGCGCAGCACCTCCCGGGGGACGCGGTCCAGCCGGTCGTCACGGACGGCCCGGACCCGGCCCGTCGGGGACTCCAGGAGCAGGACCGAGTCCGACAGCACCAGATGCTCCACGCGCCGTGCGTCCCAGCGCGCCAGGACCACGGTCGCCTGCGGCGTACGGACGTGAGAAAGGTCACAGGTTGAGCGGTGGATGTCCGCGGTGCGCCGGATTGCGTCCGCCAGGATCTCCGCGAGGGTCAGATCGGTCCGGGCGGAGCACAGTTCGGTCAGCGCACCGCCGAGGCGGGCCGTGAACCAGGGCACGCCGTGGACACAACCGTCCTCCCCGGCCGGGGGCGTCACCCCGTCGAGCACCACCACCGCGCCGCCACCGCCCCACGTCGGAACCACCGTGGCAGACCAGTCCTCGTTGGGCCGGCCGGCGGCGCCTGGCAGGGAAGCGGTCTCCGCGTACATGCGGGCCAGTCTGCATGACTCCTCCACGCGACGCGCCGCATGCCGCCAATGGCCTGTACCAGCAGGTCAGTCGGCTCGCCCCGGCGCCGGGCAGGCGCCACGGCGGGGCCGCGCGGCCGTCGCGGGAACATGCGGGCGCGCATCCTGCCAAAGCCTTCGCGTAAGGTCCAACCCGGCGCCCGGCGGGACGCGTCACGCGCGGGTACGCGAGTTGTTCGCCAACTCATGAGTGTTGTTCACTCGTTCGGGTGGCGGAGTGGCCGATGGGTGCTCCCTTCCCAAAAGGGCTGGAATGGTCGGAAGCCGTGCTGGGGGTGGGGGCTCTATGTCCGTGACCGGTCGCCACCTCTGCTTCATGGGCTAACGAGTTCAAGAATGTGAGCACCGGTGCAGAAGCGCAGTGACACTCCCGGCGATCCCCATGTTCCGGGCGGGCGCAGCGTACGCGTACGCAGTCGACTGGTGGCCGGCGTCGCACTCGTCGGCGTCACCGTCGTCGGCGCCGGGGCCCCCGGTCTGCTCGCCACCTCCGCAGACCTGAACGAGTCGCAGGGGCTGGTCACGTTCGCCCAGCTCAACCGGCAGGCCGTCACCCTGGCCCACTCACTCGCGGACGAGCGGGACGAGGTCACCGAGTACGTCGCCGCCGGGCGCGGCGCCCCGCGCGACGAGAACCCCGACGACGCCGGCACCGAGGGCGGTACGAGCGACGCCGGCGCCGTGACCGGCACGGGCCAGGACCAGAGCCGCGGCGCCCCCGCAGCCGCGCCCCCCGCCGCCCACACCGCCCGCGTCGACCGCCAGATCGACGAGATCCGCGCCGCCGCTCCGGAGGACCTCCGCCGGGTCCTCGCCGGGATCCCCGAGCTCCGCCGCAGCGCCCTCACCGGCACCGGCACCGCCCTGGAGGTGCACCGCGCGTACACCGAGGTCATCGGCAAGCTCCAGGGGCTCGCTGCGGAGTTCGCCCACCGCACCCCGGCCCGCGCCGACACCACCGGGCGCGCCCCCGCCGAACTCGGCCAGGCCACCGAGCGCGCCTCCGCCACGCGCGGCCTGCTGCTCGCCGCCCTGGCCGTGCCCGGCACCGACGCCCCGGACCGCGTCGAGTTCGACCCCGTCACCGGCACCTACCGCACCCGCGAGGACCCGGCGGCGGCCGCCGCCGCCCGCACCCGCGACGCGCTCAGCTCCGCCGCGCACCTCACCCGGGTCCGCGAGCAGGTCGCCCTCGCCGAGTTCGCTCAGGAGGCCGACACCGCCGCGCGCGACTCGCTCACCGCGACGGTCACCGGCCCGGAGGTCACGGCCGCGGAGAAGTTCCTCGACGCCCTCACCGACCGGCCCGAGCTGTCGGAGAAGGAGCAGAGGACCGACCCGGAGAAGCTGGAGGCCGCCCTCACGGCCCGTGTCGAGCAGATGCGCGGCGTCGAGTCGGCCCTCGCCGCCGGCCGCGTCGAGAGCATGGAGCGGCTGCGCGACGCGGACGTCACGACCCTCGAACTGCGCATCGCCCTGCTCGGCGGGTGCCTGCTGGTCGCGATCGGCGTGTCCACGGCGGTCGCCCGCTCCCTCACCCGGCCGCTCGCCGTGCTGCGCCTCGGAGCCGCCCGGCTCGCGGCGTCCCCGGAGACCGAGGAACCGGTCCGCTTCACCGGCCGCAACGACGAGTTCGCCCAGGTCGTCCGCTCCCTGAACGCCCTCCACGGCAAGGTCGCGGCCCTCGCCGCCCGTGCCGGACACGCCGACGCCCCGGCCGCCGGGCAGGGAGCGCCGGCACGGCACGACGCGGCCGCGCCCGGCGGCGTGCCCGTGCGGGTGGACACCGCCGGGTCGGCAGCGGCCCCGCAGCCCGGGGCGGTGGCCGAGGAGCCCGCCACCGCACGGCAGGACGCGGCGGCAGCGGCCGCGCGGGAAGCCGAGCGTGAGCTGCTCACCGCGCAGCTCACCGCCCTGCGCGCCGAGGCACGCGCGGACACCGAGCGGCTCACCGCCGAGCTGGAGCGCCTGCGCCGCACCGCCGACGAGACGGCCGCGACCTCGGTCAACCTCTCCCTGCGGGCCCTCGGGCTCGTCGAGCGCCAGCTGACCGTGATCGAGGCGCTGGAGGAGCGCGAGCAGGACCCCGAGCGTCTCGCCGCCCTCTTCCAGCTCGACCACATGGCCACCGTCATGCGGAGGCACTGCGAGAACCTGCTCATCCTGTCCGGGCACGAGCACCGCCACGCCCACGAGTCCCCCGTGCCGCTGGTCGACGTCCTGCGGGCCGCGGTCAGCGAGATCGAGCACTACGGGCGGGTGGCCATCCAGTCCCTGCCCCCGCACACGTTCGTCGCGGGGGACGCGGCGGACGACCTCAGCCACCTGCTGGCCGAACTGCTGGAGAACGCCACCGCGTTCTCGCCGGAGGGCGCCCGAGTCCAGCTCTCCGCCTGGCTGCTGGAGGACGGCGACGTCATGCTGTCCGTGCGGGACAAGGGCGTCGGCATCCCCTCGGACCGCAGGTCGCTGCTGAACGCCCGCCTCGCCGAGCCGTCCGCCCCGGGCGACGCCGAGGACGACGGCGCCGACGGCGGCCTGGGCCTCCGGGTCGCCTCCCTGCTCGCCGCCCGCCACGACGTGCGCGTGGAGCTCCGCGAGGACGAGCAGGGCGGGGCGACGGCCCTGGTGGTCCTCCCTCGGCGGCTGCTCCCCGAGGCCGGGCCCCTGGCAGCCCCGCCCGCCGTCGCGTTCGCGGACGGCGCGCCCCTGCTGACGCTGCCCGGCACCATCGCCGAGGCGAACGGCAACACGCTGCCGGCCCGGTCGCGGACGGCCGCGACGGAGGGGCAGCCCACCGGCGGCGACGGCGAGGGGCAGAGCCCCGCGGTCACCACCGGCCCGGCCGCCGCCTCCCCGGCCGCCGCCTCCCCGGCCGCCGCCTCCCCGGCCGCCGCCGGGGCGGACCCGGTCGCGGAGCCCGCTCCCGCGCCGGAGACGGGGCAGTATCCGCACCCGGGCCCGGAGCCGCGCCAGGACGGGGGGCCGCAGCCTGGTGCCGACCCGCGCCAGGACGGCGGCCCGCACGGGGACGACGCGCCCCAGTCGGCAGCCGACCCGTCCGCGGACTCCCTGTCGGACCCGCAGCCCGAGCCGCACACAGCGTCCGCACCGGACCCGCAGACGGCCGGAGAGCCGCAGCCGCACCCCGAGTCGTCCGAGCAGCCGAGCGGCGCCACCCCGCTCGACGCCCCGGAGGCCCCCGCGGGGCCGGCGGGCACCCGCAGTGCCACCGGCCACGGTGCCTTCCGTGAGGCCCGCGACGCCCACGGCGGGGGCGAGGCCGCCGCCTTCACCGGAGTCCCGGCCTCCCCTCCTGCCGGCCACCTCGCGCCGTCGGACGCCCCCGCCACGGGCGACCCGGACGGCGCCGCGGCGGGGCACGGCCGCACGGCACGGCGCGAGCCCACCGGCCACGGTGACCACGCCGAGCCCGCCGAGCCCGCCGAGCAGACCGGGCACGCACCGCGCACACAGCCGACCGGGCCCGGGGAGTCCTCCTCGTCCGTCGCGGACGAGGACATCCCCGAGGCCCGTCAGACCCATGAGGCTCATGAGGCCACCCTCCAGGTGCGGTTGCCCGCCCCCGCCGAGGCGCACGAGCGGGCGGGCTTCCACCCCGGTCCCGACGGGGAACGCGTCACCGGCAAGGGGCTGCCCAAGCGGACGCCCCGGCAGGTGGACTCGCTGAGCCCGCGCCCCGAGCGCACCCGTGCGGTCGACGCCGAGGAACTGCGCCGCCGGCTCGGCGGATTCCAGCGGGGATCCGAGGACGGCCGGCGCGCCGCCCGCGCGGAGCTCACCGACGTGGCAGAAGAGAAGGCACCAGGAACGGGGGACACAGTCGAGGAGGCACGCAAGTGAGTGCGACGACCGGCACCGACGCCCACGGGGCGAGTACATCCACCGGCCTGAGCAGCGAGGCGCGCAACCTCCGCTGGCTGCTCGGCAACCTCGTGGACGAGGTACCGGGCATCCGCTCGGTCGCCGTCGTCTCCTCGGACGGGCTGCTCCTGCTCTCCTCCGACCCGGCGCCGCCCGCGCCCCCGCCGGCGACCGTGCCGCCGCAGCGGGCCCGGACCCCCCGTGGCTCCAGCGCCGACCTCGCCACCATCGTGTCCGGGCTCGCCAGCCTCACCATCGGCGCCGCCCACCTCATGGACGGCGGGGCGGTCAGGCAGACCATCGTGGCCATGGAGCAGAGCAGCGTCGTCGTCATGTCCGTCAGCGACGGCTCCCTGCTGGGCGTCCACACGGAACCCGACTGCGACATGGGTGCCGTCGCCTACCACATGGCGCTCTTCGTGGGGCGCGCCGGACACGTCCTCACCCCCGAACTCCGCAGCGAACTGCGCGAGTCGATGGAGCAGGAGGCCGACCGGTGACCTCGCTCTCCGCCTCCACCGCCGGGGCCGTGGCCGCCGGTCGCCTCCCCGTGCGGGGCGAGGGCCGCCGTGCGGCGCGCGTCCGCCCGTACTCGCTCACCGGCGGCCGTACCCGCTTCGGCCACGTCCTGCTCGTCGAGACGTTCGTCGCCGCCCAGGACGTCCCCGAACCCGCCGCCGCGTCTGCCGCCCCCCGCGCGCGGTCCATGCCCGAGATGCGGGCCATCGTCGAGGTGTGCCGCCGGATGCGGACCGTCGCCGAGATCTCCGCGCTGCTGAAGATGCCCCTCGGTGTCGTCCGGGTGCTCATCAGCGACCTCGCCGACCAGGGCAAGCTCCGTGTGTACGGGACCGGGCACGGCACCGGCCGGCCCGACCGCGCGCTGTTGGAAAGGGTGCTCAGTGGTCTTCGCCGTCTCTGATCCGCCGTCCGGTCCGCTCCCGCCCGAGGAGGAGCCGCTGTCCTGGCAGCTCGACCGCACCCGGGCACCGATAGCCACCAAGATCGTCGTCGCCGGCGGTTTCGGCGTGGGCAAGACCACGCTGGTCGGCGCGGTCTCCGAGATCACCCCGCTGCGCACCGAGGCGCTGATGACCCAGGCGGGCGCCGGCACGGACGACGCCTCCGCGACCCCGGACAAGGTCACGACCACCGTGGCCATGGACTTCGGGCGGATCACCCTCGACGACGACCTGGTGCTGTATGTCTTCGGTACCCCCGGTCAGCGGCGCTTCTGGTTCATGTGGGACGACCTGGTCCGGGGCGCGATCGGGGCGATCGTCCTCGTGGACACCCGGAGGCTCGCCGACTGCTTCCCGGCCCTCGACTACTTCGAGACCTGCGGGCTGCCGTACATCGTGGCCGTCAACCACTTCGAGGGCACGGAGCGGTTCGCACCGGAGGACGTGCGGGAGGCCCTCAGCGTCCCGGCCGACGTGCCGGTCGTGGTGATGGACGCCCGGGACCGCGGCTCGGTCGTCGGGACACTGCTGACGCTGGTGACCCGCGCGCGCGACACGACGCCCGAGGAGCAGCCGGCGGGGGCGACCGCGCCGGCGGACCGGCCGTAGCACCCGAACGCCCCGAGCACCACCGGCCGGAACGCCGAACGGAACCGAAGGAAGAGCGATGCGCAAGATACTCATCGTCGGCGCAGGCCAGTCCGGACTGCAGCTGGCCCTGGGGCTCCAGGCCCGCGGGTACGACATCACCCTGATGGCGAACCGCACCGCCGACGAGATCCGCTCCGGACGCGTCATGTCGACGCAGTGCATGTTCGATACCGCGCTCGGGCACGAGCGGGACCTCGGCATCAACTTCTGGGAGCCGCTGGCACCGCGCATCGAAGGACTGGGCGTGTCCGTCGCCGCACCCGACGGCGCCGGGCGCGCCGTCGACTGGCTGGGCCGCCTCGACGGGCACGCCCAGTCCGTCGACCAGCGCGTCAAGATGTCCGGCTGGCTCGACACCTTCGTGCAGCGCGGCGGCCAGCTCGTCGTCCACGGAGCCGCCCTCTCCGACCTGGACTACTTCTCCCGGCTGTACGACCTCGTCCTCGTCGCCGCGGGCAAGGGCGAGCTGGTGTCGCTGTTCGCGCGCGACGCGGACCGCTCCCCGTACCGCGAGCCGCAGCGCGCGCTGGCCGTGTCGTACGTGCACGGGCTCGGCCCCCGGCCCGAGCACCCGGACACCGAGGCGGTCCGCTGCAACGTGGTGCCCGGTGTGGGCGAGCTGTTCGTGATGCCGGCGCTCACGACCGGCGGACGCGCGGACATCCTGTTCTGGGAAGGCGTGCCCGGCGGGCCGCTCGACGTGTTCGACGGCGTCACGGACCCGGGTGAGCACCTCGCGCTCACGCTGGAGCTGATGGAACGATTCACCCCCTGGGAGTACGCGCGGGCGACCAACGTCGAACTGACCGACGCGGGCGCCACCCTCGCCGGGCGCTACGCCCCCACCGTGCGCGAGCCGGTCGGCCGGCTGCCCGGCGGCGGGGCCGTCCTCGGTGTCGGGGACGTGGTCGTCGCCAACGACCCGATCACCGGCCAGGGCGCCAACTCCGCGGCCAAGTGCGCCGCCGCGTACCTCGACGCGATCGTCGAGCACGGCGACCGGCCCTTCGACGAGCCGTGGATGCAGGCGACGTTCGACCGCTACTGGGAGACGGCCCGGCACGTCACCAAGTGGACCAACGCGATGCTCAGCCCCCTGCCGGAGCACGCCCTGCAACTGCTCGGCGCGGCCGGGCAGCTGCCACGGGTGGCGGACCGCTTCGCCAACGGCTTCAACGACCCGTCGGACTTCGAGCACTACTTCTACGACCCGGCCGCCACGGCCGCCTACCTGGAGTCGGTGGCGGCCGACGCCTGACGATGCCCGCCCCGGACGGCCGGGAGCGGCCCGTGCGGTGCGGCACGCCGCCGTTCCCGGGGGCCGCGCCGCCGGCCGGCGGAAGGCGACCGGAGGGCCCGTTCCTGAGCCCGGGCCCGATCCTGCCGGCTCGGGGGAGGTGCGAGGGCGTCGTCTCCGCGCTCGGGGCTGTCCCCACGGGCCCGGTTCCCGGGTCCGGTCGCGTCGCCGCCGGTTCAGGGGAGGCGCGAGGGCCCGGTTTCCGTAGCCGGGGCTGCCCCCGTGGGCTCCGTTCCTGAAGCCGGGCCCGCACCCGCCTGCGTGTCCGGCCCCGTGTCCCTGGCCGAGCCCGTCTCCTGACCCGCCCCCGCAGGCGGCGTGCCGAGGGGCGTGTCGGCGCGGGCCGCCTCCAGCTCCGCGAGGGCGGCCAGTTCGCCGGGCGGCAGCGCCGCCAGGATCCCCGCGGCCTCCAGCAGCCGGAGCCGGGCCGTGTCGCGGGCCTGGCGCTGCCGCGCCAGCAGCGTCCGCTGCCGGTCGAGGTCCTCGCGGGCCGCGCCCGCCAGGGCGTCCGCCCGCCGCTCCGCCCCCGCGGTGCGGGCCACCGCCGCGGCCTCCACCGCGGCCGCGCGCCGCAGCGTCCGCTCCCCGTCGAGAGCCGCCCGGGCGTCCCGGGCGAACAGCAGCCGCAGCGGCAGGGGCAGCTGGGGCGCCCTGCCCCGGTACTGGGCGCGGGCGAACCGCCCGGCCTCCGCGCGGGCCCGGGCCGCCGCGTCACGCGCCCCGGCCAGCTCGCGGGTCAGCCGGCGCGTGCGTGCGGCGAGCACCGTCAGCTCCTCCTCCGCGGCGTCGTACGTCTCCGTGGCCTGCTCCGCGTCCTGGTAGAGGCCCTGTAGCCGGGTCAGCAGGACCGCCACGCCCGGGGCGCCGGGGGCGGGTGGCGGCGCGGTCTCCGGCGGCTCCGGGGCGGGGGAGGCCAGGGGCGGCGGGTCCTCCACCGCGGCCGCCGGCGGTACGGGCACCAGGGCGGCGACCACGACCACCGCCGCCGCGACCGCCTTCGCACGGAACGCCATGCCGTCACCTCCGGGGCTCAGGGGGCACACCGGGATGATGGCGGTGTGCCCCACTGTCCGATCAGAGGCTCATCCGACGAATGGGCGCTTCGGCCCAACACCGTCACCGGTAAGGAGGACGACGGGACACCGCCGGAACCGGACAGGTCAGCGCCCGGTGCCGCCGGACGGGGACGGCTCCGTGCCGGGTGCCGTCGGGTGAGAACGCGCGGCCCGGTGCCGTCCTGAGGGGAGCGGGCCAGCGCCCGGTGCTGCGGGACGAGGGCGGCTCAGCGCCGGGCGCCGCCCGGCGGGGGCGCATCAACCCCCGGTGCCGCCGGGCGGGGCCGCAGCCGGCGGTCCCGCCCGGAACGGGCACGTGGTACCCCTCACGGGGCGCGCCCGGCACAGCGGGCGCGCGGGGGCCAGGCCCGGTGGGCGACGGCCCGCGCCGGGCCGACGCCTTCCTGCCGCGGACCGCCGCGGAAGGCGGTGTGACGCTCGCGGCCGCGGCGGGGCGCCCCGGGCGGACCGCCGGGCGGCCGTGGCCCGCGGGGGAGGCGACCCGCTGCGGGGAGGGCCCCGCCAGGGGGACCCGGGGCGGGCCGTTCGGGTCACTTCGACCAGGGCCACGTGAGGGTCCGGCGTTCGCGGCCTGCGGGCTCGTACGTGTACTTCCAGCCGCGCTGGAGCCCGAGGCGCCGGGTGTGGCCCGCCGGGACGCGGCGGTACGCGTACACGGTGGGCGGGCCGCCGTCCTCGTCGGGGACGGGGACCTCGTACCACTTGGGCGGGTGGCCGGTCATTCCGGTCAGGACCGGCAGGACGCGCCCGTCCAGCGGGCCGCCGTGGAAGGGGGTGTTCTCGCTGTGCACGAGCACCAGTGTCACAGCAGGTGGCCGGCCCCGCCCACGACGGGCAGCACGCGGCGGGCCAGGGTGCCGACCGGCCCGTCCGGCGCCTCCAGTGCCAGCAGGCCGCGCAGCACCCCCGCGGTCTGCGGGTCGGTCGCGGCGGTCGCGGCGAGCAGCGCCACCAGATGGTCCACGAGCCAGGCGCGCAGCTCCCCGGCCGGCGGGTTCTTGCCCTCGTCGAGCCAGATGAGCGAGGCGGCCTCGACGGACGCGATCCAGGTGCGCACCATCATGCGCAGCCGCGGCCCCGGCTCGGGGACGTCCAGGTGGACGAGGATCTGCTCGGCGGCGGCCCGCCGCACCTCGTCGACGATCGCCGTCGTCCGGGAGGTCTCGGCGACGCTGCCGCCCCGCAGCAGCGCGCTGAACCCGGCGTCGTGCTCGTCGACGAACGCGAGGTAGCGGTCGAGGACGCGGGTGAGCCGGCCGGTGGGCGGGCCCGCGGACGGCTCCGCGAAACAGCGCTCCAGCCGGTCCGCGGCCGACCGCAGGGCGGCCTCGTACAGCTGCTGCTTGCCGCCGGGGTACTCCCATAAGACGCACATGCGTGCGGAACGGGAGCTAGGCAAGATGACCAGCGTGTTTACCAGCGAGTATGACGGTTGCGGGCGGTGTTTCGTCGGCTCGCGCCGACTGAGCCGCAAGACGGATGCGACCAGCAGTCCAGAGAAGCAGTTGAACCAGGTGCTCGCGGCTGTCACGGCGGTCGGTGGGCACGTGATCGCCTGGGTGGACGACTTCGAGGTGTCGGGCGCCACCGACCCGATGACCCGGGCCGGCTTCGGGCCGTGGCTGCGGGGGGAGATGGGGCCGTACGACGGGATCGCCGGTTCCGCCGTGGACCGCATCGGACGGAACGCCCGGGACGTGCTGAACACCGCCTACGCCAACCACGCGGCCGGGCGGCTTCTGGTGACCGCCGATCACGTCGGGCTGTGGGACTTGAGCGATCAGAACCAGGAGAACGAACTCCTGCTCAAGTCCATGGGTGCGCAGATGGAGCACCGGGCGATCAAGAAGCGGAATCAGGATGAGACGATCCGCGCGCGGAACAACGGCGAACCGAAGCATCTGCGACAACTACTCCCCGCATCTGACCACCAAACGCTGCCAGCGGGTCGGGACCTGGGCCGCGGCGAACAATGTGGAGATCGCCTACACCCCGACCAACAGCTCCTGGCTCAACCGGATCGAGGCCCAGTTCACCGCCCTGCGCTATTTCGCCCTCGTCGGCACCGACCACCCCAGCCACAAGGCCCAGGGCAGCATGATCCGCCGCTACATCATCTGGCGGAACAAGAACGCCGCCGACAAGCGCCTCAAAGCCCTCGTGAGCAGGGCGAACGCCGCCTGACCCGCTACGGCAGGCGGCATCACCACAGGCGCAGGAAGCTCCGCACGTCGTCATAGCCGTCGACGGCGCGGCCGTCCACGTCCGTCGGCTCTGCCTCAGCCCGCGCCGCCAGCGACTCCGCCAGGGCCAGGGCTTCATCGCTGAGACGGCCGAAGCGTCGAGCGGTGTGTCCCAGGCACAGGCCGGCCAGCCCCAGCAGCGGACTCCCCGGCACAGCCCGCGTCCCGACCTGCACGCACCAGAACTCGACGAAGTCCGCGTCGTCGTCGTTCAACGACGTCCCGACCAGAACTCCCGCCGCCTCGCCCTCTGTGGAGCGGTCACGAAGAGCCCGCTCCAACGTCTCAACCACCACCGCGTGAGACAGCGCAGGTGGGTTCTCGAAGCTCAGATGAGACTGCACCCCGCGAGACTACGCGGGATGCGTTCAAGAGGCGCCTGCCGCCGCCCCACCCCGCGAGACGGGGCGAACGTTGCCTGATGCGGCACTAGCTGACGAACTGTGGGACCGGGCCACTCGTGACGCCCTGATCGAGAAGGTGAAGCCGAAGCGGAGCGGCAACTGCGCGCCGAAGGGGGTCAATCGGCTCTCTGGCCGTGCGTGGTGCGGAAACTGCGGAGAACGGCTGTACGTGGTGGGGCGGGGAACGAGATGCAAGACCCCCGGCTACGGGTGCACTGCGCGGGTGCGCGGCATCCCGTCGTCCGCGCGCTGCAAGCCCGCGCCGTCGATCGCGATTCACATGCTGGATCAGCATGTCGAGGACTGGCGACTCGGTGGCAGCGCATCCGGCGCGCGTTCCTGTACCGGCATCCGTGGTGCTTGTTGTGTGGTCGTCCCGCGACCGTCGTGGTCCGCTTTCCGGAGTCGCGTCGCTCGCTGGTCGCACGTGGCGTGTCCGATCCTGACGCGTTCTCTCGGCTGCGTCCGCTCTGTGCGACGTGTCATAACCGCGAGACCGCGCAGCGGCAACCGGGTGGATGGGCTGCCGAGCGGGTCAAGCCTCGCCGCTGGTGACGCCGACCAGGGGGGGTACTCCCCTCCCTCCCGCCGAAAGATCGGCAGGGAGAAAATAAACTCGCATGGCTCATTTGGGCGTTTCTGTGGAGAGTCATGCGCTGATCAATTGACCACCCATTGAAGGATCTTCCAACACCCCGGACGACGGCTCGCCCACGATCTGGCTGGACGACACCACCGGTGACCTGATCATCCAGTCATGGAAGGCTGACGAGGAGACGATCCGGCAGGCGCAGGAAGTCGGCTCGGTACCGGGTCACTCAACGGACGTTCCGGACCACGAGACCGTGATCCGGCTCCCTGCCAACATGCTCCAGTTCATTCCCCGTCCGGACAGTGAGGACAACAGTGGCAACAGCGGTACGTGAATGCCTCGCCAAGGCGCAGCGCTCGGCGATGCACCTTGAGATGCGGGACAGCTACATGCGGGATGACCCGGAGTTCATCCGTTGGCAGGAAGGGCACCGGTACGACCCGGCAGACCGCGAATCGTGGTGGCGGTCGTGGCTGGACGTGGTGGCCGAGACGACCGGGCGTGGTGTCGTCATGCGCCGTCTGCGTGTGGTCTCGGAGCCGCTGAGCGACTACGTCCGGTACGAGTACGACGGCACCTTTACGAACGTCGCAGCCGGCGAGGACGTCCGTTGGCTGCCTCGCTCGCGGGCGCGTGATCTGCTGCTCCCCGCGTTGGACGGGTGGGTCATGGATGAGGAAACCGTGATCCTCCACCACTTCAGTGGCGAGGGTCAGTGGACGGGTGCGCGCATGGAAGTCGTGCACGATCCGACGTTGGCCGGGCAGTACGTCAGTGCGTATGAGGCAGCGTGGGAGCGCGCGATTCCTCACGCGGAGTACCGGCCCGCCTGATCACGAACCCATGGCTGTCTCCGCATCTTCCAGTGCCCAGCAGGCCCGGCAGGCTCTCGCGAAACGTCTCGCGGATCTCTGCCGGGATGCCGGGCTGACCGGTCTCGACCTGGCCGAGCGCTGCGGGTGGAGCCGGTCCAAGTCGTCCCGGATCATGAACGCCAAGACACCCCCGTCCGCTGACGACATTCGGGCCTGGTGTCAGGCGTGCGGTGCCGAGGATCAGGCCGAGGACCTGATTGCCTCGCTGCGGACCGCTGAGGGCATGTGGGTCAACTGGCGCCGCATGGAGCGGGCCGGGCTCAAGCAGGCGCAGGAAGCGCGCTTGCCGCTGTATCAGCGGACCCGCCGTTTCCGGTCCTACTCGTCGTGGCTCGTGCCCGGCATGATCCAGACGCAGCCATACACCACGGCAGCGCTCCAAGCGATCCAGCGACGGCGCGGCCTGGTGGACGATGTGGCCGACGCGGTAGCCGCTCGCATGGAACGTCAGCGGGTGCTGTACGAAGGCGACCGGCGGTTTGCCTTCCTCGTTGAAGAGTCCGTGTTGCGAGCCGGAATCGGTGGCGCCGAGGTCATGTCCGGACAGCTTGGTCACCTCATCTCGATCGCCTCACTTCCCAATGTCAGCCTGGGAGTTGTGCCCATGCGGCCCGATCGGGAGCGCTGGCCGGCTGAGGGGTTCTGGATCTACGACACCGCCCAAGTCAACGTCGAATTGATCTCCGGCTACCTCACGATCACACAGCCCAGCGAGGTGGCCATGTATGCCGAGACGTTCGCCGAACTGGCGGCGCTGGCCGTCTATGGGGCCGCCGCTCGTGCGCTGATCACATCGGCACTGGACGCCCTCGGGTAACTCGCGTGCAACCTCGTGCAATCGCATGGGAGTTGAGCTTCCTTTCTCCTTAGCGTGGTCGTCGTCGGACCACGTGAGGGGACACCAGCGGTGGGGAGTACGACCAGAGACACGGACGCCCGCAGGGACGAGTACGCGACGTACGCGCCCGAGGGGGTGACCTGCCCCGAGTGAAACCAGCCGATCGGGGTGCTTGAGCCCTGCCGCCGGGGATCGGTGGAACGGCAGTCGGGACCGCCCGCCGTGGTCTACCGGCACAGCAAGTGCGCCAAGCCGTACCGGAAAGACTGATGACCCCTGTGCGGCTCCGGAGGTGTCCTGTGCGGCCGCTACCGGCCCCGGAGCCGGTGAGCCTCCTCGACAGCCCTGACAGCCCGTACAGGGACTCTCCCGAGGGCTGGTGGACGGAGTACGGCGGGGCTCAAGATCCCCGATCCGGGGTCGTGTACTTCCCGCCGGGCGCCACGCCGCCGGAGTTCTCCGGCGAGGACGAGTAGGCCTGAAGACTCCCCGGGCACACCTCCGCGATTCAGGGCGGTGCGCTCGGGTGCACCACGCCCGTCCGGTGCGGCCCCTGTGGGGACGTGATGCCACCGGGCGGGTTTCCGAGATCCGTACGTAACCAAGAGAGGGAACACCATGGGATGGGGAACGGGTGAGGGCGGCAGCGGAGGCAACGGGCAGCACTCCGGGGGGAAGGACCCGGGCACGTCCAAGCCGTCGTCCGACACCGCCAAGCCGAAGGACCCGCCGAAGCACAAGAAGGAAGACTGACGCAGGTGACGACACCGAAGTTCGCCGCGTCCGAGCGAATCGCCCTGCGCGGTCTGCTCGGCGCGGTGAACGACGACATGGACGCGCCGGTGACGCCCGAGTGGGAGCGTGCGGCGTGGAACGTTCCCCGCTCCGCGTTCGTCCCCGAGCGCGTGTTTCTGGGTGACGACCTGGAGCCGTGCAACCGGGCGGACGCCCCGGAAACGTGGCTTCGCGCCGTCTACGCCAACGATTCCGTCGTGACGCAGATCAACGACGGCGAGGACCCCGACGACGGCGAGCGGTGGGCGTCATCATCCGCGAGCGCCCCGAGCATCGTGTTCCGGATGCTGCACATGCTCGACGTTCACGAGGGACACAGGGTCCTGGAGATCGGCACCGGAACCGGGTGGAACGCGGGTCTCCTGGCCCATGTCGCCGGCCCGGGGAACGTGACGACCGTGGAAGTCGACCCCGTGTTGGCCGGGGAAGCCGGGGAGCGTCTGCGGAAGGAGGGTGTCACCGCTGCCGTGGTGACTGGGGACGGGGCCGAGGGGTACCCGGACAACGCGCCGTATGACCGGCTCGTGGCGACGTGCTCCGTACGGTCCGTCCCGCGTCCGTGGGTCGACCAGGTGAAGCCCGGGGGCGTCATCCTCACCCCGTGGGAAAGTCCATGGGTCTGCTACGGGCTGCTCCGCATGACCGTGGACGACAGCGGAAGCGCGTCGGGTCCGTTCTCGCCGCACTCCGCGTTCATGCTCATGAGGAACCAGCGCACCGACCTCCGGATCTACCGGGACGTGGTGCGCGAGGACCACCCCGTGGCGGCACTCGTCATACGGGCAGCCTCACTCCGCCCTCCCGGCCCCGGCCCGCCCCGGCGGGCGCCGTCCCGGCCGGTCCCGGGGCGGCTACGCCAGCAGGCCCGAGTTCTTCCACATGCGGCGGCCAGGGCCGCGCAGGACGCCGATGTCGTCGAGGAAGTCCGTGAGCCGCTTCGCACCGGTCTGCATGACCTCCCTGCGGTGGCCGCTGGCCCTGACCTGGGCGACGGCCTCGCGGCGGTCCAGGCCCACGTTCTCGTACACCTGCGGGTTGATGAAGCACACCGAGAAGACCTTCGCGGCCTGGCCGCAGCTCAGCCGGGTGAACTCCTGCTCCCAGCGCGGCGCCGTCACCATCTGGCGGCGCAGCTCCTCGCGGGCGTACCGGACGTGCCGGGCCTCCTCCACCACGTGGATGCGGGTCACGCCCCGCACCAGCTGCTGGACCCGCTCGTCGGGGAACGTCAGCCGCTGCATCCAGTCGAGGATCTCCTCGCCCAGCAGGGTCGCCGCGAACGAACCCGGGGTGGTGGACACCGTCTTCAGGACGCGGGCCATGTTGTGGTAGAGCCGCGGCACCGGGTACGCCGGGGCGCCGCCCCGCTGGATCATGCGCGCGAACATCATCGAGTGGCGGCACTCGTCGGCGATCTCGGTGAGCGCGTAGCGGACGTGGTTGCTGGTCACCGACTTGTCGTAGATGTGCCGGACGAGCAGCTGCATGAGGATGATCTCGAACCAGATGCCCAGGGAGGCCAGGGAGGCCGCCTCGTGCCGGGCCAGGTCCATGCGCTGCTCCTCGGACATCCTGCGCCACAGCGGGGTGTCGTAGAGCGAGACGAGCTCCGGGGGCCAGAACCACTTGCCCTCCTCGAAGGGGGCGTCCCAGTCCAGTTCCTCGTCGGGGTCGAAGGAGTGCTTCGCGGAGGACTCCAGCAGCCGTGCGGCGACCTGTTCGCGGTCCCGCAGCGGGCCCAGCGCGTCGCGCAGCAGACGCAGATCGGGTTCGGACACGGTCGTCATGGGTGCGGCCACCTCACGTTCGGGACGTTCGGGACGTGTCGGGTGCGGGGCCCCGAGGCTTCACCCTTATGAGACTCGGTGTCAGCAAGCCCGTCAATCCCTCCGGCAGGACTTGTTGACGATGAGTCTCATAAGCGGCCGGTTGCGCCCGGTGCCCCGGCCGCGCCCCCGCCGCCGGCCTTCCCGCACAGCGGCCCCGACCCGCCCGACGCGCCCCCCCCGCGCCTCGCGGAGCGGGGCACCGTGCCCGCAGCCGGGGGCGACGCACGCCGCTTGGACCGGCAGCGCCCGCCGCCCGCGGGAGGGACGGCCGCCTTCCCGCGACCCGCGGCCCGCGGCAGGAGGCGGCCGTCAGGCTCCAGGGCCGGGGGACCGGTCGTCAGCCGGCGTCGGGCGCGTGCACCGCCTCGGGCTGCCGCGGCTGCGGCAGAGCGGCCCCAGGCGGGAAGCTCCTGCGCAGGTCGAAGGCGTACGGGGTCGGCCCGTGGGCCCGCAGGTGCAGCAGCCGCTCCTCGGCCTCCGCCACCGTCGGGCGGTGGCCCGACTCGACCCACCACAGCGTGGTCATGGCCTCCTTGACCCGCTCGAAGAACTCGTGGCGGCGGGACAGCATCTCGCGGTGCAGCCCCTGGTACATGAAGGCGGTCAGGGCGTTCGGGTCCCGCCACACGGACATGTTGACGATCAGCCACTCGTCACCGAAGGCGTAGACGTCCGTGGAGTTGCCCTCGTCGTTCTTCAGCCGCCACACGAAACCGTCCGCCGCCTCGGCGATCGCGTTCACGGGGTCGAGCGCGTCCACGAAGTCCTTCAACTCCGGGCCGTCCAGAGGGTGTTTCAGTCGGGCTATGTTCACCTGGGCCAGTTCGAAAGCGGTGTCGAGTGTCATGGGGCGCACCTTAGGCACCCCCGCCCGCTCAGGCGCGGTCTTTTCCGTCCAGTGAGATGGCCGCCTCCATCACCGAGCGGGCGATGGGCGCCGCGCTGCCGCCGCCGCTGATCTCCTCCCGGCGGGCGGAGGCGTCCTCCACGACCACCGCCACCGCCACCGCGGGCCGGGCCGCGCCCTCGGCCCGCGCCCAGCCGATGAACCAGGCGTACGGGGTGCCGTGGTTGCCCACGCCGTGCTGTGCGGTGCCGGTCTTGCCGCCGACCTCCGCGCCCTCGATGGCCGCGTTGCCGCCCGAGCCCCGCTCCACCACGTCCACCATCAGCTTCCGCAGCCGCAGCGCCGTCGACGGTGTCATCGCCCGGCCGTAGCTGCGCCGCATGGTCTGGCGGACCAGGCCGCCCGCCGCCGTCGTGGTGGAGTCGACGAGGTACGGGTGCGCCAGGTCGCCGCCGTTCGCGACGGCCGCCGCGACCATCGCCATCTGGAGCGGCGTCGCCGTCGTGTCGTACTGGCCGATGGAGGACAGCGCCAGCTGGTCGGGGGACATGCCGGTGTCGACGTTGGAGCGCGCCACGCGGGAGGGGATCCGCAGGTCCGGGTCGTTGAAGCCGAACGACCGGGCCGTCTCCAGCATCTTCCGCTCGCCCGTCCGCACCCCCAGCGCCGCCATCACCGTGTTGCACGACCAGCGGACGGCGTAGGCGAGGGACGCGTCCGCGCAGCCCGTGGCGGCGTTCGGCAGCGCCGTCCGGGTGCCCGGCAGCACGTACGGCTCCGGGACGCCCGTCGGCGCGTCCACGTCGGTGACGACGCCCGCGTCCAGCGCCGCCGCGGCCGTCACGATCTTGAAGGTGGAGCCCGGGGGGTACGTCTCGTGCAGCGCCCGGTTCAGCATGGGGCGGGTCGCCGCCGTGTTGAGCCGCGCCCAGGCCGTGGCGGCTTCGCTTCCCGTGCCGGACAGCAGGCCCGGCTCGTACGAGGGGCTCGACACCAGCGCCAGGACGCGTCCGCTCGACGGCTCGACGGCCGCGACCGCCCCCCGGCGGCCCGCGAGGCCGCGGAACGCCGCCTGCTGGAGTGCGCCCCTGATCGTGGTGGACACGTTGCCGGCGGGGCGGCGGGTGGTGCGGCTGACGTCGCTCCACAGCGGCAGCGGGGCGAGCAGCGGACTGGTGCCGGACAGCAGGGCGTCCTCGGCGTCCTCGATCAGCGTCGTTCCGTACGTCTGGGACGCGTAGCCGGTGACCGGCGCGTACAGCGGGCCGTCGGTGTAGGTGCGTTCGTAGCGGAGGATCTCGCCGGTGTCCTTGGAGCCGGTGACCGGCTGCCCGTCGACGAGGATGTTGCCGCGCGGCGCCGCGTACCGGGCCAGCACGGGGCGGCGGTTGCCCGGGTTCCCGTCCAGCCGGTCCGCCTCGAAGACCTGCACGCGGGCCGCGTTGACCAGCAGCGCGATCAGAAGGACGAGGCAGAGGGCGGCGGCGCGCCGGATGCATCTGGTCAACGGGCTTCCTCCCGCGGTACGGCTGCGTCCGGAGGCGCGGCCCCGGCGCCGGCGGCCCGGGCGGCGGGGCCGCCGCGGGTGCCGGTGCCGGCCTCCGGTCCGGTGTCGGCGTGCGTGGGGGCGTGCGGGCCGGCGGGGGCACCGCTGCCGGTGTCCGCCGGCGGGGCGTCGGCGTCGGTGAGGGTGGCCGGACCCGGGGTGAGCGGGCCGCCACGCGGGTCGCGGGCGGAGTCGCTGAGCCGGATCAGCAACGCCACCATGATCCAGTTCGTGACCACGGACGAACCGCCCTGCGCCAGGAACGGCATCGCCATCCCCGTCAGGGGGATCAGCCCCATCACCCCGCCCGCGATGACGAAGACCTGGAGCGCCAGGATCGAGGCGAGCCCGATCGCCAGCAGCCGCCCGAACGGGTCCCGCAGCGCGAGCCCCGAGCGGTAGCCGCGGGCCACCAGCAGCGCGTACAGCAGGAAGAGCGCCGTCAGCCCGGCGAGCCCCAGCTCCTCGCCCGCCGTCGCCAGGATGAAGTCCGACTTCGCGGCGAAGCCGATGAGCGACGAGTGCCCGAGCCCCAGCCCGGACCCGAACATCCCGCCCGCGGCGAACGCGAACAGCGACTGGGCGAGCTGCCCCGGACCCTGGCCCGCCTCGATCGACGCGAACGGGTGCAGCCAGTCCTCCACCCGGCTGTTGACGTGCGGCTCCAGGGACCCGACGGCGTACGCCCCGGCCGCGGCCAGCAGCAGGCCGAGCGCGATCCAGCCGGTCCGCCCGGTCGCCACGTACAGCATGATCACGAAGAGCCCGAAGAACAGCAGCGAGGTCCCCAGGTCCCGTTCGAGCACGAGCACGCCGACGCTGGTCAGCCACACCGCGACGACCGGCGCCAGCACCCGGCCGGGCGGCAGCCGCGTGCCGAGGAGACCGCGGCCCCGGCGGCGCGCGAGCACCGAGCCGTTCGCCGCCAGGTACGCCGCGAAGAACACCGCCAGCAGGATCTTCGCGAACTCGCCCGGCTGGAAGGACAGGCCGCCCACCCGGACCCAGATCCGCGCGCCGTTCACGGCGGGGAAGAAGATCGGCAGGATGAGCAGGGCCAGCGCGGCGGCCACCGACACGTACGCGTACCGCCGCAGCAGCCGGTGGTCCCGCAGGCACACCACGACCACCGCGAACAGCGCCACACCGAGCGCCGACCAGACGAGCTGCGTGGGAGCCGCCCGGTCGGCGGGGGTCTCCAGGTCGAGGCGGTAGATGAGGACCAGGCCGAGGCCGTTGAGGAGCACCGCGATGGGCAGCAGCAGCGGGTCGGCGTACGGGGCGCACAGGCGCACCGCCAGGTGCGCGAGCAGCGCCAGCAGTCCGAGCCCGGTGCCGTACCCGGCGACGTCGGGCGGCACGGCGCCGCTGTGGGCGAGGCCGACGTCGGCGTAGCCGAGCACCGAGCACAGGACGGCGCAGACGAGGAGGGACAGCTCCACTCCGCGCCGCTTGGCGAGCGGCACCGGCGGAGGGGGAGGGTCCGATGCCGCTGCGGTCATGCACGGCAACGTAGCAAGATATGTGAAGTATGTCCTTTATGGCGGTGCGGGGTCCGCTCACGTGGCGTGCGGTCCCGGCGGACGGCCCCGCCGCAGTGCCGATGCCCCGTCAGGCCGCGGCGCGGGGCCGCACGCCCCAGCGCTCCGCCGGCCCGGCCGGCCGAACCCCGCGCCGACGGCGCGTCAGCCGGCCCCTCCCGTGCCGAAGGCTCACGTCTCCGGCGGCCCGGGGACCTGCGGCGGGTCCTCCTCTGGCCCGGCGGCCTCCGGGGGCGGGGAGCCGTCGCCGTCACGCGGTCCGCCGGAGGCGCCGGCGGACCGCGCGTCCGGCCGCGCCGTCCGTTCGGCCTCCGGCTCCGCCGTGAGGTCCACGTACTCCGGCAGCGTCAGCCGCGCCAGCGCGCCCCCGTCCGGGGCGTTCCCGAACCGCAGCTCCGCGCCGATCGCCGCCGCCTGGCCCTTCGCGATGGTCAGGCCCAGCCCGTGCCCCTTGCTGCCGCTCTCCGTGCGGAACCGCTGCGGCCCGTGCTCCAGCAGGTACGCCGGATAGCCCGGTCCGTGGTCGCGGACCGTCACCACCGGTCCGTCCACGGTCAGTTCCACCGGCTGGGCGCCGTGCAGGTGCGCGTTGGCCAGCAGGTTCCCGAGCACCCTCGCCAGCCGCCGCTGGTCCGTCTCGACCCGCGCGTCCCGCACGATCCGCACCCGCGTCCCCGCCGCCCCGGAGGCCCCGGACGCCCGCACCACCCGCTCGGCCAGCGGCCCCAGGGCGTACACGTCCAGGTCGACCGCCTCGCTGCGGGTGTCGAGCCGCGAGATCTCCAGCAGGTCCTCCGTCAGCGCCCGCATCGCCCGCACCCGGTCCCGCACCAGCTCCGCGGGACGCCCCGGCGGCAGCAGCTCGGCCGCCGCCGACAGGCCCGTCAGCGGGGTGCGCAACTCGTGCGCCACGTCCGCGGTGAAGCGCTGCTCGCTGAGCAGCTTGCCCTGAAGCGAAGACGCCATGGTGTCGAGCGCGCCCGACACGGTCGCCACCTCGTCCTGGGGCCGTGAGGGGTCCTTCGTACGGGGGTCGTTGACCCGCGCGTCCAGGTCGCCCGCGCTGATCCGCCGCGCCACCTGAGCGGTCAGGTGCAGCCGTCGCGTCACCCGGGTCACCGCGAACCAGCCCACCACCAGCGTCGCCCCGATCGCCAGCACCGAGGAGCCGAGGATCGCCTGGTCGAGGCCGCTGATCATGCGGGCGCTCAGCGAGTAGTCGAGCCGGACGGCCAGGGCCCGTCCGTCCGCGGGCCCCGCCGCCCACATCGTGGGCCGCCCCCGGTGGTCGGCCACCATCGTGCCGCGGCGGCCGCGGGCCGCCATGTCCCGCAGCGCCGAGGGCAGGCCCTCCGGGTCCACCCCCGCGTACGGCGGCAGCGGCGCCCCCGCCTCGTACGCCCGCGTCACCTCCTCCAGACGGTCCAGCGCCTTCTCGCGTGACGTGTCGACGGTCTGCCGGGTCACCGACACGTGGACCAGCGCGCCCAGCAGCGCCGCCAGCGCGCAGCACATCAACGTGATGAAGACGGCGGCCTTCCACGTCAGGGTCGCCGTCCAGGCCGGTCGGCGGGGTGCGCTCACCGGGTGCTCCCCTGCGGCTCGGGTTCGGGCTCGTCCGCGGACAGGGACACCGGGTCGGGTCCGCTCGTGGAGCCGCCGTCCGGCCGCGGCGCCTGCGCCGGCGGACTCGGTTTGACCCGGACGATCTCGTCGCGGGCCGGCAGCATGGTGCCCTGCTGCCCGTCCCAGGACCACACCGTGCGGTACTCGTAGCCGGGAATCCCCGCGGACACCGAGCGCAGGATGAGGTCCCGGCCGGCCAGCTCGACGCTCACGATCTGGTCCACGGTCGACATGACGCGGGTCAGCTCACCGTCCGGCCCCGGCATGTAGCACCGCACCGCCACGAGCTGCTCCGGCAGGCGCACACCCACGATGAGCTCGTCCTTCCCGTCGCCGGTGAGGTCCCGGTAGTACGGCTTCAGGACCGGGCAGTCCCCGGGCGCGGCGGAGCACGCCCGGATCCGCTCGACCGTCTCCTCGTACATGCCGTCCGCCCCGGTGTACGTGTCCGGGTTCGCGTCGAACTCGGCCCGCAGCACCTTGACCGGGTCCACGCGGTGCACGTCCCCGCCCGGCACCTCGATCCCCGGCACGGTCTCCGTGTCGTTCTCGCCGTAGTCGTGCGGCGGCGCCGTGACCGGGGGCAGGTCGGGCCAGAGGCGGACCGGGCCCACCGCGGTGGGCGTGGCACCCGCGCTCTTCAGCCCGCCGGCGTCACCGCACCCCGCCGCCAGCGGGAGCAACAGGAACGGGACCGCCGCGAGCGGCAGCAGACGGGCCGCGTACGCGGACGGGCGGCGGCGGTGCGGGGTCACGGTGCTCCTGGTGCTTCTGGCGACGGCCGCGGCGGCGCGGCCGTGTCGACACCTTATGCGCCGGACGTCCCCTCACCCGCTCCTCCCGCACCGCAGCGCGTTCACCGCGGGCGGGGCGTGTCGCCACGGTGCGGCAGCCGGGTGGCGGCGTGCCGTGGCCCACCGCGCGGGCCCGTCACGGCGTACGGCCGGGCGCGGCGGCACCGGGGCGCCGGCCGACCGCCACGGGCGGCGCCGTCCACCCGGGTGGCGGGGGAGCGGCGGGGTGCGCCGCCGGAACGGCTCAGAGCGCCGTGTCCCCGCGCACCTGCCCCAGGGCCTGCCGGCACAGGGCCAGCAGCCGCTCGTCGTCGTGGACGTCGTGGTCGCTGCCGCCGACGAGCCCCGCCGAGGCGTTGTGCCGGCGGGTGCGGGCCAGCTCCGCCCGCAGCAGCGGCACCACGGCCGCCCCTGGCCCCCTGCCCGCCCCGACCGGGCCCAGCTCCGCCAGGAACTCCGCGACCCGCAACCGGGTGTGGCGGTTCTCCCGCCAGGCCGCCGCCAGCACGGGCAGCACCTCGCCCAGGCCGCCCGTCACCCGGCCGAGCGCGACCGCCGCGTCCACCCGGAGCCACACGTCCCGCGCCGTCAGGCAGGCCCGCAGCTCCGGTGCCGCCACCGCCGCGGCGCCGCCGAACGCGCCCAGGGCACCGGCGGCCGACCGGCGGCTGAGGGCGTCCCCGGCCAGCAGCAGCGAGCGCAGCTTCGGCAGCACCACGCCGGCGTCGCCGCCCTCCACCGCCCACAGGGCGCGCGCCGCCGCGGCGGCCATCCCCGCGGACGGATCGTTCAGCAGCACCCGTAGGTCGGGCACGGCCTCCCGGGCCGCGGGCCCGAACGACGCCACCGCCCGCAACGCCGACTCCAGCACCCACTCGCGGCGGAACGCCGGCGCGCCCCGCAGCACCCGCAGCACCTCGGGCAGCGCCTCCACGGCCCGCAGCCGCGCCAGCGCCAGCAGCAGCGGACCGCACCGCTCGCCCAGGTCGTCGTCCAGCGGCAGCGCCCCCAACCGGCGGCGCAGCGCCGGCACCAGCGGCGCGCCGCCCTCCTCCAGGTGCGGGATCGCGTACAGCAGCCTCCCGTGCGGCTCCGGTTCCTCCAGCGCCCGCGCCAGCGCCGGCACCGCCCGGGCGTCGCCCGCCCGGGTCAGCGCCAGCAGCGCCCGCGCCGCTCCGGGACGGCCGCCCTCCCACTCGGGCACCCACGGCGCCGGCTCCGACCCGACCCGCGCGGCCAGCGCGTCGGCGGCCGGCGCGGCCAGGGCGAACAGGTCCTCCAGCCAGCTCGCGGACGCCGCCCGCAGCCGCGCGTCCGGGGTGCCGAGCTGCGCCCCCACCAGCCGTACCACCTCGTCGTAGTCGCCCCGCCAGGTGCGGACCAGGCCGCCGCACATCCACACCGCGTCGGTCCGCTGCGCGGTGTCGGGGCTGCGCAGCTGGGCCACGATCAGCGCGATGCGGTCGTCGACCCGGTCGTCCAGGGCGCCGTGCAGGGTCCGCAGAAGGTCGTCGGCCCAGGCGGTGCCCCGCCCCGCGCGCTGCTCCTCACGCACGTCCCGGAGCTGCCCGACGAGGGTGGGCGCCGTGGGCCGCAGATCGCCGGCGGCCTCGGGCGCGCCCCTCTGCAGGCCGACCGGAGCGACCGGTTCACGTACCCCGGGCATGGTGCGCGAGTTGGCCGAATCCCACGGGGTCGCGGGCGGGTTGCCCCCCGCAAGGGTTGCGCTGCCGAACCCGGACGGCGTAGCGGAACCACCCGACCCTGCCGTACCACCAGCCCCGGCCACACCGTCGCTGGGCCCGTCGGCGCCCCCCGCCGCGCCGGCGCCCGCTCCGGTGCCGTCCACTCCCGCAGGGCACGCCCCGCCCGCGCAGGACGGTCCGCATCCGCCCTGGTGGAAGCCGTCCGGCTGGTGCCGCAGCTCCGACAGCAGCCCGATGACCGTCGCCGCCACGTCCCGGGGCAGCAGCGCGGGCGCGCACCGGGCCAGCTGGGCCAGCGCCGCCAGCCGCAGCGCCGGGTCCTGGGCCGCGCCGGACAGCCAGCCCAGCCAGCCCACGGTCTCCTCGCGCAGCGACTCGTACCGCAGCGCGATCCGCCCCACAGCCTCCACCAGCGCGAGCCGCACCTCGGGGTCCAGCTCGACCGTCAGCCGCTCCCGCAGCAGGTCCAGGACGCGCGCCGGGTCGCCGTGCAGCGAGGCGAGCGCCCCCGGCGCGGCCAGCCGGACCTCCCGGTCCTCGTCGCCGACCAGGCCCAGGAACACGTCGGCGCCCGCGGCGACCGCCGCCGCGGCCATCGCGTAGTTCGCCGCGTCCTCGAACTCCTCGCAGTCCGGGTCGAGTTCCTGCATCTCGTCGTCGCCGGAAAGGTCGATGCCGCCGATGCTGGCGAGCAACTCCACGACGCAGCCGCGGTCCTGCACCTCCGGGCAGGCCACGAGCTCCAGCAGGAACGGGATGCAGGCCAGCGTGGAGTCGTACACGTCGCCCTGGTGGTGCACCGTGCCGTACATCCCGTCCAGGGCCTGCTCGCGCTCCGCCGGATCGGCGGAGGCGAGCCCGCGCAGCAGCGCAGGCACGTCGTCGGCCGGGCCGTAGGCATGACCCAGCGAGGCCCAGTCGACCTCGTCGATCCCCGTGAACATGCCTTCCCTCCCCGTGAACACTGCACTTGGGGGCAATAGTGCACCACACCGGCGACGCCGATGCCCCGGCAATCGGACACGCCTGGGACACGCCTCGGCCACATCTCCGACCACATCTCCGAGCGCCTCCCCCGCCGTTGTCCCGCCCTTGTCCGCACCTCGTACCCGTTGTGTCCCGACTCCGCCGTACCGCGGGCGGGGAGGGGTGGCTGCGGCCGGTGACGGCCGCGGGCAGCGGGACGGCTCCCCCGTACCGGTGCCGCCGCCCCGCGCACCGCGGCCCCGCGCGGCCGGGGGGCGCGCCCGCCCCGCGCGGCCGGTGCGGGCCCGGGTGAATCGTCGGCCCCGCGGGACTGAAGCCCGCGGCGCCGGGTCAGGACTGACCCCGTGGACCTGCCCCTCATCGCCCCCATGCTCGCCACCGCCGGCACCCTCCCGCCGCCCGCCCAGGACGCCGCTTGGGCCTACGAGACGAAGCAGGACGGCCAGCGCGCGGTGTTCTACCTCCCCGGGGACGGCACCCTCGCCCTGCGCTCCCGTTCCGGCGAGGACATCACCCCCGCCTACCCCGAGCTGCGGCCCCTGGCCGACGCGCTGCCCCCCGGGCTCGCGGCCGTCCTCGACGGGGAGATCGTGATGCCGGACGAGCGGGGGCGCAGCGACTTCGCCCGGCTCCAGCCGCGCATGGGGCTCGCGGCCTCCCCGGAACGCGCCCGCCGACTGGCCGCCCGCGCACCCGTCCACGCGGTGCTGTTCGACGTCCTCCACCTGCGGGGCCGCCTCCTCACCGGCCTGCCCTGGAGCGAGCGGCGGCAGGAGCTCGAAGCCCTGGCCCTGGCCGGGCCCACCTGGTCCACGCCCGCCGCGCTCGTCGGACACGGCGCGCAGGCGCTCCGGGCTACCGAGGAGCACGGTCTGGAGGGCCTCCTCTGCAAGCGGATCGCCTCCCGTTACGCGCCCGGGGCCCGCTCCCGCGACTGGATCAAGA
Source organism: Streptomyces sp. CC53 (assembly GCF_001865245.1). Lineage (GTDB taxonomy): Bacteria > Actinomycetota > Actinomycetes > Streptomycetales > Streptomycetaceae > Streptomyces. The sequence goes on along the minus strand of NZ_MKXB01000005.1, from coordinate 12,765 downwards.
TCCGCAACATGCGGACCGCCGACGTCGTCGTCTGCGGCTGGCTGCCCGGGGCCGGACGGCTCACCGGGCTGCCCGGCTCGGTGCTCATGGGCCAGTTCGAGGCGTCCGGCGGCGGCCTACGGTACGTCGGGGCCGTCGGCACCGGCTGGAGCGAGCGGGAACGCGCCGAACTGGCCCGCCTGCTCCACGCCTCGGAGGCCGCCGCCCATCCGTTCGTCCAGGCGCCGCCGGTGGCCGCGGCGGCCCGCTGGGTGGTGCCGCGTCTGGTGGGCGAGGTCCGGTACGCCACCCGCACCGGGGGCGGACTGCTCCGCCAGCCGTCCTGGCTGCGTCTGCGTCCCGATCTGTCGCCCGAGGAGTCCTCCGCGTACCTGGACTGACGTACGGCCCTCAGCCTTCCGGGACCGGGCCGGCTCCGGTGCCGTCCACCAGCGGCCGCAGCACGTCCCCGTACCGCTCGGCGCGCGCGGCGGCGTCGCCGAGCAGGAACGTCAGCTCCTCGGGGCGGCCGCACGCCGCCACCTCCTCCCAGGTCACCGGCGTCGAGACGGCGGGCCGTGCCCGGGCCCGCAGCGTGTAGGGCGCGGCGGTGGTCTTCGCGGCCGCGTTCTGGCTGTGGTCGACGAAGACCTTGCCGGGCCGCAGGGACTTCGCCATCCGGTGCACCACCGACCGGGGCAGCTCCGCCTCCGCCTCCACCGCGAGCCGCTTCGCGTACGCGGACACCACGTCCGACGGCGTCGGCTCGATCCCGGCGTACAGGTGCAGTCCCTTGGCACCGGAGGTCTTGGCGTACGCGGTGAGGCCGTCCGCGGCGAGCCGGTCGCGCAGCCAGAGGGCGACCCGGCAGCAGTCGACGACCGTCGCGGGGGCGCCGGGGTCGAGGTCGAACACGAGGCGGTCGGCGACACCGGGGTCGGCGGCCCGCCACTGGTGGGTGTGGAACTCGACCACGAGGTTGGCCGCCCACATCAGTGACGCCAGGCCGTCGACGACGACCTGGCGGGCGCCCGGGTCGTCGGAGCGCGGGACGGACGCGGTCGTCACCCAGTCGGGGGTGCCGGGCGGCGGGTTCTTGGTGAAGAACAGCTGCCCGTCCGGACCGTCCGGGTAGCGGAGGAAGGACAGCGGCCGGTCACGCAGATGGGGGAGGAGCAGGTCCGCCACGACGGCGTAGTAGTGCAGGATCTCCCCCTTCGTCGTCCCGGTCGCCGGATGGATGACCTTGTCCAGGTTGCTGAGGGCGATCCGCTGCCCCTCCACCTCCGTGATCGGCGTCATACCATGAGAATCCCACGATTCCGGTACGAAAGGGATGAACCGTGCGATCCATATGGAACGGCGCTATCTCCTTCGGGCTGGTCAGCATCCCCATCAAGCTGGTGAACGCGACGGAGAACCGGTCGGTCTCCTTCCGCCAGATCCACGCCGAGGACGGCGGGCGGATCCGCTACCGCAAGGTGTGCGAACTCGACGGGCGGGAGGTGACGGCGGCCGAGATCGGCAAGGCGTACGAGGAAGCCGACGGCACCATGATCCCGATCACCGACGAGGACCTGGCCGCGCTGCCGCTGCCCACCGCCAAGACGATCGAGATCGTCGCCTTCGTGCCGGCCGCCCAGATCGACCCGCTCCAGATGGACGCCGCCTACTACCTGCAGGCGAACGGCGTGCCCGCCGCCAAGCCGTACACGCTGCTGCGTGAGGCGCTCAAGCGCAGCGACCGCGTCGCGATCGCCAAGTACGCGCTGCGCGGGCGGGAGCGGCTGGGGATGCTGCGGGTCGTGGACGACGTGATCGCCATGCACGGGCTGCTCTGGCCGGACGAGATCCGCCGCCCCGAGGGCGTGGCGCCCGAGACGCCCGTCACCGTCCGCGACGCCGAACTGGACCTGGCGGACGCCCTCATGGACACGCTCGGGTCCGTCGACATCGGCGAACTGCACGACGACTACCGGACGGCGGTGGAGGAGCTGATCGCCGCGAAGGCGGAGGGGGCGGTGGCGCCCCCGGAGCCGGCTCCGGAACGGGGCGCCCAGGTCATCGACTTGATGGCGGCGCTGGAGAGCAGCGTCCGCGCGGCCCGCGAGGCCCGCGGGGAGGCGGCGGGTGGGAAGGTGGCGCGGGCGGCCGGGGCGTCGGTCACGGACCTGCCCTCCCGCTCCCGCAGGACGCCCCCGCGCGCCCCGGCCGCGCCGAAGGCGGCGGGCGGCAAGAAGTCGGCCGCGGCGAAGGCGTCGGAGGGCCAGGCCCGCAAGGCGGCGTCGAGGGCGGCGTCCAAGGCCAAGGACGCGGGGGCGGAGAAGGCTGCGGCCAGGAAGACGACCGGGAAGAAGACGGCGGCCAAGAAGCCGGCGGCGAAGAAGACCGCGACGGAGCGGGGCTCGTCCCGCAAGCGCTCCGCCTGACCGGGGTGGAGCACGGCGGCGGACCGGTGGTCCGCAGGCAGGTTCACCCCCGTCTCGTGGGCGGCGCCCTCGGGCGGGCCGCCCGGGCCGGTGGGGCCGCGCCGGACCCGGCCCGTCATCCCGCGGTGACCTGAACGCGGCGGCGCCTGCCGGGGATACGTGCCGCTGTCGTGCGGGAGGCGCCCGCGGGGCCCGTGCCGGTCGCCGGCCGGCGGTTCCACCGCCCGTGCGGTGCGGCTCGCCGCCTCTGCGGGCTCACCGCCCCTGCGGGTGCGCTGCTCCTGGGGGGCCGCCGTCCCGAGGGCTCGTCGCAGGGCGGTGCTTCGGCACGGTGCCGGGCGGTCGCCCCGCGTCCGCGGAGGCGGCGTCCGCCGTGGGCCCGGCCGACGTCGTCAGTCCGAGGCGAGCGGGTCGCGGTGGTCCGCCTCGTCGCGCTTCCAGTACCCCTTGGCGTACAGCGCGTCGCGGGGCAGGCCCAGCGCGTCGGCGAGGTGCCGCCGGACGGCGCGGATCGCCGTGGACTCGCCCGCCACCCAGGCGGCCGGCCGGGCCCCCGGGACCTCCGCCCCGCAGACGGCGTCCCGCAGGGCCTCGCCCTTGGCGGCTCCCTCCGGGCGGTGCAGCCAGACGACCTCCAGCCCCGGTGGGGTGCGCAGTGCGAGTTCGTCCTGCGGTCCCGCCACTTCCAAGTACGCCCTGCCCCGCACGTCCGGCGGCAGCTGCTCCGCGATCGTGGCCACCGCGGGCTGGGCGCTCTCGTCGCCCGCGAGCAGGTAGAAGTCGGCCCCCGGCACGGGGCGGAACGAGCCCCTCGGGCCGCCGAAGGAGACCTCCTCGCCGGGCGTGACGGCCTCCGCCCACCGTGCGGCCGGGCCGTTGCCGTGCAGGACCACGTCGACGTCGATGCGGGGCTCCCCGGGGTGCTGGTGCCGCACGGTGTAGGCGCGGCCCACCGTGCGGCCGTCGGCCGGGTCCGTGACGTGCAGTTTGATCCACTGCGTCGGCTCGTCGCAGCGGAACGCGGACATGCCCGTGCCGCTCAGCGTGATGCGGGCCATGCGGGGCGCGATGCGGGCGACGGCCTCGACGGTCGCGGTGTGACGGGTGCGGCGGTTGCGGAACATGGCGGGACCTTTCGGGCGGTGGTAGGGCGCCGGAGTGGTGTCTGACGGCCCCTCACACCTGCAAAGACTAGACGCAACGGTGCGTATAGGCAAGAGCCCGTTCCTCCCCGGCGGGGGACTGCCGGGGAGGAACGGGGGTCCGGTGGAGGCCCCGGGGCAGCCGGGGCCTCGCCCGCACTCCCCGGCACGCCCGGGGACCCGCGCACGGGCAGGGGGTGCGCAGCCGGGGCCCGCGGGCGGCCCGGCGGGGCGGGGCGCTCCGGCCGGGGCGGCCAGGCAGGCGTACCCCGGCACGGCCCGAGGGGGCCCGGCGACCCGGCCGGCACCCGCTTGCTCCGTGCTTCCGCTGCCCGATCGTGGCGGTGCCCGCGATCCACGCCGCGGCGGCCCGGCGGCCCGGGCTCAGCCCGCTGACGTCGGAAGCGACCGTGGCGGCCCGGCCGGTGCACGCCCGACTCAGACCGCGGGAGCCGGGACGCGGCACCCGAAGAGCAGGCGCGTGCGCATCCGGTAGAGCGGGACGCCGTCCCGGCCGTGCGCCTCCACCAGGAAGCGGACCGTGCCCACGCCCGGTCGCCTCGGGTGCGGCGCGGCCTCCTCGACCGCGGCGGTGCCGTGCAGCGTGTCGCCCGGCCGCACCGGAGCAAGGAACCGCACCTCGTCCATGCCGTACGAGCCCTGGCAGGACGAGTCGGCGAGGAGCGCCCGCACGAACAGCCCCGTCACCACCGCCCCGGTGTGCCAGCCGCTCGCCACCAGGCCGCCGAACGGCGACAGGCGCGCCGCCTCCGGATCCAGGTGGAAGGGCATCGGGTCGAAGGCGCGGGCGTACTCCACGATGTCCTGCTCCGTCAGCCGGGCCGTGCCGAGGGCGTACTCGGCACCCTCGGGGAAGTCCTCGAAATGGCGCACGGCGGTTCCCTTCTCCTCGGTCGTGTCGGTCGGCACGGGGTGCCGGTCAGTGCGTCGTCGGATCAGTACGGGGCGGGCACGAGGGGGGCGGCCGCGCCCGACGGCACCGGCGGGCAGGAGTCCAGCCAGGCCGCCAGCCGGAACGCCAGCGCCACCGACTGGTCGCGGTTGAGGCGCGGATCGCAGGCGGAGGCGTACCGCAGCGGAAGGTCGGCGTACCCCACCTCGTCGTCTCCGCCCACGCACTCCGTGACGTCCTCGCCGGTCAACTCCAGGTGCAGCCCGCCCGGATGGGTGCCCGCCTCCCGGTGCACCTCGAAGAACCCGGTGATCTCGTCGAGGACGGCGTCGACGTGCCGCGTCTTGTGCCCGCTCGGGGCCGTGCGGGTGTTGCCGTGCACGGCGTCGCACACCCACACCACCCGGGCGCCCTCCGCCCGCACCTTCTCCACCAGCTCCGGCAGCCGCTCCCGGATCCGCCCCGCGCCCATGCGGGTGATCAGGGTGAGGCGGCCGGGCGTCCGCTCCGGGTCGAGCCGGTCGACCAGCGCGAGGACGTCGTCCGCCGTCGCGTCGGGGCCCAGCTTCACCCCGACCGGATTGGCCACCCCGGCCGCGAAGGCGACGTGCGCGCCGTCGAGCCGCCGGGTCCGCTCGCCGATCCACACCATGTGGCCCGACAGGGCGTACCGGCGTCCCGTGCGGGAATCGGTGCGGACCAGGGGCGTCTCGTAGTCCAGCAGCAGCGCCTCGTGGCTGGCGAACACCTCGGTGGTGCGCGGCGCGGACGTGTTGCCGCCGCAGGCGCGGAGGAAGGCGAGCGCCGCGTCCATCCGGTCGAGCAGCGGCGCGTACCGGTGCCCCCGCGGCGACCGGGACAGGTGGGCGAGGTTGCGTGCGTGGGCCCGGTCCAGGTCGGCGCCGCCGCCGTCCCGGAACCGCCGCATCGCCTCCAGGGTGGCCGCGGAGGCGTCGTACACCCGCTCCAGACGCGCGGGGTCCGGGGTGCGGGCCGCCGCCGTGAACGCCACCCCGTTCACCGCGTCCCCCCGGTACGAGGAGAGGGTCACGCCGTCGCGGGTCTCCGTCGGCAGGGACCGCGGCTTCGCGTACTGCCCCGCCAGCCTGCCGACCTTCACCACGGGGGCGGCCGTCGCGTAGGCGAGCACGGCGCCCATCTGGTGCAGGACTTGCAGAGTCCGGCCGACCGCCCCCGGCGGGACGCCGTCGAGGGTCTCGGCGCAGTCGCCGCCCTGGAGCAGGAACGCCCCGCCGCGCGCCACCTCGCCGAGCCGGTCGCGCAGCCGGTCGCACGCCTCCGGCGAGACCAGCGGGGGAGCGGCGGCCAGGCGCGCGACGGTGGCGCGCAGCGCGGCCGGATCGGGCCAATCGGGCTGCTGGGCGGCCGGCAGGTCCTGCCGGGTCGCGTCATCGTGATGCGCCACGGACATCCTCTACGCCTCCGTCTCAGGGGCTCGCTCACGGGGGTGGCTCGGGGGCCGGCGGCGCGGGAGCGCGTCGGCCGCAGGGGCGGCGGGCTCCACGCCGGCGTCCCGGTGAGAGCGCGCCGCGTCCGGAGCCGCGTGGCGCCCGGCTCCGCAACGGTGGGGGCGCCACCGGTGCCCGCCCGGCACCGCAGAGCCTCGCACCCCCGAACCCGGCCCGGACAGTGCCCCTTTGCGGTTAGCGGAAAGGAACTACGCCTTCGGTACTAGCCACAGCGGCCGACTGTCGGGGCGCCCCGGGGTGCCGCAGGATTCCGGGCAGTGGACCGAGCGGTGCGCGGCACCCACATGCCGGCGACCGCTCCAGAACCGCCGTGAAAGGTGACCCCTGGATGAGCAGCACCGACCGCAAGCCCGGCTCCGCCACCCGTCCGCAGACCGGGGACGACTACCTGGAGAGCCTCCGCGACGGCCGGGACGTGAGGATCTACGGCGAGCGCGTCGAGGACGTCACGACGCACCCCGCCTTCCGGAACAACGCCCGCATGGTGGCGAGGCTCTACGACGCGCTGCACGACCCGGCCCGCAGCAGCCGGCTGGTCGTGCCCACGGACACCGGGAGCGGCGGGTTCACCCACCCGTACTTCAAGGCGCCGTACACCTCCGACGACCTGCGCACGGCAGCGCGGGCGATGGAGGAGTGGGCGAGGATGACGTACGGCTGGATGGGCCGCACCCCCGACTTCAAGGCCGCGTTCCTGTCCACCCTCGGCTCCAACAAGGAGCACTACGCGCCCTTCGAGGACAACGCCACGAACTGGTACCGCTCCGCGCAGGAGAAGGTCCTCTTCATCGGCCACGGCATCGTGAACCCGCCGATCGACCGCAACCGCGGCCTGACCGAGCTGAAGGACGTGATGCTCACCGTCGACAAGGAGACCGACGCCGGGCTGGTCGTGTCCGGCGCCAAGGTCGTCGGCACGGGTGCGGCGCTCACCCAGCACATCTTCATCGGCAGCTACGGCCGCATCCCCGACGGCGCGAAGGAGTTCTCCGCGTACTTCATCGTGCCCACCAACAGCCCCGGGCTCAAGGTGATATCCCGTCCCTCGTACGAGTACGCCGCGGCGACCGTGAGCAGCCCCTTCGACCAGCCGCTCAGCAGCCGCCTGGACGAGAACGACGGCATCCTCGTCTTCGACAAGGTCCTCATCCCGTGGGAGAACGTCTTCTGCTACGACGTGGACAAGGCGAACAACTTCTTCTACGGCTCCGGGTTCTTCTACCGGGCCATGTTCCACGCCTGCGTCCGCTTCGCCGTCAAGATGGACTTCCTCACCGGACTCCTCGCCAAGGGCCTGGAGACCACCGGGACCTCCCAGTTCCGCGGCGTGCAGAGCCGGCTCGGCGAGGTGCTGGCCTACCGCAACATGTTCTGGGCGCTCGTCGACTCGATGGCGTCCAACCCGACGAAGTGGCCCGACGGCACGGTCACGCCGAACGGCGAGACCGCGATGGCCTTCCGCGTGCTGTCGTCGTCGGTCTTCCCGAAGGTCCGGGAGATCTTCCTGCGCGACCTGGGCAGCGCCCTCGTCTACAACAACTCCCACGCCGCCGACTGGGCCGATCCCGAGATCCGCCCGTACCTCGACACCTACGTCCGGGGCCTCGGCGTCGAGGCGATCGACCGGGTCAAGCTGATGAAGCTCGCCTGGGACGCGGTCGGCACCGAGTTCGGAGCCCGCTGGGAGCTGTACGAGATGAACTACGCGGGCAACCACGAGCAGATCCGCTTCGAGGCGCTGCACGCCCAGCAGGCGTCCGGCAAGTTCGACACCTACAAGGACCTCGTCGAGCAGTGCATGGCCGAGTACGACGAGCACGGCTGGCGGGCGCCCGACCTCATCGACCCGAAGGACACCACCGTGATCGGCGCGGGCGGCGGCGCCGCGGCCGTGCGATGAGCGGCCCCGCTCTCCCGGACCGCCCCGCGCA
>NZ_MKXB01000005.1:0-4622 GCF_001865245.1 Streptomyces sp. CC53 | reverse complement strand
CCCGCCGCTGCCCCGTCCCCCGCCGCGCCCGGTCCCCGGCACCCGGCCGCGGTCTGCGACGCCAAGGCCGGGGCCGAAGCCCTGTCGCCCCTGGCCCCCGACGGCCGCCCCGCGGCCGGGCCGGGTGCCGGGCATCCTGCTGCCGCGCCCGACGGCGGGCCCGGTGCCCGGCGCCCCGCCCGGGCCGGTGCGCGGCGCGGGCCCGACGGGACGGGCGTCGGCGGCGACGACCTCGCGCCGGCCCGGCTGCGGCGGGTCCTCGGCCAGTACGCCACCGGCGTGTGCGCCGTCTCCACCCGCGTCGACGACGCCCCGGACGGCGTTCCCCGCCACGACGCCATCGCGGTGAACTCCTTCACCTCCGTGTCCCTCCGGCCCCCGCTCGTGTCCATGTGCCTGCGGGACGACTCGGCGTTCCTGCAGCGGCTCTACACCGCCGGGGTGTGGGGCGTGTCCTTCCTCGCCGACGACGCCCGCCCCCTGCTGCGCGTGCTGACGGCCAGGTCCGACACCCGCCCCCCGGTCGAGAGCGAGGCCGCCTGGGCCACCGGCCCCCACACCGGCTGCCTGCTGCTCACGGACGGGCCGGGCACCCTGGAGTGCGCCCTGCACCTCACCCAGCCGATCGGCGACCACGTCCTCGTCGTCGGCCGCGTCCTCGGCGCCACCTACCGTGACCGGGACCCGCTGCTCTTCCACCGCGGCGGCTTCACCGCCGTCGCCGCACCCGCCTGACCCGGCGCCACCCCGGCACCCGTCCCCGTACGAGAAGAGGAGCGAACATGCCCGCAAGACGTCCCCGCGTCGCCGTCGTCGGCGGCGGGATCGGCGGACTGGCCACCGCCGTCGGGCTGCGGCAGCAGGACGTCGACGTCACCGTCCACGAGCAGGCCGGGGACACGACCGGCCGGGGCGCGGGCATCGCGCTCGGCGCCAACGGCCACCGCGCCCTGCGCGCCCTGGGCGTCGCCACGCGACTGGACGGCTCCGCCGTCGCACCGCTGCGCGCCGAGTTCCGGCACTGGCGCACCGGCCGCACCCTCGCCGCGCACGCCTTGGCCGGCACGTACGCACAGCGCTTCGGCGCGCCCTTCCTGACCGTGGAGCGCGCCGCGCTCCAGCGGGCGTTGCTCGCCGAGCTGGGCCCCGGCCCCCTGCGCCTGGGCGCACGCTGCACCGCCGTCGAGCAGACCGGGCACGGTGTGGTGCTGCGGTTCGAGGACGGCACCGAGACGGAGGCCGACGCGGCCGTCGGGGCCGACGGCATCCACTCCGCCGTGCGGCACAGCCTCTTCGGCCCCGACCACGCCGTGTTCTCCGGCACCAGCGGATACCGCGCGCTGGTGCCGCTGGAACGGCTGCGGGGGCGGCCCGAACTGCGCGAGGACGTCCTGTGGCTGTGGCTCGGCCCCGGCCGACACGTCATCGCGTACCCGGTCGCGGGCGGGACCCTGCTCAACTTCCTGGCCGTCGTGCCCGACCGGGACTGGACGGTCGAGTCCTGGTCCACCGAGGGGACCACCGGGGAACTGCTCGGCCACTTCGAGGGCTGGCACCCGTTCGTCACAGACGTGCTCGCCGCCGCCGACCGGCCCGGCCGCTGGGCGCTGTACGACCGCGAGCCGCTGCGCCACTGGACCCGCGGCCGGGTGACCCTGCTGGGGGACGCCGCGCACGCGATGCTGCCGCACCACGGGCAGGGCGCCAACCAGTGCCTGGAGGACGCCGTCGTCCTCGCACGGCTGCTCGGCGGGGCGTCCGCGGGCCGCGGCGTCGTCGAGGCGCTGCGCAGGTACGAGGTCGAGCGCCGCCCCCGCACGCGTCTGCTCCAGGCCGGCTCCCGGCGCAACGCGGGCTGCTTCCAGGCGCCGGACGGCCCGGAGGCCGACGCCCGAGACGCCCGCCTGGCCGGCCTGCCGGAGGACCTGGCCTGGATCCACGGCCACGACGCCCTCGCCGCGCTGGGAACCGCGCCGCCCGCAGCCTCCCCGCCGACCCCGGCAGCCGCCGGCCGGAGGGCCCCGCACGCCCCGGGACCCGAGGGGTCTGCCGCCCCGGACGCCCCCGGCACCGGCGGAGCCATCGCACCGGAACCCACCCTGAGCTGAAGGACCCCCCTATGGCGAAGATCTACTCCTTCGAAGGAGCCGTGCCCGTCGTCCACCCGAGCGCCTTCGTCCACCCGGACAGCGTGCTGATCGGTTCCGTCGTCATCGGTCCCGGCTGCTACGTCGGCCCGCTCGCCAGCCTGCGCGGCGACTTCGGCCGCATCGAGCTGCGGGCCGGGTCCAACGTGCAGGACTGCTGCGTCCTGCACTGCTTCCCCGGCGCGGACACCGTGGTCGAGGAGGACGGCCACGTCGGCCACGGCTCCGTGCTGCACGGCTGCCGCGTCGGGCGGGACAGCCTGATCGGCATGAAGTCGGTGCTGATGGACGGCGTCACCGTCGGCGAGCAGGCCTTCGTCGGCGCCGGCAGCTTCGTCAAGTCCCGCTTCGAGGTGCCCGAGCGGCACCTCGTCGCCGGGAGCCCCGCCCGGGTCGTCCGTCCGCTGACGGGCGACGAGATCGCCTGGAAGGGCAACGGCACGGCCCAGTACCGCGAGCTCGCCGCCCGCTGCCTGACCGGCCTGGCCGCCGCCGAGGCGGTCACCGACCCGCAGGCGCCGCCCGGCCCGCCGGCCTCCCGCGCCGCCGGAGCGCCCGCCCACGTCCCGCTGCACGCCTACCGCGCGGGCCGCTGAGCCCGCCCCGACCCGGAGGAGAGCCACACCATGACCGAGCCCGCCCCCGCAGCATCCGCCGCCTCGTCGCGCCTCGTCGTCGGCGACCGCTTCGCCGACTTCGCCGCAGCCGTCGGCGCCGACTCCTTCACCGCCCTCGTCCGGGCCCTCGACGCAGGGGACCTCGACCACGTCCACGGGCCCGTGCACGTCGTGGCGGGCCAGGGCATCGGCGACTACGAGGCCGACCACCTGCGCGACGCCATCGAGCGGCGCGGCCTGACCGACCGCGTCGTCGTCCGGCACACGGCCGCCGCCACGGCCCGCCGCCACGACCTGCACAAGGCCCGCGAGGACAACGTCCTCGTCGCCGGACTCACCCGGATCGACGACGAGACGTACGAGGCGCAGCTGCGCGTCCACGACCACAACGAGCTGCTCGTCGACGTCCAGGACCGGGTCCACGTGCAGGGCATGGTGGCGATCGAGGCGGCGCGGCAGATGTTCCTCGCCGTCACCGAGCGGTACTACACGTCGAGGTGGCCGCAGCAGCGCTACTACATCGTGCTCAACTCGCTGAACACGTCGTTCACCAACTTCCTCTTCCCGGTCGCCGCCACGCTCCGCCTCACGGTGACCCGGGCCGACCTGACCGAGCCGAGCAGGCTGGCCTTCGGCGTCACCGTGCAGGTCGAGCAGGCGGGCCGTGTCGCGGCCCGCGTCGACGCCGACTTCGCGGCCTTCGCGCCCGGCCTGCTGGAGGACAAGGAACTGCGCCGCGCCAAGCACGCGGCGGCCGCCGTCGCGGACGCGGCCCTCACCACCGCCTGACATGGCGGCCCGCACCCCCGCGCCGGTGCCGCCCGCCGCCGGAGCTCCCGCAGGCGCCGCACGCGTGCACGCCGCGCCGGAGCCCCCGCCGGAGCCGCTCCGTGCCTGCCGCCCGACCGCGCCGGGGCCCGCGGCCCGCCCGGCCCCACCCCCGGGGGCCGGTGCCGGGCGGCCGGCGGCCGCGGCGCCCCACCGGTGCGCTGCGGCCCTCGCGTACCTGGGCCCGGAGGGCACCTTCACGGAGCGGGCCCTGCGCACGCTCCCCGAGGCCGCGCACACGCCGCTGCTGCCGGCCGCCACCGCCCGCGAGGCGCTGGCGCACCTGCGGACGGGCGCCGCGCGGGCCGCGATGCTCCCCGTGCACAACACCGCGGGAGGACCGGTCCCCGACACCTTGCGGGCCCTGGTGGACGCGCCCGGTGTCCACGCACGGCGGGAGGTGGTGCTGGGCGTCGAGTTCGCCCTGCTCGTGCGGCCGGGGACGCGGCCCGGCGAGGTCCGCACGGTCACCGGGCACCCGCATGCCCGCGCCCAGGTGGCGGGGTGGCTGGCCGCGTTCCTGCCGCGCGCCCGGTGGTTGTCGGCCCCGTCCAACGCGGCCGGTGCCCGCTGGGTGCGGGACGGCCGGTGCGACGCCGCCGTCGCCGGGGAGTTCACCGCGGCCCGGTACGGTCTCGCTGTCGCCGCCGCGGGGGTCCAGGACCATCCCGGCGCGGTCACCCGGTTCCTCCTGCTGGCTCCCGCCGCGGCGCCGGGGCGGGAGGCGCGGGGCGGCGGCCCCCACCGCACGTCGCTGGCCGGCAGGGTCGACGGCACCCCCCACGAGACGCGGGCGGCCCTGGCCCTTCTGTGCGCCCGCCCCGCTCTGCGGAGGCTGCCGGTCGCCTTCGCCGTGACGGACGGCGGTGACGGCCGCAGCGCCCTCCTCGTCGACTGCCCCGGGCGCCCCGAGGACCCCGCCACGGCCCGCGCGCTCCGCCATCTGCGCCGCGGAGTACCGGAACTCCGCCTCCTCGGCTCGTACCCGGCCGCTGCCGCACCCGTGGCCGTCCCGCCCGTCGCTTCGGCG
>NZ_MKXB01000004.1 GCF_001865245.1 Streptomyces sp. CC53 | reverse complement strand
CCGGCGCGGCTCCTCGCCTGGGCGGGGCTGGCCGCGGTGGCGTCCGCGGCGCTCACCCTCGCCCTCCCGGCCGGCGCCCCCAGCCCGGCCGACACGGGCGCCCTGCCCAGCGCCCCGCCCGGGTCCGCGCGGCCCGCCGGGTCCGCGCACGCCCCGCCCGTGGCGCTGACCGTGCCGGGGCACGTGGGCACGCTGCCCGTCGACCCGGTCGCCGCCTCCCGCGACGGCGCCCTGGAGGTGCCCGCGTCACCGTCCCGGGTCGGCTGGTGGGCGCTCGGCGCCCGTCCCGGCGACCCGCGCGGCACCCTGCTGCTCGCCGGGCACATCGACTCGGCCGCGGAGGGCGCCGGCCCCTTCGAGGCGCTGCACGCCCTGCCCCTGGGCGCCCGCGCGCACGTCGCCGCCGCCGACGGGACCCGGCACACGTACCGGATCGTCGCCCGCCGCACCTACCGGGCGGACGACCTGCCGCAGGACCTGTTCAACGCGGCCGGCCGGCCCCGGCTCGCCCTCGTCACCTGCGCGGGCGCCTTCGACCCGGAGGCGGGTGCGTACGCCGAGAACCTCGTGCTGTACGGCGTGCCGGGTTGAGCGCCGTCAGGCGCCGGCGACGGCCGCCGGCAGGGTCACCTCGAACCGGCAGCCGCCCTCCACGTTCCGTACGTGCGCGTGCCCGGCGTGCGCCTCCACGAGGCCGCGCACGATCGCCAGGCCGAGGCCCGCCCCCGCCGGAGGGGTGCGGGCCTCCGTGCCGCGCCACCCCGTGTCGAACACCCGCGGCAGGTCCTCGTCCGGGATGCCGCCGCAGCCGTCCGTCACCGACAGCACCACCGTGCCGTCGTCGCCGCGCTCGGCCGCCACGGCCACCGTACCGTCGGCCGGGGTGTGCCGGATCGCGTTCACCAGCAGGTTCGCGAGGACCCGGGTCATCTCCTTGCCGTCGACCTCCACCGGCACGGCCTCCAGCCGGCCGCCCACCAGCCGCACCCCGCGCTCCTGCGCCAGCGGGTCCGCGCCCGCCAGCGCGTCCCCCACCAGGTCGTAGACCGACACCCGCGACGGGCTGAGCGCGAGCGCGCCCGCGTGGATCCGGGACAGCTCGAACAGATCGCCCACCATCGAGTTCAGCCGGTCCACCTCGGTGCGCATCAGCCGGTGGTAGCGGGCCGGGTCCTTCACCACCCCGTCCTCCAGCGCCTCCGACATGGCCCGCAGCCCCGCGAGGGGGGTCCGCAGGTCGTGCGAGATCCACGCCACGAGCTCCCGCCGTGACGCCTCCAGGGCGCGCTCCCGTTCGCGGGACGCGGCCAGCCGGGCGCTCGTCGCCGCCAGTTCACGGCTCAGCGCGGCCAGTTCCGCGGGCGCCGGCCCCGGCGGCGCCAGGAACGTGCCGCCGTCGCCGAACTCCCGCGCCGCCACCGCCAGTCCGCGCAGCCGCCGCACCACCTGGCGGCCCAGCAGCAGCGACGTCGCCAGCGACACGGCGGCCGCCATCGCCACCACCGTCGTCACCACGCCCAGGTCGTGCGACGACAGGAACATCGCCCAGCACACCGCCAGCGTCCCCGCCAGCATCGCCGTGACCGTCACCGCCGACACCACGGCCAGCGACACCGCGACCGAGCGGCTCCGGGTCAGCCGCAGCCCGCACCAGCCCAGCGCGCCCGCCGCCAGGGCGCCCGCCAGCGCGTACAGCGCGATCAGCAGGAAGTCACGCACCGCCGTCCACCTCCTCCGGTCCGACGGGGTCGAAGCGGTAGCCCGCGCCCCACACCGTCTGGATCAGCCGCGGACGCGCGGGATCGTCCTCGACCTTGCCGCGCAGCCGCCGCACGTGGACCGTGACCGTCGACAGGTCGCCGAAGTCCCAGCCCCACACCTCCCGCATCAGCCGCTCCCGGTCGCAGACCTGCCCCGGGTGTCGGAGGAAGTACGCGAGCAGGTCGAACTCGCGGAGTGTCAGGGCCAGTTCGCGGCCGTGCTTGCTGGCGCGCCGGGCCGCGGGATCCACTTCCAGGCCCGCCGCGCGCAGCGGCACCACCGGCTCGGGCCGGGGCGCCGCGGCCAGGGCGCTGCGCCGCAGCACCGACTCGACGCGCAGCACCAGCTCCCGCGGGCTGAACGGCTTCGTGACGTAGTCGTCCGCGCCGATCTCCAGCCCCAGGATCCGGTCCTCCTCGTCGGCGCGGGCCGTGAGCATGATGACCGGCACCGGCCCCCGGGCCCGCAGCTCCCGGCACACGGCCAGCCCGTCCATGCCGGGCAGCATCAGGTCCAGCACCACCAGGTCCGGCCACCGCGCGCCCGCCGCCGCGAGCGCGCCCGGCCCGTCCGCCGCCAGGGCGACACCGAAGCCGGCCCGCTCCAGGTAGCCCGTCACGATCTCGGAGACCGTCGGGTCGTCGTCCACCACGAGGACGTGCTGCGCGCCGCCGCCCCCGCCCGTGCCGCCGCTGCTCCCGCTCTGACCACTCTGCATGCGGCCAGCCTCGCACCGCGGCGCCGCCGAGTCGCCCCCGGGCCCCGGGGGCGGCCACGACGTCCGCATTTCGTAAGGGTCCCGGGAAGCGGGGGGCCTCCCTGCGGGCCCGCCCGCGCCCGTACGGTGGGTCCGTCCTCCGGCACCCGACGTCAGGAGTCCCTCCATGCGCCGTCAGCGAACCGCCCGCCCGCTCGCCGCCACCGCCGCCCTGCTGGCCGCGGTCGTCCTCGCCGGCTGCGGGGGATCCGGCTCCGGCGGTTCCGCGCAGGACTCCTCCCCGGAGCCCGCCGCGTCCGCCGCGGCACCCGCCGCAGACGCCCCGTCCGCCCCCGCCGGCGGCTCGGCCGCCCCGGGGGCGGCGAGCCCGGGAGCCGAGAACCTCGCCTCCACCCTCCAGTTCAAGGGCACCACCCTGGACGGCGCCGCCTTCGACGGGACCACCCTCGCCGGCAAGCCGACGGTGCTGTGGTTCTGGGCCCCCTGGTGCCCCACCTGCAAGGGCCAGGCGAAGGAGACCGCCCGCGTCGCCGCCGAGTACGCGGACCGCGCCAACGTCGTGGGCGTGGCCGGCCTCGACCGGAAGGACGCCATGCGCACCTTCGTCGCCGACAACGGACTGGACGGCTTCCCGCACCTCGCGGACGAGTCCGGGAACGTGTGGCGGAAGTTCGCGGTGACGCAGCAGAGCACCTACGTCGTCCTGGACGCCACCGGCCGGCCCACCCACACCGGCGTGCTGCGCGGCGGCGAGGGCCTCGCCGACAAGGTCCGGGAACTGCTGGGCTGACATGGCCGACCTGCCCCTCGCCCTCGCCCTCACGGCGGGCGTCCTCGCCGCCGTCAACCCCTGCGGCTTCGCCCTGCTGCCGGCCTACCTGTCGCTGCTCGTCCTCGGCGACGACAGCCCCGGCCGGCTCACCGCCGTGGGCCGCGCGCTGGCCGCCACGGCCGCGATGACCCTCGGCTTCACCGTCGTCTTCGCCGTCTTCGGCCTCGCCGTGGCCCCGGTCGCCGGGCAGGTCCAGGAGCACCTGCCGTGGTTCACGGTCGTCTTCGGCGCGGTCCTGGCCGTCCTCGGCGGCTGGCTGCTGGCCGGCCGCGCCCTCCCGGCGGCGCTGCTGCCGAAGCTGCGGCGCGCCCCGAAGGTGGCCCGCTCGCCGCTGTCGATGGCGCTGTTCGGCGCGGCGTACGCGATCGCCTCGCTCGGCTGCACCATCGCCCCGTTCCTCGCCATCGTCGTCTCCGCGTTCCGGGGCGGCTCGGTCGCGGAGGGGGCGCTGCTGTTCGCGGCGTACGCGGCGGGGATGGGCGCGATCGTCGGCGCGGCCGCGCTGACCGTGGCCGTCACCCGCACCACCCGGGTGGGCGCGCTGCGCCGCGTCGGCCCGGTCGCCACCCGCCTCGGCGGCGGCCTGCTGCTCCTCGCGGGGGCGTACGTCGCGTACTACGGCTGGTACGAGATCCGGGTGCTGCGCGGCGCGTCGGACGGCACCGACCCGGTGGTCTTCGCGGTCGGTGAGGTCCAGACCCGGGTCGCGGACGCCCTCGGGGCGGTCGGCGCCCCGGTCGTGGCGGCGGTCGCCGTGGCCCTGCTCGCCGCGGCGGCGGTGGCGGCGCGGCTGCGGGGGCGCCGCAGGGCGGCCGACGGGGTAGCGCCGGGCACCGCGGCCGACGGGGCCACCGGGGTCACCGGGCCCCGGGCCGCAGCGCGTCGAGAGCCGTGAGCACGTCGGCCGGCTCCGCGCGCCGCGTGTAGTCGGCGTCGACGAACGCCCAGCGGATCGTGGAGCCCTGGTCGATCACGTACGTGGCGGTCAGCGGCAGGGTCCTGCCGTGGCCGCCGTTGACCCGGTCCATCTCGAAGCGGAACCCCTCGTACACCTTCGCGAGGGCGTCGGGCACGCGGAAGTCCAGGCCGTACTGCCGGGCGACGGCGGAACCGACGTCGCTGAGCACGTCGAAGTCCAGCGCGTGCTTCTCGACCAGGGACAGCGACTCGTCGGGGACCTGCGGCGAGACCGCGACCAGCCGGGCCCCGCGCGCGGTGATCTCCGTGAGCCGCCGTCGCAGCGCGCGCAGGGCGATCACGCAGAACGGGCACCATGTGCCGCGGTAGAAGGTGAGGACGACGGGCCCCCCGGCGAGCAGGTCGTCCAGGGCGACGGTCCGGCCGGTCGCGGACGGCAGCGCGAACCGCGGCGCCCGCGCCCCGACCGCCAGCGCCCGCTCGGCCCGCCCGGACGCGGCGAGGTCGGCGGTCGCCCGGTCGATGACCTCCAGCATGGCTGCGGGGACGTACGCGCCGCGCCGGGCCCGCACCGCGCGCAGCTCCTCGTCGAGGCGCCGGTCCGCGGGGGCGGGGCCGGGCGCGGGGGTCTGCTGCTCGCTCATCGCGAGGCCCCTTTCTCGTGCGGCGGCGGCAGGCGCGGCCGCTTCCGTGCCCGAAGGCGTTCATGGGACGACCATCCAACAGGCGTATGCAGAAGCGTAGTTGACGGCCCGGCGGGGTGATGTGGCGGGGGTGCCGTGTGCGGGCGGACGGCCCGGGGCGCGGGCGCCGGGCGCGTCCCCCCGTGCAGGCGGCGGCGGACCCCTGACGATGGTGCGGAGCACGGAAGTCCAGTGGAGTCGACGAGGAGGAGGCCACTCATGGGGACCGCGCACGAGGAGCACGCCGTGGATGTCGTCGTCATCGGCATGGGCGTCGGCGGTGAGCACACCGCCGGGCGCCTGGCCGGTGCCGGGCTCGACGTCGTCGGGGTGGAGGCGGAACTCGTCGGCGGGGAGTGCCCGTACTGGGCGTGCATCCCGAGCAAGATGATGATCCGCGCCGGCAACCTGCTGGCCGAGTCGCGCCGGGTGCCGGGCATGGCGGGACGCGCCGACGTCACCGCCGACTTCGGGCCGGTGGCGGCCCGCATCAGGGACGACGCCACGGACGACTGGGACGACACGGCGGCCGTGCAGCGCTTCACCGCGCGGGGCGGGCGGTTCCTGCGGGGCCGCGCGCGGCTGGCCGGGCCCGGCCGGGTGGAGGTCGACGGCCCGGACGCGTGCGTCCTGACCGCCCGCCGGGGCGTGGTCCTCGCCACCGGCAGCCGCCCGCAGATCCCGCCGGTGCCCGGCCTCGACGCGGTGCCCTACTGGACGAACCGCGACGCGGTCGCCGCGAAGGAGGCCCCGGCGTCCCTGCTGGTCCTCGGGGGCGGCGCGATCGGAGCGGAACTGGCGCAGGCCTTCGCCCGGTTCGGCACGGCCGTCACGGTCGTCGAGGCCGCGCCGGGGCTGCTGCCCGCGGAGGAGCCCGAGGCGGGGAGGCTGCTGGCCGAGGTGCTCGGAGCGGAGGGCGTCACCGTACGGACCGGGGCGCGGGCCGCCGCGGTGCGGCACGCGGACGGCGCGTTCCGCCTCACCCTGGAGGACGGCGGGGAACTCGCCGCGCAGCGCCTGCTCGTGGCGACCGGCCGCCGCCCCGACCTGCGGGGGCTCGGCCTGGACCGCGTCGGCCTGGACCCGGGGGCGCGCGCCCTGGAGGTGGACGGCCGGATGCGGGCGGTCGGGGCGGACGCGGTGTGGGGCGTCGGGGACGTGACCGGGCGCGGCGCGTTCACGCACGTGGCGATGTACCAGGCGGAGACCGCGGTCCGGGACATCCTCGGGGAGCCCGGCCCGGAGGCCGACTACCGGGCGCTGCCGCGCGTCACCTTCACCGACCCGGAGGTCGGCGCGGTCGGGCTCACCGAGCTGGCCGCGCGCGACCGGGGGCTCACCGTGCGCACGGGCTGCTCCGGCGTGCCGTCCTCGACGCGCGGATGGATCCACAAGGCGGGCAACGAAGGCTTCGTCAAGCTCGTGGAGGACGCGGAGCGGGGGGTCCTCGTGGGCGCGACGGCGGTCGGCCCGACCGGCGGCGAGGTCCTCTACGGGCTCGCGGTCGCGGTCCACGCGGAGGTGCCGGTGGAACGGCTGCGGCACATGATCTACGCCTACCCGACCTTCCACCGGGCCGTGGAGGACGCCCTGCGCGACCTGACGGCCGACTGAGCCGTCCGACGAGGCGCTCACACCGGTCGCGGTGAGCCGGCGGATGCCGGTGGACCCCGTCGGCGGCGGGGCTCGCGGCCGGCGCCGGACCTGCCGGCTGCGGGGGCCTGCCGGGCCGCGTGTCCGTGTGCTGCCCGGGGCCGTACGCCCGCCGGTCGCCACGGGCCCGACCCCGTCGTCGTGCCGGTTCCGTCCCGGCCGGCCCGGCTCGGGCGGGACCCACTCCGGCCGCGTCCGGCTCGGGGCCGGTCCGACCCGGTCTGCCGGAGATCCGTGGGGCGGGCTGCTGGCGGGCCCGGCCACCGCGGACCCGTGGCGCGGGGCACCCGTCCGGCCGGCGTCAGGGCGTGGCCGCGCGGGGCCCGTCCCGGTCGCCCTCCGGCGCCAGCAGGTCGGTGAGGTGGCGGACCGAGGACTCCCAGGACCACTCCCGCGCCACCCATCGCCGGCCCGCCTCGCTCCGAGCCTCCCGGTCGGGTGCCCGCAGCGCAGAGCCCACCGCGTCCGCCACCGCCGCGACGTCCCGGCCGTCCACGACCCGGCCGTTGCCCCCGTGCCGCACGGTGTCGGGGGCACCGCCCGAGTCACCCACGACCACCGGCAGCCCGCTGGCCTGGGCCTCCAGGAACACGATGCCCAGGCCCTCCGCCTCCAGGCCGCCCTTGCGGGTGCGGCACGGCATGGCGAAGACGTCGGCAGCCGCGTAGTAGTCCGCCATCTCCGCGTGGTCCCGGCCGCCGGCGAACACCACCGTCCCCGCGGGGAGGCCGCGGGCCAGCTTCCGCAGCCGCTGCTCGTCGGGGCCGCGGCCGACCACCAGCAGCACCGCGTCGGGGACGTCCCGCAGCAGCCGCGGCAGGGCGCGTATCAGCGTGTCCTGGCCCTTGCGCGGCACCAGCCGGGCCGCGCACAGCACCACCTTCCGGTCCTCGCCTATCCCGTGCCGCTGCCGCACCGCGCTCCGGCGTGCGGCGGACCCGTCCGGGCGGAACTCCCCGGCGTCCACACCCGGCGCGAGCCGGCTCAGCCGGGCCCGCGGCCCCAGGGCGGACACCAGCCGCGCCCGGGTGTACTCCCCGAGATACGTCACCACGTCGACGTGGTCGCCGATGCGGCGCATCACCTGCCGCGCGCCGGGCGTGCGCGCCCACCAGATCTCGTGGCCGTGGGTCGTCGCCACCATGCGCCGCGCACCGGCGCGCCGCAGGTCGGGCGCCATGAAGGCGAGGGGCGCCGCGGCGCCGAACCACACGCGGTCACAGCCGTGCTCCCTTAAGAGCCCGGCCGCGCGCCGGGTGACCCGCGGCGTGGGGAGCAGCGTGCGCGCCGGGTCGCGGACCACGGGGAACGGCAGGGTGCGGTCGTACGCCTCCATGCCCGGCTCACGGGACGTGTACACGACCACGTTGCCCGGCATACGGGTCACCACGGCGTGGACGAAGGTCTCGATGCCGCCCTGGCGGGGCGGGAAGTCGTTGGTGATGACAAGGGTCGTGCTCACAGCGCGGGCCGCCTTCACTCGTCTGCTGGTCGGTGTCCACCAGGGGGGACGGGCGCACGGGGCCCCGGGTTGATCGCGACGCCCGTGACGGTCGCGGGACCCGAGTCGGTTCAGCCACGGCGGGGCCGGGCCGTTGTCGGTGGTCTCGGGGTGCGGTGGCCGGCGCCGCCGGTGGCCTCGCGCGCGTCAGGTCGTCGCCGGATCGGCCCGCCCGTGGCCGGATATCGCCCCGGCGGACGAGGCCGCCCCCGCCGCCGTACGCGCCGTTGATCCGGAGATCTCGGGACCGCCCGCACCCCGTGTCCGTTGTGGCCGCCCCATACCACCTCACACCGTCCACGACCCGGATCGTTTGGGGCTCTTTGGCGGGGCCTCGCGTGCTCTGGGGTGGTATTCGATTTCCCGAATTCCCCTATCGGATAGCTACGCCGGATTTGCCTTGTGGCTGTCCGAAAGAGCTCCCTACGATTCTGTCCACTGGAAATGAACGCCGCCGTCCGGCGGCGCACCGAACGAGGAGCAGGTAATGAAGCGCACCACTCTGTCGCGTCGAGGGAAGATCATCACGGCTCTGGTCGCGGCAGCGGCGACGATGGGCGGGGCGGGCATCGCCACGGCCACGCCGCCGGTCGGCGCCACCCTGGTCGACCGGTTCGACGGCAAGTTCCTCACGCCGCACGACATCAGGGTCAACAACGTGACCGACGTCGTCCAGCAGACCCTGACCATCCAGCCCGGCGGCGAGACCGGCTGGCACATCCACCCCGGCATCGTGGTCCTCACCGTGAAGTCCGGTCAGATCACCCGCAAGAACGCCGACTGGCACTGCACGGTGGAGACCTTCAAGGCCGGCGACTCCTTCGTCAAGCAGGGCGGCATCCCGCTGAACGGCGTGAACGAGACCAACGAGCCCCTCGTCGTCGAGCTCGTCTACCTGAAGCCCGAGGGCACCCCGCTGCGCTACGAGCGCGAGGCCCCGCGCCACTGCAACTTCGACTGACCTCCGGCAGTCGCGCAAGACCCTCCGGCTCCCCTCCGTCCGGCGCATGCGTAGGGGGGCCGGACCCGTTGGTTCCGCGGAGGATGAATTCCGGGGGAATTCTTCGGGAACCGATCCGGAGCGGGCCGGCTCTTCCCAGGAGAATGGGGGCGCCGGTCCGCTCCGGCTGCTTCGGAATTCCCGCCGTCATCAGGCGGTCATTTCCTGCAGGGTGGTCCGGTAGAACGCGAGCCGCGCGGTGCGGCCGATGGTGAGGGCGCCGACGAGCCGCCCCGACCGGTGGTAGCTGACCTCCAGCCGGCGGCCCGGCAGGTCGTGCTCGACGATCCGCGCCTCGTCCGCGGCGGCGGGCAGGCCCACGGAGCGGATCCTGGCGCCGTACAGGTCGGACCAGAAGGACGGGACCCCGGTGTACGGCTCCGCTTCCTCGGCCGCCAGCAGGGTGGCCGCGGCGGCGGCGCCCTGCTCCACGGCGTTGGTCCAGTGGCCGAGCGCCAGCGGCTGGCCGTCCGCCAGCCGGTGCGGCACCCGCGCGACATCGCCCGCGGCGACCACGTCCGGCGCCGTGGAACCGTCGGTGCGCAGCGCCCGCAGCGAGGCGTCGCAGTGCACGCCGCCGTCCAGGGCCAGGCCGGAGCCCTCGAGCCAGCCGGTCGACGGGACCGCGCCGAGCGCCAGGACCGCCGTGTCGGCCGGGACGGTGGAGCCGTCGGAGAGCACCACGCCGGTGAGCCGGCCGTCCGGTGCGGCGTGGAAGTCGGTGACGGTGGTGCCGGTGCGCAGGTCGATGCCCGCCTCGCGGTGCAGGGCGGCGATGTACGCGCCCGGTTCGGCGCCGATGGCCCGTTCCAGCGGCTGGTCGGCCGCCTCGACCAGGGTCACGTCGAGTCCGCGCGCGACGCCCGCGGCCGCGATCTCGCCGCCGAGGAAGCCGGCGCCGACGACCACGAGCCGCCGTCCCGGTTCCAGCGAGCCTCGCAGGGCGACGGCGTCGTCCCAGCCGCGCAGCGTGACCACGCCGGCGGGCGGTGCGGGGCGCGAGGCCGGCCAGCCGCGCGCGGCCGATCCGGTGGCGATGACCAGCCCGTCGTACGGGAGGTCGTCCCCGTCCGCGAGGGTGACGGTCCGCGCCTTCAGGTCGAGGCCGACGGCGGGCCGGCCGAGCCGCCAGTCCGCGTCCAGGCCCTCCGGCAGGGCGAGGCCGGTGACGTCGGGTTCGACGTCCGAGGTGAGGACCTGCTTGGACAGCGGCGGCCGGTCGTAGGGGAGGTGGGGCTCGTCGCCGACGATCGTCAGGGTGCCGGCGAAGCCGCGGGAGCGCAGGGCCTCCGCCGCCCGCAGCCCGGCGAGCGAGGCGCCGACGACCACGATGCTGTCCATGCTGCTTCCGCTTCTCATGCCGTGTCCCGTGCTGTTCGTGTGACCGGTGCTCACGGCGTGGCCGGGGCGATGGCGATGGCGCGGAGCGGGCAGACGGCGGCGGCCTTCTCGACCTTGTCGCGGAGCTCGTCGGACGGCTCGGCCTCGTAGATCAGGTAGTCGTCGTCGTCGAAGGAGAAGACCTCGGGCGCGGCGAAGACGCACTGCCCGTGGCTCTCGCAGAGGTTCCTGTCGACGGTGATGCGCATGGCGGGCTCCGTTGCGGTTCAGGGGTGGTGAGGAAGAGGCGGGAGGGACGCGTCGCGCGTCAGCTCGCCGGCGGGTTGAAGCGCGAGTAGCCGGGGGAGGACCAGCGCAGCGGCGAGGCGGCGGAGATCTCCCGCACGGCGTCGACCGAGAACTCGACCAGGCGCTGCGCCCCC
Source organism: Streptomyces sp. CC53 (assembly GCF_001865245.1). GTDB lineage: Bacteria > Actinomycetota > Actinomycetes > Streptomycetales > Streptomycetaceae > Streptomyces. Next base: position 2,436 of record NZ_MKXB01000004.1, on the reverse strand, counting down.
GGGACCCGGGCGGCCTCGTCGGCGTCCCACACCGTGTGCGCGGTGCCGGACAGGTGGAGTACGGAGCCGGTCTCCCAGTCCGGGAAGAAGAGCCCCGCGGCCGGGTTGAGCTGGAGGTTCCCGAGGGTCAGGAACATGGCGTTGCCGACGTAGTCGGGCCAGCGCAGCCGGGTCGGCGAGAGGACCTTGACGAAGCCGGGGTTGCCGCCGCGGTGGGAGGCGTCGGCGTCACCGCGGTCGGACGCGGTGGCGACGAAGAAGGTGTCGGCCGTGGTCACGGTCAGCTGCTGGGCGGCGGTGAGTTCACCGCCCGCGGTGACGGCCCGCGGTGCGCCGTCGCCGGTCCCGACGTGCTGGTAGTCGCGTTTCTGGAGGTACTTGGGGCAGTTGGAGATGACCTGGTCGAGGTCGACGCGCAGTCCGTCCCCGACGCGGTGGACGCGCCCGTTCATGCGCATGCGGCGCCGCGTGGCGGGCTCGATGGCGATCATGCCGATCCGGACCGGGTTGCCGGGCGTCGCCGCGTTCAGGGCGCCGGCCAGCGGGTCCTCCGGCAGGGGGAGCGCGTCGATCAGCAGGGTGCCGGGGTCCGGGACCCGGAGGAAGCCGGGCGCGCCGGTCAGCTGGGTGGCCCAGATCAGGCCCGAGGCGTCGGCGCCGCCCAGCACGATCATCGGCTGCTCGGCGAGGAAGTCCCGTGCGATGGGCGGGACGGTCTCACCGATGGCACCGAGTGAGAACCCTGCCGTCTCGGCGAGGCCGGCGCGCTGCTGCACCGCGATCTCGCCGCTGTGATACGTGGCCACGGCCATGTCCTTTCCGAACGTCCGATGTGCTGCCGAGCTGCCGGGGGCGTGGTACCGCCCCGGCCGCCGGGCCGCCGACCCGGCCCGGGCCCCGGCGCAGGGGCCCGGCCCGGATCGGTGCGGCGACCGGCGGACTGGGTCTGTCTCTTAGAAGAAGCCGCAGGTGGGGGCACCGGTGGTGGGGGCCTCCGCGGTGTCGGCACCGGAGGGGGCGTACACCTCCAGGCGGGTGCCGTCCGGGTCGGTGAAGAAGATGCCGCCGGACGAGGCGCCCTCGCCGTGCGGGACGACGCCGTCGTACGCGAACTCCGCGTCGAGCGAGCGCAGCACCTGCTCGGTGGCCCGCACCTCCTCGATGGTGTCCACCTGGAAGGAGAGGTGGTGCAGACCGGGGCGGTCGGCGGCGAACGTGCCCTGGCTCTGCTGCCACAGCGTCACGAGCAGCTTGCCCTCGCGACCGAGGAACGCGAACCGGCGGCCGTCCTCCTTGCCCTCGCCCATGACCTCGAAGTCGAAGACCTCGCGGTAGAAGGCGAGCGAGCGGTCCATGTCGGTGACGTTCAGCCCGACGTGTCCGGTCTGCAGGTTCTTGGCCTTGCTCATCGTCGATCACATGCCTTCTGTCGGTGTCGCGAGTCCGCCTCGCAACCGGTGAAACTAAATTTAGTGGTTAGAACCTGGGTACGTCAACCGGTGATCAAGCGATGACCGGTTATCGTGGGTGGTGTGCAGCCGCAGCCCCCCTAGAGGAAGGACCCGCAACGTGCCGACGACCTGGGAGAACGACCCGAGGCCGCTCACCGGCGAACCCGTCGCCATCGACCTGCTGAACACCCGCTGGATCGACGGCGCCGGCCGCCACGACCTGCTGGTGTCGCCGGAAGGACTGGCGATCTGGCTGGCCGCGCCGCAGGTACGGGAAGCGCTGGGGAACACGCCCGTGCCCGCCGATCAGGAGACCCTGGACCGGTTGGTGCACGCTCGTGCCGCGCTCGACCTGGCGGTCGCCGAGCCGGGCCTGCCGGCACCGGAGGCCGTCGAGGCCGTCAACGCCGTCCTCGCGCACGGCCGGGTCCGCCACCTGCTCACCCCCGAAGGCCCCGCCACGGCCGTCGAGGCGGACGCCCCGTCCTGGCTGCCCGCGTGGCTCGCGGCCGCGGACTTCCTGCGGCTCCTCGGGGACCGCCCGGAACGCATCCGGGCCTGCGGCAACCCCGAGTGCGTCCTGCACTTCTACGACGTGTCCAAGAACGGCACCCGGCGCTGGTGCTCCATGGCCGGCTGCGGCAACCGCGCCAAGGCACAGCGCCACTACGCCCGCCACCACCGCCCCTGACCCCGCCGACCCGCGGGCCGCACCCGGCGGACGCCCCGGCTCCGGGGGCGCCCGACCCGTGCGGCCACCCGGCGGAGCCTGCTGCCGCACCACACCCCGGGCCTCGGACGGCGTCCCGCGGAAGCCTGTGGGCCTCCACGGGGGCCGGCTGCCCGTCCGCAGGCCCGCGGGCCCGCGGCCTCCCCGTGTCCCCACGGCCGGGAGTCCGCCCGCGCCCGCCCCGGCCCGCGCTCCGGCCCCGGACGGGACGGACGGCCGGGGGCGCCGCGGTGCCGGCGGCGGGAGCGGCGCGGG
>NZ_MKXB01000003.1 GCF_001865245.1 Streptomyces sp. CC53 | reverse complement strand
CCGCTTCGCCCCGGCGGTGCCCGGGCTGCACGGGCCCCGGCCGCCGTTCGCCGGTGCGTCGGAGCCGCCGCCGCGGCGTTCCCGCCACCGCCGGCGCGACCCTCCGTGCCCACCGCCGCGACATGCGGGCCGTACGCCTCCCATGCCTTCCGGCACCCTTCGGGCGCCCGTTTCGCGGTGGTTCGCGGCGGCCCGTCGCTGGCTGGTTCTTAAGTGCTGGTGGACGGTCGTTCATTGCCCGACTCGTCCGGTTACGGAGAGGCTTCGGACCGGCACAGCCGTTCCCCGGAGGAGACATGGTGACCAGGTCGGGTCAGGAGTACGTGCAGTCCCTGCGTGACGGGCGGGAGATATGGCTCGACGGCGAGCGGGTCGCGGACGTGACCCTGCACCCCGCGTTCCGCAACACCGCCGCGTCCCTGGCCCACCTGTACGACCTGGCACACGACTCCGCGCACACCCCCGTCCTCACCCGTGACGGCGTCCACACCGCGTTCCACGTCCCGCGCTCGTACGAGGACCTCGTCGCCCGCCGGCGGGCGCACAAGGTGTGGGCCGAGGCGGGGTACGGCTTCCTGGGCCGGACCCCCGACTGCATGGCCGCGGCCGCCGCCGGGTTCGCCGCCGCGCCCGGGGTGCTGGCCGCCGGAGCCTACGACGGGTCCACCGCCGCGCTCACCCTGCACCGGCGGCTCGCCGAGGGGGACCTCTACGCCGCCTTCACGCTGACGAACCCCACCGGTGCCGGGGAGGACGACGAGCGCACCCTGCGGGTCGTCGGCGAGAAGGACGGCGGCATCGTCGTCCGCGGCGCCAAGATGACCGGCACCGCCGCCGTCTTCGCGGACGAGATCGTCGTCGGGACCATCGAGCCCCTGGGCCCGGGCGACGCCGACCGGGCCGTCACCTTCTCCGTGCCCGTCGCCACCCGCGGCCTGACCCTCGTCTCCCGCACCTCGTACGAGGGCCGGGCCCGCAGCGTCTTCGACCACCCGCTCTCCTCGCGGTACGACGAGAACGACGCCCTGCTCGTCTGCGACGACGTGTTCGTGCCCTGGGACCGCGTCCTCACCTACCGGGACACCGACACCGCCTTCCGGCTCTGGTGGGACACCCCGGCCTTCCTCAACTTCGTCCACCAGGGAGCCACCCGCTTCTGGACCAAGCTGGAATTCCTCACCGGGCTGGCCGTGCTGCTGGCCAAGGCGAACGGCACCCACGACCTGCCGCCCGTCACCCAGGCCGTCGGGCGCCTCCTGGGCCGCGTCGCGCAGGCCAAGGCGTTCGTGCTGGCCGCGGAGGCGTCGTACACCCCCGTCGACGAGGGGCGCGGCGGGGTCGCGCCCGGCAGGGACATCTCCTACGCCCAGCGCATCATGGCCGGCGAGCTGTACCCGCAGGCCGTGCAGGAGGTGAAGCTGCTGGCCGGCGGAGGGCTCATCCAGCTGCCCGCCTCCGGCAGCGAGCTGCTCCACCCCGAGCTCGGGCCGCTGCTGCGCACCTACCTCGGCACGCCCGCCGCTCCCGCGGACGCCCGCGTCAAGCTCCTGAAGCTCGCCTGGGACGCCGTCGGTTCCGAGTTCGCCGGCCGGCACGAGCAGTACGAGCGCTTCTACCACGGGGCGCCCCACGTCTACCTGACGCAGCAGGCGTGGGAGGGCGGCGCCGCCGACTGCGAGCGGCTCGTACGGGACTGCCTCGACGGGTACGGGCTCACGGCGGACGGCACCGCCCCGGCCGCGGGCGCCCGGTGAGCACTGCGCCGCAGCGCGGCAGGGCCCTCGCCCTGCTCGCGTCCACGCAACTGCTGCTGATCACGGACACCGCCCTCGTCAACGTGGCGCTCCACCCGATCGGCGACGACCTGCGGGTCGGCTCCGCCGGGCTGTCCTGGGTCGCCAACGCCTACCTGATCACCTTCGGCGGACTCCTCCTGCTCGCCGGGCGGGCCGCCGACCGCTTCGGCCACCGGCGGGTGTTCACGGCCGGGCTCGCCCTCCTCGGCGCGGCCTCCGCCGCCGGCGCGCTCGCCCCGTCGGTGCCGGTCCTGGCCGCCGCGCGCGCCGCCCAGGGCGTCGGCGCCGCCCTCGCCGCGGCCTCCGCCTTCGCGCTGGTGCTGCTCCTGTTCCCGGACGGCGCGGGCCGCCACCGTGCGCTCGGCGTCCTCGCCGCGATGGGAGGGCTCGGCGGGGTCACCGGCACCGTCCTCGGCGGGGTGCTCACCGACCTGCTGGGGTGGCGCTCCACGTTCTGGCTCAACGTCGCCCTCGCCGTCCCGCTCTGCCTGCTCGCGCGGCGCCTCCTCGACGGGCGCACCAGGACGCAGCCGGCCGGCTTCGACCTCGCCGGGGCCCTGACGGCCACCTGCGGCCTCGGCCTCCTCGCCTTCGCACTGTTCGGCCGGAACCCGGCCGCCGGGGCCTGCGGCCTGCTGCTGCTCGCCCTGTTCGCCGCCGTCGAGCGCCGTGCCGCCCATCCCCTGGTCCCGCCCGCCGTCTTCCGGCGGCGCACCCTGCGGCTCGCCAACCTGCTCAGCGCCCTCGCCCAGACGGCGCTCTTCCCGATGTTCTTCCTGGTGAGCCTGTACCTGCAGAGCGTGCTCCGGTACCCGCCGCTCGCCGGCGGGCTCGCGCTGCTGCCGCTGTCCCTCGTCGTGGTCGCCACCGCTCCGCAGACCGGGCGGCTCATCGCCCGCCTCGGCCTGCGGGGCACCGCCACCGCCGGCTTCGCCCTGCTGTGCGCGGGCATGCTGTGGCTCGCTCTCTCCCTCACCGACGACGGCACCTTCGCCTCCACCGTCCTCGCGCCGAGCCTCGTCCTCGGCGTCGCCCTCCCCCTGGTCGTGGTGGCCACCAACGTGGCCGCCACCGCGGAGGCCGGCCCCGAGGAGACCGGCCTCGCCTCCGGACTGGTCAACACCAGCCAGCAGTTCGGGTCCGTGCTCGGCCTCGCCGTCCTCGTGTCCGTCGCCACCGCCCGCACCGGACCCGGAGCCACCGCACTCGACCAGACCACCGGCTTCCGTGCGGCGCTGCTCGTCGGTGCCGCCCTCGCGGCGGCGGCCGCCCTGCTGTCCGTACGGCTGCGCCCGCCCGCCCCCCTGCTCCCGACCCCGTCGGAGCAGGAGGGACACCCACCGCCGGCTGCGGCGGCGACCCCGCGCCAGGGCCGGGTGGGCGACCCGCGGTGACCGCCCGGCGGCCCGGCCGGTGGGCCACCGCCCACCGGCCGGGCCGCGCCCCACGGGCCGCCACCGCCACCCGTCATCTCACACCTGCCCGAGAGGGGCCAGCGTTGACTCTGTACGACCTTGTCGAGCCCGGACTCGTCTGCCGCAGTAACGATCCTGCGGAACCGCGCTACCGCATCGCCGAGATACGCGAGGCCGACCCGCTCGGCGCCGACGCGCTGCTCGCCGCCGTCCCCGTCATGAACCACGCCGCGGACGTGCCCGCGCTGACCGTCGCCCTGCGCGCCCTCGTCCCGGAACCGGCCCGGCTCGCCCGGTGGGGCGTCGTCGAGTGCCTCGCCGCGATGCGGGACCTGGGGCTGCTGCTCGGCTCCCTGAAGCGGCACGGCACCGAACCCGTCGCGGCCGTCCCCGAGGTGGGGCCGGTCCTGCGGGAACTGGGGCGCCGCACCGACATGGTGCCCCGCGACACCGTCCACCACTACACCACGTGGAACCCGCTCGGCGCGCGCCGCCGCAGCTACACCGCCACCGACATGGAGCGCCACCTCCAGGACGCCGTCCGCATGGTGTTCCCCAGCCTCGTCGCCGCCCTCGACAGCTGCGCCGACGTGGCCCGGCTCGAACCCTACGACCCCGGGTTCGCCCCCGCGCTGGACCGCACCGCGCAGCACGTCCAGTCCGTGGTCGACTCCATCGACTTCACCGTCGCCAACGTCACGCCCGAGTTCTTCGCCCGCGTCCTGCGGCCCTACTTCGAGGAGATCGACGTCGACGGGCGCGACTACCTCGGTCCCGCCGCCGCCCAGGTGCCGCTGTGGCTCGTCGACCTCACGCTGTGGCAGAGCGACCGCTCCGACCCCGCCTACGACGCCTTCCTCGACGAGTCCCTCCCGTACAGCCTGCCGGCCTGGCGCGCCTTCCACGCCGCCCACCGCGGCTCCGTCTCCGCCGTCGGCAAGGTGTCCGCCGCGCTCAGCTGGGAGAGCGCCCACCGGCTGCCCCCACAGCTCACCGCGTCGGCCCTCTCGCTGGCCCGTGTCCTGCGGCTCCTCAAGACCTTCCGGGCCCGCCACATCGGCATCGCCCGCAAGGCGTACCACGACGACCTCCGCCTGTACGACAACGGCAGCGGCGGCGCCCCCGTCGCCCTGCTGCGCACCGTCCTGGACCTGACCCGCGACAACGAGACGCTGGTCCGCCGGGCCCTGCCGCACGCCGACGTGTCCGCCCCGCGCACCCCGGCCGCCTGAGAGGCGGACCCGACATGACCCAGGACACCAGACTCGACCTCCTGGTCGCCGGCGGAGGCATCGCCGGGCTCACCGCCGCGCTCTCCCTGCACGCCGCGGGGTTCGCGCGCGTCACCGTCGTCGAGGCCGCCCCCGACATCCAACCGGCGGGCGCGGGCCTCAACCTCATGCCCAACGCCGTGCGGGAACTCGACGCCCTCGGCCTCCTCGGACACCTGGAGGCCGACGCCGTCCGCACCCGGGAACTGCGCTACTACCACGCGGGCGGCGCCCTCATCTCCCGCGAGGAACGCGGGCTGCGGGCCGGCTACCGGTGGCCCCAGCTGTCGGTCCACCGCGGGCACCTGCAACGGGTCCTCACCGACGCGGTCCGCGAGCGCCTCGGCCCCGAGGCGCTGGTGACCGGCGTACGCGTCACCGACGTGGAGCAGCCCGACACGCCCGGGGCCCGCCCCCGGGTGCGCCTGGAGCACCGCTGCGACGACGTCCGCGGCACCGCGGTCCTCGAACCGGACGTGCTGATCGGCGCCGACGGCATCCGCTCGGCCGTCCGCCGCGCCCTCCACCCCGACGAGGGCGAACCGCCGTGGAACGGCGTGCTCGTGTGGCGCGGCGTGTCCCGCATGGACGCCCGCCACGTCGGGTCCTTCATGTTCATCGCGGGCGACGACCGCCGCAAGGCCGTCGTCTACCCGATGACCGAACCCTCCCTCCGCCGCCCCGACGTCCTCGTCAACTGGGCGCTCGCCATGCCCGCCGACCGTGTGGACGAGCGCTTCCTCGGCGACTGGAACCGGCCCGTCCCGCTCGCCCGGCTCCTGCGCCACTACGAGGGCTGGGAGTTCGGCGGGGTCAGCGTCCCGGAGGTGCTGCGCGCGGCCGACGGCGCGTACGAATACCCCTTGGTGGACCGCGACCCCCTGCCGCGCTGGACCCACGGCCGCACCACGCTCATCGGCGACGCCGCCCACGCGATGTACCCCATCGGCTCCAACGGCGCCACCCAGTCCGTCATCGACGCCCGCGCCCTCGCCCACGCCCTGGCCGTCCACCGCGACCCGGACGACGCCCTGGCCGCGTACGAGCGGGAGCGCCGCCCCGTCACCACCGCGCTCCAGCGGGCCAACCGGCGGCTCGGGCCCGAGGTCGTCATCAACCTCGCCCACGAGCGGGCCCCCGGCGGGTTCACCGACATCGACGAGGTCGTCCCGCCCGACGAGCGCCGGGCCATCGCCGCCCGGTACGCCGAGGCGGGCGCCTTCGACCGGGAGACCGTCAACCGCGGTAGCCCGTACGGAGCACCCGTGCGCGCGCTCCCCTGAGTGCGCCCCCAGTGCCGCGCGCGCCGTGCGCCGTGGCCGCGCGCGGCGCCGTGGCACTACCTTCTGACCAGGAGGGCGGACGCATACCGTGGTGTGTCCGCCACTGTACGTACGTACCCCCTGCGAAGGTGGAGCACGTGAAGGCCATCCGTCGATTCACCGTCCGCCCCGTCCTGCCCGAACCCCTGCGACCCCTCGCCGAGCTGGCGCGGAACCTGCGCTGGTCCTGGCACGCCGAGACCCGCGACCTGTTCCAGGCCGTCGACCCCGAAGGCTGGCGCGCCGCCGGCGGTGACCCGGTGCGGCTGCTCGGCTCCGTACCGGCCGCCCGGCTCGCCGAACTCTCCCGGGACCGCCGCTTCCTGCGCCGCCTCGGCGCCGCCTCCGACGACCTCGACGACTACCTGCGGGGCCGGCGCTGGTACCAGAACCAGCAGGAGAGCGCCGAGCCCGGCGCGGAACCGCCCGCCGCCATCGCCTACTTCTCGCCCGAGTTCGGGATCACCGCGGCCCTGCCGCAGTACTCGGGCGGCCTCGGCATCCTCGCCGGCGACCACCTCAAGGCCGCCTCCGACCTCGGCGTCCCGCTCGTCGGCGTCGGCCTGCTCTACCGGCACGGCTACTTCCGCCAGTCCCTGTCCCGCGACGGCTGGCAGCAGGAGCACTACCCGCTGCTCGACCCCAACGAGCTCCCGGTCACCCTGCTGCGCCGCACCGACTCCTCGCCCGTGCGGATCTCCCTCGCCCTGCCCGGCGGCCGCTCCCTGCACGCCCACGTGTGGGTCGCCCAGGTCGGCCGCGTACCGCTGCTGCTGCTCGACTCCGACGTGGAGGAGAACGGCCCCGGCGAGCGGAACGTGACCGACCGGCTCTACGGCGGCGGCAGCGAGCACCGGCTCCTCCAGGAGATGCTCCTCGGGATAGGAGGAGTGCGGGCCGTGCGCGCCTACTGCGCGCTCACCGGCCACCCCTCGCCCGAGGTCTTCCACACCAACGAGGGCCACGCAGGCTTCCTCGGCCTGGAGCGGATCCACGAGCTCACCGAGGACGGTACCGACTTCGACGCGGCGCTGGAGGCCGTGCGGGCCGGGACGGTGTTCACCACCCACACGCCCGTCGCCGCCGGCATCGACCGCTTCGACCGCGACCTCATCGCCCGCCACTTCGGCCCCGGCGCCGAACTGCCGGGCGTCGACGCGGGCCGCATCCTCCAGCTCGGCCGCGAGACGTACCCCGGCGGCGAGCCGAACGTCTTCAACATGGCCGTCATGGGACTGCGCCTCGCGCAGCGCGCCAACGGCGTGTCCACCCTCCACGGCGGGGTGAGCCGCTCGATGTTCGCCCGCCTCTGGCCCGGCTTCGAACCGGAGGAGGTGCCCATCACCTCCATCACCAACGGCGTCCACGCCCCCACCTGGGTGGCACCCGAGGTGTTCCGCCTGGGCGCCCGCAGGATCGGCGCGCAGCGCGCCGAGGACGCCCTCAGCGTCGGCGGCTCCCAGCGGTGGGACGCCGTGTCCGAGATCGACGACGCCGCGATCTGGGAGTGCCGCCGGGCGCTGCGCGAGCAGCTCGTCCACGAGGTGCGGGCCCGGCTGCGGGCCTCGTGGCGGGAGCGCGGCGCCGGGGCCGCCGAACTCGGCTGGGTCGACCAGGTCCTCGACCCCGACGTGCTCACCATCGGCTTCGCCCGCCGCGTCCCCTCGTACAAGCGGCTCACGCTGATGCTCCGCGACCGCGACCGGCTCCGCGAACTGCTGCTGCACCCCGAGCGGCCGGTGCAGATCGTGGTCGCGGGCAAGGCCCACCCGGCCGACGACGGCGGCAAGCGGCTGGTGCGGGAGATGGTGCGGTTCGCCGACGACCCGCGCGTCCGCCACCGCATCGTCTTCCTGCCCGACTACGGCATGGCCATGGCGCAGAAGCTCTACCCGGGCTGCGACGTGTGGCTGAACAACCCCCTGCGCCCGCTGGAGGCGTGCGGCACCAGCGGGATGAAGGCCGCCCTGAACGGCTGCCTCAACCTGTCGGTCCGCGACGGCTGGTGGGACGAGTGGTACGACCCGGACTTCGGCTGGGCGATCCCCACCGCCGACGGCCAGGCGACCGACGAGGACCGCCGCGACGACCTGGAGGCGACCGCCCTCTACGAGCTGATCGAGCAGCAGGTGGCGCCGCGCTTCTACGACCGGAACGCGGCGGGTCTGCCCGGCCGCTGGATCGAGATGGTCCGCCGCACCCTCGGCACCCTCGGACCGAAGGTGCTCGCGGGGCGCATGGTGCGGGAGTACGTGGAGCGGCTCTACACCCCGGCGGCCCTCGCCCACCGCGCCCTCGACCTGGACGCGGCCCGGGAGCTGGCCGACTGGAAGTCCCGGGTGCGTGCCGCCTGGCCCGGTGTGGCCGTGGACCACGTGGAGGTCGACGAGGCCAGCGACACCGCCGAGCTGGGCGCCACGCTCGCCCTGCGGGTCCGGGTGGCCCTGGGCGACCTGACGCCTGAGGACGTGGAGGTGCAGGCCGTGGCGGGCCGGGTGGACTCCCAGGACGCGCTGACCGACGCCCGCCCCTTCCCGCTCAAGCCGGCGGGCGGCGGCTCCGGCCCGGACCAGCAGGGCCGCTGGGTGTACGAGGGCCCGCTGAGCCTGGACCGCACGGGACCGTTCGGCTACACGGTCCGGGTGCTGCCGGCCCACGGGTTGCTCGCCACGGGCGCGGACCTGGGGCTCGTCGCCCTGCCGAACGAGTCCACGGGCGAGGGCGGGGGCGTGCTGATGCGCTGACCGAGCCCCGGCCCGCCGTCCCCTCCCCTCGTACGGGACGGCGGGCCGGGCACCAGCCTGCCGTGTGCGTGCGCCGCGGACATCGGCCCGGAGACGGGGGCCCTCTCGGCCGTCCGGCGTAGCCGGACCCGTACCGCAGGAGGAGCGACGGGCCGCCGGGCCGCGGTACACGGCCGAGCGGCCGCCCGGGAAGACCCCGGGCGGCCGCTCGTGTCGTGTGCTCTCCCCTTGGCGGGAGTCCGCCCGGCGGGCTCGCCCCGCGCACCGGCCGGTCACCGGGCCGGTGTGCGGGGGCCCTGCCTGCGGCGCCCCTTACGGGAAGGTCAGCTTGAAGCTGTTGATGTAGCCGGTGTCGTAGCGTGCGGTGTCCTGCACCCGCAGCTGCCAGGTGCCGTTGGCGGTCTCGCTGGACGCGTCCACCGTGTACGTCTCCTGGACGTTGTCGGCGGAGTCGCTGCCGCTGGCGTTCTTCAGGCGGTACGCCGCGCCGTCGGGGGCGATCAGGTCGACGACCAGGTCACCGCGCCACGTGTGGATGATGTCCACGCCGACCTTCAGGTTCGAGGGCGCGGCGCCGGTGAGACCGGTGACGGCGACGGAGGTGCTGGCGGTGCCGAGGTCCGGGACGTTGACGTCGGTGCCGTTCTCGAAGACCTTGCCGGGCTCCCCGGGGCCGCCGTCGTCCGGGCGGGAGCCGACGTTGACGCCGGCCCAGGCGTGCTCGACGGCCTTCACCTCGGCGCTGCCCGCGCCGTACAGCTCGGTGGCGACGGCGACGGTCCCGGTGCGGGCGCCCGCGTAGTTGGTGGTGCTGGTGAACTTGGTGGTGAGCGCCTTGAACCAGATCAGCGAGGCCTTGTCGCGGCCGATGCCGGTGACGGGCAGGCCGTCGGAGGTCGGCGAGTCGTAGGTGACGCCGTTGATGGTCTTGGTGCCGCTGCCCTCGGAGAGCAGGTAGTACCAGTGGTTCGCCGGCCCGGACGAGTAGTGCACGTCGACGTTGCCGATGCCGGAGTACCAGTAGTCCTTGGAGCTGCCGTCCTTGCTCGGCTTGTCCATGTACCGCAGCGGGGTGCCGTTGCCGCGGATGTCGATCTTCTCGCCGACGAGGTAGTCGCCCTTGTCCTGCGCGTTGTTGGCGTAGAACTCGACGGCCGCCGCGAAGATGTCGGACGTGGCCTCGTTGAGGCCGCCGGACTCGCCGCTGTAGCGCAGGCCCGCGGTGTTGGAGGTGAGGCCGTGGGTCATCTCGTGGGCGGCCACGTCGATGGACGTCAGCGGCTTGCTGTTGTTGGCGCCGTCGCCGTACGTCATGCAGAAGCAGCTGTCCTGCCAGAACGCGTTGACGTAGTTGTTGCCGTAGTGGACCCGCGAGTAGGCGCCGACGCCGTCGCCGCGGATGCCGCTGCGGCCGTGCACGTTCTTGTAGTAGTCCCAGGTGAGCGCGGCGCCGTAGTGGGCGTCGGCGCCCGCCGTCTCCAGGTTCGACGGCAGGCCGTTGCCCCAGGTGTCGTCGGAGCCGGAGAACAGCGTCCCCGTGCCGGACGTGCCGCGGTTCAGGTTGTACGTGCGGTGGTTGCCGCGCGCGGTGTCGCTCAGCGTGTAGGAGGAGCCCGACTGGGCGGTGCCCAGCGTCACCGTGCCGCTGTACATGGTGTTGCGGGTGCCGTTGTGCACCGCCTGCCACTCGTACAGCTTGGCGCCGGTGCGGGCGTCGGTGACCACGTGCAGCTCGTTGGGCGTGCCGTCGTGCTGGAGCCCGCCGACCACCGTCTCGTACGCGAGGACGGGCTTGCCGTCCGCGAGCCAGACGACCTTGCGCGGGGCGCGCTCGGCCTTGGTGGCCTTGGAGCCCTCCGCCTTGGCGGCGGACAGGGCCTGCCGCTCGGCCGCGGCCGGGGCGAGGGACGCGCCGGTGTCGACGTTCCGCAGCTCGGCGCGGGCCGCCTTGGTGACGCTCTGCGTCGCACCCGCCTTGGTCTCGGTGACCACCAGGTCGCCGCCGAGGACCGGCAGACCCGCGTACGTCCGCTCGTAGCGGGTGTGGGTGGTGCCGTCCCGGTCCTGGACGACGTCGCGGACGACCAGCTTCTCCTGCGCGCCGAGGCCCAGTTCCCTGGCCTTCTCCGCCTTGCCCGCGTCGGCGGCGCGGATGAGGGCGGTGCGCTCGGCGGGGGAGAGGTCGGCGGGCAGGGCGCCGGGGTCGGCCTTGCCGGCGGACTGGCTCTTGGGGGCGGCGCCCCAGGAGTCGTCGGCGGTGGCGCTCCCGGTCTGGACGCCCACGGCGAGCATGGCTGCGGCGGCGACGAGAGCGCCGGTGGCGGTCGCGCGACGGGCTGGCGTGGATCTCACGCGGACTCCTTTTGCGAGGGGGGTTGCCGGGGTGCTGGGTGTGGCGCCCCGGGTGGTGCAAGAAGAGCGGCGGAGCAGTGCGCGGACTCCTGCGCGGTCCTGAGGAGTACGTGCGGAACGCAGGAAGAGTGGCACCGGCGGCGGCCAGCTGTCAGGACCGCGTCAAGAACTTGGCCGGAATTCGTCCGTTGCCTGAAATGTCATGTCCGTTAACCGGACGTCAACCAGTGGTTACCTCGATGCGGGGACCCTCCGGACCGGCACCGGTGTGTGGGGCGCACCGGGGGTGTAGGACCGGGCCCCATGAACACCTACACCCAGACCCCCTCCCGCGTGTACACGGCCCTGGCGGCGGCAGCAGGACTCCTGCTCCTCGGCGCGGGACCGGCCCAGGGCGGCGCCGTCACCGGGGTCGAGAACTGCGGCGGCAAGGGCCGCCCGCTGGAACTCCGCGTCAGCGGCAACGACGGCGGCACGACCACCCTGCGCCTCCACCAGAGCTACACGGTGGATGCCGACTTCGTGCCCGCCGCGACCGCCGCGAAGGCACGGTTCCGCCTCACCGCCGAGGCGTCGTTCGGCGAACTCCCGCTGGGCGACACCGCGACGGGCGCGCTCCGGGCCGGGACGAAGCACACCGCGCGCGGGTCCTTCCGCGCCGGAAGCGAACTCGTCGGCCGCACCGTCAAGATCCGCGCCACCGTCGACACCGGCGCGCACCGCGAGCTGTGCCTGAAGTTCACGGCCCGCGGCGTCGGCTGAGCGCGGCTCCCGGCGGAGCCGGGGACTGCCGGATGCTGCGGGGGCGCCGCTGCGGCCCGGCCCCGCCCCGGCCCGGCCCCGCCCGGTGCGGCGCCGGGCCGGGGCGAAGCCCGGCGTGGCCGTCCGCGGCGGCTCGGCTCGGCTTCGGCTTCGGCTTCGCGTCCGGCCCGGCCGCGGCGCCGCTGCGGCCGGGTCTGCGCGCGCCGGGCCCGCCCCCGACCCGCGCCGCCGCGCGAAAACGGGATGCTCAGCCCCGGCGCGTACCGTTACGGTCCTGCCCATGACCAGCACCGACACCGCCGGCACCGCGACCCGGACCACGACGACGCTGTGGCGTCCCACGGGCCCCGAGGAGCTGGAGCTGGTCCGGGCCGCCGACTGGCGCGCGTGGCCGCCGCGCCTCCCGGAGCAGCCGATCTTCTACCCCGTCCTCAACGAGGACTACGCGATCCGCATCGCCCGCGACTGGAACGTCCCGCACAGCGGCGCCGGTTACGTCACCCGCTTCGAGGTCGACACCGAGTTCGTGTCGCGCTACCCGGTCCGGCAGGCCGGCGGCGAGACGATCCTCGAACTGTGGGTGCCCGCTGAGGAGCTGGACGAGTTCAACACCCACATCGTGGGCCGCATCGAGGTCGTCCACGAGTTCCTGCGATGAGCGGCACGAGATGGTGGGAGCTGCTGCCCGCGGACGCCCGGGACGCGGCCGACGCCAATGTGCTGCGCGACGCGCCGCTGCTCGCGGTCAAGGCCGTCTGGGAGGCGGGCCGCCCACACGGCATGAGTCTCGTCGACGCCCAGGCCGTCGTCGACGACCGCTACCGGCACCACGGTGAGCGGGTCGTCCCCGTTCCGGACGACCCGCTCGACGTGGAGTCCCTGGCCGCCCGTGCCTCCGCTGCGCCCGGACGCGTCGTCGCGATCGAGGCCGTGTGGGACGGCGACACGGTCCACGACTGGTTCGTGGACCTGCTGGCCGTCACCACCGACTGCCCGGCCGGTCACCGCCTCGCCACCGTCTACTGGCAGGCGGCGGTGCGGTACCTCGGCGCAGGACGCGGGCCGCGCCACCCGTCGGCGGCCGCGGCCGAGCGGGCGGGACGCGCGCTGGCCGCGCACCTCGCCGTCCCGTTCCGCTTCGCGAGCCCGGACAGCCCCGGGGACTAGTCCGGCGGCCACGGGCCTGACGCCCTCCCGGGCTGCCCGTGTCGGCTCAGGCCGGTCTCGGGGCACGGGGTGCCCGTCCTGGCGGACGGCCCACGGAGGGGTGCCACGCCGCGTCGTGCGGTCCCCGGCTGACGCGGCGTGGCGCTACGCGGGAAGTGCCGCGTCCCGGACAGCGCCCACGAACGAGGCCCACGTGTCCCGTTCGAAGGCGAGGACGGGCCCGTCGGGGTCCTTGCTGTCACGGACGGGGACGAGGCCGGGGACACCGGATGCGATTTCCACGCAGTCGCCGCCGTCGTCCCCGCTGTGGCTGCTCTTGATCCAGTGCATGGTGCCGGTATCCCTCCATCACGTCCCTGATCAGAGCCGCGGATTCCCGAGCGGACAGAACATCGGCCCTGAGCACATCATAGGCGCGGCTGTTAACGGCGTAGAGGTGCGGATCGGCCGCGAAGTGGCCCCTGTTGAGAGACTCCGAATACACGCAGTCGGGCTCGTCCGGGAGCGTGATGAGGGACATCGAGGTCTTGGGCCGGGCAAGGTGCGGAGCGTCCGAGGGCGCCACCTGGATACGGATGTTGGGCCGCTGCCCCGCGTCCAGCAGGTGCGCGCACTGGCGGACCATGATGTCGGCCCCGCCCACGACGTTCCGCAGGCAGGCTTCCTCCAGTACGGCGATGAGGAGCGGGCCGCCGGGCGCGAAAAACCGCGTCTGACGGCTCAGCCTGGCCCGCATGCGCTCCTCGACCGCCGCCGGCTCCGCGATCCGAAGGGAGAAGAGCCACCGCATGTAGTCCTCCGCCTGCAGCAGTCCGGGAATGCGGTGCGTTTCGTACAACCGGACCGCCTCCGCGCGCGCATCCATCAGGGCGCGCCGCTTGAACCAGTCCGGGTGCTCGACGTTCGGATACCAGTCGACCTTCGCCCACATCCGCGTCAGTACTCCGCCGGTGCGCAGCAACTCGTCGCAGCGCGCCGCGAACCGGTCCTGCGGCACCCGCGTTCCCGCCTCCACGCGGGCCACGTGCGACCGGTCGCACGGGATCTGGCGTGCGAGCGCCGTCTGCGTGAGACCGGCGGCCTCCCGGTAGTGCTTCAGGACCTCCCCGAACAGCTCCGCCGAGCTTCCCGGCGCCGTGTCGGCCGGGGCGTTGCGTTGGGCCACCCTGTCCCCTCCCGTGACAGTCGTCCACTGGCACGCGCTCAGCATTGAGCCTGGCCACCGCGCTGAGCAACGCTGATGCCACCCAACGTAGTCACGCGGTCCGTATGTGCGGGACGCGTATCCCCTTACGGAGCACTCATGGAACGACAGGTCGATTCCCGTACGTACGTCTACGACCCGTTGCGGCCGCCCTCGCCCGTGCCCGGCTGCCTGCCCTGCCTGGAACTGGCCGCCCAGCGGGCGGAGGCGCGGTTCCGCTGCGACTCCAGCGCGGCGACCGACGCGAACGTCCTGCTGCGGCGGCACCTCGGTGAGGCGCACGAGCAGCAAGTGTGAGGATGGGGCCCTCCCTGCTCCGTGACGAGAGAGGTCCGCCGTGGTCGTCGCACGCTCCGCCGCACTGTTCGCCCTGGCCGCCCTGCTGGAGATCGGTGGTGCGTGGCTCGTCTGGCAGGGTGTGCGGGAGGAGCGCGGCTGGGCGTGGATGGGGGCGGGGGTGCTGGCCCTCGGGGCGTACGGGTTCGTCGCCACGTTCCAGTCCGACCCGAACTTCGGACGGGTCCTGGCCGCGTACGGCGGGGTGTTCGTCGCCGGGTCGCTGGCGTGGGGCATGGTCATGGACGGCTTCCGCCCCGACCGGTGGGACGTGGCCGGCGCCCTGGTGTGCCTCGCCGGGGTCGGCCTGATCATGTACGCCCCGCGCGGCACGTGAGGGGCGTGCCGAGGCTACGCGTCGGAGCGCAGGCCCAGGACGCTGTGCTGCACCAAGCCGCCGGACACGGTCGGGTCCTTCGCCCGCGCGCGGGCCGATTCGACCAGCCGCTGACGCAGTTCGTCGGCCGGCTCTCCCAGTACGATCGCGCTCAGCACCAGCTCCAGCATCAGGCCGTCGTACGTGTCGTCGTCGTTGCGGTAGCGCTCGGGGTCGCGTTCGGCCAGGGCCGCGGTGATCCGGCGGCCGCCGCCCTCGACCGGGGCGAACGTCGCCTCGTACATCCCGAAGCCGGTCCAGCTGCGGTGCACGTGGACGACGTCGCCCTCGGTGAAGACGTTCCACTTCTCGTCCATGTCACGCGCGCGGTAGCCGAGGCTGATCCGCTCCCACTCCGCGTCCGACCAGACCCGCTCGGGGAGCAGCGGCAGTCGATGCGGAGCGGAGATCGGCTTGAGGCGGCGCGACAACGACGCCCGGGTCACGCGCTCGTCGGTTGGCATGCCGCGAGTCTACGCAGACGGCAGCGTGGCGCAGCGGCCGCGGTCGGTCTCGTCCGGATCCGTACCGGTGCCGCCCCGGCCGCCGGCAGAACAGAGGCTCGCGTGAAGCCGGGACACGTCCGCGCAGCCACCGACACGGCCCCCGCCTGCCGCCGTTCGCCGGGCCGCCGCCTCAGCCCACCAGGCTGTCCCGCCAGGCCCGGTGGAGGCCCGCGAAGCGGCCGTCGCCGTGGATCAGGGCGGACGGGGCGCCGTCCTCCACCACCCGGCCGTGCTCCATCACGAGCACCCGGTCCGCGATCTCCACCGTCGACAGGCGGTGGGCGATCACCACCGCCGTACGGCCGTGCAGGACCGTGTCCATCGCCTGCTGCACCGCCCGCTCGCCCGGCACGTCCAGGGAACTCGTCGCCTCGTCGAGGATCAGGACGCCCGGGTCCGCCAGCAGGGCGCGGGCGAAGGCCACCAGCTGGCGCTGCCCCGCCGAGATGCGGCCGCCCCGCTTCCGCACGTCCGTGTCGTAGCCGTCCGGCAGCGCCGCGATGAAGTCGTGGGCGCCGATGGCCTTCGCGGCCTGCTCGATCTCCGCGCGGGTCGCGTCCGGGCGCCCCAGGGCGATGTTCTCCGCCACCGTCCCGGAGAAGAGGAACGCCTCCTGCGTCACCATCACCACACCGCGCCGCAGCTCAGGGGTGGGCAGGTCGCGCAGGTCCACGCCGTCCAGCAGGACGCGCCCCGTCGTCGGGTCGTAGAACCGCGCCAGCAGCTTGGCGAGGGTGGACTTCCCGGCGCCGGTCGTCCCCACCACCGCCACCGTCTGGCCGGCCGGGATCCGCAGGTCGAAGCGGGGCAGGACCTCGCCGCCCGTCCGGTACGCGAACGACACCCCGTCGAACACCACCTCCCGGCCCGGCGCCCCGGACGGCCGCGGCGGCAGGTCGCGGGACGCCGACGGGGCCGGTTCCCCGACCGTGGGCCGCTGGGCCAGCAGGCCCGCGATCTTCTCCAGGGACGCGGCCGCCGACTGGTAGGCGTTCAGGAACATCGCCAGCCGGTCGATGGGGTCGTACAACCGCCGCATGTAGAGGACCGCGGCCGCCAGCACGCCCAGCGCCAGCGTGCCGTCCGCGACCCGGTAGGCGCCCCACAGCACCATGCCGGCCACCGCCGTGTTGGCCACCAGCCGGGAGCCGACCACGTAACGCGCCATCTCCAGGATCGCGTCCCCGTTGCGCCGCTCGTGGTGGGCGTTCAGCTGCCCGAACACCGCGTCGTTGGCGCGTTCCCTGCGGAACGCGCGCACCGGCCGGATGCCGTTCATGGTTTCGGCGAACTTCACGATGACCGCCGCGATGGCCGTCGAGCGGGCGCTGAACGCCACCGCCGCCCGGCGCTGGTAGAGCCGGACGAGCAGGTACAGCGGCACGAACGAGGCCACCGCGACCGCGCCGATGCCCCAGTCGAGCCAGAGCAGGAGCACCGAGATCGCGACGAACGACAGGAAGACGTTGACGAGTTCCTGGAGCCCTTCGTTCAGCAGCTCCCGGAGTGACTCGACGTCGGTCGTCGAGCGGGAGATCAACCGCCCGGACGTGTAGCGCTCGTGGAAGTCCACACTGAGCGCCTGCGCGTGGCGGAAGATCCGGCCCCGCAGGTCCAGCAGCACATCCTGGCTGACCCGCGCCGACGCCCGCGTGAAGGCGTACTGGAACAGCGCCGCGCCCAACGCGCACAGCGCGTACCCCGCCGCGACGGCGACGACCGGCCCGTGGTCGCCCTGCCGCAGCGCCGGCACGGCCCGGTCGATCGCGTACGCCACCAGCAGCGGGCCCGCCTGCACGGCTGCCTGCTGGAGCAGGAGCAGCAGCGCCGACAGGGCCACGCCCGCCCGCCGCGGCGCGAGCAGCGAGCGCAGCAGCGCGCCCGTCGCACCCTTCGGCGCGGGCAGCGCGTCCCGGTCGAAGGGGTCGTCCCCCTCACCGGCGGGGCCGGTGGGGGCGTCGGCTTCGGTGACACCGCCGGGGCCGCCGGGGCCGCCGGGGCCGCCGGGGCCGCCGGGGTCAGTGGGGGCGGCGGGGCTGTCCTCCGCGGGAGCGGCGGGGGCGGCGGTCCGGTCCTGCGCCCCGCCGCCGGCGCCGCCCGGGTGGCCCTGTGCCGGGCCGGTGCGGACCTGAGGGTCCCCGGCCTCGGCGGCGTGGTCGTCCGCCGCCCCGTCGACGCCGCCCGGGGAGCCGTCCACGGAGCCGCCGTCCGCCCGCCCGTGGCCGCCCGCGCGGTCCGTCCCGCGACCCCGCGCCGCGCGGCCGCCCTCCTCCCCGGGACCGCTGCCCGTGGGCTCGTCCTCCTGGGGCCGGTGCTTCTCCTGAACCGTCATCGTGTCCCGTCCTCCGCCGCCCCCGACATCAGCCATGCGTACTCCGCACTGCTCCGCAGCAGTTCCTGGTGGGTGCCCACCGCCGCGATCCTGCCCCCGGACAGCAGCGCCACCCGGTCGGCCAGGAGCACCGTCGACGGGCGGTGCGCCACCACGAGCGCCGTCGTACCGGCCAGCACCTCCCGCAGTGCCGCCTCCACCAGCGCCTCGGTGTGCACGTCCAGAGCTGACAGCGGGTCGTCCAGCACCAGGAACCGGGGGCCGCCCACCACCGCGCGGGCCAGCGCCAGCCGCTGCCGCTGGCCGCCCGACAGGCTCAGGCCCTGCTCGCCCACCTGCGTGTCGGGTCCCTGCGGCAGGTCCGCCACGAAGCCGGCCTGGGCGACGTCCAGCGCCCGCCGCAGCTCCCGGTCGCCGGCGTCCGCCGCGGCCGCGCCCATCAGCACGTTCTCCTTGACGCTCGCCGAGAACAGCGTCGGCTCCTCGAACGCCACCGACACCAGCTCCCGCAACCGCTCCCTGGGCATGGCCGCGATGTCCTCGCCGTCCAGCAGGATCCGGCCCGCCGTCACCTCGTGCAGCCGCGGGACCAGCGCCGTCAGCGTGGTCTTGCCACAGCCGGTCGCCCCCACCAGCGCCAGCGTCTCGCCGGGCCGGACGTGCAGGTCCACCCCGCTCAGCACCGGCGGCGCGTCCGCGGGCGCGTCCGGGTAGCGGAAGCGGACGCCCTCGAAGACCATCCCCCGGCGGCCGTCCGGGGGAGCGGAGGCCGCGGCGGCGGGCCCGGGCTCCTCCTCGGCCTGGTCCATCACCTCGAAGTACCGCTCCGTCGCCGTCGCCGCCTCCTGGCTCATCGCCAGCAGGAAGCCGATGGACTCCACCGGCCAGCGCAGCGCCAGCGCCGTCGACAGGAACGCCACGAGCGTCCCCGCCGACAGGGTGCCGTCCGCCACGTGGACGGTGCCCAGCACCAGCGCCGCCCCGATCGCCAGCTCCGGCACCACGGTGATGAACGCCCAGATGGACGCGAGCAGCCGCGCCTTGTGCAGCTCGGTGCCGCGCAGCCGCTCCGCGGTCACCGCGAACGCCTGCGCCTGGCTCCGGTGCCGGCCGAAGCCCTTCACCACCCGGATGCCGAGCACGCTCTCCTCGACCACGGTGGTCACGTCGCCCACCTGGTCCTGCGCCCGGCGTGCCACCTGCGAGTAGCGTCCCTCGAACCACGAGCAGCCGACGATCAGCGGCACGACCGGCACCAGCAGCACCAGGCCCAGCGTCCAGTCCTGCATCAGGAGCACCACGAAGCCCGCCAGCACCGTCACCGCGTTGACGAACAGGAACGTCAGCGGGAACGCGAAGAACATCCGCAGCAGCGACAGGTCCGTGGTGCCGCGCGACAGCAGCTGACCCGACGCCCACTTGTCGTGGAACGCCACCGGCAGCCGCTGCAGCCGCCGGAAGAGGTCGCCGCGCAGCGCCGCCTCCACGCCCGTCAGCGGCCGGGCCACCAGCCAGCGCCGCAGCCCGAACAGCAGCGCCTCCGCCACCCCCAGCCCGAGCACCGCGAGCGCGCCCCACCACACCCCGTCCGGATCGCGGTCCGCGACCGGCCCGTCCACCATCCACTTCAGGACCAGCGGGATGACCAGGCTCAGGCAGGACGCCACGACCGCTATGGCGGCGGCCGTGAAGAACCGCGCCCGCACCGGGCGCAGGTACGGCCACAGCCGCAGCAGCGACCGCACTGCCGAGCGCTTCGGCGGCGGGGCGGTGGAGGCGGACGACGGAGGGACGGGGGCTGGTGACGGAGAGGCAGACATCAGCACCGAGCGTACGGTTCACCACTGACATCGCTCATGTGCTTTTCCGCCGAACAGCCCTGGGACCTTCGTGCTGGTCCCGCGGCCCTACGACCGCCCCCACCTGCCGGTCCGCACCCCCGCCCGCCCCGGGAACGGGCGCTTGCCCGCCCCTCCGCGGCGAGCGGAGCCCCGGCCCGCGCACCTCCTCCACGCGCCGGCCCCGCATCCACACTCCTCGCACACGCACTCTCCCCACCTCCCGCGCCGGGGCGGCACGCCCGCACGCCGTGGCCGTGGCCGTCCCGGAGGAGAGCACAGGAGCGCTCCCGTCGCCGGGACGGGGCGGCTGCCCGCCGCGCCCCATCCCCGGGAACAGGGCACCGGCCCGCCCGCGCGCCCGCCGCGGAGGGCCTCCTACGCCCGCACCCGCCACAGCAGTGCCGACCTGGGCGCCACCCTCACCGCCTCCCCGCCGTCGTGGACGGTGCCCGGCGGCTCCTCCTGGTCCTCTCCGGTCGTGTCCACCAGCAGTTCGTACGACTCCGCCCACGGCGGGCCCGGCAGCCGCTGCTCCGCCTCCGTGTGGCCCGCGTGCAGGACCACCAGGAAACTGTCGTCCCGGATCGGTCCGCCCCGCGCGTCCCGCCCCGGGATGTCCCGCCCCGACAGGTAGAACGCGATGGTCGCCGTCGGCGCGTACCAGTCCTGTTCCGTCATCTCCACGCCCTTGGCGGTGAACCACGCGAGGTCCCGCAGCCCGTCCTCCCCCTGAGGCCGGCCCGAGAAGAACGCGCGGCGCCGCAGCACCGGGTGCGCGTGGCGCAGGGCGAGCAGCCGCCGCGCCAGCGCCAGGAGCTGCCGCGTCCACGGCTCCTCGTCGAGCAGCGACCAGTCCACCCAGCCGATCTCGTTGTCCTGGCAGTACGCGTTGTTGTTCCCGCCCTGGGTGCGGCCCAGCTCGTCCCCGGCGACGAGCATCGGCACGCCGGTCGACAGCAGCAGCGTCGTCAGCAGGTTGCGGACCTGGCGGCGGCGCAGCGCGTTGACGTCCGCGTCGTCCGTCTCGCCCTCGGCGCCGCAGTTCCAGGACCGGTTGTCGTTCGTGCCGTCCCGGTTGTCCTCGCCGTTCGCCTCGTTGTGCTTGTGCTCGTACGACACCAGGTCGCGCAGCGTGAAACCGTCGTGCGCGGTGACGAAGTTGACCGACGCGTACGGGCGGCGCCCGCCCCACGCGTACAGGTCGCTCGACCCGGACAGCCGGTAGCCGAGGTCCCGCACGTCCGGCAGCGCGCCCCGCCAGAAGTCCCGGACAGCGTCCCGGTAGCGGTCGTTCCACTCGGTCCACAGGGGCGGGAAGGCCCCCACCTGGTAGCCGCCGCTGCCGACGTCCCAGGGCTCCGCGATGAGTTTCACCCGCCGCAGCACCGGGTCCTGCGCGATCACCGCGAGGAACGGCGACAGCATGTCCACGTCGTGCATCGAGCGGGCCAGCGCCGCCGCCAGGTCGAAGCGGAACCCGTCCACCCCCATCTCGGTCACCCAGTAGCGCAGCGAGTCCGTGATGAGCCGCAGCACCTGCGGCTGGACCACGTGCAGGGTGTTGCCGCAGCCGGTGTAGTCGGCGTAGCGGCGGGCGTCGCCCGCGAGCCGGTAGTAGCCGCGGTTGTCGACGCCGCGCAGCGACAGCGTCGGGCCCATCTCGTTCGCCTCGGCCGTGTGGTTGTAGACCACGTCGAGGATGACCTCGATGCCCGCGGCGTGCAGTGCCCGCACCATCCGCTTGAACTCGCCGACCTGCCCGCCCCCCGTGCCCGACGCGCTGTACGCGCCGTGCGGGGCGAAGTAGCCGATCGAGTTGTAGCCCCAGTAGTTGCGCAGCCCCCGCCGCAGCAGGTGGTCCTCGTGGGCGAACTGGTGCACCGGCAGCAGCTCGACCGCCGTCACCCCCAGCCGCGTCAGGTGCTCCACCGCCGCCGGGTGCGCGAGGCCCGCGTAGGTGCCCCGCAACTCCTCAGGGACGCCCGGGTGCCGCATGGTGAAGCCGCGCACGTGCAGCTCGTAGATCACCGAGTCCGACCACGGCGTCTTGGGGCGCCGGTCGTCCGCCCAGTCGTCCGGGTCGTGCACGACGACCCCCTTCGGCACGTGCGGCGCCGAGTCCCGCTCGTCGCGGACCGTGTCCGCCACCCGCTGGTCGGGCCAGTCCCGCACGTGCCCGTAGACCTCCGGCGGCAGCCGGAACTCGCCGTCCACCGCGCGGGCGTACGGGTCGAGCAGCAGCTTCGCCGGGTTCCAACGGGCCCCCGTCCACGGGTCCCACCGGCCGTGCACCCGGTACCCGTACCGCTGCCCGGGCAGCACCCCCGGCACGAAGCCGTGCCAGATCTCGTGGGTGAGCTCCGCGAGCGGCACCCGGGTCTCGGTGCCGTCCGGGGCGAACAGGCACACCTCGACGGCTTCCGCCCCACCCGCCCACAACGCGAAGTTCGTGCCCGCCACCCCGTCGGGCCCGACCCGGAAGCGGGCCCCGAGGGGCGTGGGCGCCCCCGGCCACGCGGGCGGTGCGGCCTGCGCCCGCGCGTCGGGGCGCGCCTCCCGCGCGGTCACGCCGTCGGCGGCTCCGGGGCGTGACCCGTCGGGCCCCGGATGCCGCGGTGCGGTGGGTGTCGCGGGCCCCCCGGGCACGGCGCCACCGACTGACCTCTGTTCCGCTGCGCTCGACACCTGCCGGCCTCCTGCGGCTCGTCCGGCTGACGGATCCGGTCACCCGTCCCCGGGGCTCCCGGTCCTCACCGTGTTCTGCCCGAACTGTCCCGATCCCAACATGGCCGGTCCCGAACACGACCCGTACAGACGTTTCCCTGCCCCGGGCGCGGTCGTTGGGCGGGCTGTGAGACGACATGGAATCCCACGGGCGACACGGGTATGGGCCGGCCTGGTCGCTGCGCTGGTGTGTGCGGGTCCGGCCCTCGGTCTGGCCGGGTGCTCCCCGGGCGGCGGGGCCGCGGGTGAACGCGGCCGGGGGGACGGCGGGTCCGTCGCTCCCGACCGGGGCAAGGGCGAATCCGCCGGTGACACCATCCGGGTGACGCCGGGCGACGGGGCGGAAGGCGTGGCCCCGGGCGCCCGCGTCGAGGTCCGGGTCCCCGACGGGCGGTTGGAGAGCGTACGGGTGCGCAAGGTGGAGGACGCCGAGCCCGACGACGTGCCGGGCGCCCTCACCGGCGACGGGCTGGCCTGGCGTCCGGAACCGGGCACCCGGCTGGCGCTCGCCGCCAAGTACCGCGTGGACGCGGTGGCCGTGGACCGGCGCGGGCGGCGCTCCGCGCGGCACACCACGTTCACCACGCTCGTGCCGGAGCACCGCTTCATCGGCTACTTCGCCCCGGAGAACCGCTCCACCGTCGGCACCGGCATGATCGTCTCCTTCCGGTTCAACCGGCCGGTGCGGAACCGCGCCGCAGTCGAGCGGCGCATCCGCGTCACCGCGGAGCCCGCCGTCGACATCGCCGGCCACTGGTTCGGCAGCGAGCGGCTCGACTTCCGGCCCGAGCACTACTGGGCCCCCGGCACCCGCGTCACCGTCGACCTGCGGCTGCGGGACGTGGAGGCCGCGCCCGGCGTGTACGGCATCCAGGACAAGACGGTGCGGTTCACCGTGGGCCGGGCGCAGACCTCCCTCGTCGACGCGGAGAAGCACACCTTGGAGGTGCGCCGCGACGGGCGGCTCGTCGCCACGCTGCCGGTGACGGCCGGAGCGCCGAAGACCACCACGTACAACGGGAAGATGGTGGTCACCGAGTTGTTCGAGGTGACGCGGATGAACGGCGCCACCGTGGGGTTCAAGGACGCGACGGGCAAGAGCGAGTACGACATCAAGGACGTGCCGCACGCCATGCGGCTGACCGCGTCCGGCACGTTCCTGCACGGCAACTACTGGACGCCCGCCGACGCCTTCGGCTCCGCGAACGTCAGCCACGGCTGTGTCGGGCTGCGCGACACCAAGGGCGGCGGCGCCGACACCCCGGCCGGCTGGTTCTTCGACCGGACCCTCGTCGGGGACGTGGTGGAGGTCGTCAACTCGCGTGACCGGAAGGTCGCTCCCGACAACGGCCTCGGTGGCTGGAACATGGACTGGAAGTCCTGGAAGGCGGGTTCGGCGCTGCGCTGAGGCGGCCCCGGCAGGACGGGTGCGCCCCGGGAAGCCGGCCCTGGAAGCATTGGGACGCAACGGTGACATTCCGGGGCGCGCCGCGGTGCTCGCGGTGTGGTTGTCTGGCGCGGTGCGTGCGAGTGCAGCACGCGGGGGTGCGGGCCTCGGCGACGCCGGGCCCGGCGAGGAAGAGGTACATCGTGAAGGTGCTGCCGATATCGGGGACGGCGGCGCGGGGCGGGGCCCGGCGCCGGGGCGCCAGAGGGACGCTGGCCGTCGCCGCAGGAACGTTGTTGCTGCTGGTGTCCGCCTGTTCGGGCGGCGCGGGCGGTGACGCGGAGAACGCGGCCGCAGCCAAGGATGCGCAGCAGGTCGACAACGCGCCGTCGCAGGCCCTCGTCACCGTCGTCCCGAAGGACGGCGCGGACGGGGTCGAGACGAGCGGGGCCCTGAAGGTCACCGCGGAGAAGGGCACGCTGAGCGCGGTCACCGTGACGGACTCCAAGGGCGGCAAGGTCGACGGCCGGATGTCCGCCGACGGCGCGAGCTGGCAGCCGGTCCGGCACCTGGCCGCCGCGACGACGTACAAGGTGCACGCCGTCGCCAAGGACGCCGCGGGCCGCGAGTCCGCCAAGGACACCTCCTTCACGACGCTGGTGCCGCAGAACACCTTCTTCGGCGAGTTCACGCCCGAGGACGGCTCCACGGTCGGCGTCGGCATGCCGGTGTCCCTGAAGTTCTCCCGCGGCATCACCGACCCCGGGGCCGTCGAGGCCGGCATCAAAGTGACCGCCGAGCCGTCTGTGCCGGTCGAGGGCCACTGGTTCGGCAACGACCGGCTCGACTTCCGGCCGCGGGAGTACTGGAAGCCGGGCACGAAGGTGACGCTGTCGCTCGACCTCGACGGGGTGGAGGGCCGCCCCGGCGTGTACGGCAAGCAGCGCAAGACCGTCAGCTTCACCGTCGGCCGCAGCCAGGTGTCGACGGTCGACGCGAGCGCCAAGACCATGACCGTCGTCCGGGACGGCAAGGTGCTCAGGACGCTCCCGATCACCGCGGGCGCGCCGTCCACCACCACGTACAACGGGCAGATGGTCATCAGCGAGAAGTACAAGGTGACCCGGATGAACGGCGCCACCGTCGGCTTCGGCGGCGAGTACGACATCAAGGACGTGCCGCACGCGATGCGGCTGTCCACCTCGGGCACCTTCGTGCACGGCAACTACTGGGCCGCGAAGTCGACGTTCGGCTCGGCCAACGTGAGCCACGGCTGCGTCGGGCTGCACGACGTCCGTGGCGCCGGCGACCCGGCCACGCCCGCCGCCTGGTTCTACGACAACTCGATCATCGGCGACGTGGTGGTCGTGAAGAACTCCCAGGACAAGCAGATCCAGCCCGAGAACGGCCTCAACGGCTGGAACATGCCGTGGCCGGAGTGGATCAAGTAGCGGGGTGCCCCGCGGGTGGGCCCGGAGCCGTGGCGGACGGCGCCGGGCCCACCCGCGTTCCCGCGGCCGTTAACGGCGGCTAACCTGCCCCGTATGACAGTCACTCTCGAAGTCTCCGCGGGTGTCGGCACCGTCCGCCTGGACCGGCCCCCCATGAACGCCCTGGACATCGCCACCCAGGACCGCCTCAAGGAACTCGCCGAGGAGGCCGCGGACCGCGACGACGTGCGCGCGGTGGTGCTCTACGGCGGCGAGAAGGTCTTCGCGGCCGGCGCGGACATCAAGGAGATGCAGGCCATGGACCACCGGGCCATGGTGCTGCGCGCCAAGGCCCTGCAGGACTCCTTCACCGCCGTGGCCCGCATCCCCAAGCCGGTCGTCGCCGCCGTCACCGGCTACGCCCTGGGGGGCGGCTGCGAGCTGGCGCTGTGCGCCGACGTCCGCATCGCCGCGGACAACGCGAAGCTGGGCCAGCCGGAGATCCTGCTCGGCCTCATCCCGGGGGCCGGCGGCACCCAGCGGCTGGCGCGGCTCGTCGGGCCGTCCAAGGCCAAGGACCTCATCTTCACCGGGCGGCACGTCCGGGCGGACGAGGCGCTGGCGATCGGTCTCGTCGACCGGGTCGTCCCGGCCGCCGAGGTGTACGAGCAGGCGCACGCCTGGGCCGCCAGGCTCGCCCAGGGCCCGGCGCTGGCCCTGCGCGCGGCGAAGGAGTCGGTCGACGCGGGCCTGGAGACGGACATCGACACCGGCCTGACCATCGAACGGAACTGGTTCGCCGGGCTGTTCGCCACCGAGGACCGGGAGCGGGGCATGCGCAGCTTCGTCGAGGAGGGTCCCGGCAAGGCCAAGTTCCTTTGACATATGACCACACCGGCAGGGGTGGCGCCGCGGCGCATGGCCGGTCCGCGCGGCGGAAACGGTCCGTTACCGGTTCAGCCCTGCGGGTGGTTTAAGGCAGCCTCAAGCCAGCCTTAAGCCGCAGGTGCTCAGATCTGTCCGTGATCATGGCTGAACAGTGTGTCACCGCAGGTCAGCCCGGGTGGAACGGGTCTGAGTTGCCCCCGTCATATGCCGTACGGCTTCCCCTTGGGTGCGGGTCCCGCGGGGGCGATTCCCGTGGAACCGCCCCGCGCGGCACGCCGGACGGTCATGATGGGGGCATGGCGGGGCTGGAAGGTGAGCAACCATGGCAGCGCGGCAGCGCCACCACCGCACGGTGGATGCCCACGGCGGACGACGAGCAGGCGCTGAAGGCGCTGGAGCAGTACGGGGACCCGACGGTCGAGGAAGTGCAGATGCCGTCCCGCCCCGAATCCGCCGCCCTGGCCCGCCGGATGGTGCACCACGTCGTCCTGCGTGAGTGGTCGCTCGGCCCGCAGATCGCCGAGGACACGGTGCTGCTCGTCTCCGAGCTCGTCGGCAACGCCGTACGCCACACCGGCGCCCGCGTCTTCGGCCTGCGGATGCGCCGCGGCCGGGGCCGCATCCGCGTCGAGGTGCGCGACCCCTCGCGCGGACTGCCCTGCCTCATGCCCGTGCGGGAGACGGACATCAGCGGGCGCGGCCTGTTCCTGGTGGACAAGCTCTCCGACCGCTGGGGCGTGGACCTGCTGCCCCGCGGCAAGAACACGTGGTTCGAGATGCGGGTCGCCGACCGCGGATAGGGCCTCGCGGCCCGCCGCCCCCCTGTCCGCCCGCGCGCCAGGCTCCCGCGCCCTGCGCCCGCCGTACGCGCGTTCCGCCGCCCCCGCCCCCAGCCCGCCGCGCCCCGCGACCGTCGGGCTCATGCGCCCGGGTCTGCCGTATGCGGTTCCCGCCGGTCTCCGCGCCCGCGCCGCCCCTGTCCACCGCGCCCGCGCCGCCAGGCCCTGCGTCCCGCGCCCGCCGGGCTCCTGCCCGAGCCCTCACGGGGTTCCCGTCTCCTGAGGCGCTGTCAGTGGCTCCGCCCAGGCTGCCGGGCATGACCGCTCACACCGACGACAGCCCGTTCTCCGCGCTGGGGCGCGTGGTCGTCCTGGTCGACGACCAGGACGCGGCGCTGGCCCTACCGCGACGCCCTCGGCTTCCGCGTCCTGCACGACGGGACGGCCGGCGGCCACCGCTTCCTGCACATCGGCCTGCCCGGTCAGGAGCCGGCCGGCGTCCGGCTCATGGCCGCCGCCGGCGACCGCGGGCGCGAACTGGTGGGCCGCCGGAGCGGCGGCCGGCTCCTGCTGGTGCTGTACACCCCCGACCTGGACACGGTCCGCGAGCGGCTGCGCCGGCACGGCGTGCGCGTACGGGGCGTGCGGGACGAGGCCGACAGCCGCTCACTGCACCTGGCCGGCCTCTGCGGAAACGTGATCATCGCGGCGGAGCTGCGCGCACCTGCGGCGTGACGGCCGACGGCCGCGCCGGCAGACACCGACGCCGCGCCCCTCGGTGCCGTCGGGGCGCCGAACGCACGGAAGCCCCCTGCGTGCCGTGGTGACGGTACCGCGCGGGGGCTTCTGCACAGGAGCGCCCCGAACGGGTAAGGGGTGTGTCCGACGGCGCTGTCGACGACCTGGCCCGGGTCATGGGGGTCGCAGTGCCGACTATGGCAGACGGGGGGCGTTGCCACCAAAAAACGGCACATGACGGGTCAATCGGTACCTTACGTAGCACCTCACCCTTAAATGGTCGGGTGACCGTGCACATGATGAAACGCCCCTCGATCCTGCTCGCGGCCGCCCTCCTCGCCGCCCTCGCCTCCGGCTGCGGCTCGGCGAGCGAACCGGCCGTGCCCAAGGCCGCCGCGCCTCCCGTCCCGAAGAAGCCCGCCGTCCCCGCCGGACTGCCGGGGATGCCCCCGGTCCTCGACGCCAAGGACATCTACGCCGCCGACCGGCCGAACAAGCTCTCGCCCGTCGTGAAGGACTTCCCTTCCCGCGTCTACGTGCCCAACACGCTCTCCAACACCGTCACCGTCATCGACCCGAAGACGTACGAGGTCGTCGAGACCATCCCGGTCGGCAAGCACCCCCAGCACGTGGTGCCCTCCTGGGACCTGAAGACCCTCTGGGTCAACAACAACCAGGGCCACACCCTCACCCCCATCGACCCCGCGACGGGCAAGCGCGGCAAGGACGTGGAGGTCCACGACCCGTACAACCTGTACTTCACGCCGAACGGCAAGCACGCGGTCGTCATGGCCTCCCTCGACCGCGAACTGGTCTTCCGTGACCCGCACACCATGAAGCGCGTCCACACCGAACCGGTCACCTGCTACGGCGTGAACCACGCCGACTTCTCCGCGGACGGCCGCTACTTCATCGTGTCCTGCGAGTTCTCCGGCGAACTGCTGAAGGTCGACACGCAGAAGATGAAGGTCGTCGGGCAGCAGAAGCTCCCCTTCAACGGGGCCATGCCGCAGGACGTCAAGCTCTCCCCGGACGGCAAGACCTTCTACATCGCCGACATGATGGCGCACGGCATGTGGGTCCTGGACGGCGAGAAGTTCACCACCCCGACCCTGCTGCCCACCGGCAAGGGCTGCCACGGCCTGTACATCTCGCGGGACTCCAAGGAGATGTACGTCCCGAACCGCGGGGAGGGCTCCATCTCCGTCTTCGACTTCACGAAGAACAAGCTGACCAAGAAGTGGTGGCTGCCCGACGGCGGCTCGCCCGACATGGGCGGCGTCTCGGCGGACGGCAAGGTCCTGTGGCTCTCCGGCCGGTACGACTCCGAGGTGTACGCCATCGACACCACGACCGGCAGGCAACTGGCCCGCATCCCCGTCGGCGACGGCCCCCACGGACTGGCCGTCTACCCACAGCCCGGCCGCTACTCCCTGGGCCACACCGGCGTCTTCCGCTGAGCCGCCCGGTCCGGACGGCAGGCGTCAGCCCGCCGTCAGCAACGCCTCGGCGCCCACCGGCCGGTAGCCCGCCGCCTGGAAGGCGCGCACGCTCATGGCGTTGCCGGGCGACGCCTGCGCCCACACGTGGCCGCCCGGCACGAGATGCCGGGCGGCCAGGGCCAGCCGGGCGCCCAGGCCACGGCCGCGCGCCCCCTCGTCCACCTCGATCGCGCACTCCCAGCGGCCCGCCACCGCCCGCCCCACGACCACCACGCCGCCCTCGGCCGCCCGCCACACCCGCACGTCGTCGCGGTACGCACGGGCCCGTACGACCCGCGGGTGCTCCGGGTCCTCGATCTCCCGCAACTCCACGGGCGGTCCGCCCGGCAGGCGGTCCGCGACGGTCAGCAGGTCGACGCCGTCCGTCCACCGCCCCGTACGGTCCATCAGCGCGGTGAGGAAGCGGGGGCTCACGGCGGCCGCCAGCGGGTCCCTCCCCACGGCCGCCAACCGGGCGCGCACCCAGGCGGGGTCCTCGTCGACGAACACCACCGAGTGCGCGGTGAAGGCCAGCACTCCGGCGTCCCGCGGACCCGGTTGCGGCACGACCGCCACGGAACCGTCGGGAGCCGGGAACACGCCCCGCGCGGCCGCGGCCAGTACGCGTCCCACTGCGTCTCTCATGGGCCCATCCTCACCCTCCGGGGCCCAGCAGGCCCCGCCCGGTCCAGCCGGTACGCTGACCGCCGTACAGCAGGTATCACGAAGGGGTGGAGCGATGGCGGACATCGAGGCCGCGCGCAAGGCTTTCGACCGGTTCGACGTGGACGGCGACGGGTTCATCACGGCCGCCGAGTACAAGAGCGTCATGGCGCAGCTGGGCGACTTCAACGTCACCGAGCCCGTGGCCCAGGCCGTCATCAACGCGCAGGACGTCAACGGCGACGGGCAGCTGAGCTGGGACGAGTTCTGGACCCGCATCAACAGGGCCTGAGCACCCCGGCCGGCCCCTACGGCCGAGCACCACGGCGGCCACCCGGTTCGGCACCGGGTGGCCGCCGCGTGCGAGAGGGGCCCCGGGGACACCCGGGACCCGCCTCCTCAGCACTCGATGATGTTCACCGCGAGACCGCCGCGCGCGGTCTCCTTGTACTTGACCGACATGTCGGCGCCGGTGTCCTTCATCGTCTTGATGACCTTGTCCAGGGACACCTTGTGCGTGCCGTCGCCGCGCATCGCCATCCGCGCCGCCGTGACCGCCTTCACCGCGGCCATGCCGTTGCGCTCGATGCACGGGATCTGCACCAGGCCGCCGACCGGGTCGCAGGTCAGGCCCAGGTTGTGCTCCATGCCGATCTCGGCGGCGTTCTCCACCTGCTCCGGCGAACCGCCCATCACCTCGGCGAGGGCACCCGCCGCCATCGAGCAGGCCGAGCCGACCTCGCCCTGGCAGCCGACCTCCGCGCCGGAGATGGAGGCGTTCTCCTTGAAGAGCATGCCGATCGCGCCCGCCGCCAGCAGGAAGCGCACCACGCCGTCCTCGTCGGCGCCCGGCACGAAGTTCACGTAGTAGTGCAGGACCGCCGGGATGATGCCGGCGGCGCCGTTGGTGGGCGCGGTCACGACCCGCCCGCCCGCCGCGTTCTCCTCGTTCACCGCCATCGCGTAGAGCGTGATCCACTCCATTGACAGCGCCAGCGGGTCGCCCTCGGAGCGCAGCTTGCGGGCCGTGGTGGCGGCCCGGCGGCGGACCCGCAGGCCGCCCGGGAGGATGCCCTCGCGGGACATGCCGCGGTCGACGCACTCCCGCATGACCCGCCAGATCTCCAGCAGGCCCTCGCGGATCTCCTGCTCGGTGCGCCACGCCTTCTCGTTCTCCAGCATCAGCGCGGAGATCGACAGTCCGGTCTCGCGGGTGAGCCGCAGCAGCTCGTCCCCGGTGCGGAAGGGGTACTTCAGGGACGTGTCGTCGAGCTTGATCCGGTCGGCGCCGACCGCGTCCTCGTCGACGACGAACCCGCCGCCCACCGAGTAGTACGTCTTCTCCAGCAGCGCCGCGCCCTCGGTGTCGTACGCCCACAGCGTCATGCCGTTGGCGTGGTAGGGGAGCGCCTTGCGGCGGTGCAGGACCAGGTCCTCGCCGGCGTCGAAGGCGATCTCGTGGGCGCCCAGGAGGCTGATCCGCCCGGCGGTCCTGATCGCCTCGACCCGGTCGTCCGCGGACTCCACGTCCACCGTGCGGGGCGATTCGCCCTCCAGCCCGAGCAGGACGGCCTTCGGGGTGCCGTGCCCGTGGCCGGTGGCGCCGAGGGAGCCGTACAGCTCGCACCGCACGGAGGCGGTGGAGGCCAGCACGCCCTCGTTCTTGAGGCGGCGCGCGAACATGCGGGCGGCCCGCATCGGGCCGACGGTGTGGGAGCTGGACGGCCCGATGCCGATCGAGAACAGGTCGAAGACCGAGATGGCCACGGGGGACTCCTTGGGTGGTAGACGCCGCTGTCTGCCGGTGGGGTGGTGCAGGTCGGGGCTGGGGTGGTGGTGCCTGGGCACGGGACGGGGCACCGCACTCACCGTGTCAGTGTGCGCGGTGCCCCGGCAAATGGTCTGTTACGTGCCGAACGTCACAGGCCAGGGTAAAGCGGGTGCTTCGCGGCGAGTGCCTCGACCCGGGCGCGCAGCGCGGCGGCGTCGTAGGCCGGCTTCAGGGTCTCCGCGATGATCTCCGCGACCTCACGGAAGTCCTCCGCCTGGAAGCCGCGGGTGGCCAGCGCCGGGGTGCCGATCCGCAGGCCCGAGGTGACCATCGGGGGCCGCGGGTCGTTCGGGATCGCGTTCCGGTTGACCGTGATGCCGACCTCGTGGAGGCGGTCCTCGGCCTGCTGGCCGTCCAGCTCGCTGTTGCGCAGGTCCACCAGGACCAGGTGCACGTCGGTGCCGCCGGAGAGGACGTCCACGCCCACGGCCTTGACGTCCTCCTGGACCAGGCGCTCGGCGAGGATCTTCGCGCCCTCCACGGTGCGGTGCTGGCGCTCCTTGAAGTCCTCGCTCGCCGCGACCTTGAAGGCGACCGCCTTCGCGGCGATGACGTGCTCCAGCGGGCCGCCCTGCTGGCCGGGGAAGACCGCGGAGTTGATCTTCTTGGCGAGCTCGGCGGTCGAGAGGATCACGCCGCCGCGCGGGCCGCCCAGCGTCTTGTGCGTGGTCGTGGTGACCACATGGGCGTGCGGCACCGGGTTGGGGTGCAGCCCGGCGGCGACCAGGCCCGCGAAGTGGGCCATGTCGACCATCAGGTACGCCCCGACCTCGTCCGCGATCCGGCGGAACGCGGCGAAGTCGAGCTGGCGCGGGTACGCCGACCAGCCGGCCACGATCAGCTTCGGCTTGGACTCCTTGGCGAGGCGCTCGACCTCGGCCATGTCGACCCGGCCGGTCTCGTCCACGTGGTAGGCGACCACGTTGTAGAGCTTGCCGGAGAAGTTGATCTTCATGCCGTGGGTCAGGTGCCCGCCGTGGGCGAGGTTCAGACCCATGATCGTGTCGCCCGGCTTCAGCAGCGCGAACATCGCCGCCGCGTTGGCCTGGGCGCCCGAGTGCGGCTGCACGTTCGCGTGCTCGGCGCCGAAGAGCTCCTTGATGCGGTCGATGGCGATCTGCTCGACCACGTCGACGTGCTCACAGCCGCCGTAGTAGCGGCGGCCCGGGTAGCCCTCGGCGTACTTGTTGGTGAGGACGGAGCCCTGGGCCTCCATGACCGCGACCGGAGCGAAGTTCTCCGAGGCGATCATTTCGAGGGTGTTCTGCTGGCGGCTGAGCTCGGCGTCGACGGCGGCGGCGACGTCCGGGTCCAGCTCGTGGAGAGGGGTGTTCAGAAGCGACATCACGCGGTCCCTACGGGTGGGTGAAGGTGGCGGGTGTCCGGGCGCTGCTGGCCGGTCAGCCGGCGTACTCGGTGTACTCGTCGGCGGAGAGCAGGCCCTCGGGCTCCTCCGCGACGCGCACCTTGAACAGCCAGCCGCCCTCGAAGGGGGCGGTGTTGACCAGGGAGGGGTCGTCCACGACCTCCTGGTTGACCTCGGTGACCTCGCCGGTCACCGGCGAGTAGAGGTCGCTCACGGACTTGGTCGACTCCAGCTCGCCGCAGGTCTCGTTGGCGGTGATCGTGTCGCCGACCTCGGGGAGCTGGACGTACACGACGTCGCCCAGGGCGTTCGCCGCGTGCTCCGTGATGCCGACCGTCGAGACGCCGTCCTCGGCGGCCGACAGCCACTCGTGCTCCTTGCTGTAGCGCAGCTCGGTGGGGTTGCTCATGACCTGAATTCTCCTGTACGCGGGGGACTGGTGAGGAACGGGGGCACACTCGGGCGCCAGCGCCGGTTTTGACGCCTTTATGTCACTTCTGGCGCTTGTAGAACGGCAGCGCCACGACCTCGTACGGCTCGTGGGTGCCGCGGATGTCGACACCGACACCCGCCGTGCCGGGGGCGGCGTGGGCCGCGTCGACGTACGCCATCGCGATCGGCTTGCCCAGCGTGGGGGAGGGGGCGCCCGAGGTGACACGGCCGACGACCTCGCCGTCCGAGACGACGTCCATCCCGGCGCGCGGCACCCGGCGGCCCTCGGCGACCAGGCCGACCAGCTTGCGCGGCGGCGCCGACTCGGCGCGCTCGGCGGCCGCCGTGAGCGCCGAGCGGCCCACGAAGTCGCCGGCCTTCTCGAACTTCACGACCCGGCCGAGGCCCGCGTCGAACGGGGTCAGCTCCGTGGTCAGCTCCTGCCCGTACAGCGGCATGCCCGCCTCCAGGCGCAGCGTGTCGCGGCAGGACAGGCCGCAGGGGATGAGCCCGACCGGGGCGCCGGCCTCGGTGAGGGCCCGCCACAGCGGCTCGGCGTGCTCCGGCGCCACGAACAGCTCGAAGCCGTCCTCGCCGGTGTAGCCGGTACGGGCGATCAGCGCGGGCACGCCCGCGACCGTGCCGGGCAGGCCGGCGTAGTACTTCAGCCCGTCCAGGTCCGCGTCGGTGAGGGACTTCAGGATGCCGGGGGACTCGGGGCCCTGGACGGCGATGAGCGCGTACGCGTCGCGGTCGTCGCGCACCTGCGCGTCGAAGCCGGCCGCGCGCTCGGTCAGCGCGTCCAGGACGACCTGCGCGTTCGACGCGTTGGCGACGACCATGTACTCCTGCTCCTGGAGCCGGTACACGATCAGGTCGTCGAGGATGCCGCCGTCCTCCCGGCAGATCATCGTGTAGCGGGCGCGACCGGTGCCGACACCGCCGATGTTGCCGACGAGCGCGTAGTCGAGCAGGTCCGCGGCCTGCGGTCCCGTCACGGTGATCTCGCCCATGTGGGAGAGGTCGAAGAGGCCGGCCCGCGTCCGGACGGCCTGGTGCTCGTCGCGCTCGCTGCCGTACCGCAGCGGCATGTCCCAGCCGGCGAAGTCGGTCATGGTGGCGCCCAGCGAACGATGCAGCGCATCAAGGGCCGTACGGCGCGGGGAAGTGCTCATGAAGGGGGCTCCCAGGTCCAGGGGGCGAGAATGGCGAGGACGATTCCTCCCCATCTGTCATCGGAACCTGAGAGGTTCGCCGTGACCCGCGGGAGGACCCGCCGGGCGCGGCTTGCACCTTGGGTGGAGCCGTCCGCCCTCGGAAGGGGACGGCTCGCTTTTCAGATCTGCCTCACCCGTGCGGTGCGGGGCCTGAGAGATTCAAGGGAGGGACTTGCTCCTTCGGCGCCCGGCCCAGCGTCTGAGGCTGGTCCGGAACTCTCCCGCACGGATTCGATCGGCCGGTATGCGGTTGTCGGCGCGCACATCATTGCACGAGGGTCCCGATCGGCAAACCCTTCACTTGTCGGCGAATCACTTGAGACCTATTACCGTTTCTTTACACTTCGTGGGCAGGCTGTGGGGAGCCGACCCGGGAGGGGCCATGACATTGCAGCGGTCCGAGGCGTACGCCGTGACCGCGGGGGTGCCCGCGCCGTCCGGGCTGCCCGCCCGCGGCGACACCACCGCCGTCCCGCTTTCCGCGGGCACCCCGCACCGCGCGGGCGCCCCGCCGACGGTCGCCGCGCCCGTGCTGCGCGACCTGCGCGACCGCGCCCGACGCGGCCCCCGCGAGCTGGCCTTCGCGGACGGCGACGTCGTCGTGGTCTCCGGGCTGCCCGGCAGCGGCAAGTCCACGCTGATGCGCCGCGCCGCGCCCGGCCGCGCCGTCGACTCCCAGGACGTCCGCGAGCGCTGGGAGCGCCGGGCCCCCCGGCTCGTCCCGTACGCGGTCTACCGCCCGCTCGTGCGCGCCGCCCACTACGCAGGACTGTGGAGCGCCCTGCGGTCCGGTCGGAGCCTCGTCGTCCACGACTGCGGCACCCAGTCCTGGGTCCGCCGCTGGCTCGCCCGCGAGGCCCGGCGGCGGGGCCGCGCGCTGCACCTGCTGCTGCTCGACGTGGACCCCGACACCGCCCGCGCGGGCCAGCGCGAGCGGGGCCGCGGCGTCTCCGCGTACGCCTTCGCCCGCCACCGCAGAGCCGTCGGCCGGCTGCTGCGCGACGCCGAGCGGGGAGTGCTGCCGGGCGGCTGCGCCTCCGCGGTCCTGCTGGACCGGGCGGCCGCCGGAGCGCTGGCCCGGATCACCTTCGGCGGCTGACCGGGGGAGGGGACGCCCCACGGGCGCCGCCCGGGTGGGGACCTCCGGCCTGACCAGGCGCCCGACCGCGGGCGCGCCCGTCGTGACGCCGCCGGCCGGACGGGCGAGCGGCCGGACCGGGCGGTGCGCCCCGCGGCCCGGCCCCGCCCGCGCCCCGACGTGGTGCTGCCGGTCTCCGCGGCTGCCGCCCGGCCACCGCGGCCTCGCGGCCTTGTACCCGGCCACCCCCTGCCCCGGCCGTCCGGCGGACGGGGCCCACGAGGCGCTCACCCCCGCCCCCCGCACCGGCGCGCCCCGCTGCCGGCCGGGACCCACGGGCACACCGCCCCGGGACCTCCCCCTCGCCCACCGCACGTCGCCCCGCCCGCGCCCCGACGTGGTGCTGCCGGTCTCCGCGGCTGTCGCCCGGCCACCGCGGAGGGGCCCTGCCGCCCCGCCCCACCGCCCCCGCGCTAGGGTTCTGCGGAGACCCAAGTGCCCCGCGCGGAAAGGGATGGAGCGCCGTGGACCACGCAGCAGCCGCCACCGCCTGGCCGGCCAACGAGCTCGAAGAGGTCCTCGCCGCCTCCGTCGGCCACCCCGGTGCCGGACCGCGCATCGGCGAGGTCCTCGGCCGCAGCCACGTGTGGGTGCCCCTCCCCAAGGGCGGCGGCCCCGACAGCGCCGGCCCCGGCGGCCCCGGGCTCGACCTGCCGACACTGGAGGTCGACGGACAGCCGTACGTGCCCGTCTTCAGCTCCGAGGCGCAGCTGCGCGCCTGCGTCGGAGACCACATGGACTTCGCCGTGGCGCCCGCCGTCGAGTTCGCCCGCGGGCTCCCGCCGCAGCTCGGCATCGCCGTGAACCCGGGCGGCGCCGTCGGCGTGCCGCTGCCGCCGCCGGCCGTCGCCGAGCTGTGCCGCGCCGGACGCGGCCCGCTGGACGGTCCCGCGACCGGGGGCCGCGTCCGCCTCTTCGAGCCGGACTGGAAGGACGACCCCGTCGACTTCCTCGCCGCCGCCGGGCAGGAGTTCGAGGCCACCGGCCTCGTCCTCACCGCCCGCCGCGCCCTGGCGAGCATCGAAGGCGACCCGCCCGCGCTCTTCGTCGGCGTCCAGCTCTCGTCGTGGGGGGACGCCGACCGCACGGCCCCCCTGGACGCCCTGGGCCGGGCCCTCGGCCGGGTCCCGGTGCCCTGGCCGGTGAACCTGATCCTGCTCGACGTCGCCCAGGACCCCGTCGGCGACTGGATGCGGGAGAAGGTCCGCCCCTTCTACGACCGTGCCCCCGCCTCCTGACCGCCGCCCCCGGGGCCGCCGGGCGCACCCGCGGGCCCCGCCGACCCGCGGAACACGGTGCCTGGGCGGGGCCGCGCGCCGGGCGGCCGCTTAAGCTGGACCGGACACCACGCGGAACGAGGGGCGGGATCCAGTGAGCGCGTCAGGCACGGCGGCGGCCGGTCACGTGGAGCACATGCTGCGGCAGGTCACGCCCGGCCGCTACGACGCCTACGAGGCCCTGCTGCACGCGCTGGCCGACAGCCAGGTGTGGATGCTGCTGTGGCACGGCCGGGCGGGCTCCCCCGAGGCGCAGTACGGCAACGTGGAACTCGACGGGCACGGCTACGCCCCCTGCGTCACCTCCGCCCAGGAACTCTCCGCCTCCGGCTGGGACCGCGACCACGAGGTCGTCGCCGTCCGCGACGTGGCCCGCACCCTCTACCCCGACCGCTGGGGCATCTGGCTCAACCCGCACGCCCCCGGCGGCGGCGTCGGCGTCCCGTGGGCCGACCTGCGCCGCATCGCCACCGGCCTGGACCGCATGCCCGCGGGACCGCTGCGGCTCGGCGAACCCGCACTCCAGCTGCCGCAGTTCTACGCCCTGCTCACCCAGAACGCGCACCGCACCGCCGCCGTCCGCTCCCTGCGCCGGGCGTGGGTGCAGCCAGCCCTCGGCACCCCGTACCTCGCGATCGGCCTCGACCTGTACGACACGAGCCCCGGTTCCGTGGACGCCGTCCGCGCCATGATGCAGCAGTCCGTAGGAGCCGTCCCGGACGGTCTGCCGGTGTCCACGGTCGCGATGTCCGACCCCTACGACCCGGTCGCGATGTGGCTGCGCGCCCACGCCCGCCCCTTCTACGACCGTGAGGCGCACCTCGCCGCCCCGCCGGCGCCCGGCGCGACCGGCTACGGCTACCCGCAGCAGCGCTGACCTGCCGTTCGGCGGGGCCGCCGGAGCGCGCCCCGAAGTCCCCTGTATGTCAGGCGTGTTAACGCGCCCCGCGGGCTTGTCCCGGATGGGACCGGTTTGGCGACTGTCCGGGTCTCGACTAGGTATCACCGCTATCCGGACTGTTCTCCGCAGGTCCACCCGTGGGTAGTGTTCGGCCCACTCAAGACCTCATTCACTAGGCCAAACCAGGGGTGGCCCATGCGAATATTCAAGTCCCGTGCGGTCCGTGCGGTCACCGCGGCGCTGGCCGTCGGAATGATCGCCACGGGCTGCGCCAGCGAGCGCGGCAAGGACAGCGGCAAGGGGGAGGGCGGCGGAAAGGACACGTTCGTGTTCGCCGGTGCCGGCGACCCGAGCTCCCTCGACCCGGCCCTCGCCAGCGACGGCGAGACGTTCCGCGTCACCCGCCAGGCCTTCGAGGCCCTGCTGGAGCACGAGTCCGGCGGCAGCGAACTCGTCGGCGGCCTCGCCGAGACGTGGGAGAGCAATCCCGCGGGCACCGAGTGGACCTTCAACCTCCGCAAGGGCGTGAAGTTCCACGACGGCGAGCCGTTCAACGCGGCCGCGGTCTGCGCCAACTACGACCACTGGTTCAACTGGACGGGCACGTACCAGTCCAGCGCCGTGTCGTACTACTGGCAGGCCATCATGGGCGGCTTCGCGAAGAACGAGGACAAGGAGGCCCCCAAGGCCAACTACAAGTCCTGTGTCGCGAAGGACGAGAACACCGCCGTCATCACCGTCCACGAGCCGTCCGCCAACCTGCCCGGCGGCTTCTCCTTGCAGGCCCTCGCGATCCACTCGCCGAAGGCCATCAAGGAGTACGAGAAGCAGGCCGCGACCGGCGCCGACGACGCCATCACCTACCCGGCGTACAGCCAGGAGCCCGGTACGGTCGCCGGCACCGGCCCGTTCCGGATCACCGGCTGGAACAAGGGCAACAAGGAAGTCACCCTTGAGCGCTTCGACGACTACTGGGGCGACAAGGCGAAGGTGAAGAAGCTCGTCTTCCGCACCATCGACACCGAGGAAGGCCGCCGCCAGGCCCTGCAGGCCGGCGACATCCACGGCTACGACCTGGTGTCCCCGGCGGACGTGAAGACCCTGGAGGGGGAGGGCTTCCAGGTCCCGACGCGTGACGTCTTCAACATCTTCTACCTGGGCATGACCCAGGAGAAGAACCCGGCGCTGCAGAAGCCCGAGGTCCGCCAGGCCATCGCGCACGCCGTCGACCGCGAGAACATCGTCAAGACGCAGCTGCCCGAGGGCGGCAAGGTCGCCACGCAGTTCATGCCGGACACCGTCGCCGGCTGGTCGGACAAGGTGAAGACGTACCCGTTCGACACCGCCAAGGCGAAGCAGCTGCTGGAGGCCGCCGGCGAGTCCGGCCTGAAGCTGGAGTTCTGCTACCCGACCGAGGTCACCCGGCCCTACATGCCGGCCCCGCAGGACATCTTCGAGCTGATGAAGGCCGACCTGGAGAAGGCCGGCATCACCGTCACGCCGAAGCCCCTCAAGTGGGCCCCGGACTACCTGGACGCCACCGAGGCCGGAGCGTGCGCCCTGCACATGCTCGGCTGGACCGGTGACTTCAACGACGGCTACAACTTCATCGGCACCTGGTTCTCCGGCTACGACAAGCAGTGGGGCTTCAAGGAGCCCGCGGTCTTCGACGCCGTCACCGGCGCCTCGAAGGTGACCGACCCGGCGCAGCGCGTGGAGGCCTACAAGGCCGCCAACGAGAAGATCATGGAGTACCTGCCCGGTCTCCCCATCTCCTCGTCGCCGCCCGCCATCGCGTTCGGCAAGAACGTCAACCCGCCGAAGGTCTCCCCGCTGACGCAGGAGAACTTCGCCGAGGTCTCCTTCAAGTAACCGCATCCGCACGCGGGGTCCGCCCGGCCACACCACAAGCGTGGCCGGGCGGACCCATCGCGACGTAGCACGCGTCCGGCGTGAGAATCCCGCGGACGCGAGAAAGGGGCATGCGGGGTGCTGCGACTCGTCGTACGAAGACTGCTCCAGCTCATTCCCACCCTGCTCGGCCTGTCGGTCCTGCTCTTCGTCTGGCTGAACCGGCTGCCCGGCGGACCCGCCGCGGCGATCCTGGGCGAGAAGGCCACACCGTCCGAGGTGGCGCGCATCAACCGGGCCCTCGGCCTCGACCAGCCGGTCTGGGTCCAGTACGGGCGGTTCCTCAAGCGCATCGCCGAACTCGACCTCGGCACCTCCACCCGCACCCGCCAGCCGGTGTGGGACGAGTTCGTCCTGCGGTTCCCGGCGACCGTGGAACTCAGCCTCACCGCCATGATCATCGCCGTGGCGGTCGGCATCCCGCTCGGCTACCTGGCGGCCCGTCGCCGCGGCGGCTGGCTCGACGTGGCCTCGGTGTCCGGCTCGCTCTTCGGCATCTGCGTGCCGGTGTTCTTCCTCGGCATGATCCTCAAGGGCATCTTCGCCGTGGAACTCGGCCTCTTCCCCAGCTTCGGCCGGATGACCACCGGCATCGACGCGACCGAGGTGACCGGCTTCGCCGTCCTCGACGGCCTGCTCACCGGCGAGTTCGACGCCGCCGCGGACGCCTTGTGGCACCTCGTCCTGCCCGCGGTCACCCTCGCCTCCATCCCGCTCGCCGTCATCGTCCGGATGACCCGCGCGAGCGTGCTGGAGGTCCTCGGCGAGGACTACGTCCGCACCGCCGAGTCGAAGGGCCTGGACAAGCGCGTCGTCCGCGGCCGCCACGTGCTGCGCAACGCGCTGCTGCCCGTGGTCACCGCCATCGGCCTGCTCACCGGCTCCCTGCTGTCCGGCGCCGTCCTCACCGAGTCCGTGTTCTCCTTCAACGGCATCGGCAACTTCATCCGCCTGGCCATCGACGCACGCGACTACCCGGTCCTGGTCGGCTTCATCATGTTCATCACGATGGTGTACGTCGTCATCAACCTGCTGGTCGACCTCGCGTACAGCCTCATCGACCCGAGAGTGCGGGTGAACTGACGTGTCCGCCAAGACGTTCACCAAGAAGGACAAGATCGACCACCTCGCGGAGCTCACCCAGCGCAACGACAGCACCTCCGGCGGCAGCCTCTGGAACGAGGCCTTCCGCCGCCTGAGGTCCAGCAAGATGGCCGTCATCGGCGCCGCGGTCATCGGCGTCTTCGTGCTCATCGCGATCGTCGGCCCCTGGCTGGCCCCGTACTCGCCGACCGCGCAGACCTGGCGCGGCGAGGTGTTCGCCAACCGCGGCCAGTTCGTCGGCGCCCGCGCGGAGAACTGGTTCGGCCTGGACCACCTCGGCCGCGACACGTTCTCCCGCATCCTCGTCGGCGCCCGCCAGACGCTCCTCGTGGGCGTCGTCGCCATGCTCATCGGACTCCTCGCCGGCGCCCTGATCGGCATGGTCTCCGGCGCCGCCGCCACCCTCGGCGGCCGGGCGGGACAGCGCGTCGACACCGTCGTCATGCGGGTCATCGACATCATGCTGTCGCTCCCGTCGCTGCTCCTCGCCGTGTCCATCGCGGCCGTGATGGGCCAGTCCCTCACCACCGTGATGATCGCCGTCGGCGTCGTCCAGATCCCGGTCTTCGCCCGCCTGCTGCGCGGCTCCATGCTGGCCCAGGGCGGCTCCGACTACGTCCTGGCGGCGAAGGCGCTCGGCGTGCGGAAGAAGCGGATCGTCGTCACCCAGATCCTCCCCAACTCGCTCAGCCCCGTGATCGTCCAGGCGACCCTCAGCCTCGCCACCGCGATCATCGAGGCGGCCGCGCTGTCGTACCTGGGCCTCGGCAACCCGGACCCCGCCGTGCCCGAGTGGGGCGTGATGCTCGCCCAGGCGCAGCGGTTCTTCGACAACGCGCCGATGATGGCCGTCTACCCGGCGGTCGGGATCATCATCACCGCCCTCGGCTTCACCCTGCTCGGCGAGGCCATGCGGGAAGCCCTCGACCCGAAGCTGCGAGGCTGAACGACCATGCCACTGCTCACTGTTGACGAACTCACCGTGACGTTCGGCGGCCGTGGCCGGACGCCTTCCGCCGCCGTGGACGGCGTCTCCTTCACCGTCGACCAGGGCCAGGTCGTGGGCCTGGTCGGCGAGTCCGGCTGCGGCAAGTCCGTCACGTCGCTCGCCCTCATGGGCCTGCTGCCCCGCAAGGGCGTGACGATCGGCGGGCGCGCCGAGTTCGACGGCGAGGACCTGCTCGCCATGAGCCCGCGCCGGCTGCGCGACATGCGCGGCAGCAAGCTCGCGATGATCTTCCAGGACCCGCTGTCCTCCCTGAACCCGGTCATCCCGATCGGCGTCCAGGTCACCGAGATCCTCCAGCGCCACCGCGGGATGAAGGGCGAGCCCGCCCGGAAGGAGGCCGCGCACCTGCTGGACCGCGTCGGCATCCCCGACCCGCACCGCAGACTGAAGGAATACCCCCACCAGCTGTCCGGCG
Organism: Streptomyces sp. CC53; assembly: GCF_001865245.1. Taxonomy (GTDB): domain Bacteria; phylum Actinomycetota; class Actinomycetes; order Streptomycetales; family Streptomycetaceae; genus Streptomyces. The sequence goes on along the minus strand of NZ_MKXB01000003.1, from coordinate 2,174 downwards.
GCATGCGCCAGCGCGCCCTGATCGCCATGGCAGTCGCCTGCGCGCCGCGCCTGCTGATCGCCGACGAGCCGACGACCGCCCTGGACGTGACGATCCAGGCCCAGATCCTGGAACTGCTGAAGGAGCTCGTGGACCAGGAGGGCACGGCCCTGCTGATGATCACCCACGACCTCGGGGTGGTGGCCGGGCTCTGCGACCAGGTCAACGTCCTGTACGCGGGCAAGGCGGTGGAGTCGGCGGACCGCCGCGAGCTGTTCGCCCACCCCACCCACCCGTACGCGCACGGCCTGCTGGGCTCCATCCCGCGGCTGGACGCGCCGCGCGGCGAGCCGCTCAACCCGATCCGCGGCTCCATCAACGACAAGATCGCCTGGGTCGACGGCTGTGCGTTCGCGCCGCGCTGCGACCACTACACGCTGGAGTGCCTGTCGGGCACGCCGGCCCTGACCGAACCCGGGAACGCCGGCCACCAGGTGCGGTGCGTCAACCCGGTCCTGCCCGAGGAGGTCCAGGCATGAGCCTGCTCGAACTGGACGGCGTGAAAGTCCACTTCCCGGTCAAGAAGGGCCTGCTCTTCGACCGCACGGTGGGCCACGTCTACGCGGTCGACGGGGTGTCCCTGAAGGTCGAGGCCGGCCAGACGTACGGCCTGGTCGGCGAGTCCGGCTGCGGCAAGACCACGCTGGGCCGCGCGGTGCTGCGCCTGGTGGACGTCACGGACGGCTCCGTCGTCTTCGACGGCACGGACCTCGCGGCGCTCCCCGAGGAGCAGATGCGCCGGTTCCGCCGCAGGCTGCAGATGGTGTTCCAGGACCCCCTGGGCAGCCTCAACCCCCGCCAGAACATCGAGTCCATCCTCACCGAGGGCATGCTGGCGCACGGCATCGGCGACGACCAGGAGGACCGGCGCAACCGGATCAAGGCGATCCTGGAACGGGTCGGCCTCCCGTCGAACGCCCTGTCCCGCTATCCGCACGAGTTCTCCGGCGGGCAGCGCCAGCGCATCGGCATCGCCCGCGCGCTCGTCCTCGAACCGGACGTCATCATCTGCGACGAGCCGGTGTCCGCGCTGGACGTGTCCATCCAGGCGCAGGTCATCAACCTGCTGGAGGAGCTCCAGGAGCAGCTGGGCCTGACGTACCTGGTCATCGCCCACGACCTCGCCGTCGTCCGGCACATCTCCGACGTCATCGGCGTGATGTACCTCGGCTCGCTCGTCGAGGAGGCCCCGAGCGACGCGCTGTACGAGGCGCCGAAGCACCCGTACACACGCGCCCTCATGTCCGCGGTGCCCGTCCCCGACCCGGAGGTGGAGGACCGCCGCGAGCGGATCCTGCTCCACGGCGACCTGCCCTCCCCGGCCGCCCCTCCCGCGGGGTGCCGCTTCCACACCCGGTGCCCGTGGGCGCAGCCCCGCTGCGCCCAGGACCGCCCTGAGCTGACGGACACCGGCGACGGCCACCGGGTGGCCTGCCACTTCGCCGCGGAGATCGAAGCGGGCACCCTCGCGCCGATGCGCCCCACGGGCCCGAAGGCCGCGACCGCCGCCATCCCGGAGCAGCCCTCGGCCCCGGTCACGAAGGCGCCCGGACGGGCACGTCCCCACCCGGAGACCGGGCGCTCCGCCCTCGCGCCCGCCGGCACCCGCGGCCGGGTGCCGACTCGCGGCTGTGCGGGCGGCGGTGCCCCGGCTGTGGTTGTGCGGGGTGCGGGGCGCGGGATCCGGCCCGGCACCTGCGGCCGGATGCTGATCCGAGACTGTGCGGGCAGGCGGTGCCCCGGCTGTGGCTGTGCGGGTGCGGGGTGTGGGCGCGGGATCCGGCCCGGCCCTGCGGCACGAAGCATGCGGGCGGGTGCCCGGCGCCGTCCTGCGGGCCCGTGAGAGGGGTGTGCGACCACGGCTTGGGGGTGCAGGGGCGGGGTGTCCGACCCGCACCCTGCGGCACGTGGCACGCGAGGGCGGTGCCCGGTCCCGCGGAGTCGCGGCACGGGGCACACGGGCGGGGTGACGGCGCCGGGCCTTGAGGGCATGCGGGCGGCATGCCCGACCGTGGCCGCCGGGGCGCGCTGTCCGGGCTGCCCGGCCCACTGCCGTGCGGGCACGGTCGGGGCCGCGTGCCCCGCGGCCTCAAGGGCACGCGGGCGGGTGCCCGAGTCGGCAGGGCACCTGGTCA
>NZ_MKXB01000002.1 GCF_001865245.1 Streptomyces sp. CC53 | reverse complement strand
TGGCGACTCCTACCCGACCCCGACATTCCGAAGCGTGGAATATCATTTCCGTTGCACCTCCGATGCCTGGGCGCGGCACGAGTGCTTCACGTACGGGAGGGTTCGTTGGGAGGGACCATCGCGACCGTCGGCTTGCCGCGGCGGGTGCTCGCCGAGCTCGTCGGCACGGCCGCGCTCGTGACCGCCGTCGTCGGCTCCGGCATCCAGGCGGGCGGGCTGAGCGAGGACGTCGGGGTGCGGCTGCTCGCCAACTCGCTCGCGTCCGCGACCGGTCTCGGCCTGCTGATCGCCCTGCTGGGGCCGGTGTCCGGCGGCCACCTCAACCCGGTCGTCACGCTCTGCGCCTGGTGGGCGCGGCGCCGCACGAGGGCCGCTCTGCCGGTGCGCGAGGTCGTCTCGTACGTCTCCGCACAGTTCGTGGGAGCCGTCGCCGGGGCGCTGCTCGCGGAGGCCATGTACGGGCGGGCGCCCGGCGGGTGGGCCACGCAGGTGCGGGGCGCCGAGCACCTGCTGATGGGCGAGACCCTCGCCACCGCCGGCATGGTCGTGCTGGTCGTGGGGCTCGAACGCAGCGGGCGGGCCCGGCTCGCGCCGCTCGCCGTCGCCGCGTACATCGCCGCCGCGATCTGGTGCACGTCGTCCGGGTCGTTCGCCAACCCCGCTGCCACCGTGGGTCGTTCCCTCACCGACTCCTTCACCGGGATCGCCCCGGCGTCGCTCCCCGGCTTCGTCGCGGCCCAGTTGCTGGGCGGCGCGCTGGGGATCGGCCTGGCCGCCGCCCTGTTCGGCCGGAACAGGGTGGCGGCCTGAGGCGGCCGGTCCGTCACAGCGGTCGGCCCGTCACAGCGGCCGGTCCGTCGCGGCGGTCGGCCCGTCAGGGCGTCTCCGCCAGCCGGAAGCCGATGGCGTAGATGGCCTTGTCGTACCAGCCGTGCCGCCTGCGGCACCGGGTCAGGTCGCCGTAGCGGGTGAAGCTGCCGCCGCGTGCCACCCGGTAGGTGCCGTGCGCCTTCAGCAGGTCGTCGGCGGCGGGGGCGCCCCCGGGGTAGGGCCGGTACTCGTCGGCGACGAACTCCTCCACGTTGCCCGCCACGTCGTCGAGCCCGAAGGGGCTGCGGCCCGGCGCGTAGACACCCACGGGCGTGGTCGTCAGCGGGCCCCCCTCCACGGTGTTGGCGCACTCCGGACGGAAGGTCTCGCCCCAGGGGAACTCGCGCCCGTCGCCGCCGGAGGCCGCGTACTCCCACTCGGCCTCGGTCGGCAGCCGGAAGCGCCGGCCGGTGCGCCGCGAGAGCCACGCCGCGTACGCGTCGGCGGCCTCCGGGGGCACGCCCCACACGGGGTGGTTGGACAGCGCCCACGGGAAGACGCCGAACGGCCACGACCGGGGCAGCCACGTCTCGTGGGTGTCCTCCAGGAACGCGCGGTACTCGTCGTTGGTGACGGGGTAGCGGGCGATGCGGAAGGCCGCGATGTCCGCCTCATAGGGCGGGCTCTCCTTCGCGATCCACTCCTCGACCACGCCGACGTGGCTCCAGCGGGCGGTCACCTCGGCCACCCGCTCCGGCGGCAGGCCGAGCGTCACCCGCGCCGCCGGGACATCGAGCATCTCGGGGTCGAGGACGCGGATGCGGGGGTCGCCGACCAGGCTCAGCACCGTGCCCGCGGCATGGCGGCGGCACTGCCCCTCGTGCGGGGACGACACGATCACGGCCAGCGTCTCCGGCTCCTCCGCGAGGAGGTCGCGGTGGCGGACGACGGGGCCGGACTGCCGGCGGACGAAGGAGTCCGGCAGTCCCATCGCCGCCCGGTCGGTCACCAGGTTCGGGTTCGTCCCCGCCGCCGCCCCGCGGGCGGCGTCCCGCGTCCCGGGGGTGGTGCCGGCCCCGCCCGCGGCCTCGCCACCGCTCACGGCCGCGCCTCCCCGCTCCCGTCGGAGCCGCCGGTCACCGGCACCTCGTAGACCCGGCCGTCGTACGAGCCCGCCAGGAAGACGCCCCTCGCGGGGTCGTGGCACAGCGAGGAGACGCCGGCCGTGGTCGGCCGCAGCGTCGACGGCCACGTGCCGGTCGCCGTGTCGAAGACGCAGACCGCGCCGCTGTAGGAGCCGGTGGCGACGTAGCGGCCGTCGGGCGAGGTGCTGACGCACTTCACCGAGTGGTCGTGCGGCGTGGGGTGGACCACGGCCTCGGGACCGTCCCACAGCCGTAGCAGCCGGTCCCGGCTGACGCTGGCGAACCGGCCGCCGGGCAGCGGCGCGCAGCCGTTGGCGATGCGGTCGTGGGCCGTCTCGACGCGGTGCAGTTCGGTGAAGTCCCGTACAGAGAACCAGGAGGCGGACGCGTCGGCGCACACCGCGAAGATCCGGTCCCCGGAGACGGCGACGCCCTTGACCGCGCCGGCGTGCAGCGGCAGCGTCGCCTCGTGCCGGACGGTGCCGTCCGGGTGGACCGAGAACACCAGGCCCTCGCCGGTGTAGGCGCCGACCACCACGTGCGGCACGCCGTCGCGGGTGAAGGCGGCACCGCAGTTGAGGGGCGAGCGGTGCTGGTGCAGGGCCTCGCCGGTCAGCGCGTCGAAGACCGTGCCCAGCTGCCCGCCGCTGAAGACCCGGCCGCCGGCCGGGGTGAGGAAGTTGCACAGGCTGCCCGCCTCGGCGGCCGGGCGGCCGTCGGTGCGCAGGATGCCCGCGTCGCCGATGGTGAGCGTGCGGCCCCCGTGCACGGTGACGGCGTTGACGCCGTGCGTCGGCTCGACGTGGTCGAGCTCCCACACGCCGTCCTGGATGCGGTAGACCGCGTACGACGAGCCGAACGTGGCGAACGCCAGGGTGTCGCCGTCGAGGAACGCGCAGGACCGCGGCCACACGTCGGCGGGGAAGGCCGCGGACGCCACCGGCCGGGGCTGCTCCCCGCTCACGTCCCAGATGCGCAGGGTGCGGTCGTAGCTGAGGCTGACCAGCCGGCCCTGGGCGGCGTCCAGCACCAGGCGCTTGATGCCCGCGTCGTGGGCGTGGTGGGTGGCGGTGCCGCCGTCGGAGAGGACGACGATCTCGCCCTCGTCGTTGCCCGCGTACACGACGCCGCCGGGCGCCACGGCGATGGTGTCCGTCTCGATGCCGCCGAGGTCGATGTCGTCGACGAGGCCGCCGGTGCGCAGGGACCAGCGCTTGACGGTGCCGTCGTCGCTGGACGAGACGAGCTCGTCGGCTTCGCCGCCCGCGGCCCACTCCACGGAGATCACGTCGGCCGTGTGGCCGGTGAAGGTGTGCAGCAGCGCGCCGGTGAAGTCGTAGACCCGGACCCGGTGGTCGCGGGACGCCGTCGCGACGAGGTCCTTCGAGGGGTGGAAGGCCGACATCTCCACGTCGTCCTGCTGGTCGGACAGCACGGCCAGGAGCTTGAGGTCCGGCACCGACCACAGGCGGGCGGTGTAGTCGCTCGACGAGCTGACGAGGTGCCGCCCGTCCGGGCTGAAGGCGACCTGGTTGGCGAGGTGGTCGTGGACGGCGCGGGCGAGCGCGCGGCGGGTGCCGGCGTCCCACAGGACGAGCTGGTTGTCGTACCCGGCGGTGGCCACGAGGCGCCCGTCGAAAGCCGCGACGCCGCTGATGGGTCCGTTGTGGCGGATCATAGGAGAGACGCCTCCAAGTCGTTCGTCAGGGGCAGGGTGTGACCGGCGTGCCGGGCCTTCGCGTCCAGGTAGCGGCCGTTCTCACCGGTCAGGTAGACCCCGGTGGGGACGGTCTGCGCCACGTCGATGCCGAGGTCGCGCAACTGCCGTGCCTTGTCGGGGTTGTTGGTCAGCAGGCGGATGCGGGGCAGCCCGATCGCCCGGAGCATGGCGGCGGCCGCGGTGTAGTCGCGTTCGTCCTCGCCCCGGCCCAGGAGCCGGTTGGCCTGGAAGGTGTCGTTGCCGCCGTCCTGGAGGACGTACGCGTCGAGCTTGTTGTACAGCCCGATGCCCCGCCCCTCCTGGCGCAGATAGAGCACCGCGCCGCCCTCGTCCGCGACGGCGAGCAGCGCCTCCTCCAGCTGGGGGCCGCAGTCGCAGCGCGCCGACCCGAAGACGTCGCCCGTCAGGCATTCGCTGTGCAGCCGCACCAGCGGCGTGCCCCGGCGGGCGCCGGCCACGACGACCGCCACGTGCTCCTTGCCGTCCGGCAGCCCGGCGAAGCTCAGCAGTTCCGCGGTACGGCCGCCGGCCCGGTGCAGGGTGACGGGCACGCGGGCGCGGACGGTTACGGCGCCGTCCGCGGCAGCGTCCTGCGAGGGCCCGTCGGCCGGACCGGTGGGGGCCGCGGCAGACGCGGCGGACGGGGTG
>NZ_MKXB01000001.1 GCF_001865245.1 Streptomyces sp. CC53 | reverse complement strand
CCCGGGACGCGCCTCAGCCCGACCCGGCGCCCCGGCCCGCCTCGCCGAAGGCCCCGCGGCCCGAGTCCCGGGAGGCCCGGCCCGAACGGCGTTCCCGCGGCGCCCGGTTCGCCGGGCTGCCCGGCCTGCCGGGGCGCGGCCGCCCCGGGCGGCACGCCGGGAGCCGGGCCGCGGGGAAGCGGGTGGCAGGAGACCGTGCCGTGGCCGGACGGTCGGCTGCGACCGAGGCCGGGTCGGCCCAGGCCGAGCCGCGTCTGGTCGAGCGGCCGGGGGCCGTGCTGCCCGGCTGGGTCGCGGTGCTGGCCGGGCTGGCCGTCCTCGCGGCGTGCGGGGTGGTGGCCTGGTGGTCCGGGGCGGTGCCCGAGGGGCTGCTCGGTCTGCTGGGGCTGCCGATGCGCCCGTACCGGGGGCTGGCGTTCGGGCCGGCGGTGCTGCTGGCCGTCGGGGTGCTGCTCGCGCTGTTCGCGTTCGGCGGCCTCACCCGCAGCAGGGTGGGCACGGCGTGGGTGCTGACGCTGTTCGGCGAGTACCGCGGCACGGTCCGCCGTACCGGCCTCGTGTGGGTGAGCCCGCTGCTCCTGCGCCGCCGCCTCGACGTGCGGATGCGTCACTGGCGCAGCGAACCGGTCGCGGCGGTGGACGCGGGCGGCACCGGTCTGAGGGTCGTGGTGCTGGTGGTGTGGCGCATCCGGGACACCGTCCGTGCGGCCTTCGCGGTGGCGGACCACGAGACGTACCTGCGGGAGCAGGTGGAGGCGGCACTGGCCCGGGTGCTGTCCCGGCGGCCCGTCGACGCGCCGCGGTCCGGCGGCGGCGAGGCGCCGACGCTCCGGGACGCCGACGCGGTCGGCGAGGCGCTCGCCCGTACGCTGTCCGCCGCCTGTGCGCCGGTGGGGATCGAGGTGTTCTCGGCGCAGCCGGTCCATATCGAGTACGCCCCGGAGATCGCGGCGGCGATGCGGCGGCGGCGGATCGCGGCGATCGAGGCGGACCAGCGGGACGCCGTGCTGTCGGGGGTGGTGGACGCGGTGGACGACGTGGTCCACCGGCTGACCGCGCGTGGTCTGGTCGAGCTGGACGACTACGACCGCAAGGCGCTGGTCAAGGACCTCACCGTGGCGTTCTGCGCGGGGCGGGGTGGTCCGGTCGAAGGTGCGTGAGGCGCCTGCGATTGGTATGGACATGGCGAGTTCATGTCCCTAGATTGGGAGTTGGTCTAGACCGCAGCACGGTCCGTACGACGGTACGGCAGCACCGCAGCACGCCCGTTCCCCTCCGCCACGACGTCGCGCGCGATCCCCCACCTCCCCACTGGAGTGCAGCATGCGAGAGACGAGTCAGAAGAGGCATCGGATACGCACGGCGCTGGCCGTGGCCCTGGGAGTCGCCGGGGTCTCGGTCCTCGCCACCAGTAGTGCCGGCAGCCACGGCTACACCGACGCACCGATCAGCCGGCAGAAGCTCTGCGCCAACGGCACGGTCGCGAACTGCGGCTCCATCCAGTGGGAGCCGCAGTCCGTCGAGGGCCCCAAGGGCTTCCCGCTGGGCGGGCCCTCGGACGGCACCATCTGCTCGGGCGGCAACGCCCGGTTCGCGGAGCTCGACGACCCCCGGGGCGGCGCCTGGCCGGCCACGCAGGTGACGAGCGGGCAGAGCTACAGCTTCCGCTGGCGGTTCACCGCCCCGCACCGCACGACCGACTTCCGCTACTACATCACCCGCAACGGCTGGGACCCCACCAGGCCCCTGACCCGCTCGGACCTGGAACTGCAGCCGTTCCTCACCGTTCCGTACAACGGCAAGCAGCCGCCGTACACCCTCACCCACCAGGGCACCCTGCCGAGCGGGAAGACCGGCCGCCACCTGATCCTGGCGGTGTGGAACGTGCACGACACGACGAACGCGTTCTACGCCTGCTCCGACGTCCGGTTCTAGCCGCGGAGCCCGCCGTTCCCGGTGTCGGCCCCGCGCCCGCGGGGCCGACACGAAGAAGCCCCCCGCTTCCGCGAGGGGCTTCTTCCGTCTGTGCGCCGCCAGGGACTCGAACCCCGGACCCGCTGATTAAGAGTCAGCTGCTCTAACCAACTGAGCTAGCGGCGCCTGCTGACGAAGTTCATCCTACCCGGTCCCCGAGGTGCTCCCGGTCCCGGCTAAACGTGGCGTGCCTCACAGCGCCAGGGACAGCACCACCGGTGCCGCCCTGCGGTTCAGCGTGTCGGCCGCCGCGCGCAGGCGGTGCGCGTGCTCGATCGGCAGCGAGAGCGCCAGGCAGCCCACCGCCGCCCCGGCCGTCAGCGGCACCGCCGCGCACACCGTGCCGACCGCGTACTCCTGGAGGTCCAGCACCGGCACCGTGGGCGGCTGGCTGTCCAGCTTGGAGAACAGCACCCGCTCGCTCGTGATCGTCCGGGAGGTCAGCCGGGCGATCTTGTGGCGGGACAGGTGGTCCCGGCGGCCGTTCTGGTCGAGTTGGGTGAGCAGGCACTTCCCGACCGCGCTGGCGTGCGCCGCCGAGCGGAAGTCCACCCACTCGTTGACCTTCGGCGTGTGCGGTCCGTCCGCCATCTGCGTGATCTTGACCTCGCCGTCGATGTACCGGCTGATGTAGACCGCGGCGCCCACCGTGTCCCGCAGTGCGGTCAGCGTCTCCTGGAGCTTCGCCTCCAGGGCCTCCCGCCGACTGGCACCCGAACCCAGCAGGAGCAGCGAGTCCCCGACCACGTACACACCGGCGGCGATCTCCTCGACGTACCCCTCGCGGCGCAACATCCGCAGCAGCGGGGTCAGGTGGGCGACCGGGAGCCCGGCCTCCTTGGCGAGCTGGCTGTCGCTGACGCCGCCGCCGTGCCGGGCGACCGTCTCCAGCACACGCAGGGCGTACTGCACCGAATGGAACGCCGGATGCGGCTTGGGCTTCGGCGCCACGGTTTCCCCCTACCAGGTTGTGACCGCATGCTTCCTCCCCACGATAACCGCCAAGGGCCGTTTTCGGGCGTCCCGTTGACAAGAACGCGGGGACGCCCCAGCCGCATACGCTGGGGCGCTCCCGGTCGACATGTGCCCCTGGCATATCTCGGTACGGCTGGGGCGGGTGGGGCGGCCGGTCTGCGGCCCCGCCGCCGGCCGCCCGGACGAGGCGGGATCCGAGCGGTCGGCCCCGGCCGGGACCGCCGGGCGGTGGACGCCGGTCCGGCTCAGAGCACGGCGCCGAGGAACTCCCGGGTCCGCGCGTGCTCGGGCGCGGAGAAGATCTGCTCCGGCGGACCGGACTCGATCACCCGTCCGGAGTCGAACATCAGCACCTGGTCCGAGATGTCCCGCGCGAAGTTCATCTCGTGCGTGACGCACAGCATCGTGATGTCCGTGGTCCGCGCGATGTCCCGCAGCAGGTCGAGCACGCCCGCCACCAGCTCCGGGTCGAGCGCCGACGTCACCTCGTCCAGCAGCAGCACCCTCGGGCGCATGGCCAGGGCCCGCGCGATCGCCACCCGCTGCTGCTGCCCGCCGGACAGCTGCGCCGGCCGGGCACCCGCCTTGTCGGCGAGCCCCACCATCTCCAGCAGGCCGCGGGCCCGCTCCTCCGCCTCGTCACGGCCCATCCCGAGCACCCGCACCGGCGCCTCGGTGATGTTGCGCAGCACCGACATGTTCGGGAACAGGTTGAACTGCTGGAAGACCATCCCGATCTGCTTGCGCAGTTCGCGCCGCTGCCGCTCGTCGGCCGGGAACAGCCGCTCGCCGCCGACCTCGATCGTGCCCCGGTCGGGCCGCTCCAGGGTCATTAGCATCCGGAGGATGGTCGTCTTGCCGGAGCCGGACGGCCCGATCAGCGTGACGTGCTGGCCCGGGGAGACGGAGAAGGACAGGTCGTCGAGGACGGTGTGCTCACCGAATCTCTTGCCGACGCCCTCGAAGCGGACGAGTTCGGTGGACGGTTCGGTGGACGGTTCAGTGGACAAGGCGGCGCTCCAGGGCTCGGACGAGAAGGGAAGCCGGGTAGGCGATGAGGATGAAGGCGACACCGACGACGGTGAGCGGCTCGGTGTACTGGAAGGTCACGGCGCTCTCCAGCCGCGCCTGCTGGAGCATCTCCAGCACGCCGATGGCCATGAGGATCGGCGTGTCCTTCAGCATGGCGATGACGTAGTTGCCGAGCGCGGGCGCGACCCGCCGCAGGGCCTGCGGCAGGATCACCGCGGTCCAGGTGCGGTGCGCGGGCAGGCTCAGCGCCGTCGCCGCCTCCCACTGGCCCACCGGCACGGCGTCGATGCCGGCCCGGTAGACCTGCGCGGTGTACGTCGAGTAGTGCAGCCCGATCGCGAAGGTGCCGGTGACCAGGGCGGAGAACTGCACGCCCCACTCCGGCAGCACGAAGAAGAGGAAGAAGAGCTGCACGAGCAGCGGCGTCGTACGGATGAACTCGGTGAACACGTTCACCGGCCACCGCACCCACCGGCTGGGCGCACGGAACGCGGCCGCCCACACCAGGCCCAGCGAGAACGCCAGCAGCGAACCCAGCACCAGCACCTGGAGCGTCACCAGCAGCCCCTCCGCGAAACGCGGAAGGAAGTCCCAGACAGCAGACCAGTCCCAGTTCACTTGGCGGCCACCCCCAGATTCGCCTTGGTCCGTCGTTCGAGCGCCTTCATGGACCGCGTGATGCCGAAGGCGATGACGGCGTAGATCACCAGCACGATCGTGTAGATCTGCGCGCTCTCCTGCGTCGCCAGCCGCACCAGGTACGCCGCGAACGACACGTCGCCCACGCCCAGCAGCGACACCAGTGCCGTGCCCTTCAACAGCTCCACCAGCAGGTTGCAGAAGGACGGCAGCATCTCGGGCACCGCCTGCGGCAGCAGCACGAGCCGCATCCGCTGCCAGGGCGTGAAGCTCAGCGCCACGGCCGCCTCCCGCTGCGCCGGCGCCACCGCGTTCAGCGCCCCGCGCACGATCTCGGCGCCGTACGCCCCGTACGACAGGCCCAGCGCGAGCACCGCCGCCCACATCGGCACCAGCTGCCAGCCCAGCAGCGGAGGCACCACGAAGAACAGCCAGAACATCAGCACCAGAGCCGACACGCCACGGAACACCTCCGTGTACGCCGCCGCCAGGAACCGCACCACGCCGGAGCGGTGCGTCCTGGCCATGCCCACGGTGAACGCCACGGCGGCGCCCAGGGCCGCGCTGAACACCAGCAGCTGGAGGGTGGTCCAGATGCCGGGGAGGACCCAGTTCTGCCAGAGTCCGGAGGTCATCGGCACAGCTCCTCGGCGGTCAGCGTGGTCATCTCGGACTCCGTGAAGCCGAACCGCCGCAGGATCCGGAAGAGCTCGCCGCTCCGCTTCATCTTGTGGATCTCGGCGTTGAAGGCGTCCCGGAGGTCGCCGTCGGTGCGGCGGAAGGCGAAGCCGCCGCCGTCGATCTGCTCCTCGCCGTCGACGACGGCCGGGAACGCCTCCGTGGCCTCGGCCCTCGCACTCTTCTTCACCACCTCGCGGGCGGTGAGCGCGGTCCCGGCGAACACGTCCACGCGCCCGGACTCGACGGCGTTCAGCCCGGCCACCTGATCCTGGAGAATGACGATGTCCTTCTCGGGGTACCCGGCCGCCACGGCGTAGCCGATCTGCGCGTAGCCGCTGCCGGTCGCGAGCCGCGCCTTCTTCCGCACGGCGTCGTCATAGGAGCGCAGGCCGAGCGGATTGCCCTTGCGGACGATGAAGGAGTCGAGCATCTGGTACTCGGGGTCCGAGAACAGCACCTGCGCGCAGCGTTCCTTCTTGATGTACATCCCGGCGGACACCACGTCGAACTGCTGCGCGTTGAGGCCGGGTATGAGGGAGCCGAAGTCGGTGGCGACCGGCTGGACCCGGTCGACGCCGAGCCGCTTGAACACCACCTTGGCGAGCTCGGGCGCCTCCCCGGTGAAGGCCCCTTGCGCGTCGACGTACCCGTACGGCACCTCCCCGGCGATGCCGAGCCGCACCGTGCGCTGCGACCGCAGCCGGGCGAGGGAGTCCCCGGACGGCACGCGGGCGCACCCCGTGCCGCCGAGCGCGAACCCCGACGCGCCGAGCGCGGCGCCGCCGACCAGTAGCGAGCGCCGTCTTATGGATCCTGCTTCCCTGGAGTCTGTGAGGGCCATGGGCGCGCGGCTACCCGAAGTGGCGAGGGCTATGCGTGCGGGTTTCCCGCCGGACGCGCCCGGCGACCGCGCCGAAGGACCAGGAGGCTGACCATGACCACCGTCGGACTGCTCCGCCCGGAGGGCCACGCGGAGGACGACTACCGCCGTATCGAGACGCTGCTGGACAGTGACATCCGCGTGGACTCGGTGGCGTACGGGGGGCCGGACGAGGACCCGGAGCGCCTCGCCGCGGAAGCGGAGGGGCTGCGGCTCGCGGGCGCCGAGGCGGTGGTGTGGGCGGCCACCGGGGCGTCGTTCGTGCGCGGCTGGGAATCGGCGCACGAGCAGGCCCGCGCGCTGGCGCTGGCCGCCGGGGTGCCGGCCTCCAGCACGTCGATCGGGTTCGCGCACGCGGTGCGGGCCGTGGGCGCGGCGCGGGTCGCCGTCGCCGCGACCTATCCGGGGGACGTCACGGAGGGCTTCGCCCGGTTCCTGGAGGCGGCGGGGATCGAGGTGGTCGGCCCGCGCCGGGCCCATGCCGCGGGTCCGCTGCCCGACCTGGTGCGGGCCGCGGACGAACCGGGCGCGCAGGCCGTCCTGGTGCCGGACACCGCCCTCGCGACGGTGTCCCTGCTGCCCGACGCGGAAGCGGCCGTCGGCAAGCCGGTCCTGACGGGCACGCTGGTGACGGTGTGGGAGGGCCTGCGGCTGGCGGAGCGGCGCGGGGCGTGGGCGGAGGAACTGGGCACCCTCTTCGGCCGTCACGAGCCGCGTGACGTGTGGGAACCGGGCGGCTGACGCCCGCCCGCGCCTCCGGGGCGGGTCCTGGCCCGGAGGCCTCCCGTGGCATCGGCCCGGCCTCCCGTTGCGCCGGCCGGCGTCCGGCGCACCCCCGCCCGGCGTCCGGCGCGGCTCCCGCGCCCGCTGCCGCTCGGCCCCACCGGCCCGTACCACCGGCCCCCACCCGCCTTACCGGCCCTGTCGGCCCCACCGGCCCCGTACCGCCGGCCCTTCACTACCGGACCCGCACCACCGGCTCCACACCATCCGCCCCGCCAGCCTTGTTGGCCCCACCGGTCCCGTCGGGCCCCATCGCGCAGGGCATGGGGAGCCCTGCATCTGTTGCCGCGCCGTCCGAGCCGCCGCCCGCCGGTTGCCGCCGCGCCCGGCGGGCGGCTGCGGGGAATAAGCGGAAGCACCCTCCAGTTAGGCCCACCGTACGTGCCCGGCGCAGACAGGAGGACCCCGCGGTGAGCGAGCCCGCATCGACGCACGCGACAGAGCACCCGGCCATACGGGCGGCGGCACGGGGCGCCGCGCCCGTGCCGCTCTCCGTGCTGGACCTGGTCACCGTCGGGCGCGGGAGCACCGCCGCAGGGGCCCTCGCCACCAGCGTCTCGCTCGCCCGGCTCGCAGAGCGCCGCGGCTACCACCGGCACTGGGTGGCCGAGCACCATTCGATGCCCGGTGTCGCCTCCTCTTCCCCGGCCGTGATCCTCGCCCCCCTCGCCGCGCACACCCGCCGCATCCGGCTCGGCTCCGGCGGGGTCATGCTGCCGAACCACGCCCCGCTCGTCGTCGCCGAGCAGTTCGGCACGCTGGAGGCGCTCGCGCCGGGCCGCGTGGACCTGGGCCTCGGGCGGGCGCCCGGCACCGACGGGGCCACGGCCGCCGCCCTGCGCCGTACCGCCACCCCGGGGGAGGGGGCCGACGACTTCCCGCGGCAGCTCGCCGAACTGGTCGCCTTCCTGGACGACGACGTCCCCACGGGCCACCGTTACGCCGGGATCCACGCCGTGCCGGGCCCGGTGCAGGGGCCGCAGGGCCGCCCGCCGGTGTGGCTGCTCGGCTCGTCCGGGTTCAGTGCGCGGCTGGCGGGGGAGTTGGGGCTGCCCTTCGCGTTCGCCCACCACTTCTCCGCCCGCAACACGCTGCCGGCGCTGGAGCTGTACCGCTCCTCGTTCCGCCCGTCGGCCGTGCTGGAGACGCCCTACGCCCTCGTCGGCGTCTCCGCGCTGGCCGCCGAGGACGCGGGGGAGGCCCGCCGGCAGGTGCTGACCGGTGCGCTGTCGATGCTGCGGCTGCGGGCCGGGCGTCCCGGGCTGATCCCGACGCCGGAGGAGGCCGAGGCATACCCGTTCGGCCCGGTGGAGCGGGAGTTCGTCGACCGCTGGCTGGCCGACGTGGTGTACGGCACGCCCGACGAGGTGCGGGCGGGTCTGGACGAGCTCCAGGGCCGTACGGGGGCGGACGAGTTGATGCTGACGGCGAATGTCCACAGCGGGGCGGCCCGGCTGCGTTCGTACGAGCTGGTGGCGGACGCGTACGGCTTCGCTGGTTCTGCCTCGGGAAGCGGCGCACAAGCGCCCTAAGTGAACCTTAAACCGCTCGTCACCCCGGGTGGCGAGCGGCTCCGCGGGACTCCGGGGGGCCTCTGACGAGCGCTTTCCTCCCCGAGTTGGTCTAGTCCTCATTTGGTTCAGACCATTGACGGGTGTGGGTGGCGGTGGCTATCAATGCTCCAACTTCAGCCTCGCGCACCCCGCTTCGCCCCCTCGGAGGCCCCCGTGCACGCCCGCAAACCCCTGCTCGCCGCGCTCACCAGCGCCGCCCTCGCCGCCGGAGCACTGGCCGCCGTCACCTTCGGCGGCGCCGCGGCGCAGGCGGTGGACGCCGCGCCCGCCGCCGACGGCACGGGCGGCGTGAAGATCGCCTACTATGACCAGTGGAGCATCTACGGCAACGCCTTCTATCCGAAGCACCTGGACACCCGGGGCATCGCGGCGAAGCTGGACGTCATCAACTACTCGTTCGGCAACATCCACCCCACCGACCTCACCTGCTTCATGGCGAACAAGGCGGCGGGCGACGACAACAACCCCAACGCCGGTGACGGCGCGGGCGACTCGTACGCCGACTACCAGCGCACCTTCTCCGCCGCGGACAGCGTGGACGGCGTCGCCGACAAGTGGGACCAGCCGATCGTGGGCGTCTTCAACCAGTTCAGGGAACTGAAGGCGAAGCACCCGCACCTGAAGATCAACATCTCGCTCGGCGGCTGGACGTACTCGAAGTACTTCCACGACGCCGCCAAGACCGACGCGAGCCGCAAGAAGCTCGTGTCGTCCTGCATCAAGCAGTACATCCAGGGCGACCTGCCCGTCGAGGGCGGCTACGGCGGCCCCGGCACCGCGGCCGGCATCTTCGACGGCATCGACATCGACTGGGAGTACCCCGGCTCCTCCGGCGGTCACCTCGGCAACCACTACGGGCCCGAGGACAAGGAGAACTTCACGCTGCTGCTCGCGGAGTTCCGCAAGCAGCTCGACGCCTACGGCGCCGCGCACGGCGGCAAGAAGTACCTGCTGACCGCCGCGCTCCCGGCCGGCCAGGACAAGATCAAGTACATCGAGACGGACAAGATCGGCGCGTACCTCGACTACGCGAACATCATGACGTACGACATGCACGGCGCCTGGGACGGCGACGGGCCGACGTACCACCAGTCCCCGCTGTACTCCGGGGCGAACGACCCGACCGACCCGATCGAGCCCGGCACCGAGAAGTACTCCATCGACGATGCCATCGACGCGTGGATCGACGGTGACCCGGTCTACGGCATCACCGGCGGCTTCCCCGCCGGCAAGCTGACCCTCGGGTACGAGTTCTACTACCGCGGCTGGAAGGGCGTCCCGGCCGGCGCCGCCAACGGCCTGGCGCAGCCCGCCACCGGCGCCTCGGCGGCCCGCCCGCTGAGCCGGCAGGCCGGCATCGCCCACTACAAGGAGCTCGGCGGCATCGTCGACAACCCGGCGACGACGTTCTGGGACGACGACGCGAAGGCGTCCTACTTCTACAAGGACGGCGAGTTCTTCACCGGCCTGGACAAGCGCGCGATCCAGGCGCGCGCCGACTACGCGCACAGCCGCGGCCTGGGCGGCGCGATGATGTACTCGCTGCTCGGGCTGGACGAGGACACGACCCTGCTGAACCACATCGTGGAAGCGGTCGGTGGCACCCCGCAGACCCCGTCGCCGACCCCCACTCCCACGGAGCCGTCCCCCACCCCGACCCCCACCGGGCCCACCCCCACCCCCACCGCGCCGGAAGGCTGCACGGCCGCGGCCTGGGACCGGGCCGCCGCGTACACCGGCGGCACCCAGGTCTCCCATGAAGGCCGCACGTGGAAGGCCAAGTGGTGGACGCAGGGCGAGGAGCCCGGCACCACCGGCGAATGGGGCGTCTGGCAGGACCTCGGCGCCTGCTGACCCGCGAGGCCCGCTGACGGCCGCCCCCCACACCGCCGCCCCTGGCCGGAGAGACCACAGCCTCCCGGTCAGGGGCGGTTCTCATGCGCCCGCCGGCTCATGCCGTCCGCGCGCCGTCCCGGATCATCTCCGCGATGTGCTCCGGGGCCACCGCCCGCGAGTAGAGCCAGCCCTGACCGGTGTCGCAGCCGATCCGCCGCAGCCTCGCCGCCTGCCCGGCGGTCTCCACGCACTCGGCGGTGACGGTCAGCCCCAGCCGGTGCGCGAGGTCCACCATGGCCTCGACGATGATCTCGTCCGCGGGGTTCGGGTGCGCCTCGTCCTGGAATCCCCGGACGAACGATCCGTCAAGCTTCAGCACGGACACGGGCAGACGGCTGAGGTAGGCCAGGTTCGAATAGCCGGTGCCGAAGTCGTCGATGGCGATCCGCACCCCCATGTCGCTGAGCGCCTGCAGTGCCTGCAGGGGCCGCCCCGCCGAGCCCATCACCGCCGACTCGGTCAGCTCCAGCTGGAGCAGGCCCGGCGCGAGTCCGGTCTCGTCCAGGATCTGCGCGACGTCCGCCACCAGGTCGGAGTCCCACACCTGGCGGACCGCGACGTTGACGCTGACGAAGAGCGGCGGCTGCGCCGGGTGGGCCTGCTGCCAGTCGCGGGCCTGGCGGCACGCGGTCCGCAGCACCCACCGCCCCAGCTGCACGATGGAGCCGTCCTCCTCCGCGATCCCGATGAACCGATTCGGCGCCAGGGTGCCGAAGCGCGGGTGGTCCCAGCGGACCAGCGCCTCCACGCCGCGCACGGTGCCGTCCGCCATCCCCACCAGCGGCTGGTACGCGAGGACGAACTCGCCCCGCTCCACGGCCGGCCGGAGGTGGGAGGACAGTGCCTGCCGGGTCATGCGGTGGGCGTTGCGCTCCGGGTCGAAGAGCGTCCAGCGGGCCTTGCCGTCGGCCTTCGCCCAGTAGAGCGTGGTGTCGGCGGCCTGCATCAGCCCGTTGACCGTGGTGCCGTCGGCGGCCCGTTCCACCACACCGATCGAGGCGGAGACCGACAGCCGCTGCCCGGCCAGGTCGAACGGCTCCTGCACGGTGGCGAGCAGCGCGCCGGCCAGGTCGGTGAGCTGCTCGGTGCCCGCCGCGTCCTCGACGAGGACCGCGAACTCGTCGCCGCCGAGCCGCGCCACGAGATGCCCGCCGCGGGTGTGCGGGTCGTTGTCGGCGCACTCGGCGAGGCGCCCGGCGACGGCGGCGAGCAGCTGGTCGCCCACCCGGTGGCCGAGGGTGTCGTTGACGGCCTTGAAGCCGTCCAGGTCGAGGTAGCAGAGCCCGATCCGCCCGGTGCCCCCTGCGTCGTAGGCGTCGTACGAGGAGTTCTCCAGCGCGGACGTCAGGCGCTCGAAGAACAGGGTGCGGTTCGGCAGCCGGGTCACGGGGTCGTACATCTGGAGGTGGCGCAGCCGGGCCTGCAGCGCGCGGCGGTCGCTGATGTCGGCGACGGACAGCAGGACGCTGCGGCTGCCGGGCACCGGGGCGATCGTCACCTCGGTCCACAGGGGGTGCCCGTCGGGGTGCTTGAGGCGGCGGGTGCACCGGAGGCGCGAGCGATGGCCGCTGAGCACCTCGCGGTAGGCGTGCCAGGTGCGCCGGTCGGCGGCCAGGTCGACCAGGTCGGCGGCGGCCTGGTGGCGCAGGGACGACCGGTCGGTGCCGAGGAGCGTGGCGAGGGCGTCGTTGGCGCGGACGACGAGCCCTGCGGGGTCGACCACGGCCATGGCGAGCTGCGCGGCCCTGAACGCGGCGTCGACGTCCTGGAGTTCGCCGGGCGCGGCAGCGGCCGGGGCGTCACCCGGTGCCGGTGCGGGACCGGGCACGGTTGAGGGCTCGGCAGGGAGGTCCGCGCGGGCCGGGTCATGCGGGTGCGGCAGCGCGGCCGGTCCGGCGGAAGCGCCGGGGGCCGGGGCGGCCGCGGGCGCCGCGCCCGCGTCGGCGGGGTGCACGCCGGGCGCGGTACGGCCGCGGGGCA